>NZ_JAZHPL010000005.1:0-383191 GCF_036919435.1 Arsenophonus sp. PmNCSU2021_1 | reverse complement strand
AGGTGCTCCCCGAGCCGGGGGCTTTTCATGTCCGCGCCCGTCCGGCGCGCTTTAGCGGCCCCGGCGGCTTACTGGAGGACTTTGAATGACGCTCGATATCATGCGCGCCCTCCTGGGCCTGCTGAAACAGCGGTTGCCGCAACTGGACGTCACCTTCTTTCCTGAGCAGCCGGAACGCTTTCATCTCAATCATCCGCTCGGCGCGGTGCTGCTCAGTTTTGCCCGCTCGCGTTTTGGCGACATTCAGGATGTGGGTAGGGTGTTTCAGCCGCGGGTGCTGCATTTCACGCTGACCTTGGTGATGCGCCAGCTTAACGGTAACGAGGGGGCGATTGCCCTGCTCGATACCCTGCGTCAGGCGGTGGGCGGCTTTATGCCGCCGGACTGTCGCCGCCCACTGTGGCTGATTGATGAGGTTTTTTTGGGGCAATCGGAGGGTTTATGGCAATACGCGCTGACGGTCGCGACAGAAACCTGGTTTGTGCAGGACGCCCCGCACGACGCCTTACCGCGTACTCGGGAAGAGTTCATGAAGACAGAAAGTAATGAGGTGGTCTATGGCGAAGTTTCGCTACAACGGTGAATCCCCGAATGGGGCCCCCCTGCGTCTGGCTGATGGCCGTACCCAGGATGTGATGTTTTATCCCGGTCAGGTGGTCGATGTGCCGGTCGATCATCCGTTTATTGTCTCGCTGGAAGCGCAGGGCTATCTGACTTTTCTGGCTTTGATTATCCCGATCCGCCCGTTGAACCGGCAAAACCGTTGACTGATTTTGAACAACGATCACAACAGGCTCAACAGCCGACCGGCAAACCGGCCCGTTATCGTTATGACGGCGAACAGATGGGGGGTGCTTCATTACGTTTACCGGATGGCCGCATCCTGGATGTGATGTTCTGGCCGGGTCAGGAAGTGACCTTGCCGATGGATAACGATTATGTGCTGGGGCTGGAAGCCCAGGGCTATTTAACCTTTCTGGGTCAGGAAGCAGAAACCCCCGTCAAACCCATCGTGGCTGCACCGTTGGCACCGGCAATCACCTCATCGGGCGACACCGCTGCTCCCCGCCCTGATGAGGCCAAACCCGTCGAAGTGCCGGTCAGCTCATCGTTAGCGATGCCCGCCAGAAAACGCGGCAAAGTACCAGCAGACACCAAAAGTAACGAGGTCACCCCATGAGTAGAGAACACCATCACGGCGTCGATACGCTGGAAATTGAACGCGGGACCCGTCCGGTCAAAACGGGAAAATCGTCCGTGATTGGCCTGGTCGGTACCGCGCCCAAAGGCCCCGGTCAATACCCTGACCCTGTGCCTGTCGGAAGAGGATGCGGCGCAGTTTGGCGATGAGCGAAGTGGATTTACCCTGCCACAGGCATTGCGCGCTATCTATGACCACGGTGTCGGGACCGTTTTGGTGGTCAATGTGTTTGACCCCAAAAGCCATCAGAAAACGATAACCGCAGAAAGTGTCACCTTCGATAGCACGCACCACAGTGCCACACTGAGCCAGTTACCCGTGGGCGATATGGTGGTGAAAAGCGTCGATGGGCAGACCCCCTATCAGGTGGCGACCGACTATACCATGGCCGCCGCAACGGGCAACGTCACCCGTGTTACCACCGGCGGTATTGCCCAGGGGGCCACCGTCAGTGTGACCTATAACACCCCGGATGTCTCAAAAATCACCGCCGCTGACGTTTTGGGTGCCACCAATGCCGCCGACCAGCGTACCGCATGAAAGCACTGGAAAATGCCGACAGCCTGTTTGGCTTTCGCCCAAAGCTGCTGATTGTGCCCGGCTTCTCGCACCAAATGCGGTGGCTGCCGCCATGATTGCCCTGGCGCACCCCTGTGAAGCCATCGCCTATATTGATGCGCCTGCGGGGACGACGTTTGCCCAGGCGATAGCCGGACGCGGGCCACAAGGCACCATTAATTTTAATACCGCCTCTGACCGGGTACGCCTGTGTTATCCGCAGGTCAAGGTCTATGACAAGGCGACGAATCAGAATCGTCTGGAGCCGCTCTCAGCGCGCGCGGCGGCCTGCGGGCAAAAATTGACCGGGAAAAAGGGTTCTGGTGGTCGTCTTCCAATCAGGAATTGATGGGCATTGTCGGGATTGAGCGCCCGTTAAGTGCGCGCATTGATGATGCCAATAGCGAGGTCAATCTGCTTAACCAGAACGGCATTACCACGGTGTTTAACCGCTTTGGTAGCGGATTACGCCTGTGGGGCAATCGCACCGCGGCCTGGCCGACCGTGACGCATCTGAAGAATTTTGAAAATGTGCGGCGCACCGGGGATATGATTAATGAATCTATCCGCCATTTCAGTCTGCAATATATTGATCGCCCCATTAATCAGGGGCTGATTGATGCGCTGACCGAATCCGTGAATGGCTATGGTCGGAGGTTGATTGCCGATGGGGCGCTGCTGGGTTTTCACTGCTGGTATGACCCGGCGAAGAACACCAAGGATGCGCTCAGTCTGGGGCAGTTGAAACTGAATTACAAATACACCCCACCGCCGCCGATGGAGCACCTGACCTTTGAGACGGAAATCACTAATGACTATCTCACCTTCCTGAAAAGTGGGGTTTCCACATGAGCGTGACGCACAGGGTCAATAAGATAACGATAAGGAGGAGATGATGGCGGGCAATGCACTGCATTTTATGACCAATGCCAACGTCTACCTGGACGGCAATAGCCTGATAGGTCGGGAAAAAGAAATCAAGCTACCGGAAATCAACGTGGTGCAGCAGGAGCATCAGGCGCTGGGGATGATAGGCAAAATTCAGTTACCGGCGGGGTTTGACAAGCTGGAAGGGGAGATTCACTGGACCAGCCTGTATGAAGAAGTGGCGCTGCGTACCGCCAATCCCTTCAAGGCGTATCCGCTGCAATGTCGCGGTAGCCTGCAGCGCTATAACCCGGCACAGGGTCGCCAGGATGAATTACCCGTCGCGGTGTTTATGACGGTGATGTTCAGCAAAAATAGTCTGGGCAGCTTTAAGCAGCATGAGGTGCCGGAGATGAGCAGCAGTTTTACCTGCAGCTATATCAAGCAGGTGATGGATGGCCAGGTGCTGCTGGAGCTGGATGTGATCGCCAATATTTTTAAAATCAACGGTGAAGATATGCTCACCGATTATCGCGCCAATCTGGGCGCTTGACAGTAACAGGTAAGGAATAACCCTCATGACACCGTCTTTACATTACACCTTGCAATACCCTTATGCCCTGGGCAGTGGTGAAAGGCTAACCCAGGTCAGCTTAAACCGGCTCAAGGTCAGTGACATCAAGGCGGTACGCCGCTTAAGTGAAAACGCCAATGACTGGGACAGTCTGTTGATTGCCCGTATGACCGGCCTGATACCGGAAGATATCGACAATATGGATTTGGTGGATTATCAGCAGTTGCAAGACCACTTTCGCCAGTTTGCGGGGCTGGATGCACTCGCCGAAGGCGCTGCGTCAGGCGCAGGCCCTGTTGGCGAGATGGTTCCGTTGGCAGCCGAGTGAGCTGGATGCGCTGACCGTGGTGGAATTTGAGGACTATTTACAGGAAGCCGCCGCCCAAATCCGGCAGGAGCACGCGGCAACGCGGGACAAGTACTTAACCGTTAATCAGACGTAACACAGGCAGGTGACTCGGTGGCCAACACATTTTCGATTGGGGTGGTGATTAAGGGGGCGGTGGCCAGTGCCTTTCGCTCGGCGATGGGTGACTCCCGACGTAGCCTCAATCTGTTAGGGGACACCACCCGTCGTCTGCAGACTCGTCAGCAACAACTGACCCAGGCAATGACCCGCTACGGTCAGTTGGGCGGTCAGGCTGCGCGTAACCTTAATAGCGAGCTGGGTCGGGTGGGTCAGACACTTTCCCGTCTCGAGCAACAGCATCGCCGTTTGCATCACACTATGATGGCCAGTCAGATTGCCGGGCAACAACGACAGGCCCTGATGGGGCAAGGACTGGCGTTAGGGGCCACCACGGCGGCAGCGGTGGGGCGCGGTCGCGCCGTCTGTCAAGCAGTCGATGACCTTTCAGGACAATCTGGTCGATATGGGTATCACCGCCGGTTACGACGGTGCCACCCAGGCGGCGCTGGGTAAAGATATCCGCGCCTGGAGCCAGCAATACAACCAGACGCAGGATGATTTACAGGCCGCCACCCGTGCGCTTATTGGCAATAACATTGACAGCCTGGACGCTATTCGCGCCTACCTGCCACACATCGCCCGCGGCGCAACCGCCACCCGCACCTCCGCTGAACTGTGGGCACAGGCGGCGGTGACCACCCAGCAGTGGTTGGGCATTGCCGCGAAAGGATTTTGCTGTGGTACAGAACATCATGGCGCAAGGGGGTAAGGCTGGGTCATTTGAAATCGCTGACCAGGTGAAGTGGTTGCCGGAGCTGGCACCACAAATGGCCAACATAGCCCAGGGTAAAGCGGCGGTGGCCGAGATGGTCGCTGCCTTGCAGGTAGCCAAAATGGGTGCCGGTAGCACCGATAAAGCGGCGAACAATTTCAATAACTTTCTGGAAAAACTGTACGCCCCTGAAACTAAAAAACGTTTTGGTGATGTCGGTATCGATATTGAAAAATCACTCATGCAGCAAAAAGCGCACGGGATTTCGCCGATTGAAGGGATGATGAATACCCTGCAAACCTATCTGGCGCAAAAGAGTCCCGAGGCGCTGGCGCAATTTAAATCAGCGATGGCGCTGCAGGACGATACCGCCCGCGATAAAGCGTTACTGGCCCTGCAGCAGAACTTTGGCTTAGGTGAACTGTTTGCCGATATGCAGGTGATGGCCTTTGTGCGTCCGATGCTGGCCAATATGGACAAGTACCGGCAAATCCGCGCCCAGGCCCTGGCGGCCGCGGACAAGGATGTATTAGGCAGTGACTATAAAAAACGGCTTGAATCCCCCATTGAACAGATGAAAAAGTTAGGCATTGCCAGTCAGGATTTGTCGCTGAGTCTCGGTGATGCACTAAAACCAGCGGTAGAGAATTTAGCCGCCACGGTACTCCCTTATGTGAACGCCGCCAATGCCTGGGTCAAAACCCACCCCCAGCTGGTCAGTGGTATGGCTAAAACGGTGGGCGCGCTCCTGTTGTTTAAGGGGGGATTGTTGGCCACAAGGTTGGCGTTCAATCTGCTGGGTTCGCCGATACGCCTGCTGTGGGGCGGGTTTACCCGGCTGCGTACCGGTTGGTTATTACTCAGCACCGCCTTTGGCATGGGTGGGCGCTTAAGCCGCTTCGCGGGCAGTGCGGGACGATTAGGTAAGGTGTTGGCCGGCGGACTGGTGACGGGCCTGCGCCTCGCCGGACACGCACTGCTGTGGCTGGGGCGGGCACTGATGTTTACCCCTATCGGCCTGACTATCACCGCGATTGCCGCCGGCGCTTACCTGATTGTCCGCTACTGGACGCCGATAAGCGCTTTCTTTCAGGCCCGTTGGGCCGAGGTGAAACAGGCGTTTTCCGGCGGTATTGCGGGCGTTGGGGCACTTATCCTTAACTGGTCGCCAGTGGGTCTGTTCTATAAAGCCTTTGCCGGGGTGATGAGCTATTTCCATGTTGAACTGCCCGCCCATTTTACCGATGCGGGTCGCCAGCTGATTGAGGGTCTGGTCAACGGGATCAAGAGTCGTTTAACCGCCGCCAAAGAGACGATTGTCCATTTTGGTGACAGTGTGTCGGGCTGGTTTAAGGAAACGCTGGGGATCCACAGCCCTTCTCGTGTTTTCGCCGGATTGGGGGACAATATTGTGCAGGGGGCGGTGCTGGGCATTACCCGCACCACGCCCGCGTTAGAACGCGCCGTCGGCGGCCTGATGCCGCTGATGCAACCGCCGTCCCCGCGTGTGCCCCACTGGCCTGATACCCCGATCTCCCCTGCCGGTCAGGGGAAGGCTTTTTCAGGCATGCAGATCACCTTTGCGCCGCAGATTGTGATGAACGGTCAGTCGCAGACGACCCCGGCGGCGTTGCGTGATGCATTGGCTATCAGTGTGCGTGAGCTGGAAAAACGCCTGGCGCAGCTGATGCACCAACAACAACGGCGGGCCTTTCACTGATGCTGGCGATACTCGGTGAGATTGAAGTGCAGTTACAGACCGGCTTTACCGCGCTGGAAGCCATCCTTGGCGGTGAGTTTGCCGAGCAGGCGCGCATTGGCCGTAAACCGGGTCTGCAGTGGGTCGGCGACAAGTGCGATGAATACAGTTTAAGCGTGCGGTTTCATCAGCAGTACTGTCAACCGACCGCGCAATGGCAACGGCTACAGGCCGCCTGTCGTGCCCACCAGGCACTGGCGTTTGTGCTCGGCAATGGCGAGTACCTGGGGCATTTTGTGATCACCACGCTTACCGGTCGTACGGTGTTGGCGCATGCCGACGGTATCGCCCAATGCCTGGAGGTCGATATCAGTCTGCGTGAATTTACCGGCGATCTGCGCCAACCACTTAAGCCGCCGGCGATGGCCACGACACTGAACAGAAAAGCCGCCGGGCTAACCCGGGCAATAGCCACCGGTACACCGCTATCGCGGGCGGTGGGTCTGGCCCGTCAGGCGCAGTCGGCACTGGCCACGGCCTCACAGGCGATCCGGGTGGTGCGCCAGATGAAAACGGATCCGGTCGCGGCGTTAACGCGCCTCCCTGGGGTCATTACTAGCTTAGGTGAGGTGGCCACCCCGTTGATACAGGCGCAGCCGTTGTTGGCCGGCCTGGAAGCCCATTTTCCTGCGGCCAGTCAGCTGACCCGAGCGGCGGGCAAGGTGGCGACCACGGCCAGCCAGGCGAAAAACACGCTCAGTGCTCTGACCCCCGGTACCGGCCAGGCACTGCCCGGTGCACTGGATACGGTGGCCGGTCAGGTGGGCGGTGCCCTCAGTACCTGGAACGACGTCACCCCGCTGCTGAGCCGTCTGACGAGCCATCTGGTGACGCGCCGCTAAAGGAGAACAGGACGATGTTTGCAAGCCAACAGGAAGAAGAACATAAGCCAGGTGTCTGGCAGCATATTACCCGTGAGGGCGAGCGCTGGGATACGCTGGCCGCCTACTATTACGGTGACGCATTGGGCTATGTGCGGATCATTGCCGCCAATCCTGATATCCCCATTACACCGGTGTTGCCTGCCGGCATCACCCTGGCTATCCCGTTGATTAACGCACAGGACAGCGTTGAGGAGACACCGCCATGGTTGCGTTAATGACACAACGACAGCAGGCGGTACCGGCCCCGACCTGGACCCTGCATTATGGCCAAAAGGACATCACGCACGATATCACCCCGGACGTGCTCGGGATCCGCTTTACCGATCAGCTCAGTGGCCAGTCTGATGAGCTGACGGTCGAACTGGAAGACAGCGCCGGGCGCTGGCGTGGGGCCTGGTATCCGGGTAAAGGCGACACGCTCTCATTGGCGCTCGGCAGGGTCGGCGCGCCATTACGTCCCTGTGGCACCTTTTCGATTGATGAAATAGAGCTTAGTGGCCCGCCGGATACGGTGTCGCTGCGTGGGTTATCCGCTTCGGTGACCACCGCGCTGCGAACCCGGAGCTACCGGGCGTTTGAGCAGACCAGCCTGGCGGCCATCGCCCGGCGGATTGCCCAAAAACACCACCTGACACTGGAAGGGCTGATTGCGCCGCTGCCCCTTGACAGGGTCACGCAGCAACATGAAACCGACCTGGCTTTTTTGCGCCGGCTGGCGGAGGAGTACGGCTATATCGTTAAAGTCACGCCGAGCAGGCTGATTTTTTCTGAGCGCATCAGATTGCGAGAAGCCTCGCCAGTTAACGTCATTACCCCGCAAGCCGTCAGTCATTACAGCCTGCGCGATACGCTTAACCGTATCTACCAGCAGGGCAAGGTGAAATACCAGGACAGCCAGCGCAAACAACTGGTCACGGTCGGTATCAAGGCCGATGGCACGATAGGCGACGTGGCGCGAGAAACGGCGCCTCAAAAACAGGGACGTTCAACCAGCGCCGATACCTTAAGACTGCACAGCCGGGCACGGAGCCGGGAAGAAGCGACTGCCAAGGTGTGTGCGGGGCTGAACCGGCATAATGAATATCAACGGGTGGCGACGGTAGCGCTGGCGGGCAATACGGCGTATCAAGCCGGGTTAACCGTGCGCCTGGCCGATTTTGGTCGCCTGTCCGGGGTGTGGCTTATCACCGAAGTCCGCCATGCCCTGTCGCGCCAAAGCGGGTACACCTGTGAACTCACCTTGGGCCAGGGGCCGATGGCGCGCATGAACAGGAAAACGATTCGCGCGGATCAGTCGGCGACCCCACCGGTGATGGGGGTGAAAGCCGATGGCAGCGTGGGGCCGCTGAGTGAAAAAGAGATGACAATCGGAGAAAAGCCACCATGAAAGCACTGCAATTGATGTTCGGTACCATCAGCCAGATTGATGAGCAAAACGTCCGGGTACGGGTACGGCTGCCGACCTGTGATAACCTGCGCACCGCCTGGTTGCCGGTATTGCAACGCAACACCCAGGATAACAAGGATTACGGGCTACCGGATTTAGGTGAACAGGTGAGTCTGCTGCTGGATGCTGACGGTGATGACGGCGTGGTGTTAGGGGCGGTGTATTCCGAGGTAGACCCCCCCACGGTGGCAAACCGCGATAAACGTCGGGTGGATTTTGCCGACGGGACTTTTGTCGAGTATGACCGCAAAAACCACGCGATGGCTATCGGGGGCGAGATACAGGCCCTGACGCTGACCACCCAGACCACGGTGCTGATTCAAACGCAAAATGCGACGGTGAAGGCAAGTAAAACCCTGTTTTTGGATGCACCCGATACGGTCGCGACGGGCAACCTGACGGTGCAAAAGCAACTGACGTACCAGGGCGGCATGAGCGGTTCGGGCGGCAGTGGCGCGACAGCCATCATTGACGGCACGCTCCAGGCCAGCGGCGATATCCAGGCAGGTCGGGTGTCGCTGCAAGAGCATCAACATAGCAACGGGCATGACGGTAAACCCACCGGCAAGCCGTTATAAGTGAGGGAGGAACGCGTTTGATGAACACAATGACCGTCCTCAGCGCCGCAGACTGGCAACCCGCGCTGCATGCATCGGGTGAGCGGGTCAGTGGCGTCGAAGATATTCAGCAGTGCCTGCGACTGATTTTAGGCACCCCAAAAGGCAGCGACCCGCATCGACCGGATTTTGGCAGTGACCTGCATCGCTATCTGGATATGCCGGTTGAGCGGGCCTTGCCGCATGTGGTACGGGAAACGGTGGAGGCCATCAGGCGCTGGGAGCCCCGATGCGAATTACATCAGGTGCGGCTTAATGCGCAGGGTGAGCGGGTGAATCTCCTGCTGCGCTGGCGACTGCCGGGCAGTCAGGTCAACGCACAAACGGAGGTGGCATGGCGTTAACCCTCGAGAAGCCGGTTTTTATTGCAGCGGATGCGCAGACCATTACCCGCGAGATGATCACGGACTATGAAGCGGCCAGCGGCAAGACCCTGTGGCCGGCGCAGGCTGAGCGGCTATTGATTGACCTGTTCGCCTACCGGGAAACCCTGGTGCGCAGTGCCATTCAATCCGCCGCCGAACAAAACCTGGTGGCCTTTGCCCGTGCGCCAATGCTGGATTATCTGGCCGAGCTGGTCGGCGTTTACCGTCTACCGGCTCAACGGGCACGCACCACGGTGGAATTTTCACTGGCGGCCCCGCCCTCGGTGACGATACCGATACCAGCCGGCACACGGCTCAGCGCCACGGACAGCCTGCTATTTACCACCGACAGCGAAGTCAGGCTGACGCCGACGGCATCCACGGTGACGGTGAGTGCGACCTGCAGCGAGGCGGGAACAAAGGGTAACGGTTGGCAACCGGCGCAAATCAGCACCCTGATGGAGGCCATCGATGACGGGGATATTCAGGTCACCAATACCACGCCAAGCGAAGGCGGCTCAGACGCGGAGGATGATGAGCATCTACGCAACCGTATCCGTCTGGCTCCGGCGTCCTTCAGTACCGCCGGTTCCCGTGAAGCGTACCGTTTTCATGCCATGAGTGCCCATCCGGGGATTTGTGATGTGGCGGTGACCCGCCCGAAACCCGGCACGGTCAATCTATATCCGCTGCTGACCAGCGGGCTGCCGGACAAGACGGTGCTCAGCCTGGTGACGGCCCTGTGCTCGGAAGAGCGGGTGCGCCCGCTGAATGATACAGTGCAGGTGCTGACCCCTGAAAAGGTTGACTATACGATTAGTGCGCAACTGACCTGTTATGCCAGCCAGCCGGGCGAGCCGGTACTGAAACAGGCGCGGCAGGCCGCTGAGCAGTATGCGGCAAGCCAGGCTAAACAGCTGGGTCGGGATATTGTGCCCAGCCAGATTATCGCGGCACTCTCGGTCCCCGGCGTTTACCGGGTGCAGCTCACGAGTTTCACTACCCTTGAGCCGACGGTACTGGCCGCGCAGCAATGGGCGCATTGTAGCGACATTCAGTTGACCCTGGGCACGGAGAGCGGCGATGACCGATAACAGCCTGTTACCGCCGCTGCTGGCGGCAGAGAGCCATTTTCAGGCGCTGGCGGCACAGGCCGCGCGGTTGCAGCAGATTGACCTGACGCCGCTGCTGGTTTATCTGCTGGATATGACCGAGGCGTCGGCCTTGCCCTGGCTGGCAGAGCAGCTGGCGTTAACCGGGGTCAATGGCTGGTCTCTGGCAGAATCGGATGATGCGCGCCGGGCGATGCTGAAATCGGCCATCACGCTGCATCGCTATAAGGGCACCCCCTGGTCGATTCGTGCCATGATACGGGCGCTGGGATTTGGGGAGGTGACGATAACCGAAGGGGGAGCAGCCCTTAAACCTGAACAGGCCACCGCGTATCCCGATGGCGAGACTCACTGGGCACTGTACCGGGTCATTCTTAACCAGCTGATCACCAATGACCAGGCAGCAAAATTGCGCGAGACGCTGGCGGCCTTTGCGCCGGCGCGGAGCGAACTGGTGGCGCTGGATTATACGGCAGTGCCGCTGCGCTATAACGCTCAGACGACCTACCATGGGCGCTATAATCATGGCAGCAGTTAAAAGTATGCAAAAACAGTTAATCCATACACGAAAAAAGACTACACTGTGACCAACAATCCACCCATGATGGAATAAGCACGATGGAGAAAAAAGACATGAGCTATTTAAAAGAACAGGCCGAATGGGCGGACGGTATCTACCAGATAGAGACCTCCGACCCGGTATTGGGTGGGCCAGACGGTATTACCAACCGGCCCGCGCGTGAACTGGCGAATCGCACCGCCTGGTTAAAGCAGCAATTAAAAGCGGCGGAAGCGGCGTTAAGGGCGCATACACGCTCCCGAAACCACCCGGATGCGAGCGTAAGTGAAAAAGGTTTTGTCAAGCTCAGCAATGCCAATCAGAGCAGCAGTGAAACGGAAGCCGCAACCCCCAAAGCGGTAAAAATTGTCAATGACAGGCTGAATGCGGTGGTCGACCATGCGCCTTCCGATTTAGATACGTTGAACAAGCTGGCCCAGGCCATCAGTAATAACCCGAAATTTGCCGAAAGCGTGACCCAACTTCTGAGCCAAAAGTTGGCAAAAAATGAGAATGGGGCCGACATCCCAGACAAGAATCTTTTTCTAGAAAACCTTGGTTTATTGGAAACGGTAGATTGTGCAAAAAACGCACTGGATAAACGAACCGGCGGAACTGTCAATGGCGACATTATTTCACAGGGTACCCAAATCGGACTGAAGGGGGATAACCGCAAGCATTTTATTCTCGCGAATGCTGATGGCAAAGTGCGCGCCTATATCTGGAAAGATAAGGGCGGTGATGGAATACACATCAATAACGGCATTGACGGTGGTGGTGAGTACGTTTTCCATAAAGATGGCGGTTTTCATGCCCCTTCTTCCGTGTATGCCGGAGCTGCAAGGATAGCCCATGACGGCAATATCTACGGCAGTCAATGGGGAAATCAGTGGCTGGACGCTTACCTGAAAAAAACCTTCCAGCCCAAGGAGGTGGGTCAGGCTTACACCAAGGAGGAATCAGACGCCCGGTATGTTCGGGATGTACAGCGTGGTGCCGTGAGCGCAATCTACACACCAGAAGGTGTATCCACTGATGCATCGAAGGGGTGTGTCATGGTAGGGGTGACACTGAGTGGTGACGGCTCTTCGGGTACACATGTTTATCAGGTTCGTTATTGCCCGTTGCAGATTAAAATCAATGGCGCATGGCGCACGATTTCTGACATTTCTGATTCAAAATGAGGTCACTATGGAATTAAAAAATGTCTCCCGCTATTCCCCGGATAACATGCCCTATGGTCATGGTGTCCAGTATTTTAAGAGTGAAGACGGTCAGGATTTCTATGAATCACTCAACCTGTTCACCAAAAAATACAAACTCTGCATAGAACCCGATACCGGCATCATTCGCTCTATTGCCAAAGATGTGTCCAGCCTGTACCCCGCAGGGTTTACCGTTGTCGATGTCGATGAACTGCCTAGTGGGGTGGATATCTCCGGTGACTGGCTTTTTGATGGTAAAAAAGTGGTTCGCTGCATCCCGACTCAGGGTGAACGTGTTGCGAAAGCAAAGTTTGAGAAAGCAGAGTTGATGCAGATGGCGAGCATCGCTATTGCTCCGCTACAGGATGCGGTAGACCTCGATATGGCCACAGAGGCAGAAAGGGCCAAGCTTGTCGCGTGGAAAACGTACCGCGTGCTGCTAAACCGTGTCGATATCAGCAAAAGGCCGGATATTGCATGGCCGGAAGCACCAAAAAAGTAGTGTGATAATCTAGAGTTAGTAACAAACCAACTCCCATGTTCTAGGCGCTTGAATCGCTGTCCTTGTATAATCAGCACTGATAATTAACGATTTTCCTTCTATTTCAACATAGGTGCCTAAATTACCCTCTGCGGCAATACCTTTGAATTTCACTGTCGCTGTCGCCGATAAGATGGCATGAGGAACCGGACAAGGCAACGTCAGGGTATAAATCTGTCCGGCATACAGTGGTGGCGTGATACCCCATTGCCTGATAAGCCCGGTATCCCCGCATTTCCACCATCCGTTGGTGACAAGATGAGCGGTATTTTTTGCGCCTTTCGCATTGATACGACTATCCACTTCGACTTTGGTATAAGCGCCGACATTGCCTGCTGGTATACTGATATCTGCACTTCCATTAAAGGCTACTCCCGCGATTTTTCTGGCTGTTTGTAGACGTGTTGCTGACGCAGCGTTACCGTCAAGATTACCGCTAATTAACGTGTTAAAAATCTGTTTATTAATCCACCGATTTTCTTTTTCCAACAAACCAAGGTTTTATTGAATTCAGAATTTAGCTAATATTTTGACCAAAACCAGGCATAATAAGTCTTTTAGAGGAAGGTTAAGGGGCTAAAATGGCAAAAATAGGCTATATGAGGGTGTCAAAAAATGACCAAAACACCGATTTACAGCAAAAATCCTTGATTTGCGCAAATTGTGAACAGATTTTTGAGGATAAAATCAGCGGAAAAACAGACCAGAGACCCGGATTAAAACGTGCTCTAAACGCACTGAAATCGGGTGACACATTGGTGGTCTGGAAGCTGGATAGACTGGGTCGCAGCATTAAACATTTGATTACTTTAATATCCAAACTTGAAGATGAAGGCATTCATTTTCATAGTTTAACGGATTCTATCGACACCTCTTCGTCAGCAGGTCGTTTTTTCTTTCATGTGATGAGTGCCTTGGCGCAAATGGAGCGGGAGCTTATTGTTGAACGTACTCAGGCAGGTTTGGCTGCAGCGAGAAGCAGAGGACGAAGAAAAAAAACCGCTTTACCACGACGGCTGAACTTATGTTGCAACTCTCAACTGCAAAACGACAAAATAAGCTCAAACAATATCTATCACGTTCGGTGATGGCCCCGAAGTTATTGATCATAGATTAGATTGCATATCTACCGTTTGGGCGAGAGGAAGCAAACCTATTTTTCAATGTGATTGCCAAACGTTAGCAAAGACTTGAAAAATTTAGTGGAGTGTGAGACTAAAGAGACTGTATTTATTTAAGGGGGATAATAATGAGTGAATTTTCGGGAAAGGATTTATATCAAATAAAAATCACACTAATTGATAGTAAACCACTAATTTGGCGACGTTTGATCGTTCTGAAGACAATACCTCTTGATGAACTACACATGGTTATACAATTAGCTATGGGTTGGACAAATGATCATTTGTACAGTTTTGAAAAAGGAGATTTGCGATATGGAATGATTATGGACGATTTTAAAGAAACATATCTGCAAGATAGTACAGGTGTGCCTTTGAGCAAACTCCTTCGTAAGAAAGGAGAAAAAATGGTTTACTTATACGATTTCGGAGACAACTGGGATCATTGCATTTTGCTTGAAGAATCATCATTGCCTGATCAGGAATTACTCCAGCTCCCCATCTGTATAAAGGGAGCGGAAGCCTGCCCATCTGAAGACTCTGGGGGGCTTTGGGGATATTACCAAAAGCTCAAAGATATTCAAGATGTTGATAATCCAGAGCGTGAAGAATTACACGAGTGGCTAATGTGCGACATAGCTGAACGAGCATATGACCTTAAAACTATCAATCAGCGGTTGATTAATTTTTACTCTTGAAATATACACA
Organism: Arsenophonus sp. PmNCSU2021_1; assembly: GCF_036919435.1. Taxonomy (NCBI): domain Bacteria; kingdom Pseudomonadati; phylum Pseudomonadota; class Gammaproteobacteria; order Enterobacterales; family Morganellaceae; genus Arsenophonus; species Arsenophonus sp. PmNCSU2021_1. The sequence continues at coordinate 368,492 of NZ_JAZHPL010000005.1, read as the reverse complement.
TGGAGTGTCCATAGTTCAAAAGGTAGCATTTTAAGTGCTACCTCTGAGACTAAGGTGAGAACATGAGTGCTCTATTGACGAGCAGTTTGGTTAATAAATATTCGCTATCTTGCCCTCGCTGGGACACAGCATCAAGAATTTAATCGGTTTAATCTCTGAATTGAAAGATAAAGGGATTCATTTTCATAGTTTGACAGATTCTATCAACATCTATTCGTAAGTAGGGCGTTCTTTTATGTGATGAACGCTTTGGGGCTAATGGAGCTTACAGCGGCGAGAAGCAGAGAGAGCGTATCGGCGGTAGGTCTTGCTCATTTATCTTATGTATAGGAACAGTAGGCTCAAGAATTACTTGAGTCCTGCCATAGTAGAAAAAAGCTTGTATTACTTTATCTAGTTTCATCGGCCATCATCTACAAATATTGTCCCGTTGATCGTACCACTAGAACAGACCAAAGTGCCTCCGATGAAAAATAACAGTGTAATTCCGTTGCACTGATGGAAACAAGAGTAGCTCACCATTTATCGCACGTTTTGGCTTCAAATATCGCACGCCGCATCATGCTGGTTCCAACTTCTTGCACCCCTTCTGATAAATGTAACTTTTCATACAGGTTTGACATCGACACGAGTTTCGCACAGGCCTATAAAATTCTAGAAATGGCTTAAAAGTAATGATTAATCTGCAAGTTACTGAAATGCATAAATTCACTTAATTTACAATAAGTTATATTTAATTTATAAGGTTTTATCTATTTACATATTATGCTGAATTAAACTTAAAAATAGAGCGTTTTTTTATTGGTGCGAAACTCGTGATCGATTCTGGTTTCAGTAATGACGCCATATCCACGTACATATCACCATTACTTTCAGCAATCTCTCTTAGTGTGTGGTTAAATAACATTGCCCCACTTTCAAAGTTATTAATTTGTCTCCTAACTTCATCATAAATACGTTTAGCTTTCTTCTCGTTGGTAGACGTTTGATATTTCGCTTTGGCAGAACTAACCATCTCCTGATAACGCGCAGCCGATAATGGAAGTCCCATATTTATATAAATAAAGTGTGCATTACTTGAACCAACAATTTTAACTAATTCTTCTCTACGCTTATGAGCAATTTTAATTGCCACTTTGTGCATCTCGGTGGCAGGCAAACCTGCCGTGTAAAGGTCGTGAGCGCCAAACCAAACAATAAAAAGAAAGTTTTCATTATTTATACCTTGTAATGAGAAATCTTTCTCGAAAGCCTTCACCTCATTTTTCATAGTCGTAAGTGAACATTTGTGTACAGTAACGTAGGGTATTCCCCCGGTAGCACCACCAACGGCGTAATTGGCATATCTAAACCACAGGTCAGAACCGTGTCCCCACCCGGATTCTTGAGAAAATGATTGATGCTTGCTAGTTAACTTTTTCGAAGTGCTAGCATTAGCCATTACAAGTGATCCTCCACCTGTCGCAGCTTCATACATATGATCTGTCCAGTTACGGCAATCACTGTAACGACCTGTCGGATTCACCGTTATGGCACCGAATGCGCTCGCTAGCTTGCCAATAAAGGAACTGGCCATAATACCTGTGTCAGACAAGCTGTCACCAAAAACAATAACATTACGAAATCGTGTGGGGTGCATTCCTTTTCCCTCGCTCACATTTTAGCGTCATAAAATGATGTCATAGATTAAATAAAACATTCTTGTCAATGATAAGAACGACCGACAATCGCTGTTCTGCTAGTTTGTTTGTCATTTCTTACCGTAAGTTTTATACATCCAACTCGCAGAAATTGAGTAACTTTATTGAATAAATAGAACTATTACGAAAAAACTCGTCAACTATTGCCGGCCTTTTGCACTTGGGTTTACTAACAATTGTTTCAGCCAGGCAAGCGCCAACAGGCAGAAGATATAAAACTGAACTTTGCAACGCTGGCCACAGGATCAACAGCAGAACAAATAAGTGGTTAAAACGGTAATTAAAGTAATGATAATGGAGGGCTAAATCAGGCAGAGTATAGCGGAAATTAATCAAAATACCGGTTATATAGATAAAAAAGATAAGTAACGGATCAATGCAGTGATGACAGTCGGCTACCTGCCACCACTGCTAACCACGCAACTAATAAGATCAGTCACAATAGTCGGAAGCGATTATAAAGTAAAACCCCAAACGACGAAAGAACCAACTGTAAAATCAAGATGATATGCAACCGGTTATTCATTTTGCCGATAAAAACTCAACCTTAACCCGCAGATAGGGATTAGTAGTAATTGGCACGAGTTTCGCAATCTCCAAAAAAGAAGTATAAATTTAAAAATAAGAAAAAATCAGGGTGTTCATATTTTGTCGGGTTATCCATGTATTAAAGATATCTATAAAACATTCTTACAAGTAAGCAGTTTAAGATACTCTGGTTTAGCGTTATCAGAAGTAAGCCCATCGCCTTTATCTCATGACACTGTTAGCCGATGGCTAAAAAGTAGATGTTTTAGACCTAAAGACCTATGGCGATTAGTTGAACCTTCTATAGACAAAAAAAGCCCTTGCGTACTAATTGCCGATGATACATTGATTGCCAAAACACGTAGTAAAAAAATAGTGATGGTCCATTATCAATATTCAGGTAATGAACATGAGGTTATTGCTGGCATAGGTTTAGTTAATTTGCTTTGGCATGATCTGACGAAGGTTGAATCAATTCCTATCAATTATCGGATTTATGATAAAGATTCTGATGGAAAAACAAAAAACACGCACTTTTCCGAAATGCTCACTCTTGCTAAAAAAAGAGGGATCATGCCAGAAGCCGTAGTGATGGATGCTTGGTATTCTAGCCTGGATAACCTGAAATCAATTCGCTCTCATGGTTGGATCTGGGTAACCACGCTGAGGAAAAATAGGATTGTTAACCATAACAAACAACTGAACAAGTTAGACATCTCAGAAGAAGGAACGTCAATACACTTGCGAGGATATGGTTGGGTAACCGTTTTCAAATTTACAGCCAAAAACGGCCGTATTGATTACATAGTAACAAACAAAGAGAATCCCACCCGTCAATACCTCAAATCTATCATGGATGCCCGTTGGTCTGTTGAAGTTTATCATCGAGAAGTTAAACAAAACTGTGGTATTGAACGCTGTCAGGCTCGCACGAGCTGAGCGCAAAGAAATCATATTTTTCTCGCTATTTCTGCGTGGTTTGAACAACATAAACGTCGTATATCTGAAAAAATAACCCTTTGTCAACAAAATTGGGACGTAATCAAAAGTGCTATTACTGAGCAAATCCGTGTTTTATTAGCGTACCCAAATTAGTTTTGTGCGAAACTCGTGATTGGTTGAATATATTGGGTTTTGATAAATTACTTATTTATCGGTTCTGCTCTTATCTGCCTCCTCAAGCTCTTTTTTCATGTCCATGACATCTTTAGCGCTAAAAAAGTTATTCTGCACCACTATAGGCTCCTTCTGCGGTTCCTGAAGCAAGGGCTCCCGCCAGGCCGCCTATCACTCGGCTAGTGTCGAGGATTTTTTGCTCTCGGTTTGAACTATCAATATAGTAATTATCACCCAATTCAATTGCCGCCAGCTCAGCGGCAAACGCGCCAGCAGCTGCTCCAATACGGTCCCCACCGCCTATCTCTGCACTCAAGGCGGCCATCACACCATGACTGAGCAGTTTGCCCGGTTTGCCTAGTACCTGGCCATTTTTAGCGATTAAATGTACTCCTTCAGCATGTAACTGACGACTTGCCTGACTGACTAACGCTTCTGCCAGTCTATCTTTAAAACTGCCACCATTGAGCACTGTGTCAACAGCTGAAGTAATCAGTGATTACTCCGCCACCCGTTGAACGGTATGTTGCCATTCGCCATCACTTAAGCACGGGAAGGTGGGGTTATAGGGGGGAGCTGTTTGCACTACACCACTGCTATTTAATACAGTGGCATCTAAACCGGCCAGTGAACCTTCGATAGCCATCGAGGAAATAATCGATTTAACCGATTGGCTACTACCAAGCTCTTTGAGGGTCACAGAAATATCCCCCTGATTATTCGCCAGAGAAACAGCGGCTTTAGCGGCAATAGCCCGACCCCAGCCGAAACTGCTGCCTGCATGGCTATTGCACTCGCGCCGCTCAAACCCGACGCCGATGCCGCGCTTATCCCTGCCGGGATAGCCAACGCAGAGGCGGCGGCTCCTGTCGCTATCGCTATCACCGCTGCACTAACCGAATGCAGTTGTTGTTGGCGAATATCCCAACTTTTATAAACATTTTCCACTTTGCGCCAGTTAACGTCCGGATTATCCCTCAGAACTTTCAACCATTCAGACTCAGGCGAATTACCTAAGCTGGCTATAACCTGTTTTAGCGTTTGTTCATTTTGACCGCTAACATCAGTTTCGATCCCTTGTGCGGCATTTACTTTTAGCTCACCACCATATTGGATAGTGGGTAACTGCCACACCGCTGAATATGCTCCTTTATCACGCTGTGTGATAAAGATACGGCGTGTGTTTGTTATGGTTTGATTCAAAGTTTGGTTTTGCACCGCGTGAAAGAGAATACGGCCATGGGTACTGGTTAAGGTCGCGTTGCGTTGGGTATTAATTTTTGTCGCTTCATAGATGCTATCATTATAACTCAATAAATTGATATCATTACCAGCATGAAATTCGGTCACCTTATTTTTTACTTCATGATAGGTACGATGCTCAGTATTTTTAGTTAAACACAATGAATTGCTGATAGCGGTTATGAGAAATACCGGCCTGATTAGGTGCTGTTATATTGATGACAGGAATTTGATTTTTAACAGTTAGTTGAGTTTTATCGTTCGCTGGTTGGATGGTGGAACTGAAAACCGATAACAACGGATAACTGGCGATGAAATAAATTCACGAGTTTCGCACAGGCCTATAAAATTCTAGAAATGGCTTAAAAGTAATGATTAATCTTCAAGTTACTGAAATGCATAAATTTACTTAATTTACAATAAGTTATATTTAATTTATAAGGTTTTATCTATTTACATATTATGCTGAATTAAACTTAAAAATAGAGCGTTTTTTTATTGGTGCGAAACTCGTGAAATTATGTTTCTGCTATAGCAAATATTTTTATTTTTCATAGCATTACCTATATTTTATTTTTACATAAATATGTGGATGAAAGTTACCACCTCAAAATAGAAAGGAAAAATTTAATAGGCAATATATAATAATCAATAATTTAATTAGCTATCAAAATATTAATGATTATTTTTTAGTTGTAATTCAATATGTTAAATTTAATTAATGCTGTTTAATTTTTATTCCTAAAATTAAACATAATTTTATGTTTAATAAATTAAATCGTTGCTGTTTGCTAGCCAAATAAATAGCGCTCAGATGATCTGAGCGCTATTCAAATTAACTATAGATTGTTTATCAAAGCTCGTAGGCTAATAAGGCCTTGTGGCAGAGTTCAGAGCGGACACAATCACCAATGGTAAATTTCACGATGGTAACCAAATCGTCACAATCAAAGCGTCGTAACGCATCTTCCAGACCAGACATAATCCCTAACGGCAAGTCACATTGGGAAACATCGCCATTGACGACGACAGTCACATTTTCTCCTAAGCGAGTTAAAAACATTTTCATTTGATTTGCCGTCACATTTTGGGCTTCATCCAGTATCACAAACGCGTTTTCAAAGGTTCGGCCACGCATGTAAGCAAAAGGTGCAATTTCTACTTTGCCTATTTCTGGCCGTAGACAGTATTGTAGAAAAGAGTGTCCCAATCTTTTGGCTAAAATATCGAGCCTGTACATAAATTTGTGTAATTGCCTGATTTTGATATGTTCAATCCAACATCAAATGAAGGTTAATTTATGGACGAAAAACAATTGCAGGCTCTGGCTAATGAATTGGCCAAAAATCTCAAAACCCCTGACGATCTCAGCCAGTTCGATCGTCTGCTGAAGAAAATCAGCGTTGAGGCGACTCTCAACGCCGAAATGTCCCACCATCTGGGCTACGATAAAAATCAGCCCAAACCGGGTGCCAACTCCCGCAACGGTTATTCCACAAAGACCGTTACCACCGGCGATGGTCCTCTGGAACTACGCACTCCGCGCGATCGTGACGGTTCTTTCGAACCGCAACTGGTGAAGAAAAACCAGACCCGGATCACCGGGATGGATAACCAGATTTTATCGTTGTACGCCAAAGGGATGACCACCCGCGAGATAGCGGCTGCGTTCAAAGAACTGTATGACGCGGATGCCTCACCGGCGCTGGTCTCGAAGGTCACCGATTCCGTGATGGACCAGGTTACCGAATGGCAAAATCGCCCACTGGATGCAGTCTATCCTATTGTTTATCTTGACTGTATCGTCCTGAAAGTCCGGCAGGACAGTCGCGTCATCAATAAATCCGTGTTTCTGGCCCTGGGTATCAACATCGAAGGTCAGAAAGAACTGTTGGGTATGTGGCTGGCCGAAAACGAGGGCGCGAAGTTCTGGCTCAGTGTGCTGACAGAACTAAAAAACTGTGGTCTGAACGGATATCCTCATCGCCTGTGTCGACGGTCTGAAAGGCTTTCCGGACGCCATCAACACCGTGTATCCGGAAGCCCGCATTCAGCTGTGCATCGTGCATATGGTGCGTAACAGCCTGCGGTTCGTCTCCTGGAAGGACTACAAAGCCGTCACTCGCGACCTGAAAGCCATCTATCAGGCTTCCATGGAAGAAGCAGGCCAGCAGGCGCTGGAAGCGTTCGCCAGCGCATGGGACAGCCGCTACCCGCAGATAAGCCGGAGCTGGCAGACAAACTGGGCCAACCTGGCGACGTTCTTCGCTTACCCGGCAGACATCCGCAAGGTGATCTACACAACGAATGCCATAGAGTCGCTGAACAGCGTGATCCGGCATGCCATCAAAAAGCGTAAGGTATAATGAACCTCCCATTCTTTAAAAGTTGGATTTACACCAATTTCTTTACTTGGTCTAAATATGACTTCACCCCGCCATACTTGGCCATTACTATGGGCTGCGTATGGACCACCCACGCTATATCTAGATTGCCAGTTAAATGTGTTAACCTGAATCACTTCACGTTTCACTATTACCACATTTTCTCCATGATTGTAGCTAATAGCTGGCATAGCCCTAAGATGCACGAGTTTCGCACAGGCATATAAAATTCTAGAAATGGCTTAAAAGCAATGATCAATCTGCAAGTTACTAAAACACATGAATTTTCTTAAATTACAATAAGTTGTATTTGATTTATAAGGTTTTATCTATTTATATATTATGCTGAATTAAACTTAAAAATAGAGCGTTTTTTTATTGGTGCCAAACTCGTGAGATGGATACTTTTTGGATTTTTAAATGTTGATCCCGATGCTCCTTTAGGGCCATTTCTAGTATTAGTACCACTTTCGCTGTTATTAAAATCACCCACACCAGGAACATGGAATCCTGCGGCAATATCGATACCACTACTAATGTCAGTCGCATAAAGATAAAAAATGACTTCCTGCTCCCCTGTTAACGGCTCAAAATAGATATCAGTCAAAACTGTGTCAAATGAGGGAACTTCAGTATAGCCATTACTATACCTCGTATAAACCCAGGGCTTAGAGTCAGGACCTGAGCCTTCCCAATTCAAACGTTTACCATTGCGAAATTGAACTAAGTGGGCGCTTCTTAGTAATTCATCAGCCGGAATAACTAAGGGATTATTATTTTTATCAACAATTTTCACTTTTATTGAAATTGCAATCCGATTTTGACTATTCCCATAAATGGTCGCCCTTTGGGCTGATGTATTACTTACAAAAGCTAAATCAAGATAATCTAAACGATAAAGGCTGTCCCATACGCTCATAATATATTTCCTTCTTATTAGTATAATTCGTATTAAAATATATCAAATTTATTATGGGAAAGTTTTTAATATTTATTAAAATCTAATGAATATTATTTTTCATTTAATCGTGTCTTATTTAAACTAATTTTCACAAAAGTGATGCTATGATTGCATTAATTATTAAACTTACCGATAAATAATTTAATCTTGTTCAATGAACGTTGTTTTGATGCCACATCGAAACCGGTTGCATCTCTATCATAACATCCAACCAAACTAAATTCCCTCTTCTGCTAGTACCATAACAAATGAAACCATTGTAACAAACCAAACCACCAAGCAACCTTAACTTTAAAACAATACACGAGTTTCGCACCAATACACGAGTTTCGCAATCTCCAAAAAAGAAGTATAAATTTAAAAACAAGAAAAAATCAGGGTGTTCATATTTTGTCGGGTTATCCATGTATTAAAGATATCTATAAAACATTCTTACAAGTAAGCAGTTTAAGATACTCTGGTTTAGCGTTATCAGAAGTAAGCCCATCGCCTTTATCTCATGACACTGTTAGCCGATGGCTAAAAAGTAGATGTTTTAGACCTAAAGACCTATGGCGATTAGTTGAACCTTCTATAGACAAAAAAAGCCCTTGCGTACTAATTTCCGATGATACATTGATTGCCAAAACACGTAGTAAAAAAATAGAGATGGTCCATTATCAATATTCAGGTAATGAACATGAGGTTATTGCTGGCATAGGTTTAGTTAATTTGCTTTGGCATGATCTGACGAAGGTTGAATCAATTCCTATCAATTATCGTATTTATGATAAAGATTCTGATGGAAAAACAAAAAACACGCACTTTTCCGAAATGCTCACTCTTGCTAAAAAAAGAGGGATCATGCCAGAAGCCGTAGTGATGGATGCTTGGTATTCTAGCCTGGATAACCTGAAATCAATTCGCTCTCATGGTTGGATCTGGGTAACCAGGCTGAGGAAAAATAGGATTGTTAACCATAACAAACAACTGCACGAGTTTCGCACAGGCGTATAAAATACTAGAAATGGCTTAAAATCGATGATTAATCTTCAAGTTACTAAAACACATAAATTTTATTAAATTACAATAAGTTGCTTTTGATTTATAAGATTCTGTCTATTTATATATTATGCTGGATTAAACTTAAAGATAGAGCGTTTATTTATTGGTGCGAAACTCGTGAACTGAACAAGTTAGACATCTCAGAAGAAGGAACGTCAATACACTTGCGAGGATATGGTTGGGTAACCGTTTTCAAATTTACAGCCAAAAACGGCCGTATTGATTACATAGTAACAAACAAAGAGAATCCCACCCGTCAATACATCAAATCTATCATGGATGCCCGTTGGTCTGTTGAAGTTTATCATCGAGAAGTTAAACAAAACTGTGGTATTGAACGCTGTCAGGCTCGCACGAGCCGAGCGCAAAGAAATCATATTTTTCTCGCTATTTCTGCGTGGTTTGAACAACATAAACGTCGTATATCTGAAAAAATAACCCTTTATCAACAAAATTGGGACGTAATCAAAAGTGCTATTACTGAGCAAATCCGTGTTTTATTAGCGTACCCAAATTAGTTTTGTGCGAAACTCGTGCAAAACGAGATACCCAAGAGAAATTATTAGTATGTTCTAAAACGCTTTTATCCATTTCAATATTATCTTTATCGCTATAATTTATTTTCTCAACCGCAATAATGTGTTTACTTTTCGGATTTTTAAACATTGATCCCTATTCACCTTTGGGACCATTTCTATTTTCGGTACCATTTTCGCTGGTATTAAAATCACCCACACCAGGAACATTAAATCCAGCTGCAATATCGATACCACGACTAGCATCAGTCGCATAAAGATAAAAAATGACTTCTTGTGCTCCTGTTAACGGCTCAACATAACTATCAGTCAAAACTGCGTCAAATGCAGGTACCTCAGTATAGTCATTACTAGATCTGGTATAAACCCAAGGCTTAGAGTCAGGACCAGAGCCTTCCCAATTCAATCGTTTACCATTGCGAAATTGAACTAAGTGGGCACTTCTTAGTAATTCATCTGCCGGAATGACTAAGGAATTATTATTTTTATCAACAATTTTCACTTTTATTGAAATTGCAATCCGATTCTGACTATTGCCATAAATCGTCGCCCTTTGGGCTGATGTATTATTTACAAAAGCTAAATCAAGATAATCTAAACGATAAAAGTTGTCCCATACGCTCATAATATATTTCCTTTTATTAGTATAATTCGTATTAAAATATATCAAATTTATTATGAGAAAGTTTTTAATATTCATTACAATCTAATAAATATTATTTTTCACTTAATCGTGTTTTATTTAAACTGATTTTCACAAAAGTAATTTTATTATTTTAATTAAATTTACCAATAAAAATTTAATCTTATTTCAATGAATATTGTTTTTGATACCACATCGAAGCCGGTGGCACCGCTAGTCCTAACATCCAACCGAACTAATTCTCTCTGCTGCTTGCTACCATAAAAAATGAAACCACTGTCCGCCATTTAATAATTATCACTAACGAGCGGGTCAGAGAGTTACCTGGGTTGGAGCTGCTAGAAAAATGCCTATGTTTGTACTTACTCGAGATGGCTTTGTGTTAATTGATATGGGGTCTACTGGAAAAAAGCTCTGTAACGGAAGAATTACATCAATGCGTTCAATAAAATGGAAACATAACTCAACAACAAACCAACCTTAACTTAACCTTAAAGCAATAGTTTTCTTTGAAAATAACAATGTTGCAAGCGTTAAAGAATTAAATGATAATGAATTAGTAATAATCATAGACTTAATAAAATTCAGCAAAATAAAACAGGCTATATATTCATCCGGATGAAATTATTGGAAAGCTAATTCAACTAAATTGATACCCCAGCTAAGCCCGGGCTATATAAAAATAATTTTTTATTTGAGAGTAAACAATATAAATAACTTACTGTAAATAATAACATTTAATTACTATTTAATTTTAAATAAAATAATTACTATCAAGTTATTCTATTTATAAAAGATATTTAAAAAATTTTTCTTTATAAGAGTTATATTATTTATTTTCACACGCAGTTATTTTTAGTAGAAAAATCCAGACAGTATCATTTTCGTCACCTGGCCAATAAAGTGAGATGTCAAATTTAAGTCCACTTTCTGTATCATATTTTAAATCAATAATTTCGACTTCACCTGTATCTTTATTTTTAATAGATGAAAAACTACCCTTAATTAAATCCTTACCATTTGAGTTATATTCTGTGCTAATAGAAAAATTGAATTTTTGTGGTTTACTTGGATCCAGAGCCGTAAATAAAACACCGTGCAGGTTGTTATCTTTTGCTGGTTGAACTAACCTATCATCATAATATGGAGTAGATTCTGGCTCTATGAATATCTTACACGAGTTTCGCACCAATAAAAAAACGCTCTATTTTTAAGTTTAATTCAGCATAATATATAAATAGAAAAAATCTCATAAATTAAAAATAACTTATTGTAATTTAAGTAAATTTATACGTCTTAGCAAGTTACAGATTAATTATTGTTCTGAAGCCATTTCTAGAATTTTATATGCCCGTGCGAAACTCGTAAATCTCTTTAACTCGCCAGTGTTAAAAATCTTCTGGCAAATAATTGTGCTGACGATGGAAGGCGGTGCAGTCGGTTATATTGCCAAATATATCGCTAAAAATATCGATGGTTGCGCGTTGGACGGTGATGTTGACTTTGAAACTGGCAAACCGCTGACTGAGATGGCCGCCACCGTAACCACTTGGGCAACTACCTGGCGTATTTCACAATTTCACTTTTACAAACTGCCGTCAAAAGGCGTTTACCGCGAATGTCGTCGTTTAAGAAGCGTACCCGTTGCCGACAAATTAGGCGAAATCGCGGAACAGGTCAGAAAAGCGGCCGATGAAGGCGATTTTACTGCTTATATTAAGGCCCAGGGCGGCCCCTGTACCTCACGCAATCAACAAACTCTTCGCGTTGCCTACCAAACCCACGACCAACTCAACACTTACGATGAAGAAGTGCAAAAAGTGGTCGGCATTTATGCCCAACTTACCCCCTCCGCCGATATAATCAAAACCCGTTGCCGAAAATACCGACTGGTAAAGAAAGTCCCTGATAGCGAGGACCAGGAGCTTTTAAAAAGCGCCATCGGCGCGCCTCAAAGTTCTGGCAATAATTGTAGAAATGGGGGGTTAGATGGAGGAGCTGGGGTAAATATAAAATATAGCCTTATAAAAAAATACCATTAGTAATGATAAGATAGTCAATTATAACAAGATAATGCATAACAAAAACACAACATAATTAGCAAAAAAATCAATTTTATCAAAATATTAAAGTAAAATGATAAACTTAATTAATGCCATTATAGCAAATATTCACGGTATCCTCTAAATTAAATAAAAATTTGATACCATATATTACTTTTCATAATTTATAATTTATTTTTAAGAAAAATTACTGGATTAGCTGGTAACGTAAACGCATTATTAGTGCTTGAAAGATACTCAATCATCAAATATGCTGATATTAAAGGAGTATGCAAGATTATTTGCAATGAAGGCGGGAAGACTATGACTAATATATTTGTAAAATTGTTAGGCAAAGATGCTATCGAAAAAGAAAGGAAGTTATCTGAAAGACTAAGAAACTCTCAAACCAAAAGTGTTGAGGTCATTGGTCGTGGGGCTATTATTGTTTCAAAACAAGATTTAGCCTCCTCTGACAAAGTAAAATCGATGCGTGCAGACACCCATGAAATTATCTCTAATGAAAACAAAAAAATAAAATAGGAATATAGGTGCTTGCCTTACTAATTATTCCTTTATTAGTAAGTGGGTATATTGTTTTAACTCAACACCCTACCCATTACTATAGGCTTCATCGTCATGATGGTCAGTTACTTTACATGAAAGCAGCTACACTAGGCTTATGGTGCTTTATTTGGACAATATTCTTTGCTTATTTAATTAAATGGATATATCCATCGTTTCATCCTGTAATGTTTATAAAAGAACAATTGAATTTAAATATTAAAGAAGCTGGAAGTGAAAGAATCATTGCTTGGATTATTCTCTTATCAATAGGACACGAGTTTCGCACCAATAAAAAAACGCGCTATTTTTAAGTTTAATTCAGCATAATATATAAATAGATAAAACCTTATAAATCAAATACAACTTATTGTAATTTAAGAAAATTCATGTGTTTTAGTAACTTGCAGATTGATCATTGCTTTTAAGCCATTTCTAGAATTTTATATGCCTGTGCGAAACTCGTGACTATGTTTAATTATCTCATCCAAGAAGGGAATGCTCAAAAACCAATGGAATTTATCACTGAGATAGCCAAACAATCAGAGAAACACGAAGGAGCACTTATGACGATTGCTCAAGCATTAAGACAAGAAGGCAGACAGGAAGGGATTCAAAAGGGATTACAAAAAGGTATACAAAAAACAAAGATTGAGTTAGCTAAACAATTTTTAGCTAATGGCGTAGATCTTAATATAGTAAAACTTTCTACGGGTTTATCTGATGATGAACTTGATAAACTTCAAAAATAAAATTTAACCACTAAAAACATATTGATTATGAATTAGAACATTAGCTATAGTAGCAATTAGCTAGAAAAATCTAGCATCGGGTTTGATCTCCTGAATGTACAAGCGGACTACCGCTTAATGCGGTTTTTTTATGTCTGAAAACCTAAATTACATCCTGATAATGGTGAGACGTAATGAGGGAGCCGTAAGGTTCGCTGGTTTCTTGTACGCCGGTAGATCAACCTTGTTACGTCTCACCACCCCGTTTGATCTCGGATTGGTGAGGTTTTATAACTTGTACAAGAGGCCAAAACTATGGCTATTACCAAACCTTGCTCTAAATTCATTAATACCTACTGGATCATTCCTAGAAACTCCAACACGCCTTCTAGCAAAGTCTCATTCACCCGTAATGACCGTCGTATATTCAACGTGCTATTCAAAGAAGATCGGCTTATATGGGCTGGACGTAAGCCCGTGATGGAAGGAATAGCATGAGAATGTTCGATTTAACTAACATTACTGAATTACATGACGTGTTTCCAGAGCTAACGCCAGCACAATTTGAAACGGCAATACTGTTTTGTCTTGGATTATCTCAAGGGGAAATTGCTCATCTACGTTCTGTTAGCTATCCAGCAATAAAACAGACCTTGGAAGATATAAAAATTAAGTTGGATTTTTACTCACTCAATAACTTGCTTGCGATGTTTCAAGTACATTTGTTTATTTTTGCTCTAGAAAAATGCAAGGTTGAGTATCGAAAAAATTAACGAGTAAATCACTTCAAAGGCTCAATATTCTTTGAGCCTTAACACGTTTCAAAAATGATATCTATCTGAATAATTCAGAGTACGAAAAATGTAACTACCGATTAGTATCAATCGCTCAAGACATCATAGTACAAATTTAAAATTATAAAATTTCCGCCGCTTCATGCTAGCACCAGGGAAAACTTCAAGCCAGCTTCTTCCTTGCTGGTTTTTTTATGCAAATTTTTATTGGATGAATATCCCAAACGGTCAATTTGACCGGCAGTAATCAAATCAATGGATTACCCACTATGTTATTACAACTTTCTTGATAAATTGAATATCTTAGCAGGGGTCAATTTAACCACTTGTAGTAGATCAAAGGGTTAGAGGGTTGTTAGCAAATGTTAAGGTTAAAAAGAACTTTGTACGTAAATATTATTTACTCACATTCCTTGAAAAATGAAGCAAAGAGAACGTTACAAAACTTGACATCTAAAACTAATAGGTTGTCAAAAGTTGTCATGAGAACCCACCAAAACCCAACATTAAAAAGACTTTTTGAACACGTTAGGAATGCCGTTTTTACAATAGCTGTGAAGATTTTATTGAGGTCACTACGCGAGGAAAAAATTATAGGTAAGACTAAGAGTAGAACCTTATAAAACCTAATGTTCATGTTGAGTTTTGCTAGGTTCTAAATGTTTGGTACGCATAGTTAGTACGTAGCTAGAAATGCGTACCTGATACTTGTGTCATATGTAAACTCAATATTAGCCTCTATAAGCAATTTTGAGATTGAGTTAATACGATTTTATGATTGAAAGAACAAAAACGCTGCACAGAGCGTTCTAGGGTGCTTAAAATTGATTTTTGGTACTGTTGGTAAGCCTAACTTTAAAAATACTTTTTGAATACGTTAGGAATTCATTCTTGTGTATTGTTTTTATAATGTTGGTCAGTTTTGAATTTTTTAGAGGTTACAAGTAGATATTTTGCCTAGTGCTTATTTTTTAGTGAGCTGCTAATAGTATTAATGCGTTATATAAAAATTTTTAATTATATTCTTCATGCTTGTAAATACTTAACCAACATCAGGGAAACTCAAACCAGCTTACTCTTCATGGGCTGGTTTTTTATTATGCTAAAGGTATATACGGATTAGGATTAATAAATTTGTTAGGGGCATATTTATCATAACCGTTATTTCTACAATATTCTATCAGCTGATTTAATGCGCTAACGCCTGTTTTTTCATAAATGCTATGTAGGTAATTTTCTACTGTTCCAGGGGATATATTTAATCGCTTAGCAATTTCTTTAGCGCTTAACGATTGTAGAGCGAAGAATACAACATCAAATTCTCTGTCAGTGAATAAATCAGTAGGCTTACCAAAAGATAGCGAGTCAGGAAGTTTATTATTTTCTAGATGATACATAGAGAAGATTTCTAATTTTTTACCTCTTCCCACTATTCCGATTGATTTTCCTTCTTTGATTAGTGGTGTCACTTCAAGCATGAATGGTTGTACTATTTTATCCCGACCACCATAAACAAATGTGTTAAGTACTGGAATTGTTTTTTTATTTTCCATTACATTTTTATCGTTTGCTTGTATAACGTCTTCGAATTCAGACCAAGGGGCGGGGCATTCACTGTCTAGTAAACCTTCTATGTTAAATCCTTTAGGGAGTCCGCTATAATGGATCATAGTTTCATTAGCGTAGACAAATCTTGATTCATGATTTTTTATAATCCAAAAATCTTTACTTTGCTCCATGTATGCAATGAAAGCATCGAAGCTATTAGAATGAATATCTAGATCTTTATTGATTGAGAATTTCATACATTTGCTCTCCATAATACATACCGCCTTTTTTAACAATAAATAAACATTTAATTTTATCTAATTTAAGCATAAGAATGGTCGTTAAGTCTTATTATTTTTAATGCCGTCAGGCATGGAAGGCGATACTCAATAGTGACAGAGAATAACAATAGTTAAATCGCCGAAGCCCGCGAAGCGGTGAGAGATTGATATATTGCAAATAACCCATGCGTAGCATCCCTGCAAAGCCTATTGGCACGATATAATAGCGATGATGATGTTAATTGTCGAAGATGAGGTATTGAAACAAGGTTTGTTGATAATTTGATGAGTAGGCGTACTATGGATGTGCTCATACTACTGAGTCTAAAATAATATATAATTAAAAAAGTTTTACCTCGACGTTTAGCCAGCTTATCCAGTTGGCTATATTTTTGCCTTAAATTTATAATATAGAAACGTATTCCACGCTGTAATTTTGTCGATTATCCCTTGTAGTTACTGGCTTAATTGACTATTTGACAAGTATAAAGAAGCCTTGTAGATTTGTATGTGCTAAAAACAAACCAAACAAGGCTTTTTAAATGTCTAACTTCATTGTCAGAAGTTCGTATAGCATATGCGAACCGCTTAATTCTGTAAATACTAAAGACAGATCTAATGATATATCACTTTCAGAAATGAGTCCAAAAGATGCTAAATTTGATAAAATGAAGGGAGCAAGTGAATTACTTTCTGAGGTTTTATTGGGTACTGATTTCGATAAGTGGTCAGAAAGAATAAGTTCTTGTGCTGATATTTTGAAGTATTATCCTCATATTGATAAAGAGACAGGTGAATTTCTTATAAAATTAGTCGAGGTTTATTTCTGTCACTGTCGCCACTGTCCGGTATGTGATGGAAGAAGATCATTGAGGCATATGGCTATGTTTAGAAAATCACTCCCTAAAATTCTGAATGATTATCCTAAAGCCCGTTGGGTGTTTATGTCTTTGACAGTGCCGAATGTTCCTGTTGACTCTTTACGTGATGAATTACGGTTGATGAGTAAGGCTTGGAATAAATTTGCTAAACGTAAAGAGTTTAAGCCCGTTAAAGGGTGGATACGCAAAACAGAAGTGACTTGTGAAGCTAAGCGTAAAGATTATGCTCATCCCCATTTCCATTGTTTCTTGATGGTATCTTCTTCTTGGTTTCGTGGAGATAATTACACAAGACAATCTCGCTGGTCAGAAATCTGGGGTGAATGCATGAAATTGGATACTACGCCGATTGTTGATGTTAGAGCTGTGAAAGGAACTCCAGATACAGCAGCAGTGGAAGTCTTAAAGGCATTTAATTATTCGGTTAAGCCAGAGACATTAGTTAATAATCGTGAGTGGATGCTCGAGTATTTTAATCAGGTTCACTATCTGAAATTTATTGCATCAGGTGGTGTACTCAAGAATATATTTAAATCGACTGAACCAGAAACCGATGAGTCATTGATTCATGTTGATGGTGAATCTGAGTCTTCTGACAATGATGCTAAAGTGAGAGTTGTTTTTAACTGGCGCACTCGTGATAAGCAATATCGACGTTTCAAAAAAGGTGATAGCGGATTTTCGAGTTAAAAAAGGATTTTTGAAAACTTAAAATTTTGTATTTTGAAAATGCTATTTTTCATTTTTTTTATTGATAAAAATTTACAAATTTCAATATAGTTAAAATAAAGTTATGAAATGCTAATTAGAATATTATGAGCAAGTTATGAATTTATTAGTTCAAAATTTAATCTTTTTTTGAAATTTATAATCATCTTATAAGATGTTTTAAAGACTATTTAAAGATTTTTATAAGCGTCTTTTGTGACTTATTTGTTTTATATCAATGAGATGTTTATAACTATCTAGAAAACAGCTTATGAGCATCTAATCCCAGAGGTTAAAAAATATACTTTTTTTGCATATAATCCCATATTAAAAGGGATAATTATGCAAAATTTATTTTGTGTGTTGTGTTGTTAAGTGTTAGAAAAAGCGGATTGGGGGCGGTGAATTTGAAAGTAATTATATGAATGTGAGTGAAAAGATTTTTACGCTTTTGGGGCGATAATATGCCTAATTTTGTTTTAAAATTCCAACGCACTTTGTTTGTTGAACGTTTCACAGGATATCAAATAAATTTGAAACCTGTTCACCATTTTTATTAAAAATTTTCAGCTGATGGAGTATACGTTATATAAGAATATACCATTTTGCAGTAGATGTTAAAAGAGACTCCTAGTGTTTTTATAAATTCTGCCTATTGATTATTCCTATTTATTTATGACTGCAAGAAGTTTGATGATGAGAAGCTACATCGTACCGCAGCTTTAGCGAGGAACTGTGTATCTTTGAAGAAGAAAACTGATGAAAGTTGTAACTATACTGGAATAGTGAATGCGTTGTTAGTAAATGTTAAGGTTGAAAAAAGAATTTAAACACATTGAAGGTTTAGCCATCATAATTACGTGATGAAAAATATTTAAATAGGATGTCGTTAGAAGTTAGTAAATACAGTGAAAAACAGCACATAAACAGGTTGTGAGAATGTTACAAAACTAGACATTCAAAATTAAAAAGTTGTAATGAGAACCCATCAAAACTCCACATTTAAAACACTTTTCTGACATTGTAAGAAATTTTATGCCTGTCATCTCTTAACATGCTTTTCGGGTACGTTATGAATACCATTTTTACAATTATTGTGAAGTTTTGCTAGGTTTTAAATGTTTGGTACGCAACGCAGTACGCATGGTTAGTACGCAATTCTAAAAGAACAAAAATGCCGTATAGGGCGTTCTAGGGCGCTTAAAATTGATTTCTGATGCCAGCGTGAAGGAGAACAGTAAAAATGCGCCGTAAATGACGACAGCGCATTGAATAACACTATTTTCTATAATTTACTAAAAAGAAACTGGAAGAAGATGAGAATTACTCTCAACAAAAATATATTATGATGTTGTGATAATCTAGTCAATCAAGTTTTTAGGTAACACAAGGCATTAACCTTAATGACTAAAAAATTTACCCCTACGCCCCATGATGCCGTATTCAAGCAGTTTTTAAGTGAGAAAGAGACGGCTAAAGATTTCTTCGATATCTGGTTACCAGATGAGATTAAGGCATTGTGTGATTTAGACAGCCTAAAAGTGGAATCTGGCTCATTCATCGATAGTGAGATGAAAAACTACCAAAACGATATCCTGTATTCAGTCAGCACCACGAAAGGAAGCGGATATATCTATGTTTTGATTAAACACCAATCCACCCCTGATAAGCTCATTGCATGGCGACTCATGCGCTATAGTCTTGCTGCCATGCAGAAACATTTAGAACAGGGAAATAAGCAATTACCGTTAGTTTTCCCTATCCTGTTTTATTGTGGTGAGCAAAGCCCTCACCCCTATAGCACGAATTGGCTGGACTGTTTTCATGACAGAAAACTGGCAGAGCATATCTACACCAATCCCTTTAAGTTAGCGGATGTCACCACGCTTGATGATGGTGAAATCATGCAACACAAGCAAATAGCGTTGCTTGAGTTACTCCAAAAACACATTCGAAGACGAGATATGACCGAGCTACTGGATAGCATTGTTAAACTGTTGTCGTATAATTATTATACCGATAATCAAGTTATCACTATCACGAGTTTCGCACGGGCATATAAAATTCTAGAAATGGCTTCAGAACAATAATTAATCTGTAACTTGCTAAGACGTATAAATTTACTTAAATTACAATAAGTTATTTTTAATTTATGAGATTTTTTCTATTTATATATTATGCTGAATTAAACTTAAAAATAGAGCGTTTTTTTATTGGTGCGAAACTCGTGATGATGTTATTGCTGGCATAGGTTTAGTTAACACGAGTTTCGCACAGGCCTATAAAATTCTAGAAATGGCTTAAAAGTAATGATTAATCTGCAAGTTACTGAAATGCATAAATTTACTTAATTTACAATAAGTTATATTTAATTTATAAGGTTTTATCTATTTATATATTATGCTGAATTAAACTTAAAAATAGAGCGTTTTTTTATTGGTGCGAAACTCGTGCAAGAGTGAGCATTTCGGAAGAGTGCGTGTTTTTTGTTTTTCCATCAGAATCTTTATCATAAATAAGATAATTGATAGGAATTGATTCAACCTTCGTCAGATCATGCCAAAGCAAATTAACTAAACCTATGCCAGCAATAACATCATGTTCATTACCTGAATATTGATAATGGACCATCTCTATTTTTTTACTACGTGTTTTGGCAATCAATGTATCATCGGCAATTAGTACGCAAGGGCTTTTTTTGTCTATAGAAGGTTCAACTAATCGCCATAGGTCTTTAGGTCTAAAACATCTACTTTTTAGCCATCGGCTAACAGTGTCATGAGATAAAGGCGATGGGCTTACTTCTGATAACGCTAAACCAGAGTATCTTAAACTGCTTACTTGTAAGAATGTTTTATAGATATCTTTAATACATGGACAACCCGACAAAATATGAACACCCTGATTTTTTCTTGTTTTTAAATTTATACTTCTTTTTTGGAGATTGCGAAACTCGTGATAATATCAGCCAGATTTTTGTTTCATATCGATTCACTTATTAATTACTATTATCTTTAATCAGAATATTACGCTGATTTTATTGATATAACACGGGGCATTTTTGAGATCACCCTCTGTTAAAACTTACATAAAATTCTAATAATTACACTTTTATAGAATTTTTCTTCATTTACATAAATGTTATTGAAACGTTAATTACAATGCTTATCATTAATAATGATTTTCATTTACTTCTGGAGAATAAATTATGAGATCATTATTTAAAATATATTTTATTACTTATTTTTTAGGGTTTAGTTTTCATTCTTTAGCATCTATAGGCAATCCTGCTGATATAGGAAAACCTTATGACTGTAAAGTTAATGAAAATACCGGCTATTACTGCTGTAAACTTCCAAATGGCGGTGAATATTGCGATCCTGCTACCGGCCCTGATCCAAAATAAACTAAGCATACCTCTTCTCAACCATAGGGATGAGGTACATATAAACATACTTATAATTTATTAACTACAAGCCATTTTTTACTAACGTTTAAGTAAATTATTTATCCTTTTGTTTATAAACCTCCCTCACCCTTTCCCTTAGCGCTAAATACTGCGCCTCTATGGTTTCAAGTTGACGTCTGAGACGGAGATAATTTCACTGATATCAAATATCGAACCTACTATAATATTATGTTGCCCGCTTATTATAAAATGTCTCAGTATTTTCTGTTATTATTGCTTCATCTTCGTTAAATATTTTAGCCATAATCTGATAATCAACTTCAACTACTCTTTTAATTTTTTTATTGGGATTATCACTAAAAAAAGTAAACGAAAGTATACTCTCATGATTTTTTATTAATTTACTATCTACACTATCAAGGACACACTGGGGAAAACTTTTTAAAAAACTATTAACTTCAATCAAGATATCATCTATCACTAAAATCAAATGTTCAGTCAACTGTATTACTCTTAAAATAGAGGCTTCTCCTACTAAATAGCAAGCTGTTTTATAGTCACATTTATCAATTTTTTTAGCTAAAAGTACTGATTCGAATTCATGAAGTGCACCGTTCCTAATATTTATTAACTCTCCAATATGATTATAATTAGCAATCATAACTCCTATTCTAATTACATTTTGCCATGTTGCAGAATATTCCAAGGATAAATTAGCTGTTTTTTCAGTAGCAATAAAAGACATTCTGGATAGATTAAATTCTATTTTTTCAATGTCCATCATTATACTCGGCATTTTCATCCATCTGTATCTAGGATCGCTGCTTTTATTAACATTTTCATAATAATTCTGTCTTATTGCAACTAACTTAATATGAATAAACATTACTTTAATAAACAATTCATTGGCACTATTAACTTTATTAATTGTCCCTTTTGTTTTTTCTTGTTTTTCAAATATCTTTATTGCCACAAAATATCCTATAATTGCCGATAAAAAAGGCGTAATTATAGGCATAACAATTTGTTTTATTATTGAACCAACCATAGTAAGCATAAAACTTCACTTTTTAATTTACTCATCTAACACCTAATGGTTCAAACTATATAATTAGCTTATTATAATTAGGTTACTGTAAAACGATTTTGGTGATCGCTATCACATGAAAATTTTTAGATTCAAAATTAATTAACACTGCCGCAATCAAAAATAACAACAATATGTAATGATTATTTATTGTCTACTTAGATGTCTCACGTACCTACTTCCTCAAACCAAAAACTGCGTTTGTAATTATTTATCTTTAAGAAAATTTTTGTTTGATATTTACGAAATGACTTTTAACATCAACTGTGTGAAAACTTATATAAAAAATTAAAAAAATCTATTTTTGATACTTTGTTGCATTTACATTAATGCTGTTGAGTTGTTAATGATAAGCATGAATACTGATAATGATTATTATTTACTTATGAAGGATAAATTATGAAATCATTATTAAAAGTATTTATTATATTGGCATTGCCTGGGTTCAGTTCTTCTTCCTTGGCTATTGATAATGACAATGACACGAGTTTCGCACCAATAAAAAAACGCTCTATTTTTAAGTTTAATTCAGCATAATATGTAAATAGATAAAACCTTATAAATTAAATATAACTTATTGTAAATTAAGTGAATTTATGCATTTCAGTAACTTGCAGATTAATCATTACTTTTAAGCCATTTCTAGAATTTTATAGGCCTGTGCGAAACTCGTGAATGATAAATATATACCCGCTTCAAAAATAGATTTTTTTACAGATAAAATCAATGGAAAAAAAAGAGTGTGTTGGAACCATCCTAATGAAAACTCTTATTGTATAAATGAAACAAGTGAAGGATTAATCACTGTTCCTGACAAGGATACACACTAACTAAATTACAACTGACTCCACCTCTTCTTAATATGAAGAGGTGGATCTCAAAGTAACACCAGCCTTTACTTCATTTAGACAATTACTTACTCTGTTGCTTATAAACCTCCCTCACCCTCTCCCTCAATCCCAAATACTGCGCCTCTAAGGTTTCGAGCTGACGTCTGAGACGGAGATAATTTCGCCGAGCGTCAGGCTCCAATTGAGCGAGTGTTCCGTCATCCATATTGATATCTACTGATGACAATTAAATTCAATTGGTGTTAAGGCTTATATAAAAAATTTAAAAAAGTCCATTTATAACGTTTTATTTAATTTACAAAAATATTATTTAATTGTTAATAATAATAATTGATATTGTTACTGTTTTTATTTATTGAAAGGATGAATTATGAAATCATTATTTACAATTCTTATTGCAACTTTCTTTATAGGGTTTTGTTCAATATCTATTGCTAATGAAACCACCGCAGAACGCTATGAACAGTTTTATAAAGAGCAATTAGCTGCAGGGAATCCCAATTGGTGGGAAGAAAGCGGCAAAAAATGTCTTCAAGTAGATACAGATAAAATACTATGTATGCCAACAACGCCTCATCAAAGATCTGAAAAAATTCTACAAATGCCACTGGACTCCTATAATAATTAATGCACTAAAAAATAAATCAATAACCTCTTCAAACTTAAAAAGAGGTTAATTACCAATCTACTACCGTTTTATTGAACATCTTCCCAATTACCACTTATTAACTTAAATATCTTTTTGATAATAGTTGCAATTATTTTTATAATCATCTATCAGTGCATATTCCTTTTCTCTATATCTATTTTTAAGAAAACTAATGTTTGATATCTATTAAATGTTTTTTAACAGCAACTATGTGAAAAATTATATAAAAAATTAAAAAAATTCTATTTGTGGCATTTTGTTGCATTTGCATTAATGCTGTTGAATTGTTAATGATAAGTATGAATACTAATAATAATTATTATTTACTGCCGGAGGATCAATTATAAAGTCATTATTAAAAATAATGACTATTGTGTCTTTTTTGGAAATTATTTCTCCTTATGCTTTCGCACAAAAATCAATACCGACAGAACCTTGTGGTTAGATATGCATCCAAAGCAATTAGGAGATCAATGTTGCTTTAATGATGATATAAGAATGGCCATGATTGTGTCTCGGAATTAATGCCGTCAGCAGCAACCTGGCTGTAACCATCGCCAAATTCAACTTTCTTGATCCGATGTATAAATTCCCCCGCCGGTTGGTGTTGAATTTGTGTTTGCCATTTGAATTCTTCCATTTGTTCGGCTCCAGAAATGAAAAAAGCCCCTGTATATTGGGGCTTATATAAAATTATTTAACAGCAATTAATAATTGTTAATCTTTATTTGTCTCTACAACAACAGATCTTGGTTTCATCATACTGATCGCTTTAACAAAACAGTATGGGATCACTGCCCAAGCAATACCTATTGCAGCGAGCGCAGCTTCTTGCGGTGTACTTTTTGCCAAAGTTAGTGCCGGAATTAACCCCGTTAAAATGCCAAAGGCAGAACAGATAGCAACCACTATCCATAAGATTTTCATTACTACCTCAGTTAATTAAATTTAAAACCAATAAGTGATAGTTATTCATCATCTAAATTAATTTCCTGTTTCAACTGGCGCTTTCACAACCAGGTTGGCTTCTATCAAGAATCAGATTTCCTTCCACTCTTAAGCCAATTTTACCAACAATAAAAAACTGATTCAGTTGATTAACCACAACATCAGTCAAACCAACGGCGCATTTATCTTGCTCAATAGCACGATCTGCTGCAGTCTTAACATTAGGTATACCCATCGGAAAAAGGATAACAGGATAACAGGATAACAGGATAACAGGATAACAGGATAACAGGATAACAGGATAACAGGATAGCTATCTTCTGCCATAACACGCTTCCCTTTGAGAAATTTACTACTATTCAAATTGTAATTTTTAGTACTAGCAACTGTTAAATCAGCAACACGCACAGTACAACCGGATAAAAGCAAGCTGCCGAGCACAAAAACTAATGCCTTTTTCATTGTTATATTTCCTCAAATTAAAATCGCGAGCATACTACCAGATTAATTTTTCTGTTAAATATGAAAAATCACTTATTGCACTTTAATATGATTCAGATAACAAAATGACACTTTCATTAAATAAATTTAAGAAAAACATGATGTATATTAATTCATTGCCATATAACTCATGAATAAATAAAGATAGCCATAATTTAGCTATAAGATGAGTATTTAATGGATACATTGTTAAAATTTTTTACATATCCACAAATTGAGCCATTTATAACTATCATTGGAGTGTTATTATTAATTGTTATTCCATTCCCGCTAATATCAATCATTTGGCGTTTTCTTACTAATTACTCACCTAGAAAAGAATTAATGCGAGCACTTTTAAAAGATAGGAATTATATTGAAGCAAATGATATTCACAATTTATCGTATAATTTATTTGAACACTACAAATTATATAAGTACCACACACTATTTCCTGATGCCGTTTGTGAAATGACAAAGGAAGAGTCTATTAAAATTAGCCAAAACATGTAAATACAATGCAAATGATTTGATAGAAATAATAGATAAAATTATCGATTTGTTATCTTAATGAAATTATTTATTAATCACTATTTTTAATTTTTCTTTCTGATGGTTTATTGGATGGAAATAGACCTCTAATCACGCCTAAAAATGCAGCAAAGGTATTAAGTGTAACAGCAGAGGTAATTGCTATAAGTACATTATCGGAAAATATACACTTATTAAAAAAGAATCTGAAAAATGCATATGTCCCTAATAAAAAAGCCCATCCGTATAACGTTTTTCTGACTATATTATAAGCTTTTTCGCCAAAGTTCTTTCTGAGCTCTCTTTCTGCGCGTTTATCCTCAATAGCTTCCCTTGCTAGTAAATTACTAGTTACCGGATCATCTTTTATTAAATATTGATATTGTTTCCGCAAAGATTTATTAAATATTATATCGTCAGGTGGCACATCAATATGTGAAATTTTATTATTTGCTTCCTTAATTTTATTTATATCTTTAAACACAGAAATACTATCAAGTGAAGGAGTATCAATTTCATCTCTCATATAATTCTAATTTCCAATTGAATCCTTCAATAATTGACTTGGCATAACATCACCCAATCTTTGTGTTTTATCCCATGCCGTTCCTTTCAGATGAGTTAAATATGATAAATCTGTCCCAGAATATTCTCCGTAAACACTGATTATCTTATCTATAAAAGCCCAAGAATTGTTATCAACTTCTGGTATTTTAGGTGTCACTGCACTAAAAGTAATATCGGTACCATTAAACGATGGTAATCCTATCGGAATCAAATCTTTTATAACTCCAGAACCATAATTTTTTATTTCATGATACAAAGACGGAATGACTGGGCCATATTGCCACTTGCAAAAATGCTCATCAATAAGCTCTTCATTATAAATTTTTAACATCCATGATTGAGCATAAAACATCAATTTCTGCAATTTCATGGGTGTTAATTCTGATATTTTTCCATCTAATGCCCTTTGAATGAAGGCATTTGCAACAGCAACTGTCGAATATGCCATTTTGCCTCCTTGTAGATATCTCTATCATTATAATTAGCCATACTAATAATAGATAAATTAAACCTATAGTACAACATTAAGTGTAGTTTTATTCTTTATAAAATGCTGATTTTTAGTATGAAAATATTTAATTTGCTCACAATAAATGACAGCAAGGCTTCCAAATCATAACTACGATAGCGCTTTGTCTACTTTTTAAGTTTATCAGTAGAATTAAATACTTTCTTTCATTAATCGTAAACAGATGAAAGCTTTTAACTATTAATATAGGTAAATTAATAACCATGAAAAATGAGTGGCATCTTAGACTTAAAATATTATGACTAAACTAATTAATATGACTATTAGTGCAACCTTTTATAACCATCCCCTACATAGATAAAGCTTTTAAAACATGGACTGGATCTTTCTCTATCGCTCTCAATAACGCTTTTGCCGGGCCAGTTGGATCGCGCCTGCCCTGTTCCCAGTTACGAAGTGTGCCAACATTTACCGATATCAATTTAGCAAAACCAGCCTGGCTCAAACCTGTTGCCTGACGAATTCGTTTTACTTTTACTGCTTCAACCATCGTTTCACGAGAAGGCGCACGTTCACCGCTGATGATTTCATTCATCTGTTGCATGCTTTCTGTTAGCCTGGAAAATAGTTTTTTATCCATTGTTACCACCCCTCATTTAGTGTTCTCAGTACTTTTTTTTCTGACTCACTCAGGTCATCTTTAGTGCCCTTTTTATAAATCAGTAATAGCCTGATATGAGATACATCAACCTTGTGATAATAAATCACCCGGACACCACCGCGTTTTCCTTTACCACTTGACGCCCATCTGACTTTACGTAATCCACCGGTACGTTGAATAACATCACCAGCATCAGGGTTGTCTGCAAGATATTGTTGAAACTCACGATATTCATCATCTGTTAATAGCTCTTTACAATCTTTAGTAAAAATAACCGTCTCAATGAATATCATATTATCTGCGCCATTGGTGTATAGTAGAAAACATGATATGCGCCTTTAAATTATAAGTCAATGGCGTATATAGGTAAACAAGCAACTGTCTTGAACAGTATATTTATGGAGCAACGTTATGATACGACTCATCCCATTCTTGGTTCTTTCTGAGAATCGCATTCAGGATAGTCAGCAGTTTGCGCATACAGGCAACCAGCGCCACTTTTTTGGCTTTTCCTGCTGCAACCAGCCGTGTGTAAAATGCTTTTATCACCGGATTGAAACGAGTTGCAACCAGTGCAGCCATGTACAAAGAGGTTCGAACTCCGGCCCGACCGCCAAAAATGGTTCGTCGGCCACGCATGGTTCCCGAGTCTCTATTAACAGGAGCTACCCCAACCAGTGCACTGATCTCCCTGCGCGAGAGTTTCCCTAACTCAGGGACTTCTGCCAGCAATGTAGCAGCAGTCATCATACCAATGCCTTTGATAGTACTTAGCCGCTCTGCAAGCTCGTTGAAATGATCCGTAATATGCTTATGCATATCCTCGTCAATCCGTTTAAGTTCATTTTCTAGTGCATTGATGATGTTACTGATGCTTTTTCTGTTTTGCGGGTGAGATGGATGCATCCGGTTTCTTTCAGCTACAAGCATTGCAATCAGCTGGCGTCTGCGCACCACCATAGCAGCAAGAATCTGACGCTCTGCATCAGGAATAGCCTGGATAAAACGTGACCGCTCAGGATGGCGGTTAATGACATCAGCCATCTGAGCTAAAACTCTGGCATCTATTCTATCAGTCTTTGCCAGATAGCCCATGGATCGAGCAAAGTCTCTGGCTTGCCTGGGATTGATAACGGCAACATCAAAACCTTCAGCCTGAAGAGCGCATGCAATCGCTGCCTCGAGACCACCTGTAGCTTCCATCAGAATCAAGGCTATGTTGTTCTTTTTCAGTTGATAAATGATGGTATCGAACCCGTCAGGGTTATTGCTGACTCTGAACTGCTCAATGTTATTGGTGCCTGCAATATCCAATGAAGCTTTAGAAACATCAATTCCTACACAAATTGGATTTAGCTGACTCATATTACCCATCCTTGCAAATACGTTATGAATTACGGACAACTGTTCGGGTTTCAGATGAGTGGCTAAGTGTATGCATCATTCGCTTTGCTACGGGCTATAAACCCCAGGGACAATCGGATTACATACACCTTGCCAAATCTAATCGCTATTATTATAACCAAATTTCAAGATACAAGGGAAAAGAAAAGCCCCAACCGGAGCTAATACTTTAGTTTATCAATGCTGACTGCCAGTACTTTATTCTTCTATCAAATGATTCATGTACCTCACTAGGTAGTGCTGCTCTGACGGAATTAATTTCATCCTTAAATTCAACATCAATGTCACACTGTTCTGATGATTTTTTAAGTAAATATTCAACAAACTTTTTTACTTCATCATCATTAATCAGGTAACCCTCTTTTTTTCTAATAGTTAATGCGGTTACATCGAAGTCAGTTGGATGGTTGGAAGCGTGTAATTGCGCTTTTGGTAAGTCGCTAGCACAATGCTTACATTTGATGGCTTCATGTTTGATCATTTCAGCACAAAATGGACATTTAACCAGTCCATCAGACGCTAGCCGCTTTTCAATTACATGATTATCTTTTCTGATCAAAATAGAATGCACTAGCGCAACGATAAAAATCAGTGTGCCATAAAGCCACCACAGTGCAAATGATCGCCCTTTGCTATTTGCTATAATGGCGGGTATCAGCCCTAAAAAAATAGCATAAAGTATTACTTCCATTTATTACATCCTCGAATTAATCAAATCTGAAAATTTTAACTAAAATGCGGAGTAAAATGAAGCAAACAGAAGGCATTATTTGTTACTTAGACAGGATTTAATACTACCTGCCATTAACCGCTTTGATAATCTTATGTAAATCACCGCCATCGCGGCTTTCAGCCACTAATACAGACTTGATTTTCCGCGTCAATGATTGTTCTGCTAAACGCATATCCATATTGGTGTGACCAGATTGTTGCGGTTGACTATCGAGATGAATACCACCCAAATTGACATTCACACCCCCTGCGACCGGCTGCATGCCATACATCGGGGTTGCTGCAGGGCCAACATAACCACCGGTCGCATAACCTTTTTTTGTGTTATTCATTAAGTGATAGAGATTAGCTACGTCAAGGCGGCTAGTAGCTTCCTTGGTAAATACAAATTCACCCTTGTGAACATAACCACCAATATCGTATTTATTACCATCGCCAGTATAGCCACCAGATGCATGCCCCTTAAGACCTAAAAAACTGCCAAAACCAGTTCCACCAAAGGCTGATTCCATCGCGTTTAAGATTGCCATTTGGGTCATCATTTTGACAATCATTTCAAGTACCGATTTGGTAAAATCAGCGAAGTTGGCTTTGCCGGTCAGCAGAAAATCAGACAGAGTTTGACTCATTCCCTCAAAGGCAAAACGATAATTTTTAGTATGATAATATTTAATTTTCTTCCAATCGATGACCGTAAGCCTTTCCAGACTTACGGCATCTGTTACTTACCAGATTTTTTGAGCTATGGAAGATGTAATAACTCAAATTCGATTCAACAGTTTTTATACCATATCTATCAGCACTAAGTTGCTACAATCTTTATGGCTTGTAGGTATTTTCAATAATATGCTCAAGTGCCCAACTATATCTCATTTGTGAACTATTATTTATTGAATCTTTGATCGCATTATTTCCACTGTGATACTCTTCATATCGGTTAGAAAAGTCTATTGGATAAAATGTGTTGCTTTCTATATCATATAGAATATTTTTAAAATTTAAATCATCATGCATTATGCCCTTATCACCTAAATCGCAGATCATATGCCGAAAGCGCTCCTGCGCAGTGGGTGGAAATATGTTGTCATTAATGCTACTAAGTGGTACCCCTGGTATTTTATACATTCTAATGTAAAATGTACCCTTACTTTCTAATAAGGCCGCAGAGCCTTCTCCATAATATTTATTAAAACAGTTCACTTCTTCTCTAGCGAAAGATTCTATGTAATGGATATCATCAGCATATTATTTCTTTAATATAAAATTTTTATTATTAGCATCTCGATATATTTTCCCCTCAATTCCCTCTCCAATTAGCTTTCCTAGTTTAATATTTTTATTTTCTATATCGTTTTTTTCCGATAATGCAGCAGATACACTGAACTTATTGTGATGAAAAACACTTAATACTTTATTGAACATATATTCACCATAAATATGGTTATTTTTTTATTATTCAGAATATTATTAAATGTTTCTCTTTAGTTAAATAAAATTTGCAAACAAAGCATTTAAAATGTGAACTAAATCTTATGAGGATAAAATTTTTATTAAAATAGCATCAAGTTCATTATTTTCCTCTCGCGAGATAAGAGGTAACTCTAATTGTTCCATCCCAACTAACCTCTATGACTTGTGTTTTTACAAAACAAAATCTTAAACACTAAAAATCCATGCGTACGTAATCACTTTCCCAAAAGTATAAATAACTTAAAAGCGGTTATATTGGGAAAATTATAATCTCACCGATACATCATCACCAACGAAACCAAAGAAAACTATAATCAATGCCAAAATGTCAATTGCAGCACCACATTTGTTAGTCATGAAACAGTGGCGAGGTATATTATTAAACCGCAATTAATTAATGTACTAATACCTAATGGGTAGCTAATCTGTAAGCAATATTATGATACTCATAATAAAAGAGTCATATCTTTATGGCTCTTTTAAGTACTATACACGAGTTTCGCAATCTCCAAAAAAGAAGTATAAATTTAAAAACAAGAAAAAATCAGGGTGTTCATATTTTGTCGGGTTATCCATGTATTAAAGATATCTATAAAACATTCTTACAAGTAAGCAGTTTAAGATACTCTGGTTTAGCGTTATCAGAAGTAAGCCCATCGCCTTTATCTCATGACACTGTTAGCCGATGGCTAAAAAGTAGATGTTTTAGACCTAAAGACCTATGGCGATTAGTTGAACCTTCTATAGACAAAAAAAGCCCTTGCGTACTAATTGCCGATGATACATTGATTGCCAAAACACGTAGTAAAAAAATAGAGATGGTCCATTATCAATATTCAGCACGAGTTTCGCACAGGCCTATAAAATTCTAGAAATGGCTTAAAAGTAATGATTAATCTGCAAGTTACTGAAATGCATAAATTCACTTAATTTACAATAAGTTATATTTAATTTATAAGGTTTTATCTATTTACATATTATGCTGAATTAAACTTAAAAATAGAGCGTTTTTTTATTGGTGCGAAACTCGTGTTCAGGTAATGAACATGAGGTTATTGCTGGCATAGGTTTAGTTAATTTGCTTTGGCATGATCTGACGAAGGTTGAATCAATTCCTATCAATTATCGTATTTATGATAAAGATTCTGATGGAAAAATAAAAAACACGCACTTTTCCGAAATGCTCACTCTTGCTAAAAAAAGAGGGATCATGCCAGAAGCCGTAGTGATGGATGCTTGGTATTCTAGCCTGGATAACCTGAAATCAATTCGCTCTCATGGTTGGATCTGGGTAAACACGCTGAGGAAAAATAGGATTGTTAACCATAACAAACAACTGAACAAGTTAGACATCTCAGAAGAAGGAACGTCAATACACTTGCGAGGATATGGTTGGGTAACCGTTTTCAAATTTACAGCCAAAAACGGCCGTATTGATTACATAGTAACAAACAAAGAGAATCCCACCCGTCAATACCTCAAATCTATCATGGATGCCCGTTGGTCTGTTGAAGTTTATCATCGAGAAGTTAAACAAAACTGTGGTATTGAACGCTGTCAGGCTCGCACGAGCCGAGCGCAAAGAAATCATATTTTTCTCGCTATTTCTGCGTGGTTTGAACAACATAAACGTCGTATATCTGAAAAAATAACCCTTTATCAACAAAATTGGGACGTAATCAAAAGTGCTATTACTGAGCAAATCCGTGTTTTATTAGCGTACCCAAATTAGTTTTGTGCGAAACTCGTGTTGGCCTGTGTTCTACTCTTTAATCCTCTTTTATCCATATACTTTCTAATATGTTCAGGTTTAATATTATCCGGCTTCATTTTGCCAAAAACAGGAATAACTTTTTTGGAATATTTTTGATAGTCATTCTGCGTGTCTTTCGATAATTCGATAAAATCTGCTGAACATAGAAATTGATTAATCAGCGATTCATAATTAAAAATATGTTTCTCGTCATTAACGTATTGTTCATAGTGACTCCAAACAACAGATTTATCTACATTTACACGAGTTTCGCACGGGCATATAAAATTCTAGAAATGGCTTCAGAACAATAATTAATCTGTAACTTGCTAAGACGTATAAATTTACTTAAATTACAATAAGTTATTTTCAATTTATGAGATTTTTTCTATTTATATATTATGCTGAATTAAACTTAAAAATAGAGCGTTTTTTTATTGGTGCGAAACTCGTGATTTAGAGCACATAAACGAATTGTACGACCATTTGGGTGTTTAAACTCGTATGCAGCTCTTCCACGAAATACACGTGGGGGCATCCAATTATCAGCAGGATTTTTTCGTTTCCCAGACATAACTACATAGCTCCGAAATTTGGTTTCTCAGCAAAATTAATATCAAATTTTTTTGAAGAGGGGTTATTGAAATGCTCCCATGTCGTTTTGGGGCGACCATCAGGCCTCTTAATAAAAAATATTCCCGCTTCTTCCAAAACTTTGCATTGTTTGGATGGTTTCTGATAGCCTGTTAACTCTTTCATTTGTTCATCTGTAATAAACATAGAATTATTATTCACGTTTATGTCCTCATTGAAAAACTCACAACGTAATTTTCCCTGGTGTTGGCCATCCCCGAGCTGGTCTTTTTTAATGGCTAAACGCTTACCTTTCGATATTGCTAATTAACCTGAGTTCGGGATAAGGAATATAAATTTTTTCATTATATATTCAATTACTTAAATTAAAATTATTACATAAAACAGTGCTAAATTTTGGCTTTTTTCATGATTTTAGCAGAGAAAATAGCTTATTTTTTAACCTACAACCAACTAAAAATATTCCTTTTTTTATCATTTTATTGATTTTAAAAGGTTTTTATTGATAAATGAGCTATTTTTATTTTCTCATAACTAACGCTTATCCCGAACTCAGGTTAATTAGAGTAGGAAAATTCAGGTGGAATAATGCTTATTCTCTCTATGCTATTTCTTCAATGTGTCGAGGAATATCCCCAAATAGATTAAGAGTGCAGGTGCTATCATGATGCGAATAACCAGTAGCTCTTGTCCGCCTAAATGAATATTGCCTAATTCGCCACGTTTAAACCTGATTTGCGGGTCGATGACGGTATCGGCGTGTGCAAGATGTCCTACTACCATTTCGAAGGCGAACGCTGCACTGATAAAAAGTAATCACGAGTTTCGCACTAATAAAAAAACGCTCTATTTTTAAGTTTAATTCAGCATAATATATAAATAGAAAAAATCTCATAAATTAAAAATAACTTATTGTAATTTAAGTAAATTTATACGTCTTAGCAAGTTACAGATTAATTATTGTTCTGAAGCCATTTCTAGAATTTTATATGCCCGTGCGAAACTCGTGGTAATGTCGTGATTAGTAATTTGATGATGTTAAGTTTCATGGTTGAACCTCGGTAAAATTAGCTTATTTCTTAACGCAAATCGCTTTGGCGTTAATATCCTTGAAAGTTTCAAATTCCCGCTGAAACTGCTTAGCGGCAAATTGACACATATTTTCAGTGTCAAATTCCTGAGTATGAAGACTTGCTGTCGCTACCAATGTAAAAATGATCCACTTGCTAATGTAAAACTGATCCACTAAGAGTAAATATGGCAGTTTTAAGGTACTGCCGATGATAACATTGGAGATCAGAGTGGAAATTTCTGTTTTACATCGCCAGGGTATGTCTATACGTGCGATTGCGCGACGGCTTTCATGCTCAAGAGTAACCGTGAGGCGATATCTTCGTAGCACTGAAGCGGCGGCGAATATGCGTTATAAATCGAGAGCGCCTAGACCCGGTAAGTTGGATCCCTTCAAGGTATATATTCTCGAACGCGTAGAGGCGGCCAGACCTGATTGGATACCGGCCTGCGTATTGCTACGGGAGATCCGTGAACGAGGTTACACAGGCAGCTATAGCTTGCTGACCGCTTTTCTTCATCCTACGAAAAAAACCGTTATTGAAGATGTTGTCCGCTTTGAGACTGAACCCAGTGAACAGATGCAGGTTGACTTCACGATTATCAGACAGGGGAAGAATCCTTTGATGGCATTCGTTGCCACGTTAGGCTAGAGTCGCTCCACTTTTGTTAGGTTTTACACCTGTCAAAATTCAGCAGCCTGGGGCGACGGGATTGAGTCAGCCCTACAGTATTTTGGCGGTACCCCTCGTCAGCTGCTATTTGATAATGCGAAGACCATTATCATTGAGCATGATGTTTATGGTCCTTGTAAACACCGCTGGAACCCACAGCTTATCAAGCTTGCCGAAAAATATGCTTTCAGTCCGAAAATCTGCCGTCCATACAGGGCGAAGACTAAAGGTAAGGTTGAACCTTTTAATCACTATCTTAAGAACAGTTTCATTGTTCCACTAACCGCGTTATTTCGTCAGGCAGGGCTTACTTTGGATGCTACCGCCGCCAACTCACGTATTGGAGACTGGCTGAGTACAATAGCTAATGTACGTAAACACGGCACTACGGGTGTATCGCCGGAAGAGCGTATGCTACAAGAACGCTTGGCACTGTTGCCGCTGCCGAAAGTCATGCAAGCATTTCCTTTACCGATACATCAGACTCGCCCCATTC
Source organism: Arsenophonus sp. PmNCSU2021_1 (assembly GCF_036919435.1). Lineage (NCBI taxonomy): Bacteria > Pseudomonadati > Pseudomonadota > Gammaproteobacteria > Enterobacterales > Morganellaceae > Arsenophonus > Arsenophonus sp. PmNCSU2021_1. Next base: position 332,943 of record NZ_JAZHPL010000005.1, on the reverse strand, counting down.
CTATCGAGAGCCTACAACATCCTTTGTCCGTCTATCAGTCGATTCTGGAGATGCCGATATGAGTCTTCAGTATGAACGCATCGAAAAACTCTGCCAGCAGCTTAAACTGGACAGACTAAGCACAGAGTGGCCAGCTGTAGCGCAAGGAACTGTCGACAAGAACGGTACACTCGCTGACTTTCTAGAGTCTGTTTTACGACACCAGTATGAAGGACTTACTGAACGTCGGCGTCAAACGATACTCCGTTTATCTGGGCTGCCAGTGATAAAGACGTTGGAGCAGTTTGATTACAAATATGCCAGCGGTGTTCCCCGTAACCAAATACAGGAACTGGCTGGACTGGCTTTTATTGAGCGCCAGGAGAATATCGTGTTGCTAGGTCCGTCTGGTGTCGGTAAGACCCACCTTGCTACTGCCATCAGCTATAGGGCTGCGATGCAGGGATTAAGCATCCGTTTTCTAACTGCGGCGGACATGATGTTGCAGCTGCTTACCTCTCATCGACAAGGTGACCTTAAAGGATATCTTACCCGAGTTATCAGTAAACCTAGACTATTGATTATCGATGAAGTTGGCTATTTACCTTTTGGCAAGGAAGAAGCAAACCTGTTCTTCCAGGTGGTGGCAAAGCGATATGAAGCGGGTAGTGTGCTCTTAACTAGTAATCTGTCTTTTGCTCAGTGGTCAAGTACATTTGGTGACGATAAGACGCTAACAGCGGCTATGCTGGATAGATTGCTGCACCATGCACATATTGTACAGATTAGTGGACAAAGTTATCGGTTAAAAGACAAGCTAAAAAGCGGTCAGCTACATAAAAAATTGAAACCGGAACTTAGCGAGTAAATTAAAGGGGGTGGATCAGTTTTACTTTAGCAAAGTGGATCAGAATTCAGTTGGCATTGACACTTGCAAAGTTACTGGATGCGTAAGGACTGGCGTACATGGCCAAGATTAAAATCCACATGGTAAGTTCTCCGTTGTTAATAAGAATAATAATGTTAATGATAACTATTTGATTTAAATGTATAAATATTTGTAAATTTAAGGTTAATTCTTTATTTTTCTTGTATAATTATTTGGTTGTGTGTTTGCTATTCACAATTTTTTCCCTGGTGTTGGCCAGCCTAGCTCTGGTCTTTTTTATTTCCTTTTCATTGCTTCGAGTAATAAATCCTGTATTGCCCGTTTTGAATTACGGCGCGCCATCACCACTTCGTCAAGCGTATCTTTAGCGACGATATGGTGAATAAAGACAGGGCGATTGTGTCCGGCTTGCGCTTGACGCGTAGGGCCGATACGTTCGATAATTTGCTGGTACTGTTCTAAATCCCACCAATGGGAGAAAAAAACCAGAATGTTACCGCCGTCCTGTAAATTTAAGCCGTGTTCACAGCTTGCGGGGTGGGCAAAAAGCAACGGAATTTTGCCACTATTCCAGTCGGTAAGGGTTTGGGGGTTAGCGTCTAACATTTTGCCTTTTGGAAACGCTTTTAATAAACGCTCCAGGTCATGTTTCCAGTGATAAGCAACCAGTACTGGCATCCCTCCGGATTCATTCACAATACTTTCCAGTGCCTGGATTTTGGCATCGTGTATCGCTATCCAGTTGTGATTGTCATCGCTATAAATAGCGCCTGCTGCAATTTGCAAACATTTTATTGTTTTTGCCGCGGCATTTAACGCTTCAATAGCGCTATCGCCCAACTCAAGAAACAGTTCTTTTTCCATCGCCTGATAGTGTGCTCGGGCTTTTGTGGGTAGCGTAACGTTGATAACGTTGTGTATCGGTTCATCGATATCAAACCAATCGGCGGCATTAAGGGATAGCGTGACATCACTCAGGGCTAACTGAATTTGTAGATGCGCAAATCCTAAAGGCTCAAACCTGCTCCACTGTTGCCCAGGAAATTGGATGCGATTAAACCAGCGAGACGTAAACGCATTATGGGTTCTGCCTAGCCGTTCGCCCTGGTCTACAAACCACGCTTGCCCCCATAAGTCCATCAAGCCATTGGGTGAAGGCGTACCGGTTAGATTTACCCAGCGATGAACAGATTTATGCGCGATTTTGGCGAGGGCTGCGGTGCGTTTACCCCCTTTGCGTAACCGGAATGATTTTAACCGGGTGCTCTCATCGGCAATAATTGTGCCAAAAGGCCAACTGTCCCCAAGGATGTCAACCAGCCAGACGAGATTGTCATAATTGACCGTAAATACGCTGGCATGGGTATTTTTGAGTGCCGCCATCCGTGTTTTGGCGGTGCCAATGATGGGTTGCACTTCAATATTACGCAGGTGGTTCCATTTAAGCGCTTCATCCGGCCAGGTAGATTGGGCTACCCGTAAAGGGGCTAACACCAATGTGGGTTTGGTTTCGCTGCCTGCTAGATAGAGATTTTCTAACGCCGTCAGGGTTGCTGCTGTTTTTCCCATGCCCATACCGGCCCATATATTGATGCGGCGTGCGATATTTGAAGCCAAAACGTGCGATAAATGGTGAGCTACTCTTGTTTCCATCAGTGCAACGGAATTACACTGTTATTTTTCATCGGAGGCACTTTGGTCTGTTCTAGTGGTACGATCAACGGGACAATATTTGTAGATGATGGCCGATGAAACTAGATAAAGTAATACAAGCTTTTTTCTACTATGGCAGGACTCAAGTAATTCTTGAGCCTACTGTTCCTATACATAAGATAAATGAGCAAGACCTACCGCCGATACGCTCTCTCTGCTTCTCGCCGCTGTAAGCTCCATTAGCCCCAAAGCGTTCATCACATAAAAGAACGCCCTACTTACGAATAGATGTTGATAGAATCTGTCAAACTATGAAAATGAATCCCTTTATCTTTCAATTCAGAGATTAAACCGATTAAATTCTTGATGCTGTGTCCCAGCGAGGGCAAGATAGCGAATATTTATTAACCAAACTGCTCGTCAATAGAGCACTCATGTTCTCACCTTAGTCTCAGAGGTAGCACTTAAAATGCTACCTTTTGAACTATGGACACTCCATGTGTATATTTCAAGAGTAAAAATTAATCAACCGCTGATTGATAGTTTTAAGGTCATATGCTCGTTCAGCTATGTCGCACATTAGCCACTCGTGTAATTCTTCACGCTCTGGATTATCAACATCTTGAATATCTTTGAGCTTTTGGTAATATCCCCAAAGCCCCCCAGAGTCTTCAGATGGGCAGGCTTCCGCTCCCTTTATACAGATGGGGAGCTGGAGTAATTCCTGATCAGGCAATGATGATTCTTCAAGCAAAATGCAATGATCCCAGTTGTCTCCGAAATCGTATAAGTAAACCATTTTTTCTCCTTTCTTACGAAGGAGTTTGCTCAAAGGCACACCTGTACTATCTTGCAGATATGTTTCTTTAAAATCGTCCATAATCATTCCATATCGCAAATCTCCTTTTTCAAAACTGTACAAATGATCATTTGTACAACCCATAGCTAATTGTATAACCATGTGTAGTTCATCAAGAGGTATTGTCTTCAGAACGATCAAACGTCGCCAAATTAGTGGTTTACTATCAATTAGTGTGATTTTTATTTGATATAAATCCTTTCCCGAAAATTCACTCATTATTATCCCCCTTAAATAAATACAGTCTCTTTAGTCTCACACTCCACTAAATTTTTCAAGTCTTTGCTAACGTTTGGCAATCACATTGAAAAATAGGTTTGCTTCCTCTCGCCCAAACGGTAGATATGCAATCTAATCTATGATCAATAACTTCGGGGCCATCACCGAACGTGATAGATATTGTTTGAGCTTATTTTGTCGTTTTGCAGTTGAGAGTTGCAACATAAGTTCAGCCGTCGTGGTAAAGCGGTTTTTTTTCTTCGTCCTCTGCTTCTCGCTGCAGCCAAACCTGCCTGAGTACGTTCAACAATAAGCTCCCGCTCCATTTGCGCCAAGGCACTCATCACATGAAAGAAAAAACGACCTGCTGACGAAGAGGTGTCGATAGAATCCGTTAAACTATGAAAATGAATGCCTTCATCTTCAAGTTTGGATATTAAAGTAATCAAATGTTTAATGCTGCGACCCAGTCTATCCAGCTTCCAGACCACCAATGTGTCACCCGATTTCAGTGCGTTTAGAGCACGTTTTAATCCGGGTCTCTGGTCTGTTTTTCCGCTGATTTTATCCTCAAAAATCTGTTCACAATTTGCGCAAATCAAGGATTTTTGCTGTAAATCGGTGTTTTGGTCATTTTTTGACACCCTCATATAGCCTATTTTTGCCATTTTAGCCCCTTAACCTTCCTCTAAAAGACTTATTATGCCTGGTTTTGGTCAAAATATTAGCTAAATTCTGAATTCAATAAAACCTTGGTTTGTTAGAAACGGTAAATCTGGCTAAAAATGCCACACCCAATCAGCGTAAAATTAACGGCAAAACTCTCACTCAGGATGTGCAGCTAACTGCCACAGATGTTCATGCTGTTACACCCGAAGTATTGCGTGTCGAAATCCCGGTAGGTATTCCCCTGCCTTGGCCTGCTGAAAGAGCGCCGACCGGTTGGTTTATCTGCAACGGTGAGCCATTCGATAAGAAAAAATACCCGCTTTTAGCACTCGCCTATCCATCAGGAAAACTCCCTGATTTACGTGGTGAGTTTATTCGTGGCTGGGATGCTGGGCGAGGCGTGAATCCTAGGCGTAAGGTTTTATCGTCTGAAACTGCATCACTCGAGAGCCACGCTCATGGTTATCGGGACAGGTATTATGTTGAAGATGATGGTCCACTAGGCCACGCAAACAATAAAGAAAAAATGCCTGTAGGGTATAATGCAGATACAGGTTCACGTGCTACGGATGGAGATAATGATTCTTTTCTATTCATTGACAAAACAACGTCTAATGCAGGCGGTAGCGAAACCCGCCCGCGAAATGTCGCGTTTAACTACATTGTCAGGGCGGCCTGATAATGTTGAGTTAGTAGCAAACCAGCTCCCATGTTCTCGGCGCTTTAATCCCTGTTCTGGTATAATCTGCACTGATAATTAACGATTTTCCGACTATTTCGACATAAGTACCTAAATTGCCCTCGGGAGCAATACCTTTGTATTTTACCGTCGCGTTTGCCGAGAAAATGGCATGAGGGACGGGACAAGGTAAAGATACCGTATAAATCTGTCCGGCATTGAGTGGTGGTGTGATGCCCCATTGTCTGATAAGGCCGCTGTCACCACATTTCCACCATCCATTCGTAGCGAGGTGAGCTGTATTTTTTGCTCCTCGATTGTTAATCTGCATATTAAGCCAGCTGCTTAACGCCCCGCCCCAAATAGGGCCAGTTACATCACCATTTTCTTGATAAACCGCGGTTCTGCCGCCCCATGAGATATGCAAATTGCTATGAGTATTGATGGTTCCATCAATTTCTACACTCTTTAACCAATGCAATCGATCATTATTCCAGGAAGCTACTTTTGCATTATTAGCATAAAATGCCACGTTGCCATCGCCATTAGCCCGTAATCCTGAATCGTTATCGCCGATATGCACAGATTGGGTCACATGGAGGTTGCCATTGACGCTACCACCCGTTCGTTTATCCAGTGCATTTTTTGCACAATCTACCGTTTCCGTTAAACCAAGGTTTTTTATAAATTGATTTTTGTCCGGGATGTCGGCCCCATTTTCATTTTTTGCCAGTTTTTGACTCAAAAGTTGCATGACGCTTTCAGCAAATTTCGGGTTATTGCTGATGGCCTGTGCCAGCTTGTTCAGCGTATCTAAATCGGATGGCGCTTTGTCAACAACCGCATTCACCCGCTCATTGACCGCCTTGGGTGTCGCGGCCGTAGTGTCGTCCTCGCTGCGAGGGGAACTGTTTAACTGCACTATCCCTTTGCGGTGCACCGTGGCTTCCTGAATGCCGTCCTGGGTCGCCAGCTTGCCCAGCCCCAGATGCGTACGCGCCTTTTCCTGTGCCCCTTTGCCCGCCGCGGCAATTTCCGCCAATGCCTGGGTTTTCAGCAACGCCTCCTGACCGATAATGGCCCGGATAGCCAGCGTCAACTGGTTTAACTTGCCCTTATCCGGGCGTATGCCCGCGGCGTCCAGTAAGGCCAGCTGTTCGGCTTGCTGGATATTGAACCAGTCTTCCCCCGGCCAGCTGATACCCTTGTGGCCGTCGCCCTCGGTAAACCATAACGGCGTGGTGCTCTGGGTTTCTTTCAGCGGCGGCATGGTGGCAATGCCGCTGTTGTTATCCAAAAAATACATTAGCCTTTCTCCTTTTTGTCAGCATACACATAGCGAAAGTCCTGATGCGCCGGCTTATAGCGGTTTAACAGGCATTCCAGTATTCCTGCATAATAAATACGCAGCGGCGTGGTGATCGGGTCAAGCACATGCATTGGGCGATAGTCCACGTGGGTCTCAATCGTCACCATCGTGACCCACTGATTATCCGGCAAGGTGCTCAGGCTCACCGTAAAGCCGTAAGACCGCGCCAGTTCAATGTAAAACTGCCGGTTGAGGCTCGGTTTCATCCGCAGCTTGTTGGCCGCATAGCGCTGGCGCTCATCGATGCCGGCATCCTCGCCGATATCACAGTCAGGCAGCCCTAAAAAACGCTCCCAGTCAGCCAGCAACCGTGTGGCGGTCAGTGGAAAGCGCTCGCTGAGCAATTGCTCGGCGCGTTCGGTGACGCGCGCTGTGCTGCGGGCCAGGCCGTCGGCCAGCGACGCCAGCAGCGTATCCGGCGCTTTGTTCCAGGCCAGGCCATTAGGCAGCAGTTGCAGCAGTGCGCGTTGGTGTGCTTTTAAAGCCATGTGATATCCCTCATCACCAGTAGCTCGGTTTTTCCGCTACTGACCGGCGTCAGCGGGTTTTTCAGGGCGTAATCATCCAGTCCGCCTATCCCGGACAGCACACGCCAAAATGCCGAGGGCAACAGGGTTTCGCCCGGCTTGGCCGCCGTGTAAAACAGTTGCCTGAGCGCCTCGCGGATACGGGCCTGGTTATCCGGGGTATTGGGGGCGATACGCAGCGTGATATCGACCTTTTTTGCCCCTGGCGCAAACACCGTCACCGTCGGCCCCTCCGGTTGGCCGACCCACTCGCCGGTGGCCGGATCCCGGTGGCGCGCGAGATAGTCGGTCACCCGCGCAATATCGGCTGGGCCGGGGAAGATATCCGGGTGATGGTCCATCACGAAGGTCACGCCCACCGTGCCCGCCCCGTTCCAGGTAGGCAGACACCAGCTACGGGTGACACCCGGCACCTCGCGCGCCCAGCGTTCGTAATCCCAGCGTGTGCCGCCGCCCGGCGGAAACTGCACCCGATACAGCAGGCGCGACAGCAATTCCTCCACGCGCTCGCGATCAGCGCCGCCACGAATACCGGGGGCTTCCGTCAGCGCCTGCTGGACCACCCCGGCGACCGGGGTGACAAAACCGAGTGATTGCCCCGCGCCGCAATCCCCCGCCAGCCGCGGCTGGTCGGCCTCGACGTTGACCGTTACGCTGCCGGCCTTGCCCGCGGCGGCGTCTGTCAGGCGGTAAAGCGCGCCGTCGGCCCGTTGCAAACGCGCCCCAACAGGCACACTGGCGGCATCATACAGCGACAGCCTAACCGGGCCGCTGGCGCGCGCTGCCTGCTTGCGCACCACGCCCCAAAAGGCGCAATGTTTGAGCAACTCGCTCTCATCGGCGTCGCTCGGAATAATCTGCCGGGCTATCCAGCCCAGGTGCTCATGCTCCAGCGCCGACAGCCCGGCCTGCGCCATCGCCACGGCACCCAGCAGACTGTCCTGGGCCGGTAGCGCGCCCGGCAGGCGTTGCGCCACATCCTGCTGCGTCTGGCTGATAAGCTCACCGAGCGTGGGTATCTGATACGGCATTTACATCCCCTCCAAACGGGCTTTAAAGGTAAACGGGCGCGCACTGCCGTCCTTGAGCGTCAGTCGCACGGTCAGCCGCAGCCAGCCCGGCAGCGGCGCACTCGCCTGGCAATGTAATTGGCTGATCATCCCGGCCTCCAGCAGGCCACGCAGCGCCTCATCGGCGTAGGCTTCCGCCCGCGCCAATACCGCAGGCAGCGCCTTTTCCCGTGACAGCAGCCACAGCCGCGAGCCAATCGGGCGGTCGCGGTAACTGTCCGCCCACCATCCGCGTCGGTCATGGCCGCCATCCGGCAAACGGTCGGAGACCTCAGCGCGCCGGTCGGTAAACAGGCAAAGCAGCACCGTGGTCGTCAGGCTGTCGTCGGCGAGTAAATCCGCGCCTGCCTGTACCAGCCCCCCCTCGCCATTCATCCAGCGCAGCGCCGCGTCGCTCATTGCGGCCCCCCGGTCAGACTGCCCTGGCCATTTTCCTGATGGCGGTGGGTGCTGTGTTTGACACCGCCGATAACGGCTTCCGGTGCGGTGAAGGTGCCTTTGGATCCAGCGTTGCCTTCTATCGCCATGTTCTGCTTCACAGTCACACTCTTTGCTATTTCCACATCACCGGTAAACCGCGCGGTCGGGGTGTTAAACACCACCTCCTGCTCAGCGACCACTTCCAGCGTTTTACAGGTGATGATGCAGCGGCCATCCTGAGTCAGACGCAGGCGATGCCCTTCATAGTGATACAGGCCGCTATCCCCGGCGGGCAGCCCGGTCGGTCGATAACGCCGGTCTTCTACCACTAGCACGGTCGCCTGATCACGACTGCCGCCCAGGCAGGCAAACACCACCTCAGCCCCCGGCAACGGCACACTGATATGCCCGTATTGCTGCGGGCGCTCGACCTCATCGAAGGTTTCGCCGTCCAGCGCCGTCAACTGGACGTTTTGCGCTTTCAGGCCGTCATTCACCCCGGTCAGGATGCCCCGCCCAAACAACAGGCGGATCCCGCGCATCACCGGGGCAAGCAGGCGTTGCAGTGCGATATTACTCATCGAGTTTATTCCCCTGATTAAGCCAGGCCCGCACCAGACCATCGACGCCACCGTCAGCCCCGCTGGCCTGACGCTCCGCCTCAGCCGGCACGATAAACGCCTCGCGCGGGGCCAGTGTTAACGTTGTGCGTTCCCCGTTGTCCGCATCGAGATCAAACTGTACCTGGCTAATCAACAGGTCACGACTGACCATCGACAGACGCGGCGCAATGACGCGGGTTAGCTGGTTGGTCTGCCACAGTTCGCCGCTTTCGCGCTGCCAGCCCTTGACCACGGCGGTAAAGCGCTCTGACTGGGCCAATGCCCGGCGGCTTTCCCGCAGCGCGCGCGCCCGTGCGGTGGCGGGGGTCAGTGTGCTGTCAGCCAGAATGACTTTGCGGCGGTAACGCCCCATCGCGGGATCGTCGCTTTCTCCCTTGGGCGCAGCACGCAGCGCGTTGGTGTTGGCATCGCCCGCTTGACCGCCTCCGCTGCCATGCCCCTTAATCAGATACTGGCGGTAACGGTCGCGCCAGTCCTCGCTGTACTCGGCGGACAACAGATTGTCACCCAGACGCAGGGTGTCAGTGGGGGTGTTCGCCGCCTGGGTAAACACCAGATCGCCGGCGGCATCACTGGTCACCAAAACGCCCCGGTGACGCGCCGCCCGGCTCAGCACATCCGCCACGCTTTCAGACAGTTCAAGGGTAAAGGAGGTAAAGGGTTTGGCGGCCTCGGGATCAGACACCGCCCAGCGCACCGCAATGCCAAAAGGGCTGCATAGGTCTTGCGCAATCTGTTGCAGGGTGCGGTGACGCCATTGACCGCCCGGATAGACCGCCGAACAGTCCACCAGATCGCCGGTTTTATCCCGGCCCTTTATCGTGACCTGTGCCGCGTCGGCTCCCATCTTGTGCGATACCCTGTCCAGGTAGCCGGTGATGACCGGTTGCCCGTCAAGGGTCAGCGCCAGCGTTCCGCCGGCGCGCAGGCTGTCGGGCAACGCCTGGCCGGGCATCATGATCCCGAGGGTAAAATCCCCGGCCAGACGCGACAGCCCGCGGGTAATACTGACCGAAAGCCAGTGGGTGAAAATCCGGTTGTCGATGCGCAACGCCACCTCAGCCACCGAGCACCTCCACGCGCTCGCCCCCCGGCACAAACAGCGGATGACGCAGCCGGTTGCGACGAATAAAGCGCGCCGTGTCACGCGCATCGCCGCTGATGCGGTACAGGATCACCAGCGCTGGCTCGGTGGTTGTCACTGCGGCCTGGATCAGGCCGGGTAACGCCACGCCGCGATGGGATAAATCCGCCACAAAGGCGCGGCTTAACGCCCGCACCTGCAAGGCCAGGGTCTGATAGCCCAGCGCCGAGCTGGTCAGGGCACACGCATCCAGGCGGCGCGCGACCTGCTGACTGACGCGCACCACATCCGGCGTACTTTCCAGCCAGACGCTGCCGCTGTCACTGAGCGGGCGCGGGGCGGGCGAGGCCGTGCGTGGCAACACCTGCGCCGGTGCGTTTGGGCTGACCGCCGCCAGACTGGCGGTGAGCAGGGACGACAACATCTGTACCTGCACCACGGCTACCGCCAGGCGCAGCGTATTGTGCAACAGCTGCACCGTGGCGCGGGTGGCCGGTTGCAGCCCCTGCCTATCGCGCTGGCGCTCCTGACGGACCAGCGCGCTGTCCAGCCGGTCGGCCAACTGGACTATCTGGTGCTGGAGTGCGCCGGGCTGCGGGGAGACCGGCGCGCGTGCCCGGTTTGTTATTTTTTCCGGCTGGGGGTAAGCCGGCAGGCGCTGTATGCCCTGAAAAATGCCCTTTAAGGCCAGCGCCAGGCGGTCGGGGGTGGTGATAAGCCCCTGGATATTGCCGCGCAGGGCGGTAAACGAGGTACTAAAGCTCTGCATATCGGCCAGCAACCCCAGACCATTGAGGGCACTTTCCAGCGTGTTGGCCTTTTCGCTAACACCATCCATTAACGCCTGCACGTCATGCAGCGAGGCCTGCCAGCCGTCAGCCAGGGTTGAAAAGAGTGCGGCCAGTGTGCTGTCGCCCTGGCGATTGACCACCCCGGCGGTATCTTGGGCCACCGTAGGGGCGGTCTCATCGGCCACCGGCACCACCGTGACGGTAAACTCCACCAGACGCTGGTTATCGACGCTGTAGCGGCTTTCAAAATTATCAACCAGCACCGACAGCGTACCCCAGTCAGGGTGCAACAGCTCGCCCGGTCCCGGCGCATTCAGCGCCTGCGTCAGCCGTACCCGCTGCGCCTGCACATCATCGCCGGTCAGTGACAGGGTGAAGGTGTGCTCAGGCAGTTTTTTTCCTAAATCGTCCGCACCACCCTGCTCGCGCAACGGATATTCCCGCCGCACCACCCGGCGACCGCCGCGGCTGCGCTGCTCTTTGTAAACCCAGAAAGGCACGCCGCGAAAGCGGCCCTGACCGGTACTTTTCATCTGCTTACCTCAATAAATACGGTAGTTGTCGCCGTTATACACATCCAGATTTAACCCAAAGGCGTTGCTGTCGGTGACGGCGCTGTTTTGCAACACCAGTCCCGGCCCGAGCGCGATACGCATATCCGCCTGGGCTTTGACGGGCGGCTGCACCGTCTGTTGCGCGTCCTTATCGTCCCACTTAGCGTAGATATCGCCCAGCCAGCCGCCGAGTTTTTCGCCGAGCACGCTGCCCAGCATCGAGCCGGCCACTGCGCCAATCGGGCCGCCTATTGCGCCGACGAGGCCGCCCACCGTTGCCCCGGTTGCCGAACCTAGCGCACCGCCTTTATCCTCGGCGCTGGCGTCCTTATCTAACAATGTCGGGGCCAGTGACAACGCCGTCAGCGCCGGCCCGCCCAGGCGCATTGTACCGCGACCGAGTGCCCCGGCAGACCGTCCCAGCCAGCCGGTGAAACCGGTGAGCTGCGCCGTTGCCCCACCCAGCAGGCCACGCGCGCGCTGTCCCATATCGCGCAACCCGCCACCCACACCGGACAGCCAGCGCCCGACCGTACTCATGCCCGGTAGCCGGCTTAACCGTGCGCCGGTGCGATTGACCAGGCCGCCAAAGAAGCCTGAGACGGCGGAGGCCGCCCGCCCCAGGCGGGAGCGTGGCACCGGGGGTGCTGGACGGCCCGGACGCACGCGCGAGCCTTTACGGCGGGTGCGTCCGCTGCCATCGACATAAGTCTCACTGCCACCGCCGCCGCTGCCCGCCGGCCAGTTGGTGACAAACACGCTCACCGGCGCACCCAGTCCGCCGCCCATCGCAAACGGTGTCGGGCCAGGCAAACCCGCAGGGGCATTTTTACCGCGCCCACGCCACCATCGATAAGCCCGCCACGGATAGCGTACCGGTGCACTCGCCAACCCCCAGGCGGGACGCGCTATTGCCATGCCGACACGGGCCAGCTTCGAGGCGACGTAAATCGCCAGAATGGCTTTGGCCGTATTGGCGGCGACTTTGCCGATGTTGTCGATAGTCTCGCCGTAGCCAGCTTTGCGCAGCGCCATCAGTTCGGCATTGACCCGCTCTAGACCTTGCCTGAATAACGTAACGCCCCGTCGGGCGCTGTCGAATACCCCGTTAAAACGACTGGCCAGTCGGTTGGCCCATTGGTCCTGCAAACCGCTTTCCTGCGCCTCGCCAGCAACATCCAGAAAGTCTTTTAACTCGCCTTTAAGCCGTTTAAACGGCCCTTGATTCATTACCTTGACGGCGAACTGCTGCCAGACATCACCCAACTGGGAAGTGAGTCCCGTCCACGAGTTCATCGCGTCTTTTTGCGCCCCTTTGGCCTGCTCGCGCAGCGCCTGGAACAACAGCTCAACCGATTTTGCCCCGAGTAACCCTTTTTCGCCTTGCTGGGTCAGTTCGTTACGGCTTTTGCCGAGCTTTTCTGCCAGCACGCTATAGACATCAATGCCGTAGCCGGTCAGCAGGCTCGCATCCTGCGCCTGAATACTTTTACGCGAATACATCTGTTTCAGCTGAAGGGAGGCTCCCTGGGCTTCCGGCAGCGTCCAGCCGTGCCGCGCACCCTGGTCTTCCAGCATCGTAATAAAGTGGCGCGCTTCTTCACGGCTCATGCCAAACCCCCGACTGGCGGTGTATTCCTGCACCACCCCTTGCAATCCCCAGGTGGAGTCCTTGGCATTCTGTAGCGCCCATTTCAGGTCAGCGTCGGTCTGGGCTTTATCGTGATGGTTCAGGGAGTTCAGACGCAGCGTCATGTTTTCCATCGTCGCCGCCGGGTCGATAAAGGCTTTTTTCAGGCCAATCAGCGCCGCGCCCCCGGCCAGTAGCCCGTAAAGGCGTGCTACGCCGCCATAGGCCGCTTTGGCGCGCGTCTCCAGATGGTCAAAACCGGATGACACCGACGCCAGCCCCAGGCGCAGACCGCTAAAGGTGCGCTGGCCCTGGTGGCCCAGCCGGTCAAGCTGACTCCCCAAAGTATTTGCCCGAAGACCGAGACCGTGCAGGGAGGCGCCGCCTTGCCGCCCCATGCCGACCAGACTTTGACCGAACAGCCGTGACTGCCGGGGCAGGTTGCCCAGCAGATCAACAATGACGGCGGCTTTGACTTTTTTTTCTGCCATCGGTTACTCACGCTGTAAAAGTTGAGTGGCTTGCTGGCAGTGCCGGTAGAGCCGGATTAACGGCAGGGAAAGCGCCCAGTCCATGCCCGACCTGGTGGATGTGGCGAGCATCAGCGCCGCTTCCTCAATTTTTTCCCGACACTGCATCCAGTCGCCCCGCGTCAGCCGCCAGCTGGCCGGCCAGCGCGCTACCGCCCAGACGCTGGGCGATGATAAGGCGTTCAATATCGCGCGCCGACAGGCTTTTCAGTTGCAGCAGTGACAACGGGCCGTTGAGGTTGCCCAGCCGGGCGACCTGCCGGCGCAGCAGCTCAAACTCCACCATCGCCGGCGAACGCACTAATTCCGAGCCGTTAGCCGTCTGCACCACCCGCTCGGCAGCCAGCTCGGCATCAATAATGTCTTTGCCGGTTAATGGCCGCAGGGTGACGTCCGTATGCCGCTGTTCATCATCACCGCTGCCGGTGACCAGACCGTCAACCAGGGTCAGTTGCCCGCGCGCCAGTTCGTCGGCGACACTGGCGATATCCGGCGACACCCCTTCAACCTCGTGGGCTGCCGCCGCCAGGGTTTCCATGCTGTGGGTCATGCTTGCTCCTTACGCCACACGCTGGCTGCGAATGGCGGTAAATTTGGCGGAGATGTCTCCCGCATCCGTCAGGGACTCTTCCCCGTTGCTCCAGGCGTTGGTCATCATATGGGTTTCGCCGGAATCGGCTGCAAACTCCAGCGTGACATCGTGCCAGCCGTTGATGATTTCCACGCTCAGGTCACCCCGTGCCGGGAATTTGCATTCCAGCGTGGCGGCACGGGGCGTCGATTTGTAGCCATAAACGCGTGCGCCGGTCACTTCCTCGCGTTTTTCCCCGGACGGGGTAAAGGTGGCCCCTGTCAGGGTCGGGTATTCCTGCCCGTTAACCCGGACAATCGCCTTGCCCTGGTATTGGTATTTGCCAAATGCCATCGTACCCCCTTACAAAATGAACTGAATTTGTTCCGCGAAAATGCGAAATTGATTAACAATATCCGGCTTGCACTGCACGTCTACCCGATTGCGGTCATTGTTGTTGCGCTCGACAATCAGGCTGTCACGGAAGCTATCGAAGTTCTCAATCAGCCCCGCCTCCAGCCACTCTATCGCCAGCGCCAGTAACTGGGTGCGGATAATGCCCGGTGTCACCATCGCCTGCCCCGGTGCCACCGGCGTACCGTCGTTGGCCAGCTTATGGCGCGGAAAGCGCTGGGTGATGCGTACCCGGGTGGAATAGCGCAGATAGGACAGCGTCGCCACGGTATTGACATCGAGGTAAGACGGATCCGGATCGCCATAGGCGTTGGTACGATAGGTGGTTATCTGCCGCTCAATCTGCACCCCATCGTCGGCCCCCACGGTCACGGTAGCGATGCCGTCATACAGCAGCTGGTTACGCTCATTGGATCGCAGCCGGTCAGACAGCGCCGGGGCCAACCGCCGCGGCAGGCGCAGGCTTTGCAGCGGGCGTGCCGGATCGAGACTTAAGTGTTTTGCACCAATGGCGCACAGGGTGGCCGCCCACAGATAGGCCGGCTCCGGCGCGCGCTGAATACCGCTACAGGTCAGCAGAAAATCGTTACGCGACTTGCCGAACTGGGTGATTTCCCCCAGACTGCCGGTATGGGCAGCCCAGGCGATGCCGTCGGACATTTTGGCCGGTCCCCAGCGGTCGCGCAGCGCCTCGCTTAATAATTTTAGGTTGGCGGTATCGAGCCAGGGCATGACGATATGGTGATATTGGGTATCGCCCAACGCGGCAATACTGTTAGCCAGATCAGGGTTCGTCGCCCGTGCAGCAGGGGCAGCCATCGCCACTGCCAGCCCCGGTGGCGTTATCTCGCCATCGTAATAATTCAGGCGGATATCCTGCGCCGAATAGTCAGAAATAAACCGTGCCGTCAGGGTCACCACCGTTTGATCGGCAGTGACATTCTCACCCCCCGGCGCGGCAGACACCGCGGTCACCGGCAGCGACGGCAGGGCATTAATCGCCAGGGCCAGCGCATCGCCGACCGCCTTACCCTGCTACCCTTTCTCCACCGTCACGCGCACCCGCACGCCCCCGAGATAGACATTGAGCACCCCGGCCTGTTGTGCTGTGCCCGATAAGGTCAGGCTGCCGGCATCGGCCTTGCCCGCCCCGTTACCCTGCGCCATCACGGTTAACACCGCATCCGGGTTATCGGTTAAAAATTCTCTCACCATCGCCGCCAGCATCGATCCCTGGCCCCAGAGTGTCGCGGCATGATCGGCGCGGGTGATGCGGACCGGCGTGTCTACTGCGCCGCTGCCGTCGACCTTGCCGTCCTTGATGGCGGCCTGACCCAACATCAGCACCTGGGTCAGCGTGGTCGGGGTACCGGTGACGGCCTGCGAATTATCAATCTCAATATGCGTCAGCGGGAGGCGAACCCCGGCGCTGATTTCATTAAAGCTTATGGTCATGAAGGCGACTCCTGTTTACTCAAGGCGGCAGGGGCTGACTTTTGCCTGGTGGCCGCCGGATTGGATGGGGGCGGGATTTCCAGCACATCCTTGAAACGCAGCAGGCGCGTTAGCCAGAAAGCATTGCGCGGCACCCAGGCCCCCGTATCTGGTAACATCCGCATGGAATTCGGTTCACGCACCGCACGCTCCGGGGCCGGCACCACAAAAATCATCGGTAAGTCATGCGGGTTAGGGAAGCGCATCGCGGTATTGTCGGTGTCATTCATTGTCGTGGCTCTCCCCGTGCAGGGTGATACGGGCGGCGAACGGCGGGCTGCCGTCCGCCTGGGTAAAGGTCTGATAATGGCGCAGGTACGCATCCACGCCGTCATCCTGAAGCAAAGGCGGCACCGGCTCCTCGCAGGTGAAATAAGTGCCATACAGCACCACGCCATGTTGCCCCTGTTGCTCGGTGTACAGGTTGCGCCCCTCTTCAAAGCGCATCGACCCAGCGTTTGCGGGACAAAAACCCGATAAGCCCGCTATCAGGCGCGCTACTATCTGGTAGAGGCCGGGCCGGTCTCCCTCAGCACCGTTGATAACCTCGGCCACCACGTAAAAAACAAAGCGACTGTCAATCACGCCTTTGACCTGACCGGCCTGCGCCCCCAGCCACACCAGATACACCGAGGGCGGCGTCAGCAGCACATCACGCAGCCCTTCCTTGCTCCAGTCGCCGGGATGGGTGGCGATATCACGCAACGTGTTGCCAAATACCTCATGTAGTCGCGCCAGCAAAGCGTTTTCGGTGGAGACAATCATCAGATAAACCCCTTTTGCCTGCGCCCGAACACCGACGCATCAGCCTGCATCTGCGGCAGGTCGGCACTGTCGGGGGCCTGGTTATCGCTATCCACCCCGAGCGGCAGCTCGCCGTTTTTCACCGCCTCCAGCCAGCGCAGCGCATCCTGGTAACGCTGGCGGGTCTGTTCGGTGGCCCGCTCGTCATTCAGGTAGTAAAACGCCAGGGTGCAGGCATGCTGTTTCAGCACCGACGGCACCACCGAGAGTGGCAGCGCGTAACGGGCCGCGATAAAGCTGTCCATCAGCGTGCTGGCATCGCTGAGCGCCTGCGCCACCTTCTGCCGGGCGGCCGCCTCATCACTACGCCAGTCGACCAGTCTTTCTATCAACAAGGCGCTATAACGGGCGCGTAAATCCTGCTCACTGGCATACATCCCTTGACTCTCCGTTAATGACCGTTAAAACCCTGTTTAAAGCGCGTTTAGAGCGCATCCGCCACCAATAGCGTCAGCTTGCCTTTCATTTCGTTAGAGACCGTGGTGCTACCCTCGGCCAGTAATTCCCGCTCCAGTAACTGGGTGGCGGTTTTCTCCAGCTCCACCGGCACCACCAGATGGGTCGGACGAATACCCAGCTTGCGACCGCCATCGGCAGTAAAGCCGCGCATCGCGCTCCAGCCTTTCCAGAGGTTATCCAGCGTCAGTGACGCCTGCATGCGGTAAGCCATCTGCCAGAAGCCGTAGCCCACATTGCGCCGGGCCGAGGCACCAAAGACAAATTCGTTATCGGTAAACGCGCGCCCCTCATCGACCTTGGTCAGGGCGAGTAACTCCGGCGGGCGGCGGTTCTGGAAAATCAGCGGTTTGAGCGCCCGTGAGCAGTCCAGCAGATACCACACCGCCCCCTCGTAGTCTTTTTGAGCTGCACCTGTACCTGTTTTTTCAATCAACTGGTTGGCGACCTTGGTCGCGTCACCGCTGCCGTCGACCTTGGAATACACCGGATGCTCGCTATCAAAAAAAGGTTTGCCGTCATAGCAGTTCGTTTTATTGCCGTCGCGCAAGGCGGTAAACACCAGTTCGTCCGGTTGTGCCGCCGCAGCGCGCCCCATTTCCTGAAACAGCGGGGTATACACGCCCAGATTGTCATCCTCGAAATCATCGCGGGTAATGGCCACCGTGCCTTCATAGGTCTTGTTGTTGATGGTGTAACCGTAGACTTTCATCTGCTGGATACTGCGTGCACCGACCCACTCACGGAACGCGGGAAACTGCCCCAGCCAGCCGTAGGTATTGGATTTAGACGTCGAGGGCACGCTGGTCGCCACCTGCTGATAGTGGGACGGGGCCATCGCCAGCCCGTTCTGAAACTCCTTGCGAAAGCCGGTCATCAGGGCGGTGATTTGTGACGGGGTGATCGGGGTTGGCATTATTGTGCGTCCTCGGTTTTGATTTTCTGGAACGCCGCCGGGGTCATCCCCAGCACGCGCGCGGCCTGTAACTCTTCCGCCGACAGAGCGACGGTGGCGGTTTTTTCACGGTTTTCGGGCGGCAGCGCCAGGGTTTCAGTCTGCACCCGGGTCAGGGCGGCTATCGGCTGGCGCGTCGCCAGTTGCGCCGACAACGCCGCCACGCCAATCTGGTCGCTGAGTGTTTCCAGGTAGGCGCGCTCGGATTTCAATATCCGCCCGTCCTGCTCGGCCTGGTCTAGCGTCTGCGCCAGGGTAGTTTTTCCCAGGTCGGCAGACAGTAACACCACCTGCTCACGCATCGCGTTATAGGTCTCGACCGGGACATAGCGGCGTAAATCCACGGCCTCAGTCAGAGCGTGGGTTTTCAGCGCGTTCAGGTCAGCGGACAGGGCCGCCATAGTGGTTTCCAGCGCGGCGGCCTTGTCCGCCTGGTTTTTTAGCGTGGTCAGGGCAGACAGGGCGGCGGTGGCGATCTCATCGGTCAGATCGCCGCCCTCCGGCACCGTCAGGCCCAGCGCGGCCAGCAGCGCGTTTAACGATGGATTCATTGCAGGCTCCTTAGGGGAGGAAGGGGGAACAGTTAACGCCTGGTAGATATCTTCGGCGCTCAGGGCGGCCACCGGGCGCATGCCCGTCAGACCCGGATCGCCGGTAATGGCTAACATTCTTAGCTCAAGGGGTTCGCCACTGCGCGCGTCATAGCCCATCACCGGCGAAAAATAGGGAAATTCATTGTTTTTCAGGCGCTCAAGCGCCGGCGGGTTCCAGTCCGGCTTGACCCAGACCCCGGTGTTGTCGTCCCAGCGAAAACGCGCCGGGGTCGCCGGAACAAAACCGGCTGCCGGGGCCGCTTCCGGTTTAAACAGCGTCTGGTGGTTATAATCGATTTTGATGGGCTGATTGAGTGCCACCACCCGCGCCACCATGCGGTTAAACGCGGCCTCGTTAATCAGCCAGCCCTCGGCGGGCGTCTCGGGGCGACCGTCACGCGCCCGGACATGGCCGGCGGGCATCACCTGACACCAGCCGTCATGATCAAAGGGCGAGAGCGGCGCGGCGTTGAGCACCGCATAGGCTATCTTGGGAACAGGGGGTTTTGTCGTCATGCCGCCAGTGTGGCAGCATCAGCGCGGACGGTGGGATTACGCTACATTACCAATCAACGGGGTGGGCAGTTTTACTTTCGCAGGGGGGCAGATTTCAATGGGCACTGAAAACGGCGAGCGATCGCCTGAATACCCCCGTTCAAAACCCCTTCAAAAACGCCGGAGCGCGTTCAAAAGATTTTTTTGATGCCAAGGCACCCCGTCTCCGTCATCATCGCGTGGTGGGGCGCACAGACGTTTATGGGTGTAGGGCGTTAGACAGGCGTTGCGCCAAGGCGTCGAGGATATCCCGCTCGCCGGTGAGATCCAGTCCCATAAACGATCGGGCCGGGATGGCTGCCGGCCCCGGACGCATCCCCGGTTTGCCGCCCCACTGATGGATGGCCGCCTGCGGCACATTGGCCCCGATACGCGCCCAGCTATCGCCCCAGTCGATGCTCACCGAGCGCGCCATATCGCCCTCGCGGGTCAACACCTTTATGGGGCTGTAACCGTGCCGCTCACGCCAGCGGCGATACGGATCGCTCAAGGCTGCCCAGGCCGCCCCGGTATCCGGCGCGCGTTCGCGCTCAAACGCCTGCTCAGTGGCCGAAAGGAGGCTGGCGGCGACGATACGGGTGATCGCCTTGCCGTCGTCGCCAACGCGTTGCAGTTCAGCAAACAAGGTTTGCAGGCGCTGGCGATCAATCACTGCGGTTAATTCAGTCTGTGACATCTTGCCCTCCGTATGGGGGTCGGTTAAAATTATTGTCGGTCGATGTACTCTTAACGGTAAAGCGGCGTGCGTATGACTGCGGTCAATGCGTTCGTATATGTGGGTTCGACTCCCACCATCGGCTCACTCAAGACTTCCCTCCAGCAACTCTAAGTGTCCTCCGGCAATTTCACCTTTGAGCTTCTCGACATTCAATCGATAGGCATTAATCACGACATCAAGCTGATCTTGGGTTTTACGCAGTTTGTACGGTGCATTAACGACAACTTTTGCCGTCCCATCCGATGTACTGATCACAAAAAGTAAATTGTTATGTTGCTTGTCCCACAATACTGCCTGAGCGTGAGTCATTAGCCTGGGTAACTGTTGAATATCCTCCGCCCGTAGGCTTATTCCGCCAAGGTGATGTTTTTCACTGTCAGCATGCAACAGGTTTTTTTCGCTCATTGCCAGCAGACGGGCCGGTGCCTGCCCCGTGCGCGCCTGTACCGCACGGGCAATGGCATCCGGCAAAAAGCCCAGCGTGTGAATGCCGTTGCCGGCACGCCGGCTTTGCATAATGCGCGTGGCCCACAGCGAAAAACTCAACTGACGCGCCGGGCTGTTGTTCAGCTCCTGCACCACGGCTTCACGCAGCGCCGCGTCTTTGACCTCAAGGAGTTTGCGGATCATGGTCTGGTCAACACCGAACGCCGCCGCGCCGGGGTGATAGGACCAGCCCACATCCGGCGTCATTTTTACCTTGCCATCATCAAAGGTGGTCACGGAGGTGGTGATGATTTCCCCACTACGCTTATCGACACCCGCCTCGGCCTCATGAGTGTGTAGCTGACCGACCTCTTCCGTAACGCGCAGGCCTAACTCATTCAGTCGGCGTTTTGACAAGGCGCGTACCCGGCAGCGGCAGTTAAACCCGTTGGGCGGGTAATGGCTTTGCCAGAAGGGGTGATCGTAACGAAAAACCTTGCCATGCAGGGCGGCATGTGAGGGCCGGGTGCGGCTATTCCCGACGGCGACATACTGCCAGTAGGGATAAAGGTCTGCGGTGGCCATCATCTGTGCATAGCGCCCGGCATTATAGGCGACGCGGGTATTGACGTTATATATCGTCGCCAGGCGTCGGGCGCTCCCCAGTTGCACGGCGTCGGCATTGCCCTGGCTGTCCACCATGACCTGTTTCCCCCACCATCCGAGCTTTTGCAACCGGGGCGTCAGCGTGTCAATAAAGTCCTGCCGGGATATTCCCTGGGCAATGGCCCGGTCCACTTCGTCACGGATCGCACTCAGGACGTCCAGCCGCGCCGCCTTGGCGACGGTAAACATCCGGGCGTGAACGGCAGCCCGTTGCTCAAACCAGTTCCAGGTGATCTGATACCCCTTGGCGCGGAAGTAGGCGATGGCCTCTTTCGGCGGCAGACGGGCGACGACGCCCAAATCAATCGGTTGTGGCATCGAGACGCCCCCAGACTTCCAGCGCAAAGGTGGCGCGGGTCAGCAGTTCAATCAACGCGCGGTCGTCCATCTCGGGATAGAGGATCGCCGCCTGCTCCAGCGCCGCCTCCGGCCCCTGCTCACGGATAGCGGCTATCACCGGTGCCAGTAACGGGTCGGCACTGGCGTTCAACCCTGTGGCGTCGAGTGCTGTCTCCACCGCGTCGCTTATCGGCGCTGCCGGTGTGAGGGTCGCTGATAGCGCCGTTTGCGCCACCGCCGGTGGCGACGAGACGGTAAACACCGCCTCATTGCCATCCGGCACCGGAATGCGCAGCTTATCGTAGATCCAGGACACCGGTATCGCCATACCGGTCGCCAGTTTGGGAATAGCCTCGGCAAAGCTGGCCATATCCTCACATTCCAGCGTATCAAACACCAAGCGGGGGAGTCGCCGCGGGTCAAGCGGGACCGGGCTGTTCAGCGCCAGCAGCGGATAAATGAGATCACGGTTAAAGGTCCGTGACAGCTGGCGTAAATCGGCGTTGCGGATCTCCTTGCGTACCGCATTATGCACCTCGCCTAGCGAGCGCGCGCCTTTATCGCCGGCCTCTGAGGTCAGTGTCCCGCCGAGGATCGCTTTAGATATCGCGCGCTCTCCCCAGGCAATCATCGCCATAAACGGGTCAGACTGACCGTTAGCGGCGGCCTCAAACTCCAGGCTCATGCCGGCGGGAATAATCCCCCCGGCCCGGCGGCCAATATCCATCACCGCCCGCATCAGGGCGCTTTTCTGCTCGGCACTCGCGCCGCTGGGGTATTTCCCCACCCGCAGTGGCAGCCCGTAAATCTCCAAAAACTCGGCGAAATCCCGCACGCTGTAATTCTTGAAGATAAACGGCCAAATCAGCGTGCGTACCAGCCCCTGGGTGCCGGGGTAGCCGGTTTTGGCTTTGGCCTCATGGCAAATCCAGCCAAACGGCTGTAACGTCTGCCCGGACTGGCTGCCGTCGCGTAACCGTAGTTCGCGGTAGTCGTCGGGATTGACGCAGAACAACGCCGGATCGCGCCAGTGGACAGCGGTCGGGAAAAATTCGCCGCCACGCCGGGGACCCCAGATAATTTCCTGCATCGCATAGCCTTTGAGAAGGGCGTCGGTGGCGTCAAACAAGGCATTGTCAAACCAGGGCGCATCGGTGAGCCGCGCTTCCAGCGCCACCGCCTGGGCTTTCTCCTGGGCGTTGGGGTTATCCGGTGGCTGAATACGCCATTCCACGCTGTGCAGCGCCAGGCGGCGCTTGCTGAGTTCAGAAAACAGATGGGTGTCTTTTTCTTCCAGATCGGCGGCCAAATCCACCAGGGCGGTCATGTCACCGTGCTCTGCCGCCCGCAAACAGAGCGCGGCACGGTTAGGGGTAATACCGGACGCCGGATGCTCGGGCGCCCGGCTGGCCACCTGGGGAATATCGGTCTTTGCCGTCTGGCTGTCCGGTGAAAACACCAGGGGTTGACCCTGAATATCTACCAGCCGTTTCATTACCAGCACCCCCGCTCATCGGCGTTATCATCGTCATCGCCGACCTCATCGTCATATTCCATCGCCCGGATACGGGCGGGCAATGCCTGACAGGCCGCCTCATCCAGCGCAAAACCGTCCAGCGCCGCGGCGCGGTTGGCCATACAAAGCGCCACCGCATAGTCACCGTGGCGGCGCGCCCCCTGAACGCCTGACGGCGTATCCTTGCTGCGCCCCTTGTCAATTTGCGGTACCCCGTTGACTACCTTGATATGCAGCAAATCATCCAGCGTCGACTGATGGCGGGCCAAGGTGAGGTTTTGCGCTTCCAGCTCACCTTTCAGTTTGGGCATCCATTCGGCATACCATTTTGCCGAGAGCGTGACGCAATCCACCATGCCCGGGCCGAAATGCAGCCGGGCGGCCTCGGCCAGATAGCCGCCGTTGCCGGTGGCGTCAAAGGCGGCCCCCACCAGACGCGGCAGCCGGGTCAGGATGGTGAGCATTATCTGCTTTTGCTGGTCATAGGTGACGTTGCGCAGCTCGACGCGCAGCGCCTCGCGCTTGCTTAAATCCGGGGCGATGGCCAGTACCACAAAAACCGACAGATCGCCCTTACGGGCAAAGTCCTCGCCGAAACAGTAACGACAGTCCAGCGTAAGCGTCGCCAGCACCGCCTCGAGATGCGCCTGACACCAGGCCTCTACTTCAGCTTCGCGCTGCGCGGCGCTCCACAGTTCAAATACCGCTGGGGCTTCAAAGCGCAGCAGGGGGACACGGCCTGCCGGGGCCATCGCCGCCTCAATCAGCGGGCGGGAAAGATAAGCACCGCCCGACTTGCGCGGCACGCAGCCGTATTCCTCCTCGGCACATTCCGTATTGGGCGCATTTTTATACAGGTTATCGCGCCACGCTTTTTCGGCGTCAGGCGACCACACCTGCCCGGTGACCGTGCAGATACGGCGATACAGTCCTTCGCCAATGGCCTCATCGAGCGTGATGCGGTGCAGGCTGTAATCCTTGCGCCCTTCGCGGGCGTCCTGAATATAGGCATTAAACGGGTTATCGACCCCGTTATGGGTGGAAATCAACCGCACCCGCGCGCCCCACATGTTGAGCGCCAGCGCCGCCTTGAGCAGCTCTTCAAGGGATTCATGGAACGCCGCCTCGTCAATCACCACATCGCCCTGCAAGCCACGGAGGTTGGACGGGCGAGCGCTTAACGCCTGAATTTTAAAGCCGCTGTGCGGAAAGCGGATCATGTACTGGAGAATTTCCTCGTGCTTCTCGCTATCCCAGAAGGTGGACTCGTAAACATCGGCCTGGGCCAGCTGGTTAAAGGCGCGGGCAAACAGCGCGCAGGCGGCAATATATTCCAGCGCCATCTCCTTCTTGCTGCCGACGTAAAACACGTTGCGTCCGCCATCGCGCCGCGACTTGCTGGCGGTGATGACGTTGCGCCCGGCCTCGGCCCAGGTCAGGCCGGTACGGCGGGATTTTTCGGCAATACACACCGGGCTGTCGTCGAGGAACCAGCGTTGTTGGTAAGGTAAAAACACCGGTTCATTTTCCGGTAACGTCAGCGATTCGGGTACATCAACGCCGCAGACGCGGGTGGCCTCGCGCAGGTCAATTTTGCGCGGGTCGGTCAATCGGGTCATCGGGGCCGGTTGTTCAGCGGTTCGCATTGTCTGTTTCCATTAAAAATCAAACTGTTAAAAAATGCATTAGGCCTTACCTAGCAAAATGTCGCGGATTTTGCTTTCCATCTGGTGACTCATGCCCTCTTGTCCACGGAGCGCTTCACTGACGGCATTCGCCGCTTCCTCGGCATAAGCCTGGCGGATTTGTGCCTCGCGCTTGTGGCTCATCTCTGCCGTGCGCTCCAGGCGCTGGGCGGCCAGCATGGCTTCTTTGAGAAAATCAATATCAATCTCATCATTATCCTGGCTGGCAATCTGGTGCTTGCGGATGCCCTTGAACAGCAGGGAGCGGGCCATCTCCATAATCAGCCGCGAGGTTTCGCCGGTGGGTTTTTCGCCCAGTTCGGCGGTTAGGGCGCTGGTCTGTTCACGCAGCTCGCGTAAATCCCGCGCCACCCGCTCGTTCTGCGTTGCCAGCCGGTTCACCCCTGAGCGGGACAGGTGTTGCTCGACAGGGAGGCCTGCGGCATCAATCAGGCGGTTAATCTCGTCCACAATCTGTAACTGGGTAATGCGTTTTTCTCGCAGCAGGGCAAACAGGCGTTGACGAATATCCGCCGGTAATAAATCCACCTTACCGGCGCGCCCGCGCGTGAGGTTTTCTTCCATCGCGACCTCCCTAGCGCCGACGCGGCTTCTTCACGCCCGGCACGGTCGCGCGACCCTCGGCGACCTCCTGCCCGCGCCCGCTCAGATGGGCCACCAGATAACCCCCGGGCAAGGTATCAAGCCGCAACAGGTCCTGCTCCGCCAGCCAGGCCAGCAACACGCGCACCCGGTCGCGGGACACCTTATGACCGTAGGCGTCGAGGCAGTCCTGCAACACCGATTCATTTAATTCGCCGTGATACTCATTCAGTGAACGCACTATCACCAGGCGCTGGTCTTGCGTCAAAATATCGTCAATCATCCGTCACTCCGGTAAAGGGCTTTTTCCACCAGTAACTCCAGCTGATGCGTCACCGCCTGCAAGCTGGCGCGGGTTTCTTTCAAATCGCCGCGCAGCTCGGTGATTTCCACTTTCAGGGCATGCACTGTCTGTGCCGACGGCGCATTACCCAGCTGGGTTTCTACCGTCAGCAGTCGGGCGTTAAGGCGCTCGACCTGCTCGCGTCCGGCAAAGGAGCGGCGCATCAGCCACATAAACAGCGCCCCTGCGGTGCTGGCAGCAGAGAGCGCCGGGGCAATATAGTCTTTAAGCACGTTAACCCACACGCCGCTGCTCCCGTCGTGCCTGGCAGGCCACACAGCAGCGCGCCTGGGGCATCACGGCCAGCCGTGCCGGGTCTATCGGAGCCCGGCACGCGGCGCAATAACGCGCGGTCGGGGTTCGGGTCCGTCCGTTGTCCGGTATTGAGGGGGTTATCGTTTCCATCGTTTACTCATCATGGGGTTGCTCTTGTCGGTAATGCTCGGCCTGGCGCAAGGCGGCCTTGTCGGCATTGCACTGCTTGATCACGGCCAGCAGTTGCAGGGAATACTCCACGTTGGCCCCAAAGGTCAACGGCTCCGGTGGTAGCGGAGCCGGACAGGCCGCCAGTAAGCCTTCAGGGAGCGGTACCGGCGGCAACGTTACCACTTTCACGGGCGGCGCGGCGCACCCGGTCAGCCACAGGGCCAGGCACAGGCTCACGGGCACAATTGACCCGCGATAACCGCTGGCGCACCTGCTGGCGGCCTTTTTCACTTTCTCCGCGCTGTTGCTGTTTTTCATGCTCAACGGTCTGCTCCAGGGTATGAAAGACCTGCTGTATTTGGCGTTGCTCTGCCAGCGCCTGCCAGGCTTCGTCCCGCTCCTGGCGCAAATCGTGCAGCGCGGTTTCCCGCAGGCGTTCACGTTGCCAGAGCCAGCCGGCGGTAGCGAGTAATAACGCCAGCAGGCACAGCGTCAGCCCCGTTTTAAGTAACGTGTTCACGGCGTCGCCTCGGGGTCAGGCAGTCCATGCCGACACAGCCATTCATCGGCGGCGCGGCGATTGACCAGACCGTTCAGCGTGACGCCCTTCACCTTAACCCAGCGACGAAACTCATCGCAGGCCGCCGGGATATCGCCGGCATTCAGGCGCTTTAGCAGGGTCGAGCGCGCAAAGGCCCCCGACCCGACATTGTGAATAAACGCCGCGAGCGCCACGCGCTGCCCCTCTGACAGCGGTACGGTGACATGCTGGTCAATCACAGCGAAAGCCTGGCGCATATCCGCCGCCAGCAGGGCCTCACATTGCGCCGGCGTTTTGGTCATCTCGGGGGTGATATCGCCACCGGTATGGCCGTAGCACACCGTCAGCACCCCGCCGCTGTCGGCATAGGGCTGGGGGGCGTGACCTTCCCAGAACGCGGTATAGCAGGCGGCGATAGTCAACAGACCGGCACCGGAGACGGCGAGGAGTTTTTTACGTAACGGGTCGGGCAACGGCGGCATAGCGATAACCTTGATACAGGGATTCCTGGTCACAGGGTAAGCGTTGCGTGATAAGGCGGGGGATTACGCTCCGTTAACAATCCGTCCCCTGGGGGCCTGTCGATTGTTCGGATACGTTAGCAGGGGTTAGTCGGCAAACAGGGCGGGTTGGGTACGCTTGACATAGCGCTGGCGCTGGGTGGCAATCACTTTATAAATCTGTATCTGGCCGAGCCGGTATTCCTTGCGTAGCGTTTCAATCGGTGTGCCCTGCTGCCAGCGGTGGAAAATTTCATCGTCGCGTAACGCCGTAAGCAGACTGTCGCCTTTGGGCAAATAATAGTTACGCCCACCCGCATACGCGGCCAGGGCCGCCGCCATTTTACGCGCCAGAGGGCGAGATTGGGGGGTGGTAAATCCTTGGCGTTGCAGTTCATTATCCATCACATCCACCAGGGCCGCGAGTAATTGTGGCCACTGAGGCTGTAAGGTTTCCTCATCCACCGTGTCTATTCGGTCAATTAACGCATGCAACTGGGTATCATCGGCGAGTAAATCTGCTTGGTGTGTCTTCATCGTCTACCTCATCAGGTAAGTTGAGTAATCATGTTATTATACAATATATTATCCCATAACCCTAAAGCGAGACGCCCCTTCTGCCCACGGTAACGATAACCCGTTACCGACGTTATGACGATACACGGGTCTCGGCCTCATAACGCTGACAAACGCGCGGATAACTTTCAGTCGGCGTACCCGGTGGGAGTGTCGCCAGCATGCAGCGCCGATGCCAGCGCTTGAGACGTTCAAGCACCTTGACGGCCAACGCACTATCCTGATTGAGCCAGGCCAGCTGCACCACCCCCAGGCCGCCGTTCTCCTTTGCCGTGGTACGCGTTATCCAGGCATTCAGTGCTACCTCATCGCCCGACTGCACAAACCCCTGGCGGTGCAGGGTCTGCCAGATGGCGAGGATTTTAGCGCCCGGTGAAGCGGGTTTAACGCCGCGTAAAACCGGCTTTGAACACACTTTAAAGCCTTTTTGCTGAAAGGCATGTAACACCCTGACCAGCTCGGGTACGGTCATATCCCGGCAGCTGGTTTTTGTGCTACATACCTTGCCAAGCGCCGCGCGGTAGGTCTCGTCATCAAGCTGGAGTTGACGCCGGGCTAGGTGAATAAGTTTGATAAGTGTTGAGCGGTTCACGTATTCTCTCCTGTTTCGCAACATCATGGCTTATGCCGCCAGGCAAAAGGCAGCTTTTCGGGCAGCACCCACAGATGCCGCATGTTAGCGACGTTGACCACATCCTGTGCGGCAGGATAGACCTCGACTGCATCCTGCCCGGCAAAACCGACCGCATCCTTAATCTCTTGCAGCCTGTCCCACGATATCCCGTCTTTCCAGCGCCCGTTACCACCAAGGGCCAGCAGATTGACCGTCAATCGGTAAATGCCGTTACCTTCATCGAATACCTGAACCAGCACCTCGGGATGGATAAACACCTTTAGGCGGCGAGGATCATGGTTCTGCGGCGGCCACTGGGCGACGGGAATCGATAATAATTCCATGCTTACCTCCTCGAGACCGGCGTCGGGTCAAAGGGTAAATAGCGCAGCACCTGCGCGCTGATATCCTGCCCGCTGCTGGCGCAGTGGCATCGTGTGGGGGAAAGTGTCAGATACGCCAGCATAAAGGCGGGCACGCCGTCTTTTTTCTGTGCCCATTCCTGGGTTTCTGCCACCACGCAAACCTGCTCACCGCCTTTTGCGCCGGTCGCCAGCCGCGCAACCCAATCGGGCAACAACCGACCTTCCACCCAGGGATAGCCAGGACGGGGGCTTGTGGTCGGACTGCTCAGGGCATAGAAGCCGTTAAGCTCTGCCAGGACGCCATCCAGCACGGCCCGGCGCAGCGTATCAATCAGCTCACCG
Source organism: Arsenophonus sp. PmNCSU2021_1 (assembly GCF_036919435.1). NCBI lineage: Bacteria > Pseudomonadati > Pseudomonadota > Gammaproteobacteria > Enterobacterales > Morganellaceae > Arsenophonus > Arsenophonus sp. PmNCSU2021_1. The sequence continues at coordinate 303,897 of NZ_JAZHPL010000005.1, read as the reverse complement.
GGCTTGAAGCCCGTGCGTTGAGCCAGGTCACTACAGGTCAGGCGCGGGGTAAGATGCAGTTGTTCAAGGACCTGTTTCATCACCATATTGCTCATGCTGAAACCTCCCGGGACAGTGTTGCTTCACGCTGTGCTTCACTGATGCAATGCTGGGCTGCATGCCAGAAATGCCCGACCGCCTTACGGATAAACCGGGCGGCCAGACGCTTGTCGGCGGCGGTGCTTAGGCCACGATTATAAAGAGCCAACGCCTGCTCGCCGGCATCCAGCGCGTCATTGATAAGGCGGTCAGGCGCAAAGGCAATCCCCTCGTTATCCGGCAGATTTTCCGCCAGCAGACGCTGCGCCAGGCGTTGCAGTCTGCGGATTTTTTCATCCTCCATTATTGCCCCCATGCCGTTAGCATGCAGCTGGCCAATCATGATGTCCACCTCAGCGGCAGCGATGCAGACCTGCCCGACGTTCTGCTCATGAGTCAGGAAACGCGATAGCGCCCCGGCCAGTTGGCCGCAGGCATCAATGGTTTTTAACATTTGCCGGTCATGGCGCCAGGGCGGCATCATAAATAGACTTTTCATTCACTGACATAATATGTCCTCGGCTAAATTTTGCGCGCACGAAGCCCTGACGCACGCGCCGGATTTAAAACAATCGATTAAAAAGGCATTACAGTCTGGAGATATCGAGCAGCAATTGTGTATATTCTTTGTTCCCCTCCCGTTGATAAAAACGAATATAACGGGTCGAGCCGCTGACTTTTATTGAGTCCGTCACGGCGCGCATAGCCTCTTGCCAGTCTTCATCATCAATATCAAGGTCTCGTAGTGATAGCACGCTATTGATATCAATGTAGCCCTGTTTATTGACATTGAAAGCGCGGTTGACCAGCGCCATCAATTTGGCATCTGCACCGCCTGACCATTTAGTAATACAGGCCTCTATTTTTTCTTTTGCGACCTGAATACGCTCATCAAAAATACGGTGCTCATCCACCGCTCTGCGCACACGTCGCTCGCCGTCAAAGCTGGTCAGCGTCACATTACCTTTAGTGGCCCCATAATTGACGCCGTACTCTGCGGCGGACAGGTCGATAAAATCGCTTATCTGCTGCATGGCGCGCTGTTTGAACGCGGCCATTTGACACCGTAGTTGAAGCGCCTCGTCAAACAGGGCATTGACCAGCTCGTCGCGCATGTCATCAACGGGTTTGATAGTGTCAGTGGGCACCAGGTGACCCTGTGCGTTGCGCCGGTAGCCCGCCGGGATGGAGGGCATGGTATTTAGCTCGTTCATCGTCAGCCTCATGTTTACTTTTTGCGATTATCACTGGCGGCTATCGCCAGCGGTATGATGATAAAAAACAGCACTGCCACAACGTCGTCTTCACTCATGGCCACTCCCAATACACCAGACACCCCTCAATCCGGCGGGCGTACACCTGACGGCGCTCTCCCTGGCAGCAAAGGGTGATTTCCGTCGCGTTATCCCTCTCCTCCGGGCGTACCGGCGGGGTGATTTTTATAAAGGGGCGCTGGCAGTAACGCCGGGTATGCAGGATGTCGCTGCCCGCCTGACGTAGCCGGCTGCGCACGGCGTTCATGGCATCAAACATGTTCATCATGGTGACCTGTCCTTTTCAGCATTTTCATTAATAGCCGAGCCTCACACAGTAGTTTGCTCAGTAAAACCGGCCCCGATTCGGACGGCACTGCACGCCCGGACAGCAATGCCCGTAAGGTGCGCCAGGCGGCGTACCACGCCTGACGCTGGCTTGGGCCAGAGAGATAACAGCCCAGTTGCAGCGCTTCCCAGCTATCTACATCAAATCCCTGCCACCGGTAATAATGTTGCTGCGCCGGGGGCAAGGTCGCCGCTGCCATCTCATACCGGTCCAGCCAGAGGTACGGCGTTGCCCCGCGTGACAGGGTAATATTGGGCCGGATAGTGCCATCAACGTTATAGCTTGCGTAGCGGGCCATACGCCGCAGGGCGCGGACTTCATGGCGTAAAGAGTTATTCATCACTGGCTCTCCTGATTAACTGGTTCATGTCATGGTATAAGTGCATCATCACCTCCTGTGCATCCGGCAGCACATAGAGCGCGTCTCCCCGGTTGCCAAACGACACTAACAGGCTGCGTGACGATTCCAGTGAGACGGACACCACCCGCCGGGTATTGAGCAGCACCTGGCGTCCGGCGCTGTCGGTAAAGAGTACGCCGCCCATGCTCACCCCCTGGCCGGCAGCAGGTCGGTATCGGTATACACCTCCCTGAACGCCGCCTTGATGTATTTTTCCCCCAGTTGGGCCTGTGCATCACCGCTGGCCATCAGCCATGCCTGGCGCAGGGTGTGGGATAACACCCGCAAGGCACCGGCTTTCTGGGCAATGGCCTGTACCAGCGTCAGCTCACTTTCGCCGGTAATGCCCCAGGCGGCAGCAATCGCCGCCACATCCGCTTTTTTGGCCTTTAACAGCCGTTTGGAGCGGGCGATACGGCTGTACAGCCGGGCCAGGTCATCCGCCCCCTGGGTTGAACGGGCCGATTTCGACAGGCCGCGCGGGTTACCCATCAGCACCATACCGACCCCGGTCGCATCCTGAATGGCACGCAGCTGCTCCAGGCCGTCAATGCCCAGGTGGTCAGCCTCATCGACAATCACCAGCCCGTGAGTGCCGGTCAGCCGCCGCCGAATCGCGCGCGCCAGCGTCCCCTTGTTTTTGGGCAGGTCGCTCAGGCCCAGCGCCTCGGCCAGCTCCAGCAGACACTCGGTAATGCTGGCGTGGGCCGGGGAAAGGGTCACCATCCAAGTATTGGCATGCTGGCAGTACTGGCGGGCGGCAAAGGTTTTACCCACCCCCGGCACCCCGACAATCACATTCATGCACTGTGCCAGCCGGACAAACTGGAACACCGCCCATATCTCCTTGACCGTGGCCGTCTCCACAAACTGTGGTGGCGCGGGCAAAGTCTTTTTTTGCTGATAATCCGTCAGCCAGCGGGTTAACAGTTCACCGACCCGCTGGTTATTGCCGTTATAACTGCCGTTGATAAAGCTGGATATCACCGCGCTCGACTGGCCGGTTTCGCGGGCAATCTGCGCCTGTGTTATCTGGCCCGTATCGATTAGCGGTTGCAGCTGCTTGATAATCGCTATGTTTTCAGTCATGATAGCTACCTCCTTAAAGAGAAAAGATTTGTCTCTTGCTGGGCCATTCGGTTGGCAGACCAGATGGCTTTTTTACAACAACGGGTCAATCTGTTGTGCTTCCAGTAATGCCAAACCTCGTTGTAACGCGGCTTCCGTATCGAGGTCGCTCTGTTCTTCAACCTCAGCCTGTAATGCGGCATTCCCCCTTTGCCGATAAACATTGACCGGTAAGCCGAGGTCATTGACTTTTTCGCCCGGCAAGGTCAGGGTATTTTCTGCCTCAGCAAGCGCCACTTTCTCCTCACCCCGCTTACGCATCCCTTTGATACGTTGCTGCCGGTTGTGGTATTCCGCCGTTACCGGGAAGGCCAGCTGTTTATTGCCGTCCCACAGGGCTTCACAGAGGTAAGTACCGTCCCTGCGGCGCACGATAACCTTGCTGGCATCGTGAATGTCGTAACTGATTAACACCTTGCGGTCGTGCTCATCGGCCAGTTTGGCGGCATAATAAATATTGTTAAGGAAACGGATTTCACAGCGCCTGACCGTGCGCTCGGTCTGTGGCATAAACAGGTCGCGCAGTTCAAACTGTGTCAGCCACTCCAGCTCAGTGTCGTCGTGCTCCAGTTTCCAGCGGCGAAACTCGGCCGGACTGTAATGCTGGCCATCCGGGCGTTTGGGTAATTCACTGTGCGGGCGGGCGTTGTACCATTCCACCCCGGCCTTGATTTCATCAATCAGCATCTCCCAAGAGGGGAGCTTGCGTAGCGTGCTTTGCTGGGCGACCGTCAGTGCATGGCCCTTTGCCTGGGCGTTTAAGGCGGATTTAAGCGCCTTGCCGGTCTTGCGCACGGTTTCCCGGTCAGCGCCGGTACCGTAATAAGTGGCAAAGCGGCGAGCAATGTACATGGGCAAAGTACGGTTAAGGCGTTCGATAATGCCGCGCCCCTGGGGATTGCCGGCGATACCGGTCGGGTGGTCAATTTCGAGCCGCCGTAGAATACCGGTCACGTTTGCATCCAGGGTGAGATTGGTTTCGCCGCTGCCGTTATCCGAGTAGTAGAGAAACGGCTTACCGTGGGTGGCAATGCCATAACGCAGGGCATCGGTGACGGCAATCACATTTTCAGAGAGCGACAGGCTCCAGCCGGTGATATAGCGGCAGCTGCCGTCGATAATAAACGTCACTTCCGGCGAAAAGGGTTGACCGTGATCGGGATGAGCCACTTTCATCTTCATACCGTGACCGTCGCCAATCCAGACGTAGTTCACCGGCAGGCTGGTCCAGTCGCGGCGAACAAACCCTTCCAGCTGGCGATATTCGCTGCCGGTTTTGCGCCCGCGCTGTTTGACGATTTCGGGTAGTTTATCCATCGCATACAGCACCGCATCATAGGAAGGCTGCGCGGCCAACATCAGCGGCTCATCGGCATAGCGTTGTTGCCACTCGGCGCAAAAATCCGCATAGGCCTCTTTCATGCTGCACCCGTTCGGCTTGCGATAGTGCGCCAGATAGTCATGTAACCAGGCGATTTGCTCCGGTTTGACCACCTCGCGCTTACCCGGTGCCAGCACTATTAGGCGTTCGGCGGGGGTAGTGGCCTTTCTGTAGTCGGCCAGCCAGCGCTTAAGCGTGATTTCACTCAGTTGACGGTTTTGGCCTTTCTTGGCATTGGCTACCTGTGCCGCTTGCGCGATGCTCTCGGGCAACTGGCCGGTTTTCGCCTGCTGGACGATAAAGCGGATGGCCTGCGCACAGCTATAACGAGGCTGTTGGCCGATCGTGATAATGTGCTGAACCAACAACATGCGTGCATCCGCGATCTGGCGCTGTTTATCCGTCAGGTCGGCCAGTTTATTGCCAACCAATGCCGGGCAACGGCGGTAAACGTCCAGCTTGCCAAGCTTTTCAGGAGCGGTGTTGACCTTTGATACGGTGGGTTGTTTGCCGGCATCATCCACTGGTGCAGCGTTCATCAGTTGTTGAAGATGACGCTCACGGATCGCGCATTGGGCTTCAAGGGGCAGACAATCAATGTGGTACTCGTAAGCCTTGGTCCCTTGACGTTTACGTACCAGAGCGGGCGTATTTTTGGTTAAACGTGCCAATATCTCTCTAATGCCCTTGGTGGTTTTTGGGAGACCCATTACGCCAATAAGTTCTTTAGCAACAACAAACATAATTATGATGCCTTACGTATGTAACTTTTAATCTTGTAACGGCTGGGCCAAATGGTTTCAGGTTCGACCCCCAGCGCCTCACCAATAATCTTCTGATAGGTTTTACAAGGAGTCCGTAAAACCGTTTTGAGCGAATCCTTGCTGTAACCGGCTTGCAAGGACAGTAAGCGAAACGACAACCCTCGCTTATGGATCTCCGCTTTAATGATCTCAGGGTGCCAATCAGCACACATGTCTTCTTTTTTGCTCATCATTCGTCTATCCTAAAAAGTTATCCGCATGAGTAATCAGATGGTTATCTATACGGGTAAAATATAAATCACCAAAAACACCAAATCAAGGTATTTTTGGTGATTTATTTATAACTATATGTTTTTGCTTTGTTTTTACAGAAAGGAACTGCTTATGAAAAAAGAACAAGTTGGTGTTTTTCGTGCACCTGATAAAGAACCTGTCATTGATAGAATTGCCCAGCTAGCAAGAAAGTACCCTTCTAGAAGTGCGGCGGCTAGGGCTTGGGGAATAAACATCAATACACTCAATACTTATTACAAAAAGGAGGCAAATCCACCAATGCCACGTGAAAACCTTCTTTCTCGAATCGCGGAAAGTGAGGGCGTGACTCTAGAATGGCTTAAGTTTGGAAATGATGAAACACCAAAAAAACCAGAAAATATTGATTGTCGTGATTCACTGGTGGAGATGCTATCATTTTTAACTCAAGAAGAGCGGGTACAACTGACAGCTATGCTAGCTCGTAAAGGGGTAGAGACAATCCTCTACCTGCTTAATCCTGAAAACCAAGCACTTCTTGAGCTAACAGAAGATAAAAAACGAGCTGCTTTGAGGATGGAGTCCATGTCAGAAAAACAATTTAGAGAGATTTTATCCAAAATTGAAATCAGTACCAGAGAAACCATTTCAGAAGTAGACCACTCTGATACTAACATCCGGGCCAGAGCCTGAAATAGGCATTGGCCCAGTTAAAATTTTTTGTAAATGCAATTTAAAGGACATTAAAGCTTGCTTGTAGTGGTATCAAATATTTTACTTCTAGGCGAACAATTGTTTATTTTTTAAGCATTGGTATCAAATCAGAAAATCACTTCTAACCTCAAGAAATCCCATGAGTTCCCGCCAATTCCCGGATATTCCCACAAGTATCAAATAAATTACTTCTCTATAGGTAGCTGGCAACATATTATCTTGCCGGCATTTTCTATTGCTTTTATGTCACTAGCCATTAACGCCAGATTGCTACGTGCCAGTATGTTAGAAGTTGCAGGACAACGACATGTTAGCTGGGCAAGGTTACGGGGACTAAACAAGCAACAAACTGAAAGACGACATATTTTACGTAATGCATCATTACCGATAGTAACCGCACTTGGAATGCACATTGGTGAGCTCATCGGTGGTACCCTGATTATTGAAAGCATATTTGCCTGGCCCGGTATAGGTCGCTATGCCGTATCTGCAATATCGAGATTATCCGGTGATCCAATGTTTCACCTTAATGATGGTTGTAGTTTATGTGTTATGCAATCTGCTGGTTGATCTCCTTAACGCCATTCTTGACCCAAGGATCCAACGTCATGAAAGAGGAAATGCATGAATTTTTATCTTTCAACTCGTTGGTCTGTCCGCTTAGCGATCATCATTATTGTACTACTGGTGGCTACCTTACGATCCACAAGCGATCGAGTTAACACAGCGACTACTACCACCAAATCAGCAACACTGGCTTGGCACCGACCATTTAGGCCGCGATATTTTCTCTCGTTTATTAGCAGCTACGTGTGTTTCGCTAGGCTCCGTCATACTCTGTCTTATTTTGATACTGTCATTAGGATTAATCATTGGTGGCAGCGCTGGGTTATTGGGTGGCAAAATAGATCAAATCCTGATGCGTACCACTGAACTTTTTATGACGTTCCCTGCTTCAATTTTATCATTTTTTATGGTCGGCGTTTTAGGAACAGGGCTAGCAAACGTAATCATTGCTATCGCTTTATCACATTGGGCTTGGTATGCACGTATGGTGCGAAACATTGTTATTTCTCTGCGTCAACGTGAATTTATTCTAATAGCAAGGATGTATGGCGCCAGCAACAGCCGTTTATTCATTGATCACCTAGCCGGTGCAATTATTCCATCGTTATTGGTTTTGGCAAGCTTAGATCTTGGTCATATGATGTTACATGTGGCAGGCATGTCTTTTCTTGGACTGGGTGTTAGTGCGCCAACGGCTGAATGGGGAGTTATGATCAATGATGCTCGCCAATATATCTGGACTCAACCTCTACAAATGTTGTGGCCGGGTTTAGCCCTATTTCTAACGGTGATGGCTTTTAATCTACTTGGCGATGCCCTACGCGATCACCTCGATCCTTATCTGCTAGCGGAGCGTAACGGCTAATGTCACAGAAAATTGAGCTACAAAATATAACACTAAAAGCACAACGACTGCTGGTTCAAGATGTATCACTCACCATTAATAAAGGCAAAGTGTTAGCATTAGTCGGTAGCAGCGGTTGTGGCAAGTCATTAACATGCGCCGCCATGCTCGGAATATTACCTGCAGGCGTAAATCAGACCGCCGGAAGCTTACTACTAGATGGAGATATTATCTCCGCTCAACAATTACGTGGTAGCCACATCGCAACCATCATGCAAAATCCACGCAGTGCTTTTAATCCGCTTAATACAATGGCTAGCCATATTCAAGAAACCTGCCGGGCTCTTGGCAAACCTGTCGATATCGAGAGGATTAACATAACATTACAGTCAGTTGGATTAGAAAATGCTAGCCATATACTTTCACTTTATCCTTTTGAAATGAGTGGAGGGATGTTACAGCGCCTGATGATAGCAATAGCGATACTCAGTGATGCACCATTTATCATTGCTGATGAACCAACGACTGATCTTGATACGGTTGCCCAAACACATATTCTTGATCTACTAGAAAACACTATCCAAACTCGAGCGGTTGGTATGTTATTAGTCACCCATGATATGGGAGTAGTAGCGCGTTTGGCTGATGACGTCGCGGTCATGCACGATGGTAAAATTGTCGAATATAGCAACGTTAACACCATCTTTAACACACCTAAACACCAAATTACGCATAATTTAGTAGCCGCTCATCTGGCATTATATGATCTGAGGTTCTCTGTATGACATTGCTTGAGATTGATAGAGTCACTTTTGGCTATCCCTGTCAATGCCAACTGAATTCTGATCCACTTTGCCAAAGTAAAACTGATCCACCCCCTTTAATTTACTCGCTAAGTTCCGGTTTCAATTTTTTATGTAGCTGACCGCTTTTTAGCTTGTCTTTTAACCGATAACTTTGTCCACTAATCTGTACAATATGTGCATGGTGCAGCAATCTATCCAGCATAGCCGCTGTTAGCGTCTCATCGTCACCAAATGTACTTGACCACTGAGCAAAAGACAGGTTACTAGTTAAGAGCACACTACCCGCTTCATATCGCTTTGCCACCACCTGGAAGAACAGGTTTGCTTCTTCCTTGCCAAAAGGTAAATAGCCAACTTCATCGATAATCAATAGTCTAGGTTTACTGATAACTCGGGTAAGATATCCTTTAAGGTCACCTTGTCGATGAGAGGTAAGCAGCTGCAACATCATGTCCGCCGCAGTTAGAAAACGGATGCTTAATCCCTGCATCGCAGCCCTATAGCTGATGGCAGTAGCAAGGTGGGTCTTACCGACACCAGACGGACCTAGCAACACGTATTCTCCTGGCGCTCAATAAAAGCCAGTCCAGCCAGTTCCTGTATTTGGTTACGGGGAACACCGCTGGCATATTTGTAATCAAACTGCTCCAACGTCTTTATCACTGGCAGCCCAGATAAACGGAGTATCGTTTGACGCCGACGTTCAGTAAGTCCTTCATACTGGTGTCGTAAAACAGACTCTAGAAAGTCAGCGAGTGTACCGTTCTTGTCGACAGTTCCTTGCGCTACAGCTGGGCACTCTGTGCTTAGTCTGTCCAGTTTAAGCTGCTGGTAGAATTTTTCGATGCGTTCATACTGAAGATTCATATCGGCATCTCCAGAATCGACTGATAGACGGACAAAGGATGTTGTAGGCTCTCGATAGGAATGGGGCGAGTCTGATGTATCGGTAAAGGAAATGCTTGCATGACTTTCGGCAGCGGCAACAGTGCCAAGCGTTCTTGTAGCATGCGCTCTTCCGGCGATACACCCGTAGTGCCGTGTTTACGTACATTAGCTATTGTACTCAGCCAGTCTCCAATACGTGAGTTGGCGGCGGTAGCATCCAAAGTAAGCCCTGCCTGACGAAATAACGCGGTTAGTGGAACAATGAAACTGTTCTTAAGATAGTGATCAAAAGGTTCAACCTTACCTTTAGTCTTCCCCCTGTATGGACGGCAGACTTTCGGACTGAAAGCATATTTTTCGGCAAGTTTGATAAGCTGTGGGTTCCAGCGGTGTTTACCAGGACCATAAACATCACGCTCAATGATAATGGTCTTCGGATTATCAAATAGCAGCTGACGAGGCGTACCGCCAAAATACTGTAGGGCTGACTCAATCCCGTCGCCCCAGGCTGCTGAATTTTGACAGGTGTAAAACCTAACAAAAGTGGAGCGACTCCAGCCTAACGTGGCAACGAATGCCATCAAAGGATTCTTCCCCTGTCTGATAATCGTGAAGTCAACCTGCATCTGTTCACCGGGTTCAGTCTCAAAGCGGACAACATCTTCAATAACGGTTTTTTTCATAGGATGAAGAAAAGCGGTCAGCAAGCTATAACTGCCTGTGTAGCCTCGTTCACGGATCTCCCGTAGCAATACGCAGGCCGGTATCCAATCAGGTCTGGCCGCCTCTACGCGTTCGAGAATATATACCTTGAAGGGATCCAACTTACCGGGTCTAGGCGCTCTCGATTTATAACGCATATTCGCCGCCGCTTCAGTGCTACGAAGATATCGCCTCACGGTTACTCTTGAGCATGAAAGCCGTCGCGCAATCGCACGTATAGACATACCCTGGCGATGTAAAACAGAAATTTCCACTCTGATCTCCAATGTTATCATCGGCAGTACCTTAAAACTGCCATATTTACTCTTAGTGGATCAGTTTTACATTAGCAAGTGGATCATTTTTACATTGGTAGCGACATCCCGATCAACCCCTGCTTTTAAACCCACGAGTTTCGCAATCTCCAAAAAAGAAGTATAAATTTAAAAACAAGAAAAAATCAGGGTGTTCATATTTTGTCGGGTTATCCATGTATTACACGAGTTTCGCACCAATAAAAAAACGCTCTATTTTTAAGTTTAATTCAGCATAATATATAAATAGAAAAAATCTCATAAATTAAAAATAACTTATTGTAATTTAAGTAAATTTATACGTCTTAGCAAGTTACAGATTAATTATTGTTCTGAAGCCATTTCTAGAATTTTATATGCCCGTGCGAAACTCGTGTATTAAAGATATCTATAAAACATTCTTACAAGTAAGCAGTTTAAGATACTCTGGTTTAGCGTTATCAGAAGTAAGCCCATCGCCTTTATCTCATAACACTGTTAGCCGATGGCTAAAAAGTAGATGTTTTAGACCTAAAGACCTATGGCGATTAGTTGAACCTTCTATAGACAAAAAAAGCCCTTGCGTACTAATTGCCGATGATACATTGATTGCCAAAACACGTAGTAAAAAAATAGTGATGGTCCATTATCAATATTCAGGTAATGAACATGATGTTATTGCTGGCATAGGTTTAGTTAATTTGCTTTGGCATGATCTGACGAAGGTTGAATCAATTCCTATCAATTATCTTATTTATGATAAAGATTCTGATGGAAAAACAAAAAACACGCACTTTTCCGAAATGCTCACTCTTGCTAAAAAAAGAGGGATCATGCCAGAAGCCGTAGTGATGGATGCTTGGTATTCTAGCCTGGATAACCTGAAATCAATTCGCTCTCATGGTTGGATCTGGGTAACCACGCTGAGGAAAAATAGGATTGTTAACCATAACAAACAACTGCACGAGTTTCGCACCAATAAAAAAACGCGCTATTTTTAAGTTTAATTCAGCATAATATATAAATAGATAAAACCTTATAAATCAAATACAACTTATTGTAATTTAAGAAAATTCATGTGTTTTAGTAACTTGCAGATTGATCATTGCTTTTAAGCCATTTCTAGAATTTTATATGCCTGTGCGAAACTCGTGAACTGAACAAGTTAGACATCTCAGAAGAAGGAACGTCAATACACTTGCGAGGATATGGTTGGGTAACCGTTTTCAAATTTACAGCCAAAAACGGCCGTATTGATTACATAGTAACAAACAAAGAGAATCCCACCCGTCAATACCTCAAATCTATCATGGATGCCCGTTGGTCTGTTGAAGTTTATCATCGAGAAGTTAAACAAAACTGTGGTATTGAACGCTGTCAGGCTCGCACGAGCCGAGCGCAAAGAAATCATATTCTTCTCGCTATTTCTGCGTGGTTTGAACAACATAAACGTCGTATATCTGAAAAAATAACCCTTTATCAACAAAATTGGGACGTAATCAAAAGTGCTATTACTGAGCAAATCCGTGTTTTATTAGCGTACCCAAATTAGTTTTGTGCGAAACTCGTGAAACCAAATAACGCTAACACTAAAGGCTGGAGAAACCGTTGCTTTATTGGGTCGCAGTGGTTGTGGAAAAAGTACGCTAACACGTTTATTGGTGGGTCTTATCTCGCCTAGTTGTGGCGAGATCCGCTGGTGCGGAACTTCTCTAACCAAGCTGAAAGGAAAAGCAATTAGCCAATTTCGTAAAGATGTTCAGATCGTATTTCAAGATCCGATAACTGCCGTTAACCCACGTAAAACCATAGACGAAATTATTCGTGAACCCATTCGTCACCTTTTATCGCTAACTAAAAAGGAACAGCATGCACGCATAACTAAAATGCTAAATGCTGTTGAATTGGATAGTTTTCTACTCAATCAACGTCCACCTCAACTAAGCGGTGGTCAGTTACAACGTGTATGCCTGGCACGCGCTATGGTTGTGGAGCCTAAATTGCTGATCCTTGATGAGGCAGTTTCTAATCTCGATCTGATACTATCGGGTCGCGCAAGGGAACTTCCCCCCTGCGCTCCCACGGAACCGGACGTGACAGTCTCCCGTCATCCGGCTCTTGTCGTTGACCATTCACGCCGCGTACAAATTTCCCAGTGTGCAAACAGACAGGGCTTAGCGCTCTGTATCCTTCTCAACCATTCATATGCCTGAGCCAGGCTACCGTGTACCCGCTTATATTTGCGGGCGACCCATTTCGCAAGGTGCAGATCTATATGACTGGCTATACAGTCCATCGCTGACCGATAAAAGCGTCCATAATACTTAATCCAACCTCGTAACATGGGATTGAGCCAGCGTGCCATTACTTCCAAAGACAACGGAGTTTTGTGACTCAGATCCCAGCCCCGTACCGTCTGCCGGATTGCCTTCGCAGCTCTGGCGCTTATCGCTGGCAGGAAATTCACTGACAGCTCTCCCTCTTTCGATAATGACTTTCTTGGCCTGAATGTATAGCCCAGAAAGTCGAAGCTGATTTCAGGATATGCCCCCGTTCTTTCCCTGTCCTTGCAGTAGACGACTTTCGTCTTGCCCGGACTCATTTCCAGCTTACATTCACCCAGGCGCGCTCTGAGCCTGCCACGCAACATCATTGCCTGCGCATGGCTCTTGCAGTGGAGACAATATCATCAGCGTATCGCTCAAACCGGACGACAGGAAATTCCCGTTTCATCCACATGTCGAATGCATAGTGCAGGAACAGATTTGCCAACAACGGACTAATGACGCCCCCTTGAGGCGTACCTTTATCCCTTGTCTGCACAGTCCCATCCGGCATCTGTACCGAAGCGGTCAGCCATCGCTCAATGTAGAGCAACACCCACTTGTAATCCGTGTGCTTGCGCACCGCCTTCATCAGGAGCTCATGATCGATGTTATCGAAGAACCCTTTGATGTCTACATCCAGCACCCAGTCAGTGCGCCAGCATCGTTGCCGGGCTAGCTTCAGGGCATCGTGCGCAGATTTGTGTGGGCGGTAGCCAGGAGTCATCGTGGAATAGTGGCTCCAGAATCGGCTCCAGCATGTTTTTGACCACCATCTGCGCGATGCGATCCGAGACCGTAGGTATCCCCAGCGGTCTCGTTCCACCCGTCGCCTTTGGTATCTCAACACGCCGAACTACTGGCGGCATATAGCTGCCCGAAGCCATTCGATTCCAGATTTTGTATAGGTTCCCCAAGAGGTTCTTATCAAATTCCTCGATCGACTGACCATCGATTCCGGCACTGCCTTTGTTGGCTTTTACCTTCTTGTACGCACACCAGACAGCCTGTCTAGATAACGCAAACGGTTTGGACTGGCTCACAGGCTCCTCCCGCTTGCGCGGTTGACCTGTAATACAGCCCCAACGACTGGCCCCCTTCGCTCCACGCCCATTACAGGCGTTTCATCACTACTACGGAACCATCTGCCCCTGTGCCCCGCATTGGTACTTAGGCGCTCACAGGGCTTCTGTTCGACGCCGCTCCCTTCGCATCGGGACGACAGGTTCCCACGTTCCATGCCAGAGCCTGTGTTATGCTCATGCTGTCTATATGCCGGATGCCGACCAGCCAGTAACCAGATAACCGCTGGACTTATCACGCACCGCTTAAAAAGCGCGTTTTTGACATCATCTTGTTCCTTTCGACACTGCATCTACAGTTCACTTTCGTTCATCTTCACAACACATACATGACACATCTGACTACGCCTTTTCCCTGACGCTCACCACCACCGCTCTTAACAGCAGCAGCTCAGGGTAGTTTGAAGGCTGCGTCTGGACACCGCCTCCGAGGGGCCGACCCTCATCTCTCGCACAGCATTGCACCCTTATTTGCCTCAGGGTGCATTCGTGGCACACCTAAGCAATGAATAAGATACAAGAATAAAAAAACATTACGACAATAAAATGATATAACAGCAAGAGGCTGCACAAGCGCAGCCTCTAATTTATGTAATTGTATAAAATTATGTGGAAGTCGATCGCAAATTACTCAATTCGGCCTAAATCGACTTTAGCCTTATCACGTAAATTCAACATCAGTGATTCCATCATCACATCGCCAAGTATCATTTTATAGCGTTGCGAAAAGACTTTTAATTCATCTTCCGTCGGTTGCCCCTGAGTAACTTTGACCAATTGAATAATAACTAAATTATTTTTGCTATCTTTGCTACTGAGATAAGTCGGTGTATTTTCTTTAGGAATTGGCATCTGAAAAATTTGCTCAGCCAATGAGTCATTTTGATCAAAACGTTTGATAATCTTTGCCTCACCAAAGGTAATACACTGTTTTGCCAAAGCCGCTGCATCTGTCCCTTGTTTTAATGCGCTCAGCAATTTATTGCCCTCTGCTTCCATCTCTTTTGTAGCTTTATTAAGCTTGACTAATTCAGCTACTGATTTTTTCACCTCATCGAATGGTTGTGTTACCTCTGGTTTATATTTTTCAACTCGAATAACAAACGCACGATCACCATCTACATTAATAACATCTGAGTTAATACCTGTTGGCCCATTTTTATCTAATAAGTTGCCGTTAAAAATAGAATCAGCCACTTTATCAAATCTTATTTCTTCAGGAAGATTATTACGACTAAACCAATCTGTTGTTACCGCTTTAATACCAGTAACTTTTTCAGCTGCTGCTAATGATTCGTTATCATCCATCGCCACGCGACTTGCAGTTTGTTGTAATGAATAAAATGCATTAATCGCTTTTTCATTTTTTAGGCTATCGGCAATCTCAGTTTTTACTGACTGAAAAGGTTTTATTACTTCAGGTTTAATATTATCAAGACGAAATATAATATAATTGCTAGCCGATTTTATTACGCCAGAAACCTGTCCTTTTTTAGTTAGATTCGCAGCAATAATTTCACTTGGCGTTGAAGTCACCTCCATCCAACCAAGAGCACCATGATTTGCTGCACTAAATTTATCTGTCGATTTTTCGGTAACTAATTGCTTAAAATCAGCCCCACCAGCCAATTCTTTAGCAACGGAATCGGCTTCTTTTTCTGTTGCCAATTGGATCATGCTGTAATGTTTTTGCGCAGGCTGCGTAAAATTAGCTATATTTTGCTCATAATAGCTTTTCAGCTCTTCATCTTTGACTGCCACATTTTCACGTTGAGAAGCGGCATCTAACTTAATATAACTAACCTGTACCTGTTCGGGTGAAATAAAACTGTTCTGATGTGTATTATAGTAATCTTGTAATTCTTTATCTGTCACCGTTTGTTTAGATTGATAGTTAGCAAGCGATATAGTTGCTGTTTTTACTTCACGTTGCTGTAAAAGTAACTCAGCATAGGACTTAATTTCTTCAGGTAAGACAAATTCATCTGTCACATACATTTTACTGAGTTGACGGTTAATCAAATTTTGTCGTATTTCTTGGGCAAGATCATCGGCATTAACATTATGTTGAGATAAAATAGCCCGATATTTTTCACTATCAAAATGCCCGTCAGTCTGAAATATCGGCATGTTGTAGATATCTTGCTTAATTTGCTCATCACTCGCCGTTAAACCCAATTGATTTGAATATTGATTGAGCAATGTCACACCAATTAAACGTTCTAAAGCTTGACGACGCAGCATCTGGATCCCTTGCTCGCTGCTGGCAATTTCAGCAAATTGATTACCTAGTCGTTCTTGTAATGCTTGCTTTTCTTGCTGAAAAGCTTGCTGTAATTGAACTTGACTAATTGCTGTGCCATTCACTTTCGCCGCGTGATTACTTGAACCGCCAATCAGGTAACCACAAACGCCGGTAAGCACAAAAGATAGGATAATAATCACAAATACTATTTTTAGCACAGGACTATTCGCCGCCGTGCGTAGGTTGTCCATCATAAAGAGGCTACTCTCCGTTTTAGTCAAAGTAAATAGACGCATAATACGCTATTTTAGCGTAAAAGAAAAAAGCGCATCACCTTTATGATGCGCTCTATCCTAACTTACTAAAACAATTGATTCGGTTTTAGTTTATCCGTTAACAGTATGCCGCAATCCTTATTTTTTCTTGTGGCCGTTAACAGCATCTTTTAATCCTTGGCCGGCTTTAAATGTCGGTACCTTTGCCGCAGCTATCTTAATAGCCTTACCTGTTTGAGGATTACGTCCAGTACGTGCTGGGCGCTCTTTACTTTCAAAAGCACCAAAGCCTATTAACTGAATTTTATCTCCTTTTTTGAGAGTTTGAGATACAATTTTGAGAAATGCATTTAACACGCTCTCAGAGACTGATTTAGCAGCCTTTGACTCTTTAGCAATTTTTTCTATTAGCTCTTTCTTTTTCACGCTTATCATCCCCATTTTATTAATTATGGATTAAACAAACATATTGCTAACGGTTCACAAAAAGATGACACCGTCGTATCAATACTACAAAAGTATGGCAAGAAAACATATTACAGCCAAATAATTATAGATTTGTTTACTTAATTTATTTAGTAGATAAAAAAAACTGATAAATCATTTAAGATTTATCAGTTTTAAGTTTATGTGAAATTTTTAATTTAAATCAATGCATTAAGAGCATTTTTTAGTCACTATCTCCATCCCAAAGGGGGGATTTTGTAGTGCAATAGAAAAAACCTCTTCAATGGTCTTTACCGGGTAAATTTTTAGATCTGCGATAACATTTTGGGGTATTTCTTCCAAATCTCGACGATTTTCATCGGGAATTAGCACGATTTTTATACCACCACGGTGAGCGGCTAACAATTTTTCTTTTAAACCACCAATTGGTAACACTAATCCTCGTAATGTTATCTCACCAGTCATCGCTACGTCTGCTCGTACAGGATTACCGGTCAAACAAGAAACTAACGCTGTGCACATTCCAATTCCTGCACTGGGACCATCTTTTGGTGTTGCTCCCTCAGGTACATGCACATGAATATCCCGTTTTTCGTAGAAATCAGCATTAATACCCAGCTTTTCTGCTCGCGCCCGAACTGCAGTTAACGCCGTTTGAATAGATTCTTGCATAACCTCACCTAACGATCCGGTATAAGTGAGTTTACCTTTGCCAGGTACACAAGCGGTTTCAATAGTTAATAAATCGCCACCAACTTCTGTCCAAGCTAAACCCGTCACTTGACCGATACGATTTTCGGTATCTGCACGACCGTAATCAACTTTACGCACACCAAGATAGTCTTTTAGATTATCTTCATTGATGACAAGGTGTTTCAATGATTTATACATCAGTAGTGCTTTTACTGCTTTACGGCATAATTTGGAAATTTCACGTTCTAAACCACGAACACCAGCCTCGCGGGTATAATAACGAATAATACCAATAATTGCGCTATCGTCGATCGTAAGCTCGCCTTTTTTCAATGCATTTCGCTGAATCTGTTTAGGTAACAAATGTTTTTTGGCAATATTAAGTTTTTCATCTTCGGTGTAACCTGAAAGACGAATCACTTCCATACGATCTAATAACGGTGCTGGAATGTTCATCGAATTTGAAGTCGCAACGAACATCACATCAGAAAGGTCATAATCAACTTCTAAATAGTGATCATTAAACGCAACATTCTGTTCTGGATCAAGTACTTCAAGTAAAGCCGATGCCGGATCGCCACGCATATCCGAAGACATTTTGTCAATTTCATCTAACAAAAATAAGGGGTTCTTAACACCCACTTTTGCCATTTTTTGAATAAGTTTCCCGGGCATAGAGCCAATGTATGTTCGTCTATGTCCACGAATTTCTGCTTCATCACGGACACCACCAAGTGCCATACGAATATATTTACGCCCTGTCGCTTTAGCAATTGATTGACCCAATGATGTTTTACCAACACCAGGCGGTCCGACCAAACATAAAATTGGCCCTTTAATTTTACTCACGCGACTTTGTACAGCTAAGTATTCAAGAATACGTTCCTTAACACGTTCTAAACCATAATGATCGCTATCCAGTGTCTCCTGAGCTTTCAGCAAATCTTTTTTAACTTTACTACGAGCATTCCACGGGACCTCCACCATCCAATCAATATAGCTCCGTAAAACTGTCGCTTCAGCAGACATAGGTGACATCATTTTCAATTTTTGTAATTCTGCCTCCGCTTTTTGCAGAGCTTCCTTAGGCATTTTAACTTCTTCGATTTTGCGCTTGAACATTTCATATTCATCAGGCGCGTCTTCCATCTCACCTAATTCTTTCTGAATTGCTTTCATCTGCTCATTCAAATAGTATTCGCGCTGACTTTTCTCCATCTGCTTTTTAACGCGATTACGAATACGTTTTTCAACCTGCAGTAAATCAATTTCAGACTCCATCATTGCCATCAAATATTCAAGGCGCTCAACCACATCAGCCATTTCTAATACACGCTGTTTATCCGCTAGTTTTAACGGCATATGAGAAGCGATTGTATCAGCCAATTTGTCCGATTGTTCAATAGAATGCAATGATGTTAATACTTCAGGTGGGATCTTTTTATTCAGTTTAATATAGCCTTCAAACTGATTAATGGTTGTCCGATTTAAGACTTCTTGCTCTTTTTCATCAACAGTCGGAGAACTAAAATACTCAGCCTGGGCAATGAAATATTCTCCATTATCTGTTAGCATAGTGATTTTTGCACGACGCAGACCTTCAACTAAGACTTTAACCGTACCATCTGGTAGTTTTAGCATCTGCAAAACAGAAGCAACTGTCCCTACAGAGAAAAGATCATTTACACCTGGCTCATCAGTCGATGCTTCTTTTTGAGCCACCAACATGACCTGTTTATTCTGATCCATTGCAGCTTCAAGACAGTGAATCGATTTTTCGCGGCCAACAAACAATGGGATCACCATATGTGGATAAACCACGACATCTCGCAGAGGCAGTACAGGAATTTCAATGCGTTCGGAACGCTCAAGATTCATAAGGTTCTCTCTTCGTTTAGCTTATGCCAATTTTAGGGTTTCCTTAAAAGTTTTGAGAAACCTCAGTTTAAATATAGAGTTACATGGGGACAAAATTTTGATATTCAATAGCCTGATTCGGTATTAAACACAAAATGAGGGGAAAACCCTCATTTTGCATTACACAATTCAACTAAGAAAAGCATTAAGATTTATTTTTCACCTGATGCTTGTATATCAGGTTGACTATAAATCACTAAAGGTTCTGATTGACCGGCAACCACCATTTCATCAATCACTACCTTCTCAACATGCTCCATTGATGGCAAATCATACATAGTTTCTAGCAAAGCGCCTTCCACAATAGAACGCAAACCACGTGCTCCGGTTTTCCTCGACATGGCTTTTTTCGCAATTGCTTTCAATGCTTCTTCACGAAACTCAAGATTAACGCCTTCAAGTTCAAAAAGTGCTTGATATTGTTTAGTCAACGCATTTTTAGGCTCTTTCAGAATCTGAATTAATGCTTCTTCACTTAATTCGCCTAAAGTAGCTACGACAGGTAAACGACCAATAAATTCAGGAATCAAACCAAACTTAATTAAATCTTCTGGTTCCACTTGAGAAAGTAACTCACCTTCAGTCGCTCGCTCGGATTCGCTTTTGACCTCAGCAGAGAAACCAATACCTGAACGTGTATTTAACCGTTGGCCAATCACTTTATCAAGACCTGCGAATGCACCACCACAAATAAATAGAATTTTAGAAGTATCGACTTGCAAAAATTCCTGTTGTGGATGTTTACGGCCTCCTTGAGGGGGCACTGCTGCAATGGTACCTTCAATAAGTTTAAGTAAAGCTTGCTGAACGCCTTCACCTGAAACATCGCGTGTAATTGACGGGTTGTCAGATTTACGGGATATTTTATCAATTTCGTCAATATAGACGATACCACGCTGTGCTTTCTCTACATCATAGTCGCATTTTTGTAGAAGTTTCTGAATAATATTTTCTACATCTTCTCCAACATAACCGGCTTCCGTTAATGTTGTCGCATCAGCCATGGTAAATGGTACATCCAGGTAACGAGCCAAAGTTTCAGCTAATAGTGTCTTACCACTGCCCGTCGGCCCAATAAGCAAAATATTACTTTTACCTAGCTCTACCCCTTCACCATTCATCCCTTCGTTAGAAATATTACGTAGGCGTTTATAATGGTTATAAACGGCTACCGCCAATACTTTCTTGGCATTTTCCTGGCCAATAACATAATCATCAAGATGATAACGAATTTCATGGGGTGTCGGTAATGCGCTGCGCTCACGATGTGGTGCAATCTCTTTAACTTCTTCTCGAATAATATCGTTACAGAGCTCAACACACTCATCACAGATATAAACTGACGGACCAGCAATTAACTTACGAACTTCATGCTGGCTTTTTCCGCAGAAGGAGCAGTACAGCAACTTTCCTGAACTCTCTTTGCGTTTATCTGTCATTCAGATAACCTCACTTTTTTAACCATCACCCTAATTTCAACAAAGAGGGTAACAGAAAACTGTTACTAATTAATCATGTATATAACTATATCAGGCATGCCATACATTTATGTAAATTAATTACGATTAGTATAAATTTTATCTACCAAACCATAACTAACTGCTTCCTCTGCAGATAAAAAACGATCCCGTTCGGTATCGTTCTCAATCTCTTTTATTTTTTTACCCGTATGTTTAGCCATTAATTCATTCATACGCGATTTAATTTTTAAAATTTCTTTGGCGTGAATTTCGATATCCGACGCTTGTCCTTGAAATCCACCTAAAGGTTGGTGAATCATGACACGAGAATTGGGCAAACAATAACGTTTTCCTTTAGTACCGGCGGTAAGCAAAAAAGCGCCCATCGAACACGCTTGCCCCATACAAATTGTACTAACGTCAGGTTTAATAAATTGCATCGTGTCATAAATTGACATACCTGCCGTAATGACGCCACCCGGTGAATTAATATAAAGATGAATGTCTTTATCAGGGTTCTCAGCTTCTAAAAACAGCATTTGAGCAACCACTAAATTTGCCATGTGATCTTCGACCTGACCTGTTAAAAAAATAATTCTTTCTTTTAGTAGGCGCGAATAAATATCATAAGAACGTTCACCGCGTGAAGTCTGCTCGATTACCATTGGCACCAATGCCATATGCGGCGCAAGTTGATCTTGATTGTTATGATATGACATTTCCATCTCCTAATTAAACGCTTTATGGTGCCCAATCTATCTAATTCTACTCGAGATAAATAAGAATGACTATAATTACAAACTTAACCATTATTCATAAAGGGATATTCGCCCTTATGAAGAAAGTCATACAACAATATAGAAAATTATTTGGGGTTATTCTTTTCTTTTTTCAAGAAAAAAGAAAAGTTTTTTAACGATAAAAAACCCGTAGCATAAAACCACGGGTTTTCACAAAACCAGATAATAGCATTTCACTACTCAGCAATTACCTCATCTGAGCCTGATTCATTAACTCTTGGAATTGAGTTTCTTTATCTGTTACTTCCGCTTTTTCTAATAATATTTCAATGGCTTGTTCTTCTAGCGCCAAATTACGGACACTATCCATTAACTCTTTATTTTTGCTATAGTATTCGATCACTTCAGTGGGATCTTCATAAGCTGAAGCCATCTCTTCAATCAGTGACTTTACACGAACATCATCTGCAGTTAGAGAGTTTTTATTGATAACTTCACCTAATAATAAACTAACAATAACGCGATGTTTAGCTTGCTCTTCAAATATTTCACGTGGTAATTCTAACGCTTGTTTTTCGTTGCCACCAAAACGTTGTGCAGCTTGTCGACGTAGTACATTTATTTCACTGTCAACAACAGCAATAGGCACCTCAATTTCGTTTTCCTTAACTAAACCATCAAGTACTTGCGTCTTAATTCGATTACGAACAGCTGTTTTTAGTTCACGTTCCATATTTTTGCGTACTTCTGCACGTAAACTCTCCATCGAACCGTCAGGAACACCAAATTGTTTGATAAATTCTTCAGTCAGTTCTGGTAATACACGTTGTTCCACTTTCTTCAAAGTGATAGCAAAGTTAGCCGCTTTACCTTTTAAATTTTCTGCGTGATAATCGGCTGGAAAATTGACATCAATAGTAAATTCTTCACCTTCCTGATGACCCATAATACCATCTTCAAAACCAGGTATCATAGGACCTTCACCCATTACCAGCACAAAATCGTTCGCATTACCACCTTCGAACACTTCACCATCAATTGTGCCTTTAAAATCGATAGTCACTCGCGAATCTGCAGCAACTTTTTCTTTTATCTCTTGCCAAGTAGCTTGTTGCTTGCGTAATGTTTCCAGCATGGTGTCAACATCTTCATCTTTTACCGCAACAATAGGTTTTTCAACCTTGATATTTTCTAAACCCTTTAACTCAATTTCTGGATAGACTTCGAATTCAACGGTATAGGTAAAATCTTCACCCGTTTTAAATTGTTCAGGTTGATATTTTGGTGCCCCAGCTGGATTAATTTTTTGTTCTATGATTGCACTGACAAAATTACGCTGCATTATATCGCCCAGCACGTCCTGCAATACAGAAGTACCATAACGTTGTTTAACGACATTCATTGGCACTTTGCCTTTACGAAAACCATCAATGCGCACTTTTTTTGACACATTAATTAATTCACTATTCACCGCTTTTTCAATATCAGCATTAGGAACGGTAATTGTTACACGACGCCCCAGGCCTTGAGTTGTTTCAACAGAAACTTGCATCTTGTTACCTCAAAAGAATCTTAGTACTCGGACAACTCCAGAGTGAATGTTATCAGACATTTCCTGATAACATACTGCTCCCCAAACCCGGGTTTACCCTCTATTTTTGAGGCTCCCTGTTAAGTAGAAGCGTTCCGAAACCTTATAGAAAATTAGACGCGACATTATACAGATGCATATGGGGTGAGTCGAGCAAAGGTGAATAATAAATAGTAAACGTTCTAAATACTGGCTTTTGTAGCAAAATTGATATGACTAACACGGTAAGATATAACGATAAAAATATTTTATACCAGCAATTACTGCTAAATAATATCTGGTTAAGTCAGCATAATTATCTATTTCTTAACCTCGATTGACTTACTCTCCGCCACGGCAAGCTGGTGAAGAAAAAACCTGCTGTTGGCGCTGTTGCCACTCAGTTGGGGTATAAGCATGTAATGCCAATGCATGAACACTATTAGATAATTCATCTGCTAATAATTGATAAACAGCTCGGTGACGAGCAACCATCCTTTGTGCTGCAAATTTTTCTGTCACTAAAATAACTTTAAAGTGACTTTCCGTACCCGGCGAAACATTATGTTGATCACTTTCATCTAATACCATCAAATATACCGGTGAAAAAGCGTATTCCAGTTTTTCTTCAATTTGCTTACACATGGTTTGCATAGGTTTAGTTACCATATTAATAGACTCTTTCGACTTAATTTACTAAGTAAATATATATGCCAGCAAAAATGATTAATCTGTTTTTTATTATAACTCACTACGATTTATCCAATATCGGTTAGAAATAGGATTAGATATTACTAAATTACGATTAAAGCATAATCCAGACCAATTTTTTAGTAGGTTTCTTCACCAAATGCCGATAACTTTCTGGCATACTAACAGTAAAATACCAAAGTATGGTAACGATTAAATCAAGTAATACCAAAATAGGTTGAGAAAACATGTTAAAAAATACCTTTCATCTAATCATTGCTCTGTTAATCTCATTGAGTTTAATAGGATGTGTTGCCCCAAGTAACACCCTGTCTATCGAGCCAAATATTAGCCTGCCAACTCAAGATCCAACCATAAGAGCAGTTTCAATAAATATTACTAGCATTGATAAAAGAAGCTCAACGGCACTTACCGAAATTAATCGTAATGCAGCACTAGCGGTATTAAAACCCTCTCGCGATTTACGCTATCTTTTACAAGAAGCATTAGAAAAACAGATGATCGCCAGAGGTTATACAGTTAGTGCTCCGGCTAATATTAATTTACAAATTGCGCTAAATAAGCTGTATGCCGATGTACAAGAAGGCAGCTTATACGTCATAATATCACTATCGATGTTGCGATTGGTGTCTTAGCTATGGCATCTAATGGGTCAACCAGTACACGTACCTATACGCGTAGCTATAATGAACAAGGGCCTCTTGATGCTAGTAACGAAAAAATTGCTTCAGCTATCAATAAAGCTTTAACCGACATTATTGCTGATATGGCTAATGATCCTGAAACAAGCCAGTTTATAAAACAAAACGCACAATGAATTTTTCAGCGTGTTAAGTGAGAGTGCTGCCAGCAATCGCTCTGTCTGACAATAACAGAGCAACAGTACGACTATGAAAAAAAACTACCTGACCGTTTTTACCCAACATCGTTCCCGAGTGCTGCTTTTGCTAGGTTTTGTGTCAGGGTTACCGCTGGCACTTACCGCAAGTACTTTGTAAGCCTGGTTAACCGTCGAAAATATTGATATTAAAACGATCGGTTTTTTTTCATTAGTCGGCCAGGCTTATGTATTAAAGTTTCTTTGGTCACCATTAATGGATCGCTACACCCTGCCCTGGCTAGGTCGCCGGCGTGGTTGGTTATTAACCACTCAGATTTTACTGATTATCAGCATTGCGGCGATGGGGTTTATCGATCCCAAAGAGCATCTTTGGTGGTTGGCAGCTGCTGCGGTGCTGGTCGCTTTCTGTTCCGCCTCACAAGATATTGTTTTTGATGCTTATAAAACCGATTTATTGTCAACAGAAGAGCGCGGCGCCGGCGCGGCAATATCCGTTATGGGTTATCGTATTAGTATGTTGGTTTCAGGCGGATTGGCTTTATGATTGGTCGACCATTTTGTTACTTGGCAGCAACTCTATCTACTGATGGCCAGCCTAATGCTAATTGGTCTCTATGCAACACTGTCCGCTAAAGAACCACTAATAAAATCGCCACCACCCAAAACCATGAGTTTCGCACAGGCATATAAAGTTCTAGAAATGGCTTAAAAGCAATGGTTAATCTGTAAGTTACTAAAACACATAAATTTTATTAAATTACAATAATTTGTATTTAATTTATAAGGTTTTGTCTATTTATATATCATGCTGAATTAAACTTAAAAATAGCGCGTTTTTTTATTGGTGCGAAACTCGTGGCTGTATGAAGCTATCTATGAACCCTTTGTCGAATTTTTTAGTCGTAATAATGCCTGGATCACCTTGTTATTGATCATTTTTTATAAAATGGGTGATGCATTTGTTATGGCACTGAGTACCAATTTCCTATTAAATAACCTGAGTTCGGGATAAGCATTATCAATTATACTTGAAGATACGTACCTGCAACAGGTATCTTTGGTTTAGATGGCATTAAACAATATGCAACCAGTCCGCCTAATAAATTCACTACAAAGTTAGCCGGAGAGCGATGTCGCGTATGCTCTATTTGACAAAGATTTTTTAACTCATCAAATACCGTTTCAATGACAGAACGATGACGCAAGATGGCTTTGTCGAAACAAGTCTGTTTAATAGGCTTCATTTTCTTCTTGATATTCGTTATAAGGCTAATTCCCATCGTTTTGAGTTGCTGTTTCAGTGAAGCCGATAAATACCCTTTATCTGCGTACAAACAACCAGAAAGATCCTTTGTCAGCTCAGGCAATGGTTTCCGATCATCGGTGTTTCCTGGTGTGAGTCGAAAACTGAGTATTTCCCCCAAATGATTGATAATTACATGAAGCTTGAAACCAAAGAACCAACCTGTTGAATTTTTTCCCCGTTCAGCTATCCCATTGAAGACTTTATGTCTGCGGATCCGTAAGTTATCACACACCGCTATCGGAGTAGAATCGGCAACCGATAGCCCCGTGCATTTTCCCTTAATTGACTCAAACAGTGCCGTTAACGCTAAGGCACTACGCGGAAGTAACTCTACACAGCGTGAATAGGATGGCAAGTTAGGAAATTCCTTCCGGAGATATAAGCGGACATAATAGAGATAAAATACCTTGAATTGCCTGAATCGGAGTTGATGAAACAACACAACCAGTGTCATCATTTCCGCCAACGAAAGCTGAGTAGACCGTCTACGACGCTTAGTACCGTTAGTCAGCAAATATTCATGCATTTTTGGCTCGAAGTCTTTGCAAAAATCATCCATCAGGCAATAAAGTTCAGTAAGATTTTCCATAATTGTTTAACAATGCTCTACTCTTTAACCAGACTGTTAGAGTATTTTAACAAAACAGGCTCATTCAACTATTTGAATATCAAGACTTTCTCTTTATTTCTTATCCCGAACTCAGGTTAAATAAACTTGGCTTTTCGCTGGCTGAAGTTGGCACCATTAATAAAACTTTTGGACTATTTGCAACTATTCTTGGCGCTTTATATGGCGGCTATATTATGCAAAAAATGTCGTTATTTAAAGCCTTACTTATTTTCGGTATTTTACAGACTATTTCTAATTTTGGTTATTGGTTTCTGGCAGTAACTCCCGCCAATATTTATACCACCAGCAGCGTTATCTTTACACGAGTTTCGCACAGGCCTATAAAATTCTAGAAATGGCTTAAAAGTAATGATTAATCTGCAAGTTACTGAAATGCATAAATTCACTTAATTTACAATAAGTTATATTTAATTTATAAGGTTTTATCTATTTACATATTATGCTGAATTAAACTTAAAAATAGCGCGTTTTTTTATTGGTGCGAAACTCGTGTCACGGACTCGCTTAACCTGGAACACCTTATCTTGAATAATCACTTGATAATCACGCTTAATATGACGGTCGTGGCGATAACGAAGCGTAATAAAATGGGTGATTAAATCATTAAGTTGCGCAGAGTTTTGATAGATTGTTGCGCCAACCTGCATGACCTTTGCCCATGCCTTAAAGCCATCAGGATAGCTATCATCAAATCCCACCTTGTCATCAGGCGTATTCCGATGACGACGAACCGTAATCCGCGTATTGAGTTCTCCTGGATCGGGATACCTATACGTGGCACTGGTTTCTACATGTCGTAGTTTCATGGCGGGATAATCCGATAAGGCTGCACATTCCATTTAAAACTCATCGGCAACTCGATTTTTTGTACCTCCGATACTGTCGAGCGATTTTCGGTGTAATACGAGACCAGTAACAACATGGCGAGTTTGATATCATCCGTGAGATGCATGCCGGTAGGGTCATCAGCAGGGATTGCGGATTTGGGTGCGTACAATTTTCGATTCAAATACGTTTCGGTTCTCGCTTGTACAGCGCTGCCATAAAATTCAAGCAAAGCATCTGCATCCGTCATATCGGGTTCCACTCCGCATTGTGCCTTAATTTCTTCCAGTTTTAGCAACATAAGTAGCTCCTATGCCCGCCGAATGACGGGCATAAAAAAACCGCAAATGGCGGTCATCTTGGTTTTTTAAGTCGTCCAGGGATTAAGTGGGCTTGCCAACCAGCGCCTTGATAGCGGCTGTATCTTCCAGCACACAATCAAATCGATGAAAAGCGACAAAGGCAGTCTGGTCATACTCGGCATAACGCTCAACCAAGCGTTTTAACGTCATATAGCTAACGCGTCGGACGATAAAACGGTTAAAGTCACCGCAGTAAATGAACTTTTTCCCTTTACCGATATCGGCAATGGCCGGATCAATCACATAAGGGATATTAAGCACCGTTGCAGGCGCAACGCCGACAATTTCCGGTAGCCATAGGGGGCGCTTCTGGGTATCTACCATTTCACTGAGCATTTTTAACGTATTATCGTTAAACACCAAACGGAAGGTGCCGCCATTACGATAAGCCGGGTCAATGCTGTGTTTTAATGCCAATATTTCTTGCCACGTGAACTTGTCTACTGCTGCGGTATTTGTTGTCCCGGTCACCGAAGCTTCCAGTCCTTTGGGTTGCAAGGGGGTACCCGCACCACTACCTTGCACCAGATATTTTGCTTCGCCGCGTCCCAGCCGTTGGGCAATACGAGCAGCCAGGTAGCCCTCAATATCAACGCCACTGTCTTGCAATAATTCATTGGAAACTTTAATCATTTTTGATGATAACTTTTTTGCACCCAGGCTGGCTGTACCAAAGGTGACCTCACCTTCACTGGCTGCTGTGTTTTCTGCTAACAATTCACCTTCTTCGGCTGTCCCGTCCGATGTGCTCCAATTAATCGTCTGGCCGTCAGATGTCATGAGAATTTGTGCTACGCTGGCAATACCGTCATAGGCTTTCATTGAATCGACGATTTTGTTTAACATCACTTTCGGGACGGTATAGCCGCCTTTGTCCTCAGGTGTCGTACCTTGTGCGCGAAGCTCTCGCAATGCTTGCCGCTCTTCTGGACTCATCTCACCCAGCCCACAACGCAAGAATTTGTCAAACGCAGCGGTGCGTCGCTCGCTTTCCTGTTCTGGGTTGGCTTTATTCAGTGCCTGACGCTGTTCGTCGGCCCGCTCATCGACAACCGCCTGATCCAGTTGGCGTAATTCCTCTTCACGGGTTATCTGTTCATCGATACTTTGCAGCAATGCCTTGGCCTTATTCCATTCAGTACGTCGTTCATCCGTCCAGGCGTTATCGCCAATTTTTTCATTGAGCGCCCGCATATCGGTCGCTACAGTCTGGCGTTTTTGTTGCAACTCGTGGAGTTTCATCTTGTATCCTTTAAACATTTAATAAAGTCAATAGACGCTCGCGCGCCATTCTTTGGTTGATGGCGTGTTGAAGCACACCGGTTTCTTTTGCTTCCTGCCAGGCTTTTAGTGATCGGACAGCCGAGTCCGTATCCTGATAGGCCGGATAAGTGACGGGACTGACATCGAAAAGCCGGGAAAACCGATGGATTTCACGTATTACAATGCCTTCGTCGTCCTCATACCAATGCTCACCATCGTGAGCAACGCGAAATCCAAATGATGATTGGTCAATATCGCCTCTTCGCATTGGCTCCAGCACCAAATCGCGGATTATCTGGGTATCGGGTGCACAGATGTCGTACTGCAAACCGCGTTCATCCACCGATAACGCCAGTGTTCCGGCTACCGTGCGGCCAAGAATGAAATTGGCATCGTGATTAAATAGCGCTCTCACATCATCATTAAGCACACCATCAAATGCGTTGGGCTTTATGATTTCTCTAAAACCCCATAGCGGCTCGGAGCGACTATTGAACACAGAGCCATAGCCAATAATTCGTGAGGGGTGGGCATCTTGTTGTTCCGTTCTAATATTTCCGCTATAACAGCGCGTTTCCCTGTCAAGCATCGGCAATTTCCTCTTTGATTTTTTCTTTTGTCTCTTCATCGATCGTTAAAGGGATTGGGTTGGCGGCATTAACGCTCACCAGCATTTCATCCAGTCCATCTATTGGATTCATGTCTTCAAAGGCCCGTGCTTCATTGCGACTCATCCAACCATCAATAATGGCGTAATGATAGAATTGAGCACGTTCTTGGGGGGTTCCGCGCATCAAACCAGCGAGATTAAAACGTACGTAAAAGCCTGCACGTCGCTCAGCGCGAGTAAATAGACGCCGATTAAGCTCCTGCTCCCAATTAGCCACCCAGGGCATAATGCTATAACGTACAAAGTGAATGGCTTGTGCAGTGATATTGCTGTAGGTGGCTTTCTCCAAATCGTTAATCATATGTGACGGCAAATTAAAAATACCGGCAATCATGGAACGATTGAGTTTCATCATATCGATAATTTGTGCATCGACTGGCGAAACGGTCAGCGCCTTGTAATCTAAATCCGCTGGCAAAAATAGCGTTTTATTCTCCTCACGCCGTAATGCCAACATAGCATTGGTCCATAGCGCCTTTAATCGTAGCCAGCCGTCGTCTTTAATTTCTCCTTTTACTGAAACGATGCCGCTAGGTCGCCCATTACGAGCAAAGAAACTGGCAGTATAGTGTTGTCCACTCATGCCGATGCCAATCGTATAAGCATGTTGCAAAATCGGACTTAACCCCATTTTCTGGTTATTGCCCAGTGCTTGAATGTGGATCATATCGTCCATCGATACCGCAAAATGGCCTTGTTCGTTGTAAACGCCGTAGGTATAGCGTCCTCCCGTATTCATCAGTGTGGTTTCCCACGGCATACAGGCTTCCAGTGATAGCACCTCGCCGCGGCGAGAACGCATCACGCGCGTAAAACCATTGCACCAGCCCAAAATATGCCGTTGCGTTAATTCCCGCCACTTGTAACTCGTTTGCAACGTATTTGGCTCATCATGAACCAGATAGAACGCAGGATGATCGCGGGCAATATCGACGCCTTTATCCGTTTTTCTCATCACATGCAGCGGCATCTGGGCAATGTTTGACGCTAGCACGGTGATACAGGAATAGACGGCAGCCAGTTTCAGCGCGGTTTCAGGATTAACGTAGGTGCCTGATCGGAATAGTCCGTCTGTCTCTGCCATCTCTGTACTCATGCCCGTTTTGGGGTTTTCCAGTGGTTCATGGCGGAAAATGGCATCAAGTAGCATGTCTCCTCCTCATGGCGGCTAATAGCGCCCATGCCAGCACGAGAGTACCGGAAAACATCAGTGAACAGGGCAGACCAAATTGCAGGTACACTCCAGCGGAGAGCAAGCCAAAACCGACCAGCCCGATAATATCAATGATTAAATGTTTCATAGCATTAGGAGATCTTCGATAGGATCCAGTGTTGAGAGAAAATCAGTTTTGTTGCCACCATTAACTAATACGCGACTCATCGCGGTAAATAAGGCCACAGGGCCATCAATTTTTGCTTCAGGTGTTGATTTATTGGGGAAAATATTGTCGTTTTTATCGATTTTCACCGTGATATTCGACATCATCCAGTTCATTAACGGATTTTGTGTATGATGCAGACGTTCGCTATAAACCAGCGCCTCCACCTCTTTCATGGCTTCGGATAAGTTTTTTACCGTTTGCGGCACCTCAACCAGCGGCAAACCCGCTTCAGCAAGCGATAAACTGAATTGGGTCGCACTCCACGGATCGACAGCAATTTCTTTCAAACTTTCGCCTGACACCCAAGCCTGTAGCGCTTCCTTGATTTGCGCATGGTCGATAACATCCCCCTCCGTCAAAGTAAGCATGTCCAGCGCCGCCCACTTGCGGTACATTTCTGCCATTTGGCGTGAGCAGCGCGCTAGCCGTCCCTCTGGGAGCCAGAATTTACCATCGAGAGGAACATGACCCTCATTCGTCCGCCAGACTTTAACTGCCGCACAAATGTCAATTTTGTTTGATAGATCAACGCCTACCCACAGTGGATAGGTGTTTAATTCATACTGTGGCGCGATATATTTGCATTTTTCCCACTTGATCATGTCCATCCATGCTGATTCCGCCGTCACCCACATATTCATATGCTTGGTAAAAAAGTTCACACGGGCGGAAACCTGCTCTTGTGCTTTTTTTGCCAAGCGGCGTAAATCATCCCAGCGTTTACAGATACCCAATCCGGGATTCGCTTTTAACCAGACGCTTTCATCAAAGGGATCGTCGTTTTCATCGAGCGTATAGATGATGGCAAAAAAGGTATCATCTTTGATTGCCCCTTCAACCTTGCTATCAACACCGCGCAATACCTTAATGGCGTAGTCTCGAAGTTCGTAGCAAATGCCTTCCTTGTTAAATCCCGCCGTGGTGATACCAAAAATTAGCGATTGCAGACGAGCCCCGGTTGCTGTTTCCAGTACATCCCACACATCACGGGTTTTGTGAGCGTGAAGTTCATCCACTATGCCACAGTGAATATTTAAACCATCCAGGCTGTGAGCATCTGAGGATAGCGGTTGAAAACGAGAGGTAGAATGTTCCTGATAGATAGCCAGCTTGTTAAATTCAAAAAAACGTCCAAGTGTTAATGGAGCCTTTTTAATCATGCTCTTGGCATCATCAAATACAATGCGAGCCTGATCTCGCGTGGTCGCTGCGGAATAGACTTCTGCACCCCCTTCGCCGTCCGCCCCCGTCATGTACAGGGCAATCCCCGATGAAAGCGTGGACTTGGCGTTCTTTCGCGCCACTTCGTTGTAGGCAGTACGAAAACGCCGTACCATCACAGGCTTGCCGCTGCCGTCAGACTTAAGAACCATTTCACCGGTTTTCTCGTCAATCAATGGAATAACGAAACCAAAAATATTGATCAGAATAAAGGTGTGCCAATCCATCAGATCAATCGACTGACCAGCAAGATTACCTTTGACGTGGGGGATAACTTTATAGAAATTAAGTACATGCTGGGCGCGAGGCTGGCTGAAATAAATGCCGCGCTCTTCGCCGTTTTTAAGGTCATCCAGAAAGCGTAGACAGGCCAGACGGACATATTGACACGCTAGTATCTCGCCAGACACCACGCGCTCGGCATAGCGGATACCTTCGGCAACCGTTGCCATCAGTCCTCCCTTTTGCTTAACAAGGCCGCGAACGGATCTATGGTCTCTGCTTCGTTAACATTGACTTTTGAGCGACTCGCTGGCGTCATGCCGAATTCGGCTTGCATCCTGCAAATACGCTTCCACGCATCAGCCATCATGGCAACTTGCGGATGAGGACGGATCATCACGCTGCCATCAGCCGAGGTGGTTTTGTAAGACTCCCCCTCCTGCTCGATAACGTCACGGTGACGTCTCCACTCGATATAAGCACCAACCAACAATTCAAGCGCCATAGCATCAAGCACGGTGAGCACTCCGATACTATCGAGACGCTCGCTCAAAACCTTAAACCAACCTGAGTTCGGGATAAGAAATAAAGAGAAAGTCTTGATATTCAAATAGTTGAATGAGCCTGTTTTGTTAAAATACTCTAACAGTCTGGTTAAAGAGTAGAGCATTGTTAAACAATTATGGAAAATCTTACTGAACTTTATTGCCTGATGGATGATTTTTGCAAAGACTTCGAGCCAAAAATGCATGAATATTTGCTGACTAACGGTACTAAGCGTCGTAGACGGTCTACTCAGCTTTCGTTGGCGGAAATGATGACACTGGTTGTGTTGTTTCATCAACTCCGATTCAGGCAATTCAAGGTATTTTATCTCTATTATGTCCGCTTATATCTCCGGAAGGAATTTCCTAACTTGCCATCCTATTCACGCTGTGTAGAGTTACTTCCGCGTAGTGCCTTAGCGTTAACGGCACTGTTTGAGTCAATTAAGGGAAAATGCACGGGGCTATCGGTTGCCGATTCTACTCCGATAGCGGTGTGTGATAACTTACGGATCCGCAGACATAAAGTCTTCAATGGGATAGCTGAACGGGGAAAAAATTCAACAGGTTGGTTCTTTGGTTTCAAGCTTCATGTAATTATCAATCATTTGGGGGAAATACTCAGTTTTCGACTCACACCAGGAAACACCGATGATCGGAAACCATTGCCTGAGCTGACAAAGGATCTTTCTGGTTGTTTGTACGCAGATAAAGGGTATTTATCGGCTTCACTGAAACAGCAACTCAAAACGATGGGAATTAGCCTTATAACGAATATCAAGAAGAAAATGAAGCCTATTAAACAGACTTGTTTCGACAAAGCCATCTTGCGTCATCGTTCTGTCATTGAAACGGTATTTGATGAGTTAAAAAATCTTTGTCAAATAGAGCATACGCGACATCGCTCTCCGGCTAACTTTGTAGTGAATTTATTAGGCGGACTGGTTGCATATTGTTTAATGCCATCTAAACCAAAGATACCTGTTGCAGGTACGTATCTTCAAGTATAATTGATAATGCTTATCCCGAACTCAGGTTAAACCAGTATTTTTCCTGCTTGTTGAAATGTTTTGGTGTTGGGGGAACCCCTTTTGTGGGTTGTGGCTCGCTTTTATTAATTGGGCGTTTTGATGGGTTCCCCCTAACCAAACGTAGATGGGTCGGGGTTTTAGGTGGCCCAGACATAATTGAAAACTCCTATTAATCACGCGGTGGGGGTACCGATAAAAAGGTTTTCTAACCTGCGGGGATGTAAGAAAAGGAGGCCATCCGCTCCTAACCTATTGTTTATATAGTGATTTTACCTCCCCTCCTCTAAACACCGGACGTATGCTATAGATCGTCTGGATGCGCTCGCTCTCGAAGAGATTGTTTTTTCTCTTCTGGAAGACCTAAACCAAGAAAATCTTCCGGTAGAAGCCCAAAACTTTTTAAATAAGATAAAGCTGCCTCAATATTTTGAGAGCATCGATTGGAATCGTAAAATAAATTGGACTCTTGGTTCAGGTAAAGACTATCTGAAAAATTCAGATTAGAGGTTTCTTTGAATATGCTAAGTTTTTTAACCAATTCTTCGGTGTCATTTTCTATTTTGTGTAATGACGATGCTCTATCACTTAATTTTTTAGCTTCATTTTCTAACCACGCTACTAAATTATATAGACACGAGTTTCGCACCAATAAAAAAACGCTCTATTTTTAAGTTTAATTCAGCATAATATGTAAATAGATAAAACCTTATAAATTAAATATAACTTATTGTAAATTAAGTGAATTTATGCATTTCAGTAACTTGCAGATTAATCATTACTTTTAAGCCATTTCTAGAATTTTATAGGCCTGTGCGAAACTCGTGAACAAATCAGTTTTACTAATCTCGAGACGAACAACACGTCTCGTTTCATCAGTAATTTTCATTTTTGTTTACCCTTCTTGTTTTGTGGCGTGACCGACTAACCAAACTAGTGGATTTCGATGCGGTCGGATTTATCCTGTACGCCTCTTTAAGCGATTTTTAATTCTAACTGTTACAGCTGGGTGTCTTGGGGTTAGAAAACGCCGTCACGGACGTTCTAGGTGCCTTAAAATCGATTCATGCAGCCATGCTTGAACGGTAACTGCTCCACGTGAACGTCAAAGTGCAACCACCACCGTCGTTCATCCGGTCGATAACACGCTCCCCGATAAACCCCGCCAGTTCGTTCAATGCCAGATTGCTGATGATTATCGTTGGCTTCATGCTCTCGTAGCGCGTGTTGATAACCTCAAACAAGATCATTTTTTCCGCCTCGCTACCAAACTGAACACCTACCTCGTCGATGATGAGCAAGTCAGGCTGGGTATAGCGCTTGATGACATCGGCCTCTGAACATTCTGCGTTCTTGCTCCAGGTTGATTTAAATTCGCGGGCAATTCGCAAAACTGTCGTGAATAGCGCTGAACTTTGATGTTCGTTGATAACGTGTTTCGCAATCGACAGTGCCAGATGATTCTTGCCTGTACCGGGCTTTCCACACATCACCAAACCACCACCACGCTTAAGGCGTTCAGGCCAATGGGCGGCATAGTCGTTACAAAGTTTTAAGCAACATGCCGCATCAGTATTCACTCGTTCGTAATTATCCAGGGTCACATTGGCAAAGCATTCCGGCAGGTTCAGGTTATCCATGAGCATTTTAATTTTGCTGTGCTTGCGGTGTTTTTCCTGCTCGGCTTCGGCTTGCTCCAACTGAGATAATTTTTCGGTCAGGCAAGCAGGGCATTCGCTTCTTGTTTCAATCCCTTTGCCGTGAAGTGCCATCCTGCGGCAACGTTGTTTGAATAAGCCGTGCCTGTCACAGATGGCCTCTTTCTCCTCGAAAACCGTGTGCTCTAGTCGCTTGGGTGGCGCATTCAGGTCTGCCAGTTTTTGACGCACGGTTGTAATTTCTGCACTGTAGTTCATAGACCCTCCCTCGCTAGACATTCCCTCGCCCAATCAGGTAGCTGCGGTTCCCCATAGTCCTTGTCAGCAAAGCTATCTGCGACAGAGTGGGGTTTCGTTTGCTGAGTTCTTCAGAGTTGATTAGGCTCGAAGAGTCCTTGCCAACCGTTGCCGATACTGGCGTTAATAATTTCTTCAGGCTGATGTCCGTTATAGCGGCACTTGCCTAGCAGCTTGATAGCCTGAATCACCGTCTGCTGGGATTTAATCGGCTTGTTGATTTCCTTGCGGTACTGCACCCAGGAATCCCAGATCGGTTGTGGTAGCCAGTCAGGTAGTTCTACCGAGCTTGGGTCAAACGATTTTGATTTTGCCAAAGAAGGGGTTTGGGGTAGTTTATGTTTTAATATATTTTCTTTACTTTCTTTCCTTTCTTTGGTGTGTGATTGATTTGACCACAAAGATGTGGTTGATTCGGCTACACTTTTTGTGGTTGATTTAGCTACACTGTGGTTGTTTTGATACAGTGTCGATTCGACCACACTTTGCGGTTTTTCTGTGGTTGATTTAACCACAGTGTGGTTATTTTGATACTGGGTTGATTCAGCCACATTTGAGGTGAAATTCCACGATTGAACATTTTGATTCACACCTATTTTTGACCCTTGCATTAATAGCAAGCCTAGTTTAATCATTTCAGATTTAGCTTTATTGACGTTAACACGCTCAATCCCTGTCATTTGGCTAATTTGCATATCTGTTATACGGTCAAAATCTTTACCCCAGCCAATAGTCATTCTGTGAATTGCATCAAATATTTTATATTGACGAAATGTAATAGGGGCGCGTAGTAATGCTTCTTTTAGCTCATTATCCCATTTAGTAAATCCAATATCGTTTCCAGTCATGAGAAGCGCTTGCTCTTCATCTTTTGATTTAAAATAGGCATAGGTAACGTTGTCACCGATCATGCAAAACTGATCCACTAACGATCATCTAAAACTGATCCACTTGGTATTATTCGCACATTTTTGTACGGATAATTTATGTTAACCAAGGAGATATTTGTGGATATTCATGTTCGCTTTGCACAAGGACAAAGCCTTCGAAAAATTGCCCGTGAATTGGGCATATCCCGTAACACCGTAAAACATCATTTACAACAACAGACAATGCCAACTTATGCTAAAAGAAGTCAACAACCGACTAAATTAGCACCCTTTAAACCTTATTTGCTTCATCGAATTGAACTGGCTAAACCTGATTGGATCCCTGCAACAGTCTTATTTGATGAAGTAGTTGAAAGCGGCTATCAAGGCGGTATTGCTCAATTACGCCGATTTGTTTGTCAATTTAAACCAAGCATTGTTCCCGAAGCTGTCGTCCGTTTTGAAACACAGCCAGGTCAACAAATGCAAATCGACTTCACCAGCATCCGGCGAGGTAAAAAATCACTAAAAGCGTTTGGTGCAACGCTAGGCTATTCGCGTGCGAGTTATGTAAACACGAGTTTCGCACAAAACTAATTTGGGTACGCTAATAAAACACGGATTTGCTCAGTAATAGCACTTTTGATTACGTCCCAATTTTGTTGATAAAGGGTTATTTTTTCAGATATACGACGTTTATGTTGTTCAAACCACGCAGAAATAGCGAGAAAAATATGATTTCTTTGCGCTCGGCTCGTGCGAGCCTGACAGCGTTCAATACCACAGTTTTGTTTAACTTCTCGATGATAAACTTCAACAGACCAACGGGCATCCATGATAGATTTGAGGTATTGACGGGTGGGATTCTCTTTGTTTGTTACTATGTAATCAATACGGCCGTTTTTGGCTGTAAATTTGAAAACGGTTACCCAACCATATCCTCGCAAGTGTATTGACGTTCCTTCTTCTGAGATGTCTAACTTGTTCAGTTGTTTGTTATGGTTAACAATCCTATTTTTCCTCAGCGTGGTTACCCAGATCCAACCATGAGAGCGAATTGATTTCAGGTTATCCAGGCTAGAATACCAAGCATCCATCACTACGACTTCTGGCATGATCCCTCTTTTTTTAGCAAGAGTGAGCATTTCGGAAAAGTGCGTGTTTTTTGTTTTTCCATCAGAATCTTTATCATAAATAAGATAATTGATAGGAATTGATTCAACCTTCGTCAGATCATGCCAAAGCAAATTAACTAAACCTATGCCAGCAATAACATCATGTTCATTACCTGAATATTGATAATGGACCATCACTATTTTTTTACTACGTGTTTTGGCAATCAATGTATCATCGGCAATTAGTACGCAAGGGCTTTTTTTGTCTATAGAAGGTTCAACTAATCGCCATAGGTCTTTAGGTCTAAAACATCTACTTTTTAGCCATCGGCTAACAGTGTCATGAGATAAAGGCGATGGGCTTACTTCTGATAACGCTAAACCAGAGTATCTTAAACTGCTTACTTGTAAGAATGTTTTATAGATATCTTTAATACATGGATAACCCGACAAAATATGAACACCCTGATTTTTTCTTGTTTTTAAATTTATACTTCTTTTTTGGAGATTGCGAAACTCGTGGTAAAGTTCTTTGATAATGAACGAGCAGAATCCTGGCAACAAGGTTTACGAGAAGCTTTCGACTATTTTGGTGGTGTACCACAGGAAATATTGTGTGATAACGCAAAATCCCTCATCATCGAACGGGATGCTTATGCAGAAGGTGAACATAAATTACATGTCGAAATGCTTCAAATGTCGAAAGATTACAGGTTTAAATTGTGTGCTTGCAAGCCCTACAGGGCAAAAACTAAAGGGAAAGTAGAGCGCTTTAACCACTATTTAAAAAACAGCTTTATCGTACCATTAAATACCGACCTTCGTGCTCATAATCTTGAACTGGATATTGAGATAGCTAATGCAAGAGTGGGGCCCTGGTTACAACGCGTTGCCCATCAGCGGATTCATGGAACAACGTTAGAGAAGCCAGCAGATAGACTAGCTAAGGAAGTTAAGTATCTTCTACCCTTACCAGCAAGGGTTTGCCAATCTATCCCGCAGACTGATACGCTTAATATCCGTATCGTACCGCCCCTTGAATCTGTCAGTTTGCAACACTCAATCAGCGTATACGAAGCATTGCTGGGAGGTGAACATGTTATTGCATGAACAAATTGAACACCTGTGTGAGTCATTGAAATTAAATTCTATTCCGACTCATTGGTCATCACTTGCCGAACAATGCATTGCCCAAGACAAAAGCTACGGAGAGTTTTTACTGTCCCTATTAAAATGTGAGCAACAACAACGAGATGAACGAACCCGTAATCTTTTGAGTCGGATGGCAGGATTCCCAGCACATAAAGAACTTAATACGTTCGATTTTAAGTTTGCCACGAGTTTCGCACAGGCCTATAAAATTCTAGAAATGGCTTAAAAGTAATGATTAATCTGCAAGTTACTGAAATGCATAAATTTACTTAATTTACAATAAGTTATATTTAATTTATAAGGTTTTATCTATTTACATATTATGCTGAATTAAACTTAAAAATAGAGCGTTTTTTTATTGGTGCGAAACTCGTGTTTGCAACGGGGATCCCCAAACAACACATACAGGAATTAAGCGCATTAACGTTTATTGAACGTAATGAAAATGTCGTGTTGCTTGGCCCAAGCGGTGTAGGCAAAACGCATTTAGCTATTGGGTTAGGATTAAAAGCAGTACAGGCCAAGAAGAAAACCCGCTTTACCACGGCAGCTGAACTGATGTTGCAACTCTCAACTGCCAAACGACAAAATAAGCTCAAACAATATCTATCACGTTCGGTGATGGCCCCGAAATTGTTGATTATCGATGAGATTGGATACCTGCCGTTTGGGCGAGAAGAAGCAAACCTGTTTTTCAATGTGATTGCCAAGCGTTATGAGCATGGCAGTGTCATATTGACGAGTAACTTATCATTTGGGCAATGGCCAAATGCTTTTGCTGATGACGCAACATTAACTGCCGCTATGCTTGATCGTTTACTTCATCATTCGCATGTACTGCAATTAAGCGGTGAAAGCTATCGATTGAAAGATAAGCGGCGCTCAGGAGCAATGACTGAGTAAAAGTGGATCAATTTTGATTGATCGGATTTAGCTAAAAAGTGGATCAGTTTTCGGTGATCGTTGACACTAAAGGAACAGTAACCGTCCCTAATCATTTAAGGGGTCAGGTTTCAGATTGCCTGGCTATCACGATGCAAGCTGCTCAATGGGGAATGAACCCTTTCGCTGTTGCCCAGAAAACACACATCATAAGCGGTACGCTCGGATATGAAGCCCAACTCGTTAATGCCTTAATATCAAGCTCTGCCGCCATTCAAGTCCGTTTTCATTATGAATATGGCGGTGATGGATGGGGAAAACTCACCAAAAGCAGAGAAGCCAAATCAAACAGAAATGGACGTGAAACAAGTTATCGTGTACGTGACTGGAACGATAGTGACGAAGAAGGGTTATTTATCCGTGTCGGCGCAATACTACGCAACGATTCAGAAATCACTTGGGGAGAACCTGTTTATCTTTCGAGTGTAATTATACGTAATTCCTCGTTGTGGGCGACTAACCCAAAACAACAACTTGCTTATCTAGCAGTAAAACATTGGGCGCGCCTCTATTGTCCCGAAGTGATTCTCGGTATCTACACCGCAGACGAATTGGAAGAACGAACTGTAACACGAGTTTCGCACAAAACTAATTTGGGTACGCTAATAAAACACGGATTTGCTCAGTAATAGCACTTTTGATTACGTCCCAATTTTGTTGATATAAGGATTATTTTTTCAGATATACGACGTTTATGTTGTTCAAACCACGCAGAAATAGCGAGAAAAATATGATTTCTTTGCGCTCGGCTCGTGCGAGCCTGACAGCGTTCAATACCACAGTTTTGTTTAACTTCTCGATGATAAACTTCAACAGACCAACGGGCATCCATGATAGATTTGAGGTATTGACGGGTGGGATTCTCTTTGTTTGTTACTATGTAATCAATACGGCCGTTTTTGGCTGTAAATTTGAAAACGGTTACCCAACCATATCCTCGCAAGTGTATTGACGTTCCTTCTTCTGAGATGTCTAACTTGTTCAGTTGTTTGTTATGGTTAACAATCCTATTTTTCCTCAGCGTGGTTACCCAGATCCAACCATGAGAGCTAATTGATTTCAGGTTATCCAGGCTAGAATACCAAGCATCCATCACTACCGCTTCTGGCATGATCCCTCTTTTTTTAGCAAGAGTGAGCATTTCGGAAAAGTGCGTGTTTTTTGTTTTTCCATCAGAATCTTTATCATAAATACGATAATTGATAGGAATTGATTCAACCTTCGTCAGATCATGCCAAAACAAATTAACTAAACCTATGCCAGCAATAACCTCATGTTCATTACCTGAATATTGATAATGGACCATCTCTATTTTTTTACTACGTGTTTTGGCAATCAATGTATCATCGGCAATTAGTACGCAAGGGCTTTTTTTGTCTATAGAAGGTTCAACTAATCGCCATAGGTCTTTAGGTCTAAAACATCTACTTTTTAGCCATCGGCTAACAGTGTCATGAGATAAAGGCGATGGGCTTACTTCTGATAACGCTAAACCAGAGTATCTTAAACTGCTTACTTGTAAGAATGTTTTATAGATATCTTTAATACATGGATAACCCGACAAAATATGAACACCCTGATTTTTTCTTGTTTTTAAATTTATACTTCTTTTTTGGAGATTGCGAAACTCGTGTGTAAAAGACATTGCCCCGCAAAAAGAACACCTTTCGCTATCAGAAATCACTCAACAGGAACAGATACAAACTGATGATAATGACAATGATAGATCGAAGATTGAAACAGGGGAAATCGTTAATGAAAGCTTCAATACTGATGATATCCGTCATGAGATTAATACGGCAAAAACATTAGAACAAGCGAAAAATATAAGAGCAACAATTGAAGAACTTAAACCCGTAATGAGTGCGGCTATCTATACAGAATTAAAAAATAAATCTGTTCAGGCATATCACCGGATCGATGCTCATAACCATCTTGAAGCGCAGATTAATAGTTTACCTCCTGGTGGTACTGAAGAAGCAAAAATAGCGTTTAATAAAGTCTTACAAATTTTTGAGGCAAACAAAAATAAGCTGGGCGCTGAATTATACGATGCTTTCAGCCTAACGTTAAATGACATGAAAGATGAATATCAATAAATGTACTGTGGAGTAAAATAATGATGGACTTAGAAAAAATATTGACGCTTGATGATATTGTAAAACGCTCTGAAGTGTACGCGAAAACAGGGCTAGCTCCAGGAACAATAGATTCTCTTGAGAGTAAAGGGGAATTTCCTCAACGTATTTATTTAACGAAACGGTGTAGTGTATGGAAAAAAGAAGAGGTTAACTTATGGTTAACAGCCAAAGCTCAAGATCCGCTTGGAGCTAAAGAAAAAATCACAATGGAAAATGCAAATAAAAATAACCCCAATCACCTTAAAAAAATAGCGAGAAGTACCGCTAAAGATTAGTTCAAGCTTAATCAAACCTTCCTGCGCCAATAAGAGCATCACTAATCCTGGCGAATTCTGACGCCTGTAATGTATCAAATGCAACCTGACCTATAACGATACCTCCTTTTGCTGGAAGTATAACACAACCAATCTTATTGTGAACTCAATGAGAAATCGTCGCTGACTGAAAGGAATGATAATCCTAACAGCCAGCTAACCCTAAACCTACTGTTGATAGGAGTAAGGCTATGAAAAATTCTATTACCGTTATCTC
This sequence comes from Arsenophonus sp. PmNCSU2021_1, assembly GCF_036919435.1. Taxonomy (NCBI): domain Bacteria; kingdom Pseudomonadati; phylum Pseudomonadota; class Gammaproteobacteria; order Enterobacterales; family Morganellaceae; genus Arsenophonus; species Arsenophonus sp. PmNCSU2021_1. The sequence continues at coordinate 261,013 of NZ_JAZHPL010000005.1, read as the reverse complement.
TGTCTGTAAAGTTTTTGTGGAGGTGATCTAATGTTGCCTCTCACGGAACAACAACTCACATGCTATAAAGAAATCTTTCCAGAACTTGCTCCCGAGCAACTTGAAAGCGCCGTTTTATACGCAATGGGAATACCTGAGAAGCAAATTGCGTATTTCAAATCTGCTACGGATATCACCGTCAGAAAAACGCTTGAAAAAGTAAAAGAGATATACGACACGAGTTTCGCACAGGCATATAAAGTTCTAGAAATGGCTTAAAAGCAATGGTTAATCTGCAAGTTACTAAAACACATAAATTTTATTAAATTACAATAATTTGTATTTAATTTATAAGGTTTTGTCTATTTATATATCATGCTGAATTAAACTTAAAAATAGCGCGTTTTTTTATTGGTGCGAAACTCGTGTACGAAACAGATTCCGTCAGCCACTTACGCACAACTTTTCAGGTAAGAATGTTTCATTTTAGTATCGTGAGTAATTGCAGAAGTCAGGATAAACCGCCTATAGAAAAGACCAAACCATTTTCCAAGCGTGAAAACGAGGTTATTTACTGGGTGAGTATGGGGAAAACTTATCCGGAAATCGCAATGATACTGGGTATAAAAATAGTCACGGTTAAATTTCACATAGGCAACATATTAAAAAAAATCGGGGTATATAGTGTAAAACAGGCAATTAAAATCTGTGTTGAGCGCAATCTTATCGAACCCGTTATTACCGAATAAACCTTAATTTTTAGTAAAAAGTAATACACAAACGTCACTAATCAATCTTAACGCCCCTTGCTATAGGGGCAATCTTTCATCAATTTAACTATTGAGGAATACCTTTATGTCAAATTTAATCACTATCGAAACAAAAAACATCAACGGCGAATTAATCCAGACGGTAAATGCTCGTGATCTACATGCGTTTTTGGAAAGTAAGCAAGACTTTTCTACATGGATAAAAAAGCGAATTTCAGATTATGGATTTGTTGAAAATATCGACTATATAGTTTTCCATAATTCTGTGGAAAACCCCTTCGGAGGCCGTCCAGCAAAGGAATACCACATTTCACTCGACATGGCGAAAGAATTATCGATGGTTGAGCGAAATGAAAAAGGGAAACAAGCAAGGCAGTATTTTATTGAATGCGAAAGACGCGTTTTACAACCTCAAACATTACTACCAACAGCAAAAGAACTGGCACTTATGGTTGCTCATGCCGAGGAAGAGAAAGAAAAGTTATTACTGGAAAATAAAAGCCTATCAACCGAAAACGATTGTCTTAAAAATCTCTTTAAGGAAGGTATGACCCCTACCCAATTTAGCAAAATGCTTAACGGTGTAAATAGTCAGCAGATAAATCATTTTTTAGCTGAGCGCAAATGGCTCTACAATGAAAGTAAATCGGGTATACGCTGGCGTGTTTCTTCTTATGCGCGGGATAAATATTTAACTGAAAAACAGAATGAAATAAGTCCTCATGTTGCTGACAGATTCATCAGTTATCAGCCTGTCCTGCTCAAAAAGGGAGCGCAGCGTCTCTATGATTTATATCTGGATTATAAGTTACCCATGAAGTTAACGTGGAATGGTTCACATACTCATGACAAGTTTATTCAGGGTATTTACCTCAAACATTAATCACTTTTCTCTGTTCAATCATTAATTAACAAAGAGTTAAAAATATGAACCAGCTTAAGCAGCAGGAGCTTCGCTATATCTTAAATAGCGACAGCTTCGTTAGAAAAGACTCCATAAAAATCATCCCCACCCTGCTAATCATCACGTTGGCAAGTCTCATTCTACTGTTAGCAAGATAGGAGGTCAAATGAATCCTTATGCCATGTAAGATTACTGGTACAAACAACAACAAGAAATAGCTTATGAGGAAGACAGACTAGATGAAGAGATTAGTGAACTAGTTCAACCTATTTATGACTGTATCCCTTCATCTGTTATTAGAAAACTTAGCCACGACGATTTAGAAGATGTATGGAATTCTTTTTTTAATCACTTTAAAAGTGAAAACATTGATAGATACAAAAATTTAACTATTCGAGGAAAAAGATTATGTGGATATTAATCTTAGCCATGTACGCAAGCCCCTATGCATCAAGTAACTTTGCAAGTGTTCATACTCAGGAATTTGACACTGAGAATTTGTGCCAATTCGCCGCTAATCAGTTTGAGAAGGAATTTGAGACTTTCAAGGATATTAACGCCAAAGCGATTTGCGTTAAGAAATAAGCTAATTTTACCGAGGTTCAATCATGAAACTTAACATCATCAAATTATTAATAACGACATTATTGTTTATCAGTGCAGCGTTCGCCTTCGAACTGATAGTTGGTCACATTGCCCATGCCGATGCCGTCATTGACCCACAAATCAGGTTTAAGCGTGGTGAATTAGGCAATATCCATTTAGGTGGGCAAGAGCTACTGGTTATTGGCATCATGATAGTGCCAGCTCTTATGGTTTATTTTGGGATATTCCTCGACACATTGAAGAAATAGTTACAGAACAAGAAGTCATTACCCACCCTAACCTATTCCACTTAATCAATACCCATTCATCAATTAACTTTGAGGAATTACGATATGCAAAATTTAGCAAATGAACATTACCCTATCATTTCGGGTGTAGAAATCACGACAGACTCAGAAGGTCGTTTCAACCTGAATGCGTTACATAAAGCTAGTGGTGGCAAAGATGCTAAATGCCCTAAAACATGGCTTGAGACAAAACAAGCCAAAAAATCAATTGAAGAGCTAAGGCAGAATTCCGCCTTAGGTCAAGAAGTAATCAAAGCTTAAAAGGAGAATCACGATGAAAGCTGAATTAATTACTATCGATTCAAGTCAATTACCCGTTATCGAGTGGCAAAATGCTCGAGTGGTAACTACTGAAACCCTTTCTAAGGGTTATGGTGCCAGCATGAAAAACATTCAAGATAATCTAGCAAACCATAAAGCTCGTTTTATCGAAGGTATCCATTATTTCAAGCTGGAAGGTAATGAATTACAACAGTTTAAGAGGGTCACGAGTTTCGCACCAATAAAAAAACGCGCTATTTTTAAGTTTAATTCAGCATAATATATAAATAGATAAAACCTTATAAATCAAATACAACTTATTGTAATTTAAGAAAATTCATGTGTTTTAGTAACTTGCAGATTGATCATTGCTTTTAAGCCATTTCTAGAATTTTATATGCCTGTGCGAAACTCGTGAGGGTACCCGATAATATCGGATTGGTTAGTAAATATACAAGCCAGCAGATTTTATGGACGGAGAAAGGCGCAGCTCGTATGTCAAAAATTGTTGATACCGACGAAGCATGGTCTTTCTTTGAAAAAATGGAAAACGCTTATTTTCATCCTATCCAATACCAAAAAACACTACCAGGAAATTATATTCAAGCATTGGAAGCACTCGTTGAGTCAGAAACACGAGTTTCGCACAAAACTAATTTGGGTACGCTAATAAAACACGGATTTGCTCAGTAATAGCACTTTTGATTACGTCCCAATTTTGTTGATAAAGGGTTATTTTTTCAGATATACGACGTTTATGTTGTTCAAACCACGCAGAAATAGCGAGAAAAATATGATTTCTTTGCGCTCGGCTCGTGCGAGCCTGACAGCGTTCAATACCACATAGATTTGAGGTATTGACGGGTGGGATTCTCTTTGTTTGTTACTATGTAATCAATACGGCCGTTTTTGGCTGTAAATTTGAAAACGGTTACCCAACCATATCCTCGCAAGTGTATTGACGTTCCTTCTTCTGAGATGTCTAACTTGTTCAGTTGTTTGTTATGGTTAACAATCCTATTTTTCCTCAGCGTGGTTACCCAGATCCAACCATGAGAGCGAATTGATTTCAGGTTATCCAGGCTAGAATACCAAGCATCCATCACTACCGCTTCTGGCATGATCCCTCTTTTTTTAGCAAGAGTGAGCATTTCAGAAAAGTGCGTGTTTTTTGTTTTTCCATCAGAATCTTTATCATAAATACGATAATTGATAGGAATTGATTCAACCTTCGTCAGATCATGCCAAAGCAAATTAACTAAACCTATGCCAGCAATAACATCATGTTCATTACCTGAATATTGATAATGGACCATCTCTATTTTTTTACTACGTGTTTTGGCAATCAATGTATCATCGGCAATTAGTACGCAAGGGCTTTTTTTGTCTATAGAAGGTTCAACTAATCGCCATAGGTCTTTAGGTCTAAAACATCTACTTTTTAGCCATCGGCTAACAGTGTCATGAGATAAAGGCGATGGGCTTACTTCTGATAACGCTAAACCAGAGTATCTTAAACTGCTTACTTGTAAGAATGTTTTATAGATATCTTTAATACATGGATAACCCGACAAAATATGAACACCCTGATTTTTTCTTGTTTTTAAATTTATACTTCTTTTTTGGAGATTGCGAAACTCGTGTAGTCACGAGTTTCGCACAGGCCTATAAAATTCTAGAAATGGCTTAAAAGTAATGATTAATCTGCAAGTTACTGAAATGCATAAATTCACTTAATTTACAATAAGTTATATTTAATTTATAAGGTTTTATCTATTTACATATTATGCTGAATTAAACTTAAAAATAGAGCGTTTTTTTATTGGTGCGAAACTCGTGGTATTAAATTTTTTAAAATATTATAAGAGGAATGAACAATGCTTAATGACCTAATAGAAGAAAAAGAAGTTTTAAAGAAATTAAAACGCAGTAGATCCGCTTTATGGAGGCTCCGCAAAAAATGTGGATTTCCTGAACCTGTTTTAAATTATCCCGCAAGATATAGATTATCAGCTATACAAGCATGGATAGAACGAGGGGGGATTAATCAAAGAGCCTGTACATAAATTTGTGTAATTGCCTGATTTTGATATGTTCAATCCAGCATCAAATGAAGGTTAATTTATGGACGAAAAACAATTGCAGGCTCTGGCTAATAAATTGGCCAAAAATCTCAAAACCCCTGACGATCTCAGCCAGTTCGATCGTCTGCTGAAGAAAATCAGCGTTGAGGCGGCTCTCAACGCCGAAATGTCCCACCATCTGGGCTACGATAAAAATCAGCCCAAACCGGGTGCCAACTCCCGCAACGGCTATTCCACAAAGACCGTTACCACCGGCGATGGTCCTCTGGAACTACGCACTCCGCGCGATCGTGACGGTTCTTTCGAACCGCAACTGGTGAAGAAAAACCAGACCCGGATCACCGGGATGGATAACCAGATTTTATCGTTGTACGCCAAAGGGATGACCACCCGCGAGATAGCGGCTGCGTTCAAAGAACTGTATGACACGGATGTCTCACCGGCGCTGGTCTCGAAGGTCACCGATTCCGTGATGGAGCAGGTTACCGAATGGCAAAATCGCCCACTGGATGCAGTCTATCCTATTGTTTATCTTGACTGTATCGTCCTGAAGGTCCGGCAGGACAGTCGCGTTATCAATAAATCCGTGTTTCTGGCCCTGGGTATCAACATCGAAGGTCAGAAAGAACTGTTGGGTATGTGGCTGGCCGAAAACGAGGGCGCGAAGTTCTGGCTCAGTGTGCTGACAGAACTAAAAAACCGTGGTCTGAACGATATCCTCATCGCCTGTGTCGACGGTCTGAAAGGCTTTCCGGACGCCATCAACACCGTGTATCCGGAAACCCGCATTCAGCTGTGCATCGTGCATATGGTGCGTAACAGCCTGCGGTTCGTCTCCTGGAAGGACTACAAAGCCGTCACTCGCGACCTGAAAGCCATCTATCAGGCTTCCACAGAAGAAGCAGGCCAGCAGGCGCTGGAAGCGTTCGCCAGCGCATGGGACAGCCGCTACCCGCAGATAAGCCGGAGCTGGCAGACAAACTGGGCCAACCTGGCGACGTTCTTCGCTTACCCGGCAAACATCCGCAAGGTGATCTACACAACGAATGCCATAGAGTCGCTGAACAGCGTGATCCGGCATGCCATCAAAAAGCGTAAGGTGTTCCCGACGGATGACGCAGTGAAAAAGGTGGTGTGGCTGGCAATCCAGGCGGCGTCACAGAAATGGACAATGCCGCTGAGGGACTCGCGTATGGCGATGAGCCGCTTTATTATCGAGTTCGGTGACCGCCTGGACGGTCACTACTGAGAAAAGGCATTTACACAGAATCGTGTACAGGGTCTAATCAAATTTTAAGTTGATCAACATGCCAAAGAATTTTATCTGCATATAGCTCATATGCCGCCCTTTGCTCATCTATCCAATCATGTTTATTATATACAGCCATCACCCTACCTAACTCATGACCGAGCATTTTTTCTGTTACGTGGGGCATTATTCCTTCACTTGATAGATTAGTCACTAGTGATCTTCTAAAATCATGCGTACGCCACTCAGGAATATCTATGTTATCTCTTAGTTTTCGCATGTATAAGTTTGCTGATGATCTATCTATCGACTTATCTAATTTCTGCCCAGGAAACAAAACTTCATTACCATAATTAACTAGTCTATCTATATACGGTTTAACATGTGAAAATATCGGACGTCTTATTACATTACCCATTTTGGAGTGTTTAGCTGGAGTTGTCCATATAAGATCATCCATATTAAATTCATTAATTGTTGCAAGTCTAGGCTCAGATAAACGAGCCCCCCACAATAATAACAATTGATGTAATGCTTTATTTGATGAAACAATTTTATTGTTTTCTAATGCTAACCAAATTTTGGCCAGCTCTGTATATGTTAAAACTCTGCTTCCTATCTCAGGTTTTTTCCCAATATTCTTAGCACTTAATTTCATTATTTCACATGAAGGTATGAACTGTCGGCCTATACACCAATTAATAACTGATCTTAATTGTATAAGCAAAACTCTTGCTTTTATTTGATTGTCTTTTTCTTGTTTATCAAAAAATTTTACCCATGAAGATACAGGTATATTTGCAACAGGTACAGACTGAAACTGTATATACATGGTGTTATACACAACTGAACGATAAAGTATTTGTGTATTTTTTTTAATGTTGACGCATATTTATCCCACCAGTAGTCAAGACAATCTTTTAACGTTGCTTCACCTTCATCTTTAGAGAAATAGATTTTTGGATTAAGTCCTTTTTTATACAAATTTCTCATATCACTAACTATGATCCGAGCATCTTTAAGTGACAAAGAGGGATAATGACCAATCGTCAACCTTACTGGCTTACCTTCCCATCGATAACGATATTGAAATGCAACAACTCCATTAGGAGAAATACGAGCACTAAGACCATCACTATCAGTCAACTCTGGTTTTCCTCTATAGGGTTTATCACTTATACTTCTAAGTTTTGTATCACTAAGCGCCATAGCCTTACCATGTGTACACACTTTATTAATCTATTATGTACTCAATATGTACAAAATAACAAGTGAACAAGGTAATAAACAATAGAAACAAGATAAAAAAAAGAACAACAAAGAAGATAGAATTACTTGATTATAGAGGGCAGTAACAAATAGGATTAAAACAATACAAAACAATTATAAACAATGAATAAAATAGCTCCCTTATTTAAATCAAATAAAAGAGCTAGTAATAAGTCGAATAATGCTTACAACAAATTTATTTTACGAGAATAAAATAAATTACTTTTTCTTTGCTTTTGGATTAGGCAAATCAGTAATACTTCCCTCAAATACTTCAGCTGCCATACCGATTGATTCGTATAATGTCGGGTGAGCATGAATAGTCAATGCAATGTCTTCTGCATCACACCCCATTTCAATTGCTAAGCCAATTTCACTTAGTAATTCGCCACCATTAACACCGACAACCGCCCCACCAATAACGCGGTGGGTTTCCTTATCAAAAATAAGCTTAGTCATACCCTCTGAACAATCAGATGCAATAGCACGACCAGAAGCAGCCCATGGGAAAGTGGCTACTTCATAACTGATACCTTTTTCTTTAGCTTCTTTTTCCGTCAAACCAACCCAAGCAACTTCAGGCTCAGTATAAGCAATTGAAGGAATGACTTTTGGATCAAAATAGTGTTTCAAACCAGAAATCACTTCAGCCGCCACATGACCCTCATGAACACCTTTATGAGCCAGCATTGGCTGACCGACAATGTCACCAATCGCATAAATATGGGGCACATTGGTACGCATCTGTTTATCTGTGTGGATAAAACCTCTCTCATCCACTTCTACTCCGGCTTTACCCGCATCAATTAATTTGCCATTCGGTACACGACCAATTGCCACTAAAACAGCATCATAACATTGTGGTTTGGCCGGTGCCTTCTTGCCTTCCATCGTTACATAGATACCATCTTTTTTGGCTTCCACCGCAGTCACTTTCGTCTCGAGCATTAAATTAAACTTCTTACTTATCTGTTTAGTAAAAAGCTTAACAATGTCCTTATCTGCTGCAGGAATAACCTGATCGAACATTTCAACCACATCAATTTCCGATCCTAATGCATGATAAACAGTACCCATTTCTAAACCGATGATACCGCCGCCCATCACTAACATACGCTTGGGTACTTTTGTTAGTTGCAAAGCATCAGTAGAATCCCATACTCGCGGGTCGTCATGAGGAATAAATGGAAGCTGGATCGGACGTGAACCTGCAGCAATAATAGCATTGTCAAAGTTTATGGTTGTTGTTTCTTTTTTACCTTCAACAACCAATGTATTAGCACCGGTAAATTTACCTAATCCATTAACAACTTTAACTTTACGACCCTTTGCCATCCCGGCTAAACCAGTTGTTAATTGGCCAATAACCTTTTCTTTCCACAGCCGTACTTTATCAATATCTGTTTTCGGTTCGCCAAATACGATCCCATGTGCCGCCAATGCCTTCGCTTCTTCAATAACTTTTGCAACATGCAATAATGCTTTGGAAGGAATACAACCGACATTAAGGCAAACACCGCCTAATGTCTCATAACGCTCGACTAAAACAGTTTCTAAACCAAGATCTGCACAGCGAAAAGCTGCTGAATAACCCGCAGGTCCCGCTCCTAGAACCACTACTTGGGTTTTAATTTCAGTACTCATCATGACCTCTTACTTTTGTTGTCCGGCGGGTCAGACGAAAAAATTTATAACCACCGAGACTTGTGTACTAAAGGCAGTTTACAGAATTGTTAACATCCTTGAAAGTGCTCTAACGTGACATAACTCTCAACCTATAGGACGAATTAGAAAAAATTCTGTAATTACTAATAATAAAACAGACCGACATTCAGTCGGTCTATAAATTACATAACCAAACGGCGAATATCACTCATTAACTGTGCAATACGAGTGACAAAACGAGCGCCATCTGCACCATCGATGACACGATGATCAAAGGAGAGTGACATAGGTAATATCAGACGTGAAATAAATTCACCGCCATTCCATACTGGCTTCATAGATGAGCGAGATAACCCCATAATAGCCACTTCTGGCGCATTAATAATTGGTGTAAAACTTGTTGTACCGATACCACCTAAGCTAGAAATAGTAAAGCTGCCACCTTGCATATCAGACGCGGTCAACTTGCCGGCACGTGCTTTCTTCGATACTTCCATCAATTCTTTGGAAAGCTCGATAATACCTTTCTTATTAACATCGCGAATAACAGGCACAACCAAACCATTTGGGGTATCAACAGCAATACCAATATAAACATATTTTTTCAATGTTAATCGCTGAGCATCGGCAGAAATTGAACTATTGAAACGAGGCATTTCTTCTAATGCTCGAGCAACCGCTTTCATGACAAAAACTAATGGTGTAATTTTTACTCCCGTTTGCAACTTTTCCATCTCTTTATTTTGCTGCTTACGGAAAGCTTCTACTTCGGTAATATCAGCATCTTCCATGACAGTCACATGCGGGATCATTACCCAGTTACGACTCAAATTAGCGCTAGATATCTTTTGAATGCGGCCAAGTTCAACTTCTTCAACTTCACCAAATTTACTAAAATCAACTTTTGGCCATGGTAGCATGCCTGGCAAACCACCCGCAGTAGTCGCTCCAGCTTCAGAACGTTTTACCGCCTCTTTGACATAAGTCTGAACGTCCTCACGCAGAATGCGACCTTTACGCCCTGTTCCATTTACCTTAGCCAAATTAACACCAAATTCACGCGCTAAACGGCGAATAAGCGGTGTTGCATGCACATACGCATCATTTTCAATAAATTCATTTTTAGTCTCAGAAACATTACTTGCCTGTGCTGTAGATGAGACTTGAGGGGGTTCAGAAGGCGAGGCCTCTGATTTTTTCGCTATTTCAGCACTGCTAGTTTCCGCACTGGCAGCTGGCGAAGCTGCGGTGGCATCAACCGCAAAAATCATAATTAGTGAGCCGGTTTTAACTTTATCGCCTTTAGCAATTTTTATCTCTTTAACTTCGCCGGCAAAAGGCGCTGGCACTTCCATCGATGCCTTTTCACCTTCTACAGTAATTAGCGATTGCTCAACGGAGATTTTATCACCAACGTTAACCATTATATCGGTAACTTCAACTTCATCATTACCAATATCCGGTACAATAACTTCCGTTAATTCACTTTTTGCTTGACCCACATCTTTGCTATCTGCTTTATCCGTGTTTGCATCAGAGGTTGTTTTAGCGCTAGCTTCTGTTACTTTTTCCTCTGTATCAAAAACCATAATCAACTTACCGGTTGCGACTTTGTCACCAACTGCGACTTTAATTTCTTTCACAACACCAGCCTGTGGTGACGGAACTTCCATTGACGCCTTTTCACCTTCTACGGTAATTAACGACTGCTCAACATCAACTTTGTCGCCCACTTTTACCATAATTTCGGTAACTTCAACTTCATCTGCACCAATATCAGGAACGTTAATTTCAATAGACATTGATTTTACCTCTTATGCCAAACGCGGGTTAATTTTTTCTGGGTTGATGTTGTATTTTTTGATGGCTTCATTCACCAATTTTACATCCATTTCACCACGTTTAGCTAATTCACCCAACGCTGCTACTACCACATAGGAAGTATCAACCTCAAAATGATGACGGAGGTTTTCACGGCTATCTGAACGACCAAAACCATCAGTACCCAAAACACGATAATCACTTGCAGGAATGTAGGAACGAATTTGTTCTGCAAATAATTTCATATAATCTGTTGATGCAACTGCCGGAGCATCATTCATGATTTGAGCAACATAAGGTACACGAGGTTTATCAGATGGATGTAACATATTCCAACGCTCACAATCCTGTCCTTCACGAGCTAATTCGGTAAATGACGTTACACTATAAACATCGGAAGCAATACCATACTCACTAGACAAAATTTTTGCAGCTTCGCGAACATGGCGCATCATTGAACCCGATCCCAACAATTGAATTTTGCCTTTTTCGCCTTTTAGTGACTCCAGTTTATAGATACCTTTACGAATACCTTCCTCAACACCAGTAGGCATCGCTGGCATATGATAATTTTCGTTCAAGGTAGTAATATAGTAGTAAACATTTTCTTGTTTCTCACCATACATACGAACTAAACCATCATGCATAATAACAGCAACTTCATAAGCATAAGCTGGATCATAAGAGATACAGTTAGGTATGGTTAGTGACTGGATATGGCTATGCCCATCTTCATGCTGCAAGCCTTCACCATTCAATGTGGTACGTCCTGAGGTTCCGCCAATTAGGAAGCCACGCGCTTGCTGGTCTCCAGCCGCCCATGACAGATCACCAATCCGCTGAAAGCCGAACATGGAGTAATAAATATAAAATGGGATCATCGGCAGATTATTTGTGCTATACGATGTAGCAGCAGCTAACCAAGAAGCGCCGGCACCCAATTCGTTGATGCCTTCTTGAAGAATTTGACCTTTTTCGTCTTCTTTGTAGTAAGCAACTTGTTCACGATCTTGAGGGGTGTACTGTTGTCCATTTGGACTATAGATCCCAATTTGACGGAATAAACCTTCCATACCAAAAGTACGTGCTTCATCAGCAATAATTGGCACTAGGCGATCTTTAATTGAGTTATTTTTTAACATTACATTCAAAGCACGTACAAATGCGATCGTAGTAGAGATCTCTTTATTTTGCTCTGCTAATAATTGGCCAAAATCTTCTAGGCTAGGAATATCCAATTTTTCATCAAATGTAGGATTTCGTGCAGGTAAATATCCACCTAATGCCTGACGACGCTCATGCAGATATTTATATTCAGCTGAATCTTCTTTAAAAGTAATAAAAGGTAATTTTTCTACTTGATCATCCGCTACCGGCACATTAAAGCGATCACGGAAATAACGAACCCCTTCCAGGTTCATTTTTTTCACCTGATGGCCAATATTTTTACCTTCAGCAGTATCGCCCATGCCGTAGCCTTTAACTGTTTGAGCTAAAATGACTGTTGGCTTGCCTTTAGTCTCTTGCGCTTTTTTAAAAGCGGCATAAACTTTTTTCGGATCATGACCACCACGGTTTAACGACCAGATTTCATCATCGGTCATATCCTTGACTAGTGCACTTGTCTCAGGGTAACGATTGAAGAAGTGTTCACGCACATAAGCGCCATCTTTAGACTTAAATGTTTGATAATCACCATCCAAAGTTTCATTCATCAACTGAATTAGTTTACCTGAAGTATCCTTACGCAATAATTCATCCCATCGGCCACCCCACAGGACTTTAATGACCTGCCATCCAGCACCGCTAAAGATACCTTCTAATTCATTAACAATCTTACCATTACCAGTAACTGGCCCATCAAGGCGTTGTAAGTTACAGTTGATCACAAAAACTAGGTTATCTAACTTTTCACGAGTCGCAATTGTGATAGCACCTTTAGATTCAGGTTCATCCATTTCACCGTCACCAAGGAAAGCATAAACTGTCTGATCTGCGGTATCCTTTAAACCTCGGTGTTGTAAGTATTTTAAGAATTTTGCTTGATAAATAGCACCTATTGGACCTAATCCCATCGACACCGTAGGAAATTGCCAAAATTCAGGCATCAATTTAGGATGAGGATAAGAGGAAAGACCTTTGCCACCAATTTCTTGCCGGAAATTGTCCATTTGCTCTTCAGTGAGACGATCTTCCAAAAATGCGCGTGCATAAATACCAGGCGAAATATGTCCTTGGAAATAAACTAAATCTCCACCATTTTTATTGTTTTTTGCCTGGAAGAAGTGATTAAAACAGACTTCATATAAAGTTGCAGAAGACTGGAAAGATGCCATATGACCACCTAACTCCAGATCTTTTTTAGAAGCTCGTAAAACTGCCATTACAGCATTCCAACGAATCGCAGAGCGAATACGACGCTCTAAATCCATGTTGCCTGGATAATCAGGCTCATCCTCTACGGAAATAGTGTTGATATAATCACAGTTTCCAGAACCAGCTGCGATATTAACGCCGCCCTTGCGTGCTTGTTGTAATACTTGATCAATAAGATACTGAGCACGATCAACACCTTCTTCACGGATGACCGATTCGATCGCCTGTAACCAGTCGCGAGTTTCGATCGGATCCACGTCATTCTTCGACATATCTGACATGGTCTATTCCTTATCTATTATCTGTTTCTAATGTAGTTACTGAGCCATCTTTTGAACATATTTACTAAACTAGAAAGAAGAACAAAAGATAGTCACTATTGCCGCAACTTTGTCTCTAATAAATCAGAGCGGTAATGCAGACGCAGCAACAAAAAAATCTGCACTACTAAATTAAATTTTGATATTGTTGTATTCGACGTAAAGAACGCTCACGACGTGTATGCTCACAACTGATGTCCAGCAAAATCTCCTCAATAAATGCTAAATGACGATGTGAAGCTTCCTGTGCTTTTTCAGGTTCACGTGCGATAATAGCTTCAAAAATTTGAGTTCTATGTTTACTTACTGCTGCGTGCATTTCTTTACGGGTATATAAGCACTCAAAATTTTGTCTAATATTCTGCTCTAACAATGGAACCATACAGCGAAGTATATGAAGTAATACCACATTATGAGCCGCTTCAGTAACAACCAGCTGATATTGCAAAACAGCCTCAACTTCAGCATTAACATCCCCACGCTCTTCAATATCCTGAATTTGTAAATGACTGATCTTAATCCGAGCCAGATCCTCATCGGTTCCTCTTAAAGCAGCATAATAAGCAGCAATACCTTCAAGTGCATGACGTGTTTCTAAAAGATCAAATTATGATTCCATATGCCCAGATAATAACTGGGTAAGCGGATCACTAAAGCTTTGCCATAGATTTGTTTGGACGAACATCCCCCCTCCTTGTCGGCGAAGAAGAAAACCTTTTGCTTCAAGCCTCTGAATCGCCTCACGCAAAGAGGGACGAGAAACATCAAATTGCTTAGCCAACTCACGTTCAGGTAGCAATTTTTCTCCGGGGCGCAATATTCCTTCAAGGATTAAATGCTAAAGGCGCTGTTCAATGACATCAGATAATTTATGTTGGCGAATTTTGCTATAAACCATATTTACAATAGGCCACTTATATTTTGCGTAAATACTTATTTAACACTACCAAAGTCAATTGGTAATACCAATTTATCCTAGATGTACATAAAGTAACAAAGTATTCACCAACTGTCCATAAGAGCTTATATTTAACCTTAAGAAAGTCGCATTTTTTGATAAAAATTTTTAAAAATTAAAAATAAATGATAGTTTTAATTTGTTTTTTAGCAACGATGTTAATTTTTTTATACATATAATTAATCAACTGAAACGTTACTATTTACCTTTAATTAAATTATTAATCAATATAAATGAATTAATATTCAATCCAGCAGTTAAGAACATAACAATTTTATTATAAATAACATTAATGGTTTTCAGTGAAAACGATTGATAGAGTTGATATTAAAAATATCCTTAATTTTTCAAAATATCTAAAATAATTAAAAAAAATTTAATTAATAAAGTTTCTTTGATATCAATATGTTGATTGAATAAATACACGAGTTTCGCAATCTCCAAAAAAGAAGTATAAATTTAAAAACAAGAAAAAATCAGGGTGTTCATATTTTGTCGGGTTATCCATGTATTAAAGATATCTATAAAACATTCTTACAAGTAAGCAGTTTAAGATACTCTGGTTTAGCGTTATCAGAAGTAAGCCCATCGCCTTTATCTCATGACACTGTTAGCCGATGGCTAAAAAGTAGATGTTTTAGACCTAAAGACCTATGGCGATTAGTTGAACCTTCTATAGACAAAAAAAGCCCTTGCGTACTAATTGCCGATGATACATTGATTGCCAAAACACGTAGTAAAAAAATAGTGATGGTCCATTATCAATATTCAGGTAATGAACATGAGGTTATTGCTGGCATAGGTTTAGTTAATTTGCTTTGGCATGATCTGACGAAGGTTGAATCAATTCCTATCAATTATCGTATTTATGATAAAGATTCTGATGGAAAAACAAAAAACACGCACTTTTCCGAAATGCTCACTCTTGCTAAAAAAAGAGGGATCATGCCAGAAGCCGTAGTGATGGATGCTTGGTATTCTAGCCTGGATAACCTGAAATCAATTCGCTCTCATGGTTGGATCTGGGTAACCACGTTGAGGAAAAATAGGATTGTTAACCATAACAAACAACTGAACAAGTTAGACATCTCAGAAGAAGGAACGTCAATACACTTGCGAGGATATGGTTGGGTAACCGTTTTCAAATTTACAGCCAAAAACGGCCGTATTGATTACATAGTAACAAACAAAGAGAATCCCACCCGTCAATACCTCAAATCTATCATGGATGCCCGTTGGTCTGTTGAAGTTTATCATCGAGAAGTTAAACAAAACTGTGGTATTGAACGCTGTCAGGCTCGCACGAGCCGAGCGCAAAGAAATCATATTTTTCTCGCTATTTCTGCGTGGTTTGAACAACATAAACGTCGTATATCTGAAAAAATAACCCTTTATCAACAAAATTGGGACGTAATCAAAAGTGCTATTACTGAGCAAATCCGTGTTTTATTAGCGTACCCAAATTAGTTTTGTGCGAAACTCGTGAATAATAGGATTCTATTATGACTTTCATAACAGCTATTCCCAAAGACTTTAATGTTATCGAAGATGAATTAAAAAAACTTTGTTATCGTCATGATATTGTAATGATCGAGTTCAATTCAAAAAAACTTTCCATTGCGAGTTATAGAAAACCCAATGACGAATTGTTAACAGCATTACGTTTTATTTCTAGTGTTCCTGTTTGTTATGATATCTGGCCAAAAGAAAAAATTGAGCATTATTTTAATCGCTGTAATCATGAAGTTGAAATACAAGAAGAACCTATACGTTATGATCCTTCAATTAACAATGAAGAAAAACCTAATTCACCAGCAGTAAATTATGTCGATTATCTTATTGGATCTGCTATTGAAAAACGGGCATCAGACATTCATATTGAGCCATTTAAGACCGGTGCCAAAATTCGAATCAGAGTTGATGGTAAATTATTTTATGTTCCTTCGCCGCCAGTCGAAAATTGTGCAGAAATATTTGCCCGATTAAAAATATTGGCAAAATTGAATATTGCAGAAAAGCGCTTGCCTCAAGATGGGCAACTTGAATGGATCAGCCGTGATATCCACTATGCTATTCGCATTTAAACATTACCAACTCTTTATGGTGAAAAAATAGTTTTAAAGATATTAAATAATAAAAACCATTATTCTTTAGAACAACTAGGTATAAAAAATAATTTTCTTGTCATTTTAAAACAAAAACTTTCTCTGCCACAAGGCATGATTCTTGTCACTGGGCCAACTGGAAGTAGTAAAACAGTAACGCTTTATAGCTGTCTTGAATATCTTAATCACAGTGAATTAAATATTTCAACGATTGAGGATCCAGTAGAGATACCAATAAAAGGGATTAATCAAATACCTGTAAGCGAAAAAATAGGATTAGATTTTTCAACCATCTTAAGAGCATTACTTCGCCAAGATCCTGATATTATTATGGTAGGCGAAATCCGCGATCAAAAAACAGCCGAAATTGCTATAAAAGCTGCCCAAACCGGCCATTTAGTATTATCAACCCTCCATACAAATTCAACGAAAAGTACACTAGAACGACTAGAAAATTTAAGCATATCACCACATTTGATAAATTCTTGTGTGAAATTAATTATTGCTCAGAGACTGGTTAGAAAACTATGTCCTAGCTGTAAACGTCATAAGGAAAATCCTGTTACTATTCAATATGATAATATTGAAACAGTAATTAACCTGAGTTCGGGATAAGCATTATCAATTATACTTGAAGATACGTACCTGCAACAGGTATCTTTGGTTTAGATGGCATTAAACAATATGCAACCAGTCCGCCTAATAAATTCACTACAAAGTTAGCCGGAGAGCGATGTCGCGTATGCTCTATTTGACAAAGATTTTTTAACTCATCAAATACCGTTTCAATGACAGAACGATGACGCAAGATGGCTTTGTCGAAACAAGTCTGTTTAATAGGCTTCATTTTCTTCTTGATATTCGTTATAAGGCTAATTCCCATCGTTTTGAGTTGCTGTTTCAGTGAAGTCGATAAATACCCTTTATCTGCGTACAAACAACCAGAAAGATCCTTTGTCAGCTCAGGCAATGGTTTCCGATCATCGGTGTTTCCTGGTGTGAGTCGAAAACTGAGTATTTCCCCCAAATGATTGATAATTACATGAAGCTTGAAACCAAAGAACCAACCTGTTGAATTTTTTCCCCGTTCAGCTATCCCATTGAAGACTTTATGTCTGCGGATCCGTAAGTTATCACACACCGCTATCGGAGTAGAATCGGCAACCGATAGCCCCGTGCATTTTCCCTTAATTGACTCAAACAGTGCCGTTAACGCTAAGGCACTACGCGGAAGTAACTCTACACAGCGTGAATAGGATGGCAAGTTAGGAAATTCCTTCCGGAGATATAAGCGGACATAATAGAGATAAAATACCTTGAATTGCCTGAATCGGAGTTGATGAAACAACACAACCAGTGTCATCATTTCCGCCAACGAAAGCTGAGTAGACCGTCTACGACGCTTAGTACCGTTAGTCAGCAAATATTCATGCATTTTTGGCTCGAAGTCTTTGCAAAAATCATCCATCAGGCAATAAAGTTCAGTAAGATTTTCCATAATTGTTTAACAATGCTCTACTCTTTAACCAGACTGTTAGAGTATTTTAACAAAACAGGCTCATTCAACTATTTGAATATCAAGACTTTCTCTTTATTTCTTATCCCGAACTCAGGTTAATTACAACCTGGCGGGCGGTTGGATGTGACCATTGTTTCGGTGGATATTTAGGTCGAACCGCAATTTGTGAGTTTTTAGAGCTTAAGGAAGAAACTCTTGCTACGCAATTTTATCAGCTAGCAAGAAAAACAGAAAAAATACCTTTCGTTAGTTTATTTGCTTCTGGATTACTTCTAGTCAAAGCCGGCATAACAACACTAAAAGAATTGTATGAAGTAACAGGACAGGAGATAATTCAGTGAATTTTATCTATATATATCGAGCAATTAATACTCAGGGAATATTAATAGAAAATTATAAAATATCTCATTCTAAACAAGAGGTTTTTAAATATATTCTTAGAAGCAATTTAATACCTATTTCAATTAAAATCCGAGAAATTGCGCTATATACCACAAAAATTCGTAGCTATCGTTTGCATTTTATGTATCAACTTAGTGTATTACTTAAATCCAATATTTCTTTAATTCAAAGTCTAAATATTATTCAAAAAGAATGTAATATGTCCGTTTGGAAATGTATATTAACAGAAATCATTAAACGTATTAATCAAGGGGAAGCATTCTCTTCGGCATTAAAACATTATCCTAAACTTTTTCCAGAAATAATTTATCGACTAGTAGAAATAGGAGAACAAACCAATAGCCTGGAAAAAAATTGCCAACTTATTTACCAACAACTTCAACAACAACAAATATTAAAACAAAAAATAGCTAAAGCACTACAGTATCCATGCATTATTTTAATTATCGCTTCAATCGTGGTTTCGCTAATGTTATTTTTCGTTTTACCTGAATTTAAAGCAATATACCAAACATTTGATGCTCAACTTCCAATAGCGACTAGGTTGCTTATTACCATTTCTGATAAAATTGCTGACAATGCTCTGTATATCGTTGTTACCTTAGCTTGCATTTGTTTAGGATATTTTACATATAGAAAATATACGCCAAATTTAATTAAACAAGAACAAAAGGTTATCTTACATTTGCCATTACTCAATAAGCTTATTGGTTGGCAACAACTTTACTATTTTTTTCAAACACTACATATTACCCAAAAATCAGGATTAACATTATTAGAAGGATTCGAATATGTATTAAAAACACTAAAACATCCCGTTTATCACGATGCCATCCATTCTATATATCAAAAAATTCAACGAGGTATTTCTTTTAGTGACAGTATAAAAAGAGAAAAACTATTCCCATATCTATGCTTGCAATTTATTACAGCCGGAGAATTATCTGGTAATTTAGTATTATTTTTAGAAAAACTAGCTAATTGGTATCAAGATAACCTAATCAACTATGTTAATAAAAAGATAAAATTAATTGAACCAATGCTAATACTATTACTCGCAGTTGTAATTACTGGATTATTATTCACTATGTATTTGCCGATTTTTAATTTAGGTAATATTATTTCTTAAGTAATCAATGTAACAATAAAATAAAAAATATTATTATGTTAAAACCCGTTATAATAAACATAAAAAAATTATCAGACCTTTGCCTGGAATTTACCATTTAAATTTATTGAAAGAGAGGATGCATGAGCTATATTGTTGCTCTCACAGGCGGGATAGGAAGCGGCAAAAGTACCGTTTCAGATAAATTTGCATCCTTAGGAATACCAATTGTTGATGCAGACATCATTTCAAGACAAATAGTTATGCCTAATACTTATGCTTTTAACATGATAAAACAACATTTTGGTTCAACTATTCTCAATAACGATGGCTCTTTAAATCGCGCCAAGTTAAGAAAAAAAATATTTAGCGATCCAAGAGAAAAAAATTGGTTAAATAATTTGCTTCATCCATTAATACATCAAGAAACCCAACGCCAGCTAACTTTACTTAATTCCACTTATGTAGTTTGGGTTGTCCCGTTGTTAATTGAAAATAATCTAGAGCACCTTGCCAACCGCGTGCTAGTCATTGACGTAACACCTGAAGAACAAATAGCTCGTATAATGAAACGTGATAGAATTAGCCAACAAGAAGCAAAAAATATTTTATCTAACCAAGTTAGCCGAACAAGGCGTTTAGAAAAAGCTGATGATATAATTAATAATCACGATAATAACTTAACACTTGATGAAACTTTAGCGAAATTACATCAGAAATATTTGCAATTAGCTATGAATGCTTCTCAGGAAACACACAATGAGTAATACTATTTCTACCATTATTTATGAACATCCATTAAATGATAAAATGCGCTCTTGGCTGCGCATGGAATGTTTTCTTCAGCAACTCATTGACTTGAAAAACATCAACTCATTAGCTAGTGGATTAGCTTTTTTCCTGCCGTTTCTGAATTAATCGAAGTATTAGATCGCAGCGATATACGTGCAGACATTATTAAAGAATTAGATAAACAAAAAAACAAACTTAATCAATGGTGCAGTGATCCCCATGCAGATAAAACTCTGATTAAAAATCTTCTAAAAGAACTGCAAGAAAATCTCACTTCATTAAGAGAAGCACCACGCATTGGTCAACACTTACGGCAAGATAAAGTTATTAGTATTGCTCGCCAGCGGTTAAGTATACCCGGAGGTTGTTGTAGTTTTGATTTACCAGCCTTACATTTATGGTTAAATACGCCTAAAAAAGAGATAGAAACTAGAATTAACTTTTGGATTGACGGCATCCTTCCGTTACGTTCCGCTTTAAATATGCTATTAAATTTGATCCGCAAGTCCAATACATTCACCAGTCAAAAAAGTTATAATGGCTTCTATCAAGGTAGTGTAGAAAATGCGGATCTGATCCGAATAAAGTTACCGATAAATCTATCTCTATATCCTCAGATTTCTGGACATAAAACACGTTTTGCTATCCGATTCTTACATGAAGACAGTGAAAATGGTATTGTACCTGATGAATTACCATTTAAATTAGCCTGTTGTTAGGAGTCATTATGCCAGATAAGCTCACGGTAAAATGTCCGACTTGCCATAAAATTGTTATTTGGCAAGAGAGTAGCCCTATCGCCCTTTTTGTAGCAAACGATGTCGATTAATCGATCTTGGTGAATGGGCTGGTGAGGAAAAAAGGATCTCAAGTCAACGAAATATTTCCGAAATAGATGATTGGAGTGAAATATCCGATGATCATGACATTAAAAAATAAGCTTAAAGTCAAAAATGCTATAAATTTCACCTGTACCATTATATAACCCTTAGATAAGATAATTTCAAAACTTAGTTATATTAACTTATCTGTGGGATAGGCAAACTCAAATCACGTTGTTGATTAGCATATCAACAATTACTCGGTTAGCAGGTGGAAATTCTTCGGCTACCAGTGATTTTTGCAAAAGCCAACGTGAAGATTGGCCTTCTTTTCCATAAGGCTGGCAATCCCACTGCTCTACCAGAAAAAAATGTAATGTTATTCTACGATCAGGAAATTCATGTTCAACAACCTGCAACAATTGACTGTTAATAACATCTATCCCAATTTCTTCTTTAAGTTCACGCAACAATGCTTCTACTGGTGTTTCGCCTATTTCTAATTTACCACCAGGAAATTCCCAAAAACCACCCATATGTGAATTAGCTGCCCGTTGGGTAATAAAAACTTCTTGTTTCGTATTTCTAATAATACCAACAGCAATATGTAATTGTTTTTTTTTCATAAAAATAATTTAATTATTTTTGAAGTTTACAGTAAAAGAGCGGATATATTTTCCGCTCCTGTTTTTAATTGTTTTAGCAACTGAGCTTTAACCTAAGCTACCATGACAATGCTTATATTTTTTACCTGAGCCACATGGACAAGGTTCATTACGACCAATTTTATGGCCTTGGGCCGCCATTTGAGCTTCTGTTTTTGACATCAATGCTTCATTTTCAATTTCATGGCTCAGGTGCTGCTTTTTCATAAGACGTTCTGCCTCTTCACGTCTTTGCTGATCAAGTATAGATACTTCCTCTGGTAATCGAACTTCTACTTTGCTTAATGTGCTAATTACTTCATATTTCAGAGTTTCTAGCATATTGGCAAACATACCAAATGACTCGCGCTTATATTCCTGTTTTGGATCTCTTTGTGCGTAGCCTCGTAAATGAATACCCTGACGCAAATAATCCATTGCAGCCAAATGCTCTTTCCATA
Organism: Arsenophonus sp. PmNCSU2021_1; assembly: GCF_036919435.1. Classification (NCBI taxonomy): domain Bacteria; kingdom Pseudomonadati; phylum Pseudomonadota; class Gammaproteobacteria; order Enterobacterales; family Morganellaceae; genus Arsenophonus; species Arsenophonus sp. PmNCSU2021_1. The sequence goes on along the minus strand of NZ_JAZHPL010000005.1, from coordinate 238,612 downwards.
ATGTATCAAGAGTTTGTAACATGATGCCCTTCTCAAAATTACGCATCATCTCACTACCTACAATTGTCTCTTTTTCCTTATAAGCTGCAACCGTTTTTTCTAGAATACGTGCACGCAAAGTTTCTTCATGTAATTCGGATTCTTTATCCAACCATTCTTGAACAGGTAATTCTAAACTAAAATCGTTGCTTAATCGTTTTTGTAAACCATCAATATCCCACATTTCTTCCAAAGATTGGGGAGGGATATAAGCATCAATAGTTACGGTTATAACATCTTCACGAATACTGTCAATCGTTTCACTAACATCACCACCATCTAATAAATCATTGCGCTGTGAATAGATAGCTCGACGCTGATCGTTAGCAACATCATCATATTCCAAAAGTTGTTTTCGAATATCAAAGTTACGGCTTTCAACCTTACGTTGTGCATTAGCAATTGCTTTCGTTACCCAAGGATGTTCAATCGCTTCACCAGGTTTCATACCCAATTTACGCATCATTCCTGCCACTCGATCAGAGGCAAAAATACGCATCAAAGAATCTTCCATTGAAAGATAAAAACGGGATGAACCGGGATCACCTTGGCGTCCAGACCGCCCACGTAATTGGTTATCAATACGACGGGATTCATGGCGTTCTGTACCAATGATATGTAAACCACCACCAGCAATTACCGCTTCATGCCGCTCTTGCCATGCTGTCTTTATTTTATCAATTTGCTCCTGACTAGCGTCCTCTAGTTTATTGATTTCTGCTTGCCAGCTGCCTCCTAATACAATATCTGTACCTCGCCCCGCCATATTAGTTGCAATAGTCACTGAACCTGCCTGCCCGGCTTCAGCAATAATATCTGCTTCCATTGCATGGAACTTAGCATTTAAAACATTGTGTGCAATTTTAGCTTTAGTTAGTTCCTGAGAAATTAGCTCTGATTTTTCGATTGAAATAGTACCTACTAATACCGGTTGGCCTCGGCTAGTACATTCACGAATATCATCAATAATGGCAGCAAATTTGTCCGCTTCAGTCATATAAACTAAATCAGGTAAATCATTACGGATCATCGGACGATTAGTTGGAATAACAATTGTGTCCAATTTATAGATAGATCTAAATTCGAAAGCTTCTGTATCAGCAGTACCGGTCATACCGGCGAGTTTTTCGTATAGCCGAAAATAATTTTGGAAGGTAATTGATGCCAATGTTTGATTCTCATTTTGTATTTCAACACCTTCTTTTGCCTCAACGGCTTGATGCAATCCATCTGACCAACGGCGTCCTTCCATTGTCCGTCCAGTATGTTCATCAACAATAATAATCTGACCGTCTTTAACAATATAATCTACGTCCCGACTGAAAAGTGCATGAGCACGTAGGGCAGCCATGACATGGTGCATAAGCATAATATTAGCTGGAGAATATAATGACTCCCCCTCTTCCATTAAATTCGCTTTCGCTAATAATTGCTCAATTAATTCTAATCCACGTTCTGTCAATGTAACTTGACGTGATTTTTCATCAACAGAAAAATGACCTTCTCCTTGAAAAGTGTCTGAATCTTCTTTTTCTTGCTGCTTAAGATTAGGGATTAGTTTATCCACCTTTTTGTATAGATCTGAACTATCTTCTGCCGGTCCTGAAATAATCAATGGGGTACGAGCTTCATCAATTAAAATAGAATCAACCTCATCGACTAATGCATAATGGAGTTTACGCTGCACACGCTCTTCCGGACTAAAAGCCATGTTGTCACGCAGATAATCAAAACCATATTCATTATTAGTCCCATAGGTAATATCTGCGGCATAGGCTTCACGCTTCAATGTAGCAGGCATACAGGGTAAATTAATACCGACTGTCATACCAAGAAATTCAAACAATAGCCGATTATTTTCTGCATCACGCTTAGCTAAATAGTCGTTTACAGTAACAATATGGACACCCTTACCCGTTAAAGCATTTAAATATGCAGGTAATGTAGATGTTAATGTTTTTCCTTCACCAGTACGCATCTCTGCAATACAGCGCTCATTGAGTACCATCCCCCCTAGCAACTGAACATCAAAATGCCGCATATTAAATACCCGTTTACTGGCTTCGCGAACGGTGGCAAACGCCTCTGGGATTAAATCATCTAATGTTGCACCTGATTTAAGGCGCTGGCGAAATTCATCAGTCTTGGCTTTAAGTTCTTGGTCGGAAAATTTTTCAAATTCAGGCTCTAACTGATTAATAATATCAACAAATTTACCTAAACGACGTAAAGTACGATCATTACGACTACCAAAAATTTTTGTTAGTAACTTAGTTAACATAAATATTTTTTCTCAATTAAGGCGGTGTTCTTGTTAGAATCCGCCTATATTATCTATTTTCAACCAATATAATTAATATATTCAGTTGAACAATGGTTGCTATAAGAATCAACGAAAAGTCTATGAAATTTGTGTTAAGGCCCAGCTCGAATACCCTGACCCCAAGCAACCCATAGCGCAGTTTGGTAGGTAACGTGGTAAGAAGATTGTGTTAATAAATAGCTGAAATTTTGCTCATTTGGATGAAAAACACTCAAATTAATCATAGAGTAAAGAGTGTCAGGCATATTATAAAGCGAAATTGGTTTGTTGTGCGCACTTAAGTTGGCATCCAGCTGCTTTTGTGTCTCTTGGGCTGAAAAAACAAAAGTCAGCTGACGAATCATATTACGTAAAGCATGCTGATGCCAATAATTTGCGCCACAATTATAAAAAATACGATATTTACTGGCAGCTATTAGATGATCTAATGCTAAATTTTGCTGATAATGGGGTAATAACTGGCTAGTATGTGACATATTTTCAGTCACTTTTGCCAAAGTTGTAGGTATACCAATACTAGCCGTTACAATACCTAATAGCAGGTGCGGCCAAAAATATCGTTTACCAAAATGTCGACAAAGATCTAATATATTCATTAAATATCATATAATATAAGAGTTGGAGTAAAAAATGCGCGATAGTTATCCCCAATCTTTAAATATTTTGTTAAAAGAGAGCAACCTTGAGTCCAATACCTTACAAACGATTCAACAGCGCGCGCAGGCATTAATTAAACTCAATAATACTGTTATCAGCCTACTTCCTATCGAGTTAAAGGTTTGGTGTCGAGTCGCTAATTATCGTCAGCATATTCTTATTCTAGAAGTTACAAATGCTAGCCGAAAAGTACGACTAAACTATGAACTTCCTACGCTACTCTCAACATTACGTAACACTATTTTACCATCTTTATCTTCAATCAACATAATGATTAATCCATCATTATCATCTAAAAATTCAAAAAATTGCTTATCATTTCAGCAAATAGCTATAAAACCATCAAAACAGATAATAAGCCAGCTAAGCAAAGAAAGTGCAAAGACAATTCGTAACCTAGCAAAAAGAAGTCCAAAAAAACTAAAGGAAAAATTAGAGCGGTTAGCTGCATTGGCCGGAGAGAATACCAAAGCAACTAGCAATAAAGATTAGTGTTGAGTAAAAAGCATCAACGAAAGTAACGTAAGAGAGACACGAGTTTCGCACAGGCATATAAAATTCTAGAAATGGCTTAAAAGCAATGATCAATCTGCAAGTTACTAAAACACATGAATTTTCTTAAATTACAATAAGTTGTATTTGATTTATAAGGTTTTATCTATTTATATATTATGCTGAATTAAACTTAAAAATAGCGCGTTTTTTTATTGGTGCGAAACTCGTGAGAGAGAATAATCCACTGATGTACCATAGTTAGAATATCCTGCTTAAAATAATATATCTCAGATTATTATTGTCGAAGGTGTTTTAAATGCGACTGGCATTTCAGATTCATCTTCAAACGTCACCATATCCCAAGCAGATTCCGTCGCTAAAACAGCCTGCAATAATTTGTTATTCAATGCATGGCCTGATTTATACGCGGTAAAAGCACCAATGATATTATGACCACACATAAATAAATCACCAATAGCATCTAGCGTTTTATGACGCACAAATTCATCTTCAAAACGCAAGCCATCTTCATTTAATACGCGATAATCATCAACAACAATCGCACAATCAAAGCTACCGCCCAAACATAACCCTTTAGATTGTAAATACTCAATATCACGCATGAAGCCAAACGTACGCGCACGGCTAATATCTCTAACAAAAGATTTTGCCGAAAAATCTAGTTTATAACGTTGAGTACTACTATTAATAACAGGATGATTGAAATCGATAGTGAAATCTAAGCTAAATCCGTTATAAGGTGCTAGTTCAGCCCATTTATCACCATCTGTAACTCGGACACTCTCTTTAATACGAAGAAATTTCTTGGCGCTGTTTAACTCTTCAATGCCTGCATCTAACAATAAAAATACAAAAGGCGCAGCACTTCCATCCATTATTGGAATTTCTGGTGCATCTACCTCAATGATAATATTGTCAATTCCTAGCGCTGCCAATGCAGCATTCAGATGTTCTACCGTTGAAATACGTACATCATCTTCATTGACCAAGCAGGTACATAGCATAGTATCACGTACCGATTTTGCCTCAGCCGGGAAATCAACCGGTGGATTTAAATCTGTACGGCGGTAGATGACCCCGGTATTGGCCGGTGCTGGACGCAATGCTAAAGTGACTTTCTTGCCAGTATGTAAACCGACGCCCGTCGCTTGAACAATACGTTTTAGTGTCCTTTGTTTGATGATCATTTTCTCTCACATCGTTAACAGTCTTGCTAATCCTCACTCCAGGATTAGCAAGATATTTTAGCACAAAAAGCAGAGAAACCAATCAATTGTTAACTAATCAGCCTGTTTTCTTAAAAAAGCTGGAATATCAAGATAGTCCGGCTCTTTATTTGATTGCATATTTTGCTCATTCACCACTTTAGCAGCAGATTTTTCCTCCGTTAACGGCGTCATAGCCGGCATTGAGCCTTGCATCTGCTGATAACGCTGCTCTAGCGATGATTTTTGGGCTGTTTTGTTAGTAACCAATGTGATTTCTGGCCGCTTATCCATACCAATTCCTGTAGCAACCACGGTCACCCGTAACTCATCATTCATTTCAGGATCCAGTGAAGTACCGATAACAACTGTTGCATTATCAGAGGCAAATGCACGAATGGTATTACCCACTGTTTCAAATTCATCAAGCCGTAAATCAAAACCTGCGGTAATATTAACTAATACACCACGAGCGCCCGATAAATCGATATCTTCCAATAAGGGGCTGGAAATTGCCATTTCTGCCGCTTCCTCAGCTCGATCTTCACCTCGTGCTAAGCCTGATCCCATCATAGCATAACCCATTTCAGACATGACGGTACGAACATCTGCAAAATCGACATTCATTAAACCTGGACGAGTAATCAGCTCAGCAATGCCTTGAACCGCGCCTTTCAACACATCATTGGCGGCACCGAATGCATCTAGCAAAGAAATACCGCGTCCAAGCACTTTTAATAATTTATCATTCGGAATGGTAATCAAGGAATCAACATGCTTAGACAGTTCTGAGATCCCTGTTTCAGCAAATGCCATGCGTTTTTTACCTTCAAAGTTGAAAGGTTTGGTCACAACCGCTACCGTCAGTATACCAAGCTCTTTAGCAACTTCGGCTACAACAGGGGCTGCGCCGGTGCCCGTACCACCACCCATACCAGCAGCAATAAAGACCATATCTGCCCCATCAAGCGCATTGCGCAAGGCTTCACGATCTTCTTCAGCAGCATTACGACCAACTTCAGGATTCGCTCCTGCTCCCAAGCCTTTAGTAATACCATTGCCGATCTGAATAGTTTGTCCTACTGCTGTTTTACGTAATGCCTGAGCATCTGTATTAACAGCAAAGAATTCAACACCTTCGATGCGTTCACGCACCATGTGTTCAACGGCATTGCCACCGCCACCGCCAACGCCGATGACTTTAATCACCGCGTCATTGGTTAATTCCATTGGTTCAAACATAATCTCTCTCCGTTTTGTGCCTTATATAGAAGCGAAGATTTGCTTCTTACAAAATTAAAATTCTTTTCTCAGCCAACTAGTGATTTTATGAAACCAACTACTCACTGATGTACGCTTATCCATTTCGGCTTCATTCCCAAGATGAGTCTGTTTGCCGTAATGCAGAAGCCCGACAGCTGTGGAGTAATAAGGCTCCTGGGCATAGTCCGTTAAACCAGTTATATTTAATGGCTTACCGATGCGTACCTGAGTATGGAATACTCTTTGGGCGCATTCGACTAGACCATCAATTTGAGCACCGCCTCCTGTTAAGACAATACCCGCTGCCAGATGATGTTTAACACCTTGCTGACGTAATTGTTCTTGCAATTTCAAAATCTCGTCATTTACTAAGTTTAGCAACTCTGTGTAACGTGGCTCGATAACTTCAGCTAATGTTTGACGTTGTAAACTTCTTGGCGGCCGCCCACCTACACTTGGTACCTCAACATTTTCGTCTTTACTAACAATAGTACCTAATGCGCATCCATGGCGAACTTTTATTGTTTCCGCATCACTAGGGGGAGTACCAAATGCATAAGCAATATCACTTGTCACGACATTACCAGCATAAGGTATAACCTTGGTATGGCGCAGTGCACCGCCAGTATAAACGGCTATGTCCATAGTTCCTCCGCCAATATCGACGACACATACCCCCAATTCACGTTCATCTTCCGTTAAAACGGAATAACTTGACGCTAAACCGGCAAAAATTAATTGATCTACTTTTAAACCACAACGTTCAACTGCTTTGACAATATTTTTGGCCATATCATTATGGCAAGTAATTAGATGTACCTTAGCTTGCATACGTACACCTGAAAGTCCTACTGGATTTTTAATTCCTTCTTGATAATCAATCGCATATTCTTGTGGTATAACGTGTAAAATTCTATGCTCATCACGGACCCGGACAGATTTAGCAGTATGAACTACGCTATCTACGTCATCTTGAGTAACTTCATCCTCAGAAATAGGCACCATACCTATTTCATTTTGGCAACTAACGTGCTTGCCAGAAAGCGCCAGATAAACCGATGATATTTGGCAATCCGCCATCAATTCTGCTTGATCAATAGCTCGCTGCACACATTTAACGACTGATTCCAAATCATTCACACCGCCTTTATCCATCCCTCGAGATGGACAATTGCCGACACCAATAATATTTACCATCCTATCAGGCAGAATTTCACCAACCAGCGCAGAAACCTTGGAAGTTCCAATTTCAAGACCAACTACTAATTTTCTGTCCGTCGTTTTAATCATCGTTAATTTGCCTGTATCTGATCAATCAGCAGTCTCAAACTATTTCAATTCAGTGTGTAACAGGTTCGGCTAAAAGTGGTAACCAACCTACCGCAGCACCGCTACCATATCGCAAATCTATATATCCAATACGTTTATCTGTCACTTGTTTTAATAGTGGATAAAGCTCAACAAAACGGTTTAATCTTTCTTTAATATCCTGTTTACCGATATTTAATCGAATATCATTCGCTAAAACTAATTGCCACGCGCGTCGTGCAGTCATTGATACTGACTTAATGCTAAAATTATGTGGCGCTAGTTGCTTTTGCATAACACGATACATCTCTAATACTTCTTGCTGGCTGCCTTGTGGACCATATAGCATTAGGAAATTACCTTTAACATTTAGTAACGCTGGTAAGCTAAAAACAGAGCCTTCTGCATTAATAAAAAAGGTATCATTCCATTTGGCATAAGGCTTATATTCCACTAAATGAATTTTTAGTTCATCCGGCCATTGTTTACGTACCGTAACTTGCCTTATCCATGGCATGGTTTTTATTTGATTCTGGATCGCATTCACATCAATAGTCATAAATGTACCCGGCATACCTAGTGCCAATATTGCTTTTCTAACATTATCATCACGGGTGTAAAGGCGTTCTCCAGTGATCACCAGCTTGGAAATAGGCAATCGATTAACGTCTTTCATCCAATTTAATACCATCCACCCACTCCATATAATAGTACCCAATACTATCAAGAAGAAGATAATGCCTGCCAAATAAGAACCATTACTTCGGCCGCCATCGTTGTGACGCTCTTTAGGCTCTTTATTATGAACGTTCAATGATGCCTGCGGCATATTACTTAGCCAATTCCAAAATCTTTTTAACTAACTGTGAAAAACTCATTCCTGCTTGTTTGGCAGCCATGGGTACTAAACTATGACCGGTCATTCCCGGTGAGGTATTAATTTCTAATAAATAAAAAATACCATTGTTATCCCTCATGACATCAACGCGTCCCCAACCAGTACAACCAACCGCCTTATAAGCCGCTAACGCTAATTCATTCAATTGTTGTTCTTCTTCAGTTTTCAACCCACTAGGACAAAAATATTGTGTTTCATTAGAGAGATATTTGGCATCATAATCATAAAAAACGCCTACCGGTTGAATACGAATCGAAGGCAGTACCTGCTCCCCTACAATTGCCACGGTATATTCAGGCCCATTTAGCCATTTCTCAATCAGCACATCTTTGTCATAACGAAAAGCAAACTCGAGCGCTATTCTTAATTCAGGCAAAGTGGTTACTTTACTCATACCAACGCTTGAACCTTCAAGACTTGGCTTCACAATAAGCGGTAAGCCCAAATGATAAGCAGACTCAAAAAGCATTTCATCTGACATCATTGCTAACTGTTGCTTCTCCAGTGCTATATAGGGTGCAATCGGTAAACCTATCCCCGTCCATAACTGCTTAGTACGTAGCTTGTCCATCGAAAGTGATGAAGCTAAAACACCACTACCGGTATAGGGTAAACCTAAAAATTCTAAAACCCCTTGCACCGTGCCATCTTCACCACCGCGTCCATGTAAAGCAATAAAAACTCTATTATAACCAGCTTCTTTTAATTTGATGACAGCAAAATCTTTAATATCAACTGGATAGGCATCTATTCCAGCATCACGCAAACCATTTACTACCGCCTCACCAGATTGCAGTGACACCTCTCTTTCGGCTGAATTTCCGCCTAAAAGCACGGCAACTTTATCAGCCATGATCCTTTCCCTCATTTGTTAGCATTGGCCGTAAATCTGTGTCAGCCAAATTACGTGCTATCTTGCCGATATTACCAGCTCCCTGTATAAGTATCAGGTCGTTATCTTCGATAATTTGTGCTAATGTTTCGCTAATTTGCTCATGTTCAGCGGCAAAAATAGGATCCAATTTGCCTCGATTGCGGATTGTCCGACATAATGAGCGACTATCTGCACCAGGAATAGGCTCCTCTCCTGCCGGATAGACATCTAGCATTATCAATACATCAACCTGCTCTAAAATATTGGCAAAATCATCATATAAATCACGCGTGCGAGTATATCTGTGAGGTTGAAAAACCATCACGATACGTTTATCTGGCCATCCTTCTTTTGCTGCTTTAATAGTAGCATTAACTTCTGTTGGATGGTGACCATAATCATCCACCAGCATAACGCTACCTTTTTTGCCATTAACTTCAGCTAAAGGGAAATTACCTAAGAAATCAAAACGTCGACCCGTGCCTTGAAATTTTTCTAGCCCAGTCAAAATAGCACTATCATCAATTCCTTCTTCCGTCGCTACCGCAATAGCCGCAGTTGCATTTAATGCATTATGACGACCTGGTGCATTCAAGATAAACGCTAAATCAGTTCGGTTTTCTCGCGCTACAGTAAAGAAACCTTGATTGCCTCGTTGTTCATAGGATTTAATGCGCACATCTGCGTCATCACTAAAACCATAAGTGGTAATATAACGACCTATTTGCGGTAACAGTGAACGCACCACAGGATCATCGATACATAATATTGCTCGACCATAAAATGGCAGATTATGTAAGAAACTAATGAAAGTCTGTTTTAATTTCTCAAAATCACCATCATAAGTCTCCATGTGATCTGCTTCTATATTTGTTATAACAGCAACTAGTGGTTGTAAATGTAAGAAAGAAGCGTCACTCTCATCGGCTTCTGCAATTAAATAGCGGCTAGTCCCTAGACGTGCATGAACTCCTGCTGCTTTCACTAATCCGCCATTGATAAAAGTTGGATCTAACCCTGCTTGCGCATAGATGCTGGCAATCATTGCGGTAGTCGTTGTTTTGCCATGGGTTCCTGCGATAGCAATTCCATGACGAAAACGCATTAATTCAGCCAACATTTCAGCGCGTCGAATGACCGGAATACGAGCTTCGCGTGCTGCAATAATTTCTGGATTATCGGCAGCGATTGCCGTAGATACGACAACAACGCAAGCATTTGCAACATTCTCTGGTCGGTGATTAAAATAAATTTTTGCGCCAAGCTCTATTAATTGCTCAGTAACCGTATTAGGTAACAAATCAGAACCACTAATTTCATAACCTTCGTTAGCCAATACTTCAGCAATACCGCCCATGCCAGCACCACCAATGCCAACAAAATGGATATGCCTAACCCGATGCATTTCAGGCACTGTTGCTCTTAATTTGACTAATTGTTGTGTATTCACTTTACTCTCTTCACTATTTCTATCGCTGATTTCAACATTCTGCAATGTAAAATCGGTTTCATTTAGCAACTTCAATTAAGGTTGCCGCCACACGTTTAGTTGCGTCAGTAATCGATGTCGCTCGTGCTTTTTTTGCCATATCCAATAACTGCGGACGCGACCATTGATTTAATAGATTCACCAACACATCCGTTGAAAATTGCGGCTGCTCAACAATTTTCGCTGCTCCAGCCTTCTCTAACGGTAACGCATTCCAGTACTGTTGCCGATCTTTATGCTGAAAAGGAACAAAAATTGCTGGTAAGCCGGCAGCAGCAACTTCACTTACCGTTAAAGCACCTGCTCGACAGATGATGATATCAGCCCAAGCATAAGCCTCAGCCATATCATCAATAAATTCAGTTACTTTATAATTATCTGATTTACAACATAACTTTTTATATAAAGTTTCCGTCATTTGCTGAGCACCTTTGCCCGCTTGATGCCAAATAGTCACCTTTCCATCTAGTTGAGCGGCTACTTCGGGTAATGTTTGGTTTAAAATTCTTGCCCCTTGACTACCCCCTATCACTAAAATTCGAATAGCGCCATCACGATCAATTAAACGTTCTTCGGGTTCAGGTAAGGCTAATACCGTCTCACGAACTGGGTTTCCGACTACCGTAGCATTAGGGAATGCACTTGGAAATGCTTGTAAAACACGCTTAGCAATTTTAGCTAACCACCGATTGGTTAAACCTGCTACCCCATTTTGCTCATGCAGTACAATTGGAATATTAGATAACCAGGCAGCAATACCGCCTGGGCCAGAAACATATCCTCCCATGCCTAATACGACATCAGGTTGATAACGCTGCATAATCACTTTTGCCTGCTTTATTGATTTAATAATTTTAAACGGAGCTACAAGCAATGCTTTGATACCTTTACCACGTAAACCAGAAATGTTTATAAATTCAATCTCAATGCCATGCTTAGGAACTAAATCTGCCTCCATCCGGTCAGCAGTTCCTAACCAACGAACATCCCAACCTTGTAGCTTTAAATAATTAGCCACTGCCAGTCCGGGAAAAACATGTCCTCCAGTACCGCCTGCCATCACCAGGAGGCGTTTTGGTTGGCTCATTTCGTTCTCCTTACAAATGCTTGTGCTCTCTTAAGGCGTGTTTCAAAATCGATACGTAACAAGATAGCAATGGCAATAAACATAATTAATAAGCTAGAGCCACCATAGCTAATTAACGGTAGTGTCAACCCTTTAGTTGGTAACATTCCGGCTGCAGCGCCAACATTAACCAACGCTTGGAAAGTAAACCAGATACCGATTGAACAGGCTAGATAACCGGAAAAATGTTGCTTTGCATCTAATGCCCGTTTGCCAATCATCATGCTACGAAAAGCAACAAAAAATAACATTAAAAGCACTAACACAACACCGATATAACCAAGTTCTTCCGCTAAAACTGAGAAAATAAAATCAGTATGTGCTTCAGGCAAATATTCTAATTTTTGGATAGAATTACCTAAACCTTGGCCCCATAATTCACCACGCCCAAACGCCATCAAAGATTGTGTTAATTGATAGCCACTGCCAAAAGGATCCGCCCATGGATTGAGAAAAGAGGTTATTCGACGCAAACGATAAGGCTCAAAATAGATCAAGCCAATAACACCTACCGCACAAATAACAATACCGATAATAAACGGTGCTAATCTAGCACCTGCCAGGAATAGCAGTGCTAAAGTTGTCACAACCAGCACAATTACTGTACCTAAATCAGGTTGTAATAGCAGTAAAATAGCCATTAATATTAAAATGCACATCGGTTTGATAAAGCCCAAAAACCGCGTTCTCACCTCATCGGTTTTTCTGACTAAATAACTGGATACATAGCAAAATAAGGCTAATTTTGCGATCTCAGCCGGCTGTATACGGACAATACCGGTATTAATCCAACGAGAAGCTCCATTAACTGAGCTTCCGGCAACCAATACCACTAATAACAATATTAGGGAGGTTATCAATAATAAAAAATTATATTTTTCCCACCACACCATTGGAATATTTAAGACTAATAAAGCTAAACCAAATGATAAAATAAGATAGATAACATCGCGTTTAGCAAAGAAAAAAGGATCTTGCGTTAAACGCTGCCCAACTGGCATCGATGCTGATGTCACCATAATAAAACCAATTATAGCCAGACCTAATGTAAGCCAAACCAAAGTACGATCATAAAGGATCGTATCCAGAACATCGTTATCCGGCTCACCGTTAGCCCAATTTGTTAGTCGTTTGAAGTTAAATATCATTCTTGACCTAACTCCTTTGCTAATTGGCTAAATCTATCACCCCGTTGTTCAAAGTTACGAAATTGGTCGAAGCTAGCACAAGCTGGTGAAAGAAGTACCATATCACCGGCTTTCAATTCCGGTGCGATGGCGCGCAGACATTGCTCCATTGTATCTAGTAACAAACTATTCGGTTTTAATTGTGCCAATTGATAACCATCACGGCCAAAACAACATAATTTAATGTTTTTTGCTGAGATATAGGATTTTAATGGTGAAAAATCTGCTGACTTTCCCTCCCCACCCAATAATAAATAAAGCGTTCCAGCTACTTGTAAACCTTTTAAAGCGGCTTCTGCGCTGCCAACATTCGTTGCTTTAGAATCATTAACCCATTGAATACCTTGATTCTGATGAACTAATTGGCAACGATGAGGCAAGCCTGCATATTGAGTTAATGCCGTTAAACTTGCTTTTCTTGGAATCTTCACCGCATCCGCTAAAGCCAGGGCAGCCGCGCCATTAAGATAGTTATGCTGCCCAACTAACCGTATTTCAGCGGTATCAATAATCGGTTGCCCTTTTATTTGTAGTTCTTGGCAACGTGTATTTAATTGATAATCCCCACTATTAATGCCAAAACTGATACAACGTGCATCACGGCCCAATAGTGGCCAAGTTTGTGGTTCTTGTTCATTAATAATACAAACTTTAGCGCCAGCATAAATTCGTAACTTAGCCGCGCGGTACTGTTCAACACCTGTCGGATACAGATCCATATGATCTTCTGTCACATTTAATATGGTTGCTACCGTAGCCTTTAAACTTGATGTTGTTTCAAGCTGAAAACTAGAAAGCTCTAATACATACAAATCATAATCTTTTGCTAATAATGTCAGCACCGGCGTTCCAATATTGCCACCAACTGCCACTTGCCAATTAGCTGCTTTTGCCATTTCACCAACTAATGCTGTAACCGTACTCTTACCATTAGAACCGGTGATAGCAACTATCGGTTTATCTATTTCACGACAAAAAAGTTCAATATCACCAATAATTTCAATACCTTTATCTGCGGCTTTTTTTAATTCTGGAGTAGCAAGCGAAATACCGGGGCTTGCAACGATCAAATCAGCCGCCATCAACCATTCACTATTCCAACTACCACAGTGGCAGGCGACTTCCGCCGGCAATTTATCCTTACCTGGCGGTGTTATTCTGGTATCAATTACGCGTGGCACAACCTGGCGAGAGAGAAAAAAGTCGATACAAGATAGACCTGTCTGGCCTAACCCGATGATGACAACTTTTTTGCCCTGATAATTAGCCATTATTAACGTACCTTTAATGTTACCAATCCAATCAATACCAGCATTAATGAGATGATCCAAAAACGCACAATGACTCGAGGTTCAGGCCATCCTTTTAATTCGTAATGATGGTGGATCGGCGCCATCCGAAAAATGCGTTGACCACGCAGTTTAAATGATCCAACTTGTAAAATTACCGATAAGGTTTCAACAACAAACACACCCCCCATAATCAGTAATAAAAATTCTTGCCGTAATAAAACCGCAATCGTTCCCAATGCACCGCCTAATGCCAATGAGCCAACATCGCCCATGAAAACTTGCGCAGGATAGGAGTTAAACCATAAAAATCCCAAACCGGCACCAACAATTGCCGTACAAACCACGACTAATTCACCTGCGTGGCTGATATAAGGAATTTTTAAATAGTTGGCAAAATTGAAATTACCCGTTGCCCAAGCCACTAATGCAAAACCTGCCGAAATAAAAACGGTTGGCATAATCGCTAAACCGTCTAGTCCATCAGTTAAATTAACTGCATTACTTGTGCCAACAATAACAAAATAAGTCAGTAAAATATAAAACAGACCAAGTTGTGGCATGACATCTTTAAAAAATGGTACAACCAATTGAGTGACTGCCGTATCTTTACCTGTGCTATATAGAGCAAATGCTATTCCCAAAGCCAATACGGATTGCCAGAAATATTTCCACCGAGCAATCAATCCTCTAGAGTTTTTACGTACCACTTTACGATAATCATCAATAAAGCCAATAACACCATATCCCAATAAAACGGCTAATACGCACCAAACATATGGATTATTTAACCGCGCCCATAGCATGACTGAAATCACAATAGAAGATAAAATCAACACACCGCCCATGGTAGGTGTGCCACGTTTGCAAAAATGCGATTCGGGACCTTCATCACGCACAATCTGACCTATTTGTAATTTTTGCAAATAGGAAATCAAATGGGGCCCCATCCATAGCGCAATCACCAAAGCCGTTAACAAACTGGTAATAGCCCGAAATGTCAAATAGGAGAAAAGATTAAAGCCAGAAAAATATTTAACTAAATATTCGGCTAACCAGACTAACATAAAAAGCACTCCTGTAAGGCGTGTACAACTTCTTCCATTGCTGTACTGCGCGAACCTTTAACTAAAACTGATACCGTTTCGTGTTCTTTTATTAATGGGATCAGTTTTGCAATTAACTCTTTTTTAGAAGCAAAATGCTCACCGCAACCACTCTGTTGACTAATAACGATACTTTGTTGACCAATACTTAACACTCGGTCAAGCTTCATTTGCTGAGTCGCCAAGCCGACTGCTTGATGCCATTTTTCGGTCTGATCGCCTAATTCACTCATATCACCGACCACCAAAATACGGTATCCAGGCATTTGAGATAAAACATCAGCAGCAGCAATCATAGAGCCGGTATTGGCATTGTAGGTGTCATCTAAAATAAGTTTACCGGGCGCTAAATGAATTGGGTATAAACGACCTGATACCGGCTGAACAGCTGCCAATCCAAGCATTATTTGCTCAAGCGTCGCACCAACAGACATAGCTAAAGCACTAGCCGCTAATGCATTAGCAACATTATGTTTACCGGCTAAGGGTAATAATATTGATACAATACCGATTGGTGTATGCAACTCAAATTCGCTACCTATTGATTTCGTGGTAATATTTTCCGCATAAAAATCAGCCTGTTGCTGTTTCTCCATAGAAAAACGCCAAATGGTTTGTTGTTGTTTAAAATAAGATTGCCAATTTTTCCAATCATGGCTAGCCAAATTAATAACTGCCGTTCCTGTTTCCGCTAATCCCTGAAAAATCTCTCCCTTTGCCTTAGCAACACTCGCTAATGAACCAAAACCTTCAAGATGAGCAGCAAATAAATTATTAACCAATACACTATCCGGTCTAACCATATTAGTGGTATAGGCAATTTCACCGATATGATTGGCTCCCATTTCAATCACTGCATACTGGTGCTCTGCCGTCAATCGAAATAACGTTAACGGCACACCAATATCATTATTGAAATTACCTGCAGTAAAAAGTGTTGTACCACATTGTGATAGAATGGCGGCCACCATCTCTTTAACCGAAGTTTTGCCAGAAGAGCCCGTCAGCCCTATAACCTTAGCTTTGCTTTGTGATCGAACCCAAGCGGCTAACTTCCCCATAGCTAAACGCGTATCTTTAACAATAACTTGTGGACAGTGAATAGTTAACGGCCGCTCAACTAATAATGCCGTAGCACCAGCTGCAATAGCCTCTTTAGCAAAATGGTGACCATCAAAATGTTCACCCTTTAAAGCAATAAATAAACCATTAATGGGTTGCTGGCGGCTATTGGTTGTTACCGTATCCAGCCATAAACTCGCTGCCTGCTGATCATTTATTTGCTGTAAAGCACCTTGGGTTACAGTAGCCAATTGCTTCAATGAAATAGGGATCATGCCATCACCCCCAATAGCCGGGCTACCGTCAAGCGATCGGAATAATCGAGCCGACGATCACCAATAATTTGATAATCTTCATGACCTTTACCGGCAATTAATATGACATCATCAGTATCGGCCTGCATAATCGCACTAGTGACCGCTTCCACTCGGCCAACAATCGGCATTGCCCGACCAGCATCAAGAAAACCGCTTAAAATATCATCGATTATGGCTTTTGGCTCTTCACTACGTGGATTATCATCGGTTACTACCACAATATCAGCATACTGTTCAGCCACACTGCCCATTAATGCACGTTTACCCTTGTCTCTATCACCACCACAACCAAATACACACCAAAGTTTGCCACGACAATGGAGACGGAGCGCAATTAATGCTTTTTCGAGTGCATCCGGAGTATGAGCATAATCGACAACAACCGTTGGCCGCCCTGGTGAGGTGAAAACTTCCATTCGTCCACAGACCGGTTGTATGGCATGTGATGATTTTATCACCGTATCAAATGGGTAACCGATAATTAAAAGTGTCGCCATGGCTAACATGACATTATTAACATTAAAAGCCCCCATTAGTGGGCTTTCTAGCGAACTTTTTCCCCAAGTCGAATTAAAATGAATAGTCGCCCCACGATCATGATAATCAACTTGCTCCACTAGCACCCAAGCACCCTGCCAATCAGTAGGTATGCGATCCTCCATCGAAACTGCACATGCTTGTGGCAATCTTGCAAGCCACTGCAAACCGGTATCATCATCTACATTGATAATCTGTTTATCAGATTTATGGCTTGAAAATAATAACCATTTTGCCGCTGCATAATTTTGCATATCACCATGATAATCAAGGTGATCACGACTTAAATTAGTAAACACAGCAGCGGTAAAAGGAATAGCAGCAACCCGACCTTGCACTAAGCCATGGGAGGAAACTTCCATCGCCACTAAGGTTGCCTGCTTGTCAACCAACAACTGCAATTCAGCCTGAACATCAACCGCCGAGCCGGTGGTATTTTCACTAGGTACAATTTGTCCTAATATTCCGTTACCAACCGTGCCCATTATGGCACTGACTTCGCCCAGCCCTTTAGCCCACTGAGCAATTAGCTGAGTAGTGGTTGTTTTACCATTTGTTCCTGTTACACCAATTAATCGCAATTTTGCAGCTGGATGTTGATAAAATTCTCCCGCTAACAGTGATAATTGATTATTCAGATCATTAATATAAATGACAGGGACGCCATGCATATATCGAATCGTTCCAGCTTCTGTCTCGCCTTGTGCTTCAGCAATAATTGCGGCGACACCTTGCCCTATCGCTTGAGAAATATATTGTCGTCCATCTGTTTGATGGCCCTTAATTGCTAAAAATAGGTCTCCTGCCGCTACCTTACGGCTATCAAGCGTCATTTCTCGTAACACCTTATCTGGCGCGTTAACACCCAGTGGTGCAAGTAAATCGCGTAGATTACGATCTGCCACCTGTATCCTCTTTTATCTTGTTAATTACTAATTCATTATCATCTGAGGTCAATGCATCAGGCTCTATATTCATTAAACGTAAAACGCCGCCCATAATGGCTCCAAATACGGGCGCAGAAACAGCACCACCGTAATATTTCCCCGCAGTAGGCTCATTGATAATCACAACCAGGGCATAACGAGGGTTACTTGCTGGTGCTACGCCAGCCGTATAAGCAATATATTGATTAATATAATGGCCATCATTACCAACTTTTTTTGCTGTACCTGTCTTAATTGCTATTTGATAACCCTTCACTGCGGCTCGAACACCACCGCCACCAGGCAATGCAACACTTTCCATCATGCGAACCACCGTCCGCATAATCGCCTCAGGGAAAATACGAGCTCCAGATACCGGCGGATCAACTTTTGTAATTGATAGCGGGCGATAAATACCAAAACTACCAATTGTTGCATAAACTCTCGCTAACTGTAATGGTGTTACCATTAGCCCATAACCAAAAGAAAAGGTGGCCCTTTCAAATTCAGACCACCGCATTTTTTTATTAGGAAAGATGCCACTACTTTCTCCAATTAATCCTAAATTTGTTGGTTTACCCAAACCGAAACGAGCATAAACGTCTACCAGTTCATCGGCAGGCATCGCTAACGCTAACTTTGAAACACCAACATTACTTGATTTTTGTAAAATACCTGTAATCGATAACTCTCTATACCTTGCTACATCTTTAATTTCATGACCACTAATTATATAGGGTTGAGTATTTAACACACTATTGGCTTTGACAATTCCATTATTCAATGCACTAACAATTACCATCGGTTTAACTGTTGATCCAGGTTCAAATACATCGGTGATCGCGCGGTTACGCATCACTTGAGTTGGAGTACCCGCAAGATTATTCGGGTTATAGGAGGGGCTGTTAGCCATCGCCAATACTTCACCCGTATGAACATCGACTAAAATAGCAGTACCCGACTCGGCTTTATTCTCCATTACACTGCGTGTTAATTCACGATAAACCAATGACTGTATGCGTTCGTCAATACTTAATACCAAGTCGTGGGCAACCTGACTATCAATGGAAGAAACATCTTCGATAACTCGCCCATAACGATCTTTACGCACTATCCTTTCGCCTGGAGCCCCAGTTAATAGATAGTTAAAGCTTTTTTCAATTCCTTCAATTCCCTGTCCATCAATATCTGTTACCCCAATTAAATGCGCTGCTACTGGACCAGATGGATAATAGCGACGAGACTCTTTACGCAAATAAATACCGGCTATTTTTAATTTGCTAATATATTCACCAACAGATGGATTCACTTGGCGCGCTAAATAGGCAAACCGACTGTTAGGGTTAAGACTAATTTTATGGTTCACTTGCTCGAGCGGGAGCCTTAGCTCATCCGCTAATACTTGCCAACGTTCATCATTGGTTAATCCACCATTTTCGTAAATTATTTTCGGATCAGCCCAAATAGCATAAACCGGAACACTTACTGCTAGCTGACGCCCCTCACGATCACTTATCATGCCCCGTGCAGCCGTCACTTTCTGAACGCGAAGCGAACGCATATCACCTTCTTTAACAAGCTCTTCCGGGTTAATAACTTGTAGATAAGTAACACGAATAATGAGACCAATTAATGCCAATCCTATGCCCGCACACAATAGCAAGAAACGCCAGCTAACATAGCTAACTTTTTCTTCGTACCGTCTTCTATACTTCACTGAGCGCGCAGGCTTCATGTTGTTTACCTATTGACTAAAACTATTTTGCAATCACAATATGTTCTTGTGTCGGATCTACATGGACCATTTGTAGCTTTTCAACCGAAAGGCGTTCAACTCGACTATGATTTCCTAATGAGTTTTCTTCCAAAATCAAATTGCGCCATTCTATATCTAAAGATTCTTTTTCTTCTGTCATCAAATCCTTTTGTGCTGTTAATAATCGTGTTTGATGACTGACTGTAACAATTGAAATCGCTGATATGATAATCACTATCAATAGAATCAACGGGACAGCTCCGTGCCGAAAAATATCGTAACCAATGATCCTAATTAAGCTATATTTTTCCGCAGTCATTATCATTCCAACATTTCAGCAAAACGTACAACTGAGCTTCTTGCTCGTGGATTTTCGATAACTTCTCTTGCTGTCGGTTTCATTTTGCCTAACACTTTCAATATCGGGCTACCAATTGCTTTTAATTGCACATCGGTTAATGGTAATCCGACCGGGATTTTTGGTCCTCTGCTATGCTCGCGGATAAAACGCTTAACCAATCTATCTTCCAATGAATGAAAACTAATAATCGACAACCGTCCCTGCGGTGCCAATACCTTCAATGAACCCTCTAATGCTTTTGCTATTTCTTCTAATTCACTATTGATATAAATACGAATTGCCTGGAACGATCGCGTTGCTGGATGCTTATGTTTCTCTTTAAACGGACTAACTTGTGCTATCAATTCTGCAAGTTGTTTTGTCCGTGTTAATGGCTCTTCCGCTGAATGATGGTTACGAGCCACAATCGCTTTTGCAATTCTTTTTGCAAATCGTTCTTCACCATAAGTTTTCAATACCCAGGCTATATCGGATTCTTCAGCCTTCATCAGCCATTCAGCGGCAGATTGACCTGTCGTCGGATCCGTTCGCATATCTAATGGTCCATCACGCATAAAAGAAAAGCCTCGCTCTGGATCATCTAATTGCGGTGATGAAACACCTAAATCAAGCAGTACGCCATCAATCTTGCCAACTAATTCCTCTTCTGCAATAAATGTCTGTAACTGAGAAAAAGAACCATGTTTAATTAAAAATCTGTCATCAGTGATCATTTTTTCAGCGGCTGCCACTGCATGCGGATCTCTGTCTATCGCGATCAGGCGCCCTTCACTGCCTAACTGGGAGAGAATTAATTGCGAGTGCCCTCCCCGGCCAAAAGTACCGTCAACATAAATGCCATTTGCTTTTATATTCAATCCATTGACTGCTTCATCAAGAAGCACACTGATGTGTTTAAACCGACTGTCTGCCATATTAAAGAGATAGATCCTGTAACCGCGTTGATAATGGTTCATTTGTGCTGTGTTGAGCCTCAATATCCGTTTGTACTTGCTGATACCAAGTCTGCTCATCCCATAACTCAAATTTATTAATTTGACCAACCAGCATAACTGCCTTTTTGAGCCCGGCATGTTGCCGCAAAGTATTAGCGAGCAAAAGACGACCTGCACTATCCATCTGACATTCACTGGCATGCCCAAGTAATAAACGCTGAACACGACGTTCAGCCGGATTCATAGTAGAAAGTTGTGATAGTTTTTTTTCAATAATTTCCCATTCAGGTAATGTATAAAGTAATAGGCATGGCTGATGAAGGTCGATAGTAAAAACCATCTGCCCTTCAGACTCCTCGTTCAGCATACCGCGATAACGCGTAGGCACGGTTAATCGCCCTTTGCTGTCGAGATTGACGAGTGTTGCGCCACGAAACATATCTCTTCAACCCTTATATTACAAAAATCACCACATTACACCACAATTTCCCACTTACTATAGAGTTTACGAAGGGTATGAAAATCTTGTCAAGCAACAGCACGGTGCTTTAGTTTTATTTACAGAATAATGTTGAAAGATGATTGGGTGGGTTTTCTGACGAGTAAAAAATTAAAAACAATTAACATTATGATAAAATTGAATAAATTAATTTTTATACTTATATTCACTGCCGAAACTTATTTATTTCGCAAAAAATGAAATAAAAACTAAAATACACAACCAATGCTTCATTTTAAATCAACCTTCAGATAACACTTTATCCATACAAATAACAATTAATCAAACTTCCCCAAAATTATTTGTCGTAAAATTTTAAAAATTATATTATTTATCAGTATATTGCACATACTGATAAATATGCAGTAACTTTTTATATCGCTTATCGTACAAAGTCTATACTTTGAATAGAAAAATATTCTAATCAGTCCGTGACTATTTTATGTGTGAATCTTATTATTCGAAACAATTTTATTAGGAATTATCCGAATTATTACTATTTAACCTGAGTTCGGGATAAGAAATAAAGAGAAAGTCTTGATATTCAAATAGTTGAATGAGCCTGTTTTGTTAAAATACTCTAACAGTCT
Source organism: Arsenophonus sp. PmNCSU2021_1 (assembly GCF_036919435.1). Classification (NCBI taxonomy): domain Bacteria; kingdom Pseudomonadati; phylum Pseudomonadota; class Gammaproteobacteria; order Enterobacterales; family Morganellaceae; genus Arsenophonus; species Arsenophonus sp. PmNCSU2021_1. The sequence continues at coordinate 216,349 of NZ_JAZHPL010000005.1, read as the reverse complement.
GGTTAAAGAGTAGAGCATTGTTAAACAATTATGGAAAATCTTACTGAACTTTATTGCCTGATGGATGATTTTTGCAAAGACTTCGAGCCAAAAATGCATGAATATTTGCTGACTAACGGTACTAAGCGTCGTAGACGGTCTACTCAGCTTTCGTTGGCGGAAATGATGACACTGGTTGTGTTGTTTCATCAACTCCGATTCAGGCAATTCAAGGTATTTTATCTCTATTATGTCCGCTTATATCTCCGGAAGGAATTTCCTAACTTGCCATCCTATTCACGCTGTGTAGAGTTACTTCCGCGTAGTGCCTTAGCGTTAACGGCACTGTTTGAGTCAATTAAGGGAAAATGCACGGGGCTATCGGTTGCCGATTCTACTCCGATAGCGGTGTGTGATAACTTACGGATCCGCAGACATAAAGTCTTCAATGGGATAGCTGAACGGGGAAAAAATTCAACAGGTTGGTTCTTTGGTTTCAAGCTTCATGTAATTATCAATCATTTGGGGGAAATACTCAGTTTTCGACTCACACCAGGAAACACCGATGATCGGAAACCATTGCCTGAGCTGACAAAGGATCTTTCTGGTTGTTTGTACGCAGATAAAGGGTATTTATCGGCTTCACTGAAACAGCAACTCAAAACGATGGGAATTAGCCTTATAACGAATATCAAGAAGAAAATGAAGCCTATTAAACAGACTTGTTTCGACAAAGCCATCTTGCGTCATCGTTCTGTCATTGAAACGGTATTTGATGAGTTAAAAAATCTTTGTCAAATAGAGCATACGCGACATCGCTCTCCGGCTAACTTTGTAGTGAATTTATTAGGCGGACTGGTTGCATATTGTTTAATGCCATCTAAACCAAAGATACCTGTTGCAGGTACGTATCTTCAAGTATAATTGATAATGCTTATCCCGAACTCAGGTTATTTATTGTTATTAGTTTATTAATTTTTAAAAAATACGCCATTTTAATAGCGCATTTTTTAAATTTGATTAAATAGTTTTTAACTTAAGTTAAATTTTACGACTTAAGCTACCTCTTCTACATAGGTCACTCTGGATACGTGTTACACCAATGCTTGGCTTATTATTTTCACTTAAACTGGCTAATACCAGTTCTATTACTTTATCAGCAATAGCTTGGTGACGTTGAACAACCGATAATACTGGACAAGTAAAAAAATCTAACAATTCATTATCACCAAAAGTTGCAATCACAATATCATTTGCTAATTGCCCATTACGCTTTAACATCACGTCCATTACTCCTTGTAACAGAGAAAATGATGTTGTAAAAAACGCTTCCGGCATTTCATTATGATTTAACCACTGCGCAAAAATTTCTTCAGCAGCATGACGTTCATAACTACTCGCATATAAATAAGTGACAGAATGTGAATTATCTTGCCAAGATTCTCTAAATCCCTGTTCACGTAATAAGCTAACAGAAAGCTCTGGCAGCGCACCTAAATAGAGAACTTTTTTAACCGAAAATTTGTGTAATTCAGTTGCTAACATTTTGGCATCTTGTAAATCATCACCAACAACACTAATAAAATGCTGTTGTTCTAATGCGCGATCTAAAGCAATAATAGGTAATGAACGGTTAGTCCAGCGCTGATAAAAGGGATATTCCGGGGCTAGAGCGGTAGAAACAATGATTGCATCCACCTGACGCTTTAGTAAGTGCTCGATACACCGAGTTTCGTTATCTGGTTGATCCTCCGAGTAGGCAATGAGTAACTGATACCCACATTGACGTGCCTTACGCTCAAGATAATTTGCAATCCGTGTATAACTGGTATTTTCTAAATCTGGGATCACCAAACCAATTGAATGGGTACGACCAGCTCGAAGACCTGCAGCAACCGCATTTGGATAATAGTTATGTTCCTTAACAACAGACATCACTCTTTCAACAGTCTTATCACTGACTCGATACTGTTTAGCTTTACCATTAATAACATAACTGGCGGTTGTGCGAGAAACTCCGGCTAGACGGGCAATTTCATCCAATTTCACGTTGATGACCCCTTTTACAAACAGGAAAAGTCTCAAAAGCTTGAGACAATAAATGTTGCTCCATTTTAACTTGCTGAAGAGATATTTTCACCGCAAAATTTGCTTTTTTTTCACCATGAAAACCCTATTAGAATTTAGTCTTGGTACATGGATTCAATTTCACGCTGATATCGTTGTGCGATGATCATACGCCTTAATTTTAAAGTCGGGGTTAATTCGCCATTTTCCATAGAAAAACCAATAGGTAACAGAGTAAAACGTTTTACTTGATGAAAACTGGCAAAATTCTTTTGCATTTCTTTAAGGCGTGAATCAAATAGTTCAACAATACGACTATTACGTAATAGCTCCAATCAACAGCAATATTTCAAATTAATTGAATGGGCATACTCTTCCAGTGAATCAAAACAAGGCACGATCAGTGCGGAAACAAATTTACGCGCATCAGCGATTACTGCAATATGTTCAATAAAACGATCTTGACCTAATGCCCCTTCAATCAATTGAGGAGCAATATATTTACCATTAGAGGTTTTCATTAAATCCTTTAACCGTTCGGTAATGAACAAGTTTCCGGCTGCATTAAGCTTACCGCTATCTCCTGTTTTGAACCAACCATCTTGGGTGAAGGCCTGTGCTGTTTCAGTTGGCTTATTAAAGTAGCCCCTCATTACAATAGGCCCTTTAACCTGGATCTCATTTTCCTGACCAATACGCACCTGAATATCAGATAGCAGTGTACCAATCGAACCTAAGCAATAATTATTCTCTTCCCAACAAGAAATTGTTGCGCAAGTTTCTGTCATACCATAACCATATTTGATATTGATACCGACAGCCAAAAAGGAACTAATAACTTTATCATCAAGATGAGCGCCAGCGGCAGGTAAAAAACGTAACCGACCACCTAAAATCATTTTTAATTTAGTTAATACCCATTTATCGGCATTACTATAAAAAAAACAGTGCAACCAATTGCCTTTTTTTCCTTGTTGAGCCAGTGCTACATGACGTTTACCTTGACTAAGCGCCCAATTGAAAAGCTGTCTACGAAGCCAAGACGCTTTGGCAACTTTCTGACTTATGGCAGCATAAACTTTTTCATAAAAACGGGACACCGCGCACATCACAGTGGGTTTTACTACAACCATAGCTTCTCTAACACTTTGAGCATCTGTTAAATAGACATTTTGTGCGCCAATATGCATAACATAGAAACTCCAAGCTCGCTCAAAAACATGAGAAAGTGGTAAAAAACAGAGTGAAATATCTGACTCAGTTAATGTTAAGCGTTTATCATGTAAATAAAGTTGAGCCGCCATATTGGCATAATCAAGCATCACACCTTTCGGCTCACCGGTGGTATCTGAAGTATAAATTAATGTAAATAAATCACTTAATTGATATTATGCAATCCGCTGTTTCAATTCTGCCAAAAATAGGGTTGAAGATTTCGCTATTAATGCAGATAGAGGGTAAGCTTTTGGGCAATCAGAAATATAAATATCTTCATTAAAAACAATAATATCAGTCAATTTAGGACAAAATTCAAATAGCGACTTAGCTATATCATATTGAACCTGATCACCGACAAATAGAATGCGAATATTAGCATCATTTAAGATATAAGTAGCCTGAGTGACACTACTGGTTGAATAGAGAGGCACTGTCACTGCCCGAAGTTGTAAAATGGCCAAATCAGTTAAAGACCAATTCATACCATTGTCGGCAAAAATAGCGACATTTTCTTGTACGTTCACCCCTAATTCAAGTAATGCTAAAGAAATAGACACGAATTTCGCACAAAACTAATTTGGGTACGCTAATAAAACACGGATTTGCTCAGTAATAGCACTTTTGATTACGTCCCAATTTTGTTGATAAAGGGTTATTTTTTCAGATATACGACGTTTATGTTGTTCAAACCACGCAGAAATGCGAGAAAAATATGATTTCTTTGCGCTCGGCTCGTGCGAGCCTGACAGCGTTCAATACCACAGTTTTGTTTAACTTCTCGATGATAAACTTCAACAGACCAACGGGCATCCATGATAGATTTGAGGTATTGACGGGTGTGATTCTCTTTGTTTGTTACTATGTAATCAATACGGCCGTTTTTGGCTGTAAATTTGAAAACGGTTACCCAACCATATCCTCGCAAGTGTATTGACGTTCCTTCTTCTGAGATGTCTAACTTGTTCAGTTGTTTGTTATGGTTAACAATCCTATTTTTCCTCAGCGTGGTTACCCAGATCCAACCATGAGAGCGAATTGATTTCAGGTTATCCAGGCTAGAATACCAAGCATCCATCACTACGGCTTCTGGCATGATCCCTCTTTTTTTAGCAAGAGTGAGCATTTCGGAAAAGTGCGTGTTTTTTGTTTTTCCATCAGAATCTTTATCATAAATAAGATAATTGATAGGAATTGATTCAACCTTCGTCAGATCATGCCAAAGCAAATTAACTAAACCTATGCCAGCAATAACCTCATGTTCATTACCTGAATATTGATAATGGACCATCTCTATTTTTTTACTACGTGTTTTGGCAATCAATGTATCATCGGCAATTAGTACGCAAGGGCTTTTTTTGTCTATAGAAGGTTCAACTAATCGCCATAGGTCTTTAGGTCTAAAACATCTACTTTTTAGCCATCGGCTAACAGTGTCATGAGATAAAGGCGATGGGCTTACTTCTGATAACGCTAAACCAGAGTATCTTAAACTGCTTACTTCACAAGTTTCGCACGGGCATATAAAATTCTAGAAATGGCTTCAGAACAATAATTAATCTGTAACTTGCTAAGACGTATAAATTTACTTAAATTACAATAAGTTATTTTTAATTTATGAGATTTTTTCTATTTATATATTATGCTGAATTAAACTTAAAAATAGAGCGCTTTTTTATTGGTGCGAAACTCGTGTACTTGTAAGAATGTTTTATAGATATCTTTAATACATGGATAACCCGACAAAATATGAACACCCTGATTTTTTCTTGTTTTTAAATTTATACTTCTTTTTTGGAGATTGCGAAACTCGTGTCATCAAGAAATTTACCGTACCAGCCAATCAGTCAGCAAGTTATGTAATGCCCCTATCCCTGCTAATAAAGCGATCGTTGGCAGTAATGCTTTCTCACATTCTTCAGGTATCCATCAAGATGGTGTACTAAAGAATCGAGAAACTTATGAAATTATGACACCAGCATCCATTGGCTTAAGGGAAACGCAATTAAATCTGACTTCTCGTTCTGGCCGAGCGGCGGTAAGGCACCGAATGACAGAGATAGGATATCAAGATACAGATTACAATTTAGAATGTTTGTATGAAGCATTTTTGCACTTAGCTGATAAAAAAGGCCAGATCTTCGACTATGACCTGGAAGCTTTAGCTTTTATAAATCAACAACAACAAGAGCCTGAATTTTTCCATTTAGCCTATTTCAGTATCCAATCTGGCTCAAATCTACTAGCCACAGCCACGATAAAAATAATATGTGGCGATAAGGAAAAATCTGATGCAGCAACAGACAATGGTCCGGTGGATGCGATTTATCAGGCCATTAATAAAATAGCAAAATATCCAATTAAACTGATTTCCTACCAGTTCACGAGTTTCGCACCAATAAAAAAACGCTCTATTTTTAAGTTTAATTCAGCATAATATGTAAATAGATAAAACCTTATAAATTAAATATAACTTATTGTAAATTAAGTGAATTTATGCATTTCAGTAACTTGCAGATTAATCATTACTTTTAAGCCATTTCTAGAATTTTATAGGCCTGTGCGAAACTCGTGCAGTTATCCGCTAAAGTTCATGGCAATGAAGCTTTAGGTCAAGTTGATATCGTTGCAGAATGCTTTGGCCGACGTTTTCATGGTATCGGCCTGGAAACCGATATTGTCGAATCGTCTGCTATGGCAATGATCAATGTGTTAAATAACATTTGGCGCGCAGAATTAGTGAAAAAACAAAAAAATCACAGCAATACAGAGGTAGTTCAATAATATGGCTAGTAATTATAATATTGCTGTCTTACCAGGTGATGGTATTGGCCCTGAAGTTATGGCACAAGCCTTAAAGGTGTTAGCTGCTATTGGCCAACAGTTTAATTTGACCATCGTAACACATAAATATGATGTCGGCGGAATTGCTATTGATCGCCATGGTCAGCCATTACCAGCTGCAACACTTTCAGGTTGGCAACAAGCGGATGCGATACTCTTTGGTTCAGTTGGTGGCCCGCAATGGGAACCCCTGCCGCCTGCTAGTCAGCCTGAGCGTGGCGCATTATTACCCTTACGTAAACATTTTCAGTTATTTAGTAACCTACGACCCGCTCGTCTATATCCTAGTTTAAATAACTTCTGTCCATTACGAGCGGATATTGCCGCAAAAGGTTTTGATATTCTTTGTGTGCGTGAATTAACCGGTGGGATCTATTTTGGTCATCCTAAAGGACGTGTTGGTTCTGGTATTGATGAAAAAGCCTTTGATACCGAGATTTATCATCGTTTTGAAATAGAACGAATTGCGCATATCGCTTTTCAGGCAGCACGTAAACGAAGCTATAAAGTAACATCAATAGACAAAGCTAATGTATTGCAAAGTTCGATTTTATGGCGAGAAGTTGTCAAAGTGGCCCCTAATGTACAAGCAATTGTTGTTCCTGGTTCAGAGCCAGTAAAAGCACAAGCTGAGCACGAAGGTTTAGACAAAATATTTATCGATGCGGGTTTTGAACGGCGTTTACCGGGTTGCTCTATGTGCTTAGCAATGAATAACGATCGCCTTGCTCCTGGCGAACGTTGTGCCTCCACCAGCAACCGTAATTTTGAAGGACGGCAAGGCCGTGGCGGTCGAACTCATTTAGTCAGCCCAGCAATGGCAGCCGCGGCGGCTATTTACGGCCATTTTGTCGATGTACGTAAGATCGATAATAATCAAATTAAAACAGGAATTGGCAAAATGAAAAAGTTTATCCAACACACCGGCTTAGTGGCTGCTTTAGATGTTGCCAATATTGATACTGATGTGATTATTCCAAAACAATTTTTACAAAAAGTCACTCGAATCGGTTTTGGTCAACACCTTTTCCACGATTGGCGTTTCCTGGACGATAACGGGCAACAACCTAATCCGGATTTTGTCCTTAATAAACCACGTTACCAAGGTGCCACTATTTTATTAGTCCGTGAAAATTTCGGTTGTGGATCATCCCGCGAACATGCGCCGTGGGCATTAACAGATTATGGCTTTTGCGCCGTTATTGCGCCAAGTTTTGCCGATATTTTCTATAACAATGCCTTTAACAACCAATTATTACCAATTAAATTAAATGAAGAAGAAATTAACCAGTTATTTAAGTATGTTGAACAATATGAGGGTTGTCAATTCACCATTGATTTGACGACCCAAACAGTCATTGCTTGGGATAAAACTTATTTTTTTAGCATTGATAATTTTCATCGTTATTGCTTGATAAATGGGTTAGATAATATTGGATTGACTTTACAATATGAAAAGTTCATTACCCGTTATGAAGAGCAGCAACCACTATTTTTGCGATAACAGTTCAAATAACAGGCACTGCCTCACTATGTAGGCAAAGCCTGATTATTTTTCTTTTTATTTAAATTAATTAAAATGTTAGAAAAGGTGATGACATTCTATTTAATTAGATGCCTAAATCTTATATTGCGTTTTATTTACTGAAAAATAATTTAATTTATCTATTAATAATGAAAAATTATCCACATGTAGGGCTATATTTATTAATTTATTCACCTTTTCTGTGGATATCCATGTGAAAAAAGCTAGAGTAAACAGGGTATAATTTCATAAGTTTTTCAATCGATAGATTTCGAAATAAAAAATTAATAGTTTTTTTTCATAGAGATAAATCGATTAAACATAGCTCAAAGCAGAACAGATAGCTAACCATCAAAACAGGATGAACAAAGATCCAGCAATATCCATTTTATCCACAGGATACGCTGTTTTGTTAAACAAGCTAACAGCTCTTTTTAAAATAAACCATCCTGTCAAGACTGTAAATTAAACCAGTAAAGGCTTTTTATTAGAGTTATCCAGTAAAATTGTGGATAACTATAGCTGAGATCCTGTTTATTACCAATTCGATTAAATTCATAACAGAAAAAAATATATCGACCATGGATAAAATGATTTGATTATCAATGGATTGTTCTTATTTACTCGATCTATGTTAAAATTTTCACTGTGTGTACAAATTTAACTGGCTATTTTTTATACAGGCGTGATTTATGCAATTTTCTCCCCTGCCCCCTGATGATGAACAAAGTTTACTGAGTAAAGCCAAAAGCCTAGCGGGTTATACCATGGCTGAACTGGCTTATCAGGCAGATATCGCAGTCCCCCACGACCTTAGATTTGCTAAAGGTTGGGTAGGTCAGTTATTAGAATATTGTTTAGGCGCAAATGCTGGTAGCAAAGCAGAACAAGATTTTGCTCATCTTGGTATTGAACTTAAAACCATCCCTATTAACCGCTATGGTGAGCCATTAGAAACAACCTTCGTTTGTGTGGCAGCTTTAACCGGTAATAGTGGAGTAACCTGGCTTTCAAGTCATGTACGTCATAAGCTATCACGGGTTTTATGGATACCCATTGAAGGTGAGCGCCAAATCCCATTAGCTAAACGAAGAGTTGCTTCACCCTTATTGTGGAGTCCCAATCCCATTGAAGAGCAGCTGCTTAAAACAGATTGGGAAGAATTAATGGATATGATCGTATTAGGTCAGGTTGAAAACATCACCGCACGCCATGGCCAGGTACTACAAATCCGGCCTAAAGCTGCAAATAATAAGGCTTTGACAGAAGGGATAGGTAGACACGGCCAGCCAATAATGACGCTACCGCGTGGATTTTATCTGAAGAAAAATTTTACTGCTCCAATACTGGCCCGCCATTTTGATTTACCAACGCATAAATAACAACTTAACCCAGCTATCTGCCGAGTGTGGTCTTTATAATGACAATCTACGAAAAAACTGTTCAATTCGTTGATGGGACTTTTCAAAAGACGCGCGACGAATATTATGCATTTCTTGCCAACGTACATTGAGTGGTACATGGTAACCTTCATTTTTGGCGGCTTGAATAAATTCAGCCAGTGCCTCTACTGAATCCAGTACCGTTATTTTGGCATATTTTCCAATCACTTTAGGCAAAAATAGCGTTACCGGAAAATTGTCAGCCAACTCCGATGACTCATTATAAACATCTGCACCATGATGAATCAGCTTATGCTGTTTATCACGACCTAGCGCACAGTGAATATCATCAGCTAACCACTCAGCACGAGAATTTGTTGTTCCTTGTATGGGATCATTACGTTTATATGATCACGAGTTTCGCAATCTCCAAAAAAGAAGTATAAATTTAAAAACAAGAAAAAATCAGGGTGTTCATATTTTGTCGGGTTATCCATGTATTAAAGATATCTATAAAACATTCTTACAAGTAAGCAGTTTAAGATACTCTGGTTTAGCGTTATCAGAAGTAAGCCCATCGCCTTTATCTCATGACACTGTTAGCCGATGGCTAAAAAGTACACGAGTTTCGCACCAATAAATAAACGCTCTATCTTTAAGTTTAATCCAGCATAATATATAAATAGACAGAATCTTATAAATCAAAAGCAACTTATTGTAATTTAATAAAATTTATGTGTTTTAGTAACTTGAAGATTAATCATCGATTTTAAGCCATTTCTAGTATTTTATACGCCTGTGCGAAACTCGTGAAGTAGATGTTTTAGACCTAAAGACCTATGGCGATTAGTTGAACCTTCTATAGACAAAAAAAGCCCTTGCGTACTAATTGCCGATGATACATTGATTGCCAAAACACGTAGTAAAAAAATAGAGATGGTCCATTATCAATATTCAGGTAATGAACATGATGTTATTGCTGGCATAGGTTTAGTTAATTTGCTTTGGCATGATCTGACGAAGGTTGAATCAATTCCTATCAATTATCTTATTTATGATAAAGATTCTGATGGAAAAACAAAAAACACGCACTTTTCCGAAATGCTCACTCTTGCTAAAAAAAGAGGGATCATGCCAGAAGCCCTAGTGATGGATGCTTGGTATTCTAGCCTGGATAACCTGAAATCAATTCGCTCTCATGGTTGGATCTGGGTAACCACGCTGAGGAAAAATAGGATTGTTAACCATAACAAACAACTGAACAAGTTAGACATCTCAGAAGAAGGAACGTCAATACACTTGCGAGGATATGGTTGGGTAACCGTTTTCAAATTTACAGCCAAAAACGGCCGTATTGATTACATAGTAACAAACAAAGAGAATCCCACCCGTCAATACGTCAAATCTATCATGGATGCCCGTTGGTCTGTTGAAGTTTATCATCGAGAAGATTAAACAAAACTGTGGTATTGAACGCTGTCAGGCTCGCACGAGCCGAGCGCAAAGAAATCATATTTTTCTCGCTATTTCTGCGTGGTTTGAACAACATAAACGTCGTATATTTGAAAAAATAACCCTTTATCAACAAAATTGGGACGTAATCAAAAGTGCTATTACTGAGCAAATCCGTGTTTTATTAGCGTACCCAAATTAGTTTTGTGCGAAACTCGTGATGATGTAATGTATAGAGAAGTAATTTATTTGATACTTTTGGGAATAGCCGGGAATTGGCGGGAACTCATGGGATTTCTTGAGGTTAGAAGCAATTTTCTGATTTGATACCAATGCTTAAAAAATAAACAATTTCTCGCCTAGAAGTAAAATAGTTGATACCACTACAAACAAGCTTTAATGTCCTTTAAATCGCATTTATTAAAACAGCTTTACTGGGCCAAGGCTTATTTCAGGCTCTGACCCTGATGTTATCATCAATGTGATCTACTTCTGAAATGGTTTCTCCGGTACTGATTTCAATTTTGGATAAAATCTCTCTAAATTGTTCTTCTGACATAGATTCCATGCGCAAAGCTGCACGTTTCCTATCTTCTCTTAGATCCAAAAGAACCTGATTATCATGATCAAGTAAACCTAATAGATACATTGATCCTCTACGGCCAAGTAATTTAACCAGTTGAGAACGTTCCTCAGGTTCCAAGGTCGCTAAAATCGCCATAATAGCTTGCATATCATGCTCAAACTCTGACGATAAAGTCTGCTGTGTCTGCTGTGTCTGCTGTGTCTGAAGATTTCTTTCTGGTTTCTTATCTGAATGACCAGTAAGCCAATCAAAGTCTACGTTTTCTTTTTGGGCTATTTTTTTAACGCTAGCAATCCTAGGATTAGAGCCTCGGTAAAAATAGTTACTAAGCGTTGATTTTGGTATGTCCCAGTCATCAGCCGCTTGCTGTAGCGCTCTACCTGCCACAAGCTCACGAAGCCTGCTTAAGAAAGTTTCTTTTTGCCCTACCAGAAAAGAAACCGTGTGGTTTTTATCATTTTTTGTTTCCATTCAAGACAACCTTTTGATTTTTAATTAAATTCTCTATTGGGTTTCTTTTATTAAAAAGAAACTGAAAAACTTGACATATTTTCTTTTTATTCTCATAATAGCCTCTAGAGATAAGCTCATAGCATCATCTATACAGATAATCTTTTAGGGTAATCTAATTATGCTCAGAAATGAAGTTTTAAACCGTGATTGGCACCGCCAACATATTGTGGCTGCGGTGCATGTAAAAGGATTGACACTGCGTCAATTATCGATGCGAGCAGGTCTGAAACCTGATTCACTGAAAAATGTGCTTGATCGCCCTTGTAAAAAATACGAACGCATTATTGCTCAAGCGATCGGTGTTGCTCCTGAAGAAATTTGGCCGAGTCGGTATCCTCATTCCCGTGAGGTAGCCTGATCATGTTTGTATCAGCAACTGAACTAATTGGGAGCCCAGGATTGCCTGTGACAGTACAGGGGCTACGGTTAGCACTGAATAAGTGGGCACGTGACTCTGAATCGATGAAACGCAAACGTCCCGGCACCAAGGCTTACGAGTACCACATTGATTGATTACCGGCTGAAGCCCAGTGCGCGATCAGGGAGCGTCATCTTCAACAACTGATGATCGCTGCACCGGTGGATGATGCCGTCAAAAAACCCACTGTATCAAAGGTCAGTACCGATCCTGATAAGCCTGGCAAGCTTGATGTTTACCGCCGTTGCCCGGCATTGGTTGGAAGCAGACTGGCCGACCTGACGGACAAGCAGCGCCAGATTGCTGATGCGCGGATGTTACTGGTGCAGCATATCCTCACCATAGGGCGGCAGCCGCGTTATAGCTGTGCGCAGGCCATCCGTTTTATCGTCCAGCAGGCGAAAACAGGCCAGTTGCCCGAGAGGATCGCGCAAGCGGCACAGGTGGCCAATGCCAAGAAAGGCCAAAACCGTCAACTCAGTGAAATCACCCTCAAGCGCTGGCTGGCCGACTACAAAAAAGCCGCCACGCCCGCCGAGCGCCTGATTATCTTGGCACCGGGTAAGCGCGAGGTGGTCAAACCGGAGCAGATAGCCTGGTTACATGACTATCTGGCGCACTATCGCAAGCCAAACGGGTGCAGCATGAAAGAGGCGTATGCGGATTTTTGCGCCGAATGGCAACAACGCTATGCCGATGAGCCGCTGATGTTGGCCGCGCAGCCTTCTTATGATGCGGTGCTGTACGCGATGAAGAAACTCCCCGAAATCGTCAAACAGCGCGGGCGCAAAACCGGCAGCGAATATCGCCAGCTGGAAGGGTTTGTCCGCCGCGACTGGACCAGTTTACCGGTTAACTACGTCTGGATTGGCGACGGTCACGGCATGAAGATGAAAGTCGCCCATCCCGACCACGGCCAGCCTTTTTCGCCGGAAGTGACGTTTATTCTCGATGGCAGCTGCCGCTATATCACCGGCTGGAGCCTGTCGCTCTCTGAAAACGTGATTGCCGTCACCGATGCCCTACGTTATGGCATTGCCACTCACGGCAAGCCGTTTCTCTACTACTCGGATAACGGCAGCGGGGAAACCAATCTCACCCTGGATGCAGACGTGACCGGCATTCTGCGGCGGCTCGAGATTGACCACCCGACCGGTATCGCCGGCAATCCCCAGGGGCGCGGCATTATCGAACGCCTTAACCGTACCTTGCCCATGTACATTGCCCGCCGCTTTGCCACTTATTACGGTACCGGCGCTGACCGGGAAACCGTGCGCAAGACCGGCAAGGCGCTTAAATCCGCCTTAAACGCCCAAGCAAAGGGCCATGCACTGACCGTCGCCCAACAGACCACGCTGCGCAAGCTGCCCTCCTGGGAGATGCTGATTGATGAAATCAAAGCCGGGGTCGAGTGGTACAACGCCCGTCCGCACAGTGAATTACCCAAACGCCCCGATGGCCAGCATTACAGTCCGGACGAGTTTCGCCGCTGGAAGCTGGAAAACGAAGCCACCGAGCTGGAGTGGCTGACACAGTTTGAACTGCGTGACCTGTTTATGCCACAGACCGAGCGCACGGTCAGGCGCTGTGAAATCCGTTTCTTTAACAATATTTACTATACCGCCAAACTGGCCGATGAGCACGACCACAAGGTGTTAAGAGCGACCTTGATGCGGAAGCCGCGTTACAACGGGGTTTGGCATTACTGGAAGCCCAGCAGATTGACCCGCTGTTGTAAAAAAGCCATCTGGTCGGCAAACCGATGGCTGATTGAAATACAAAACAACTTTTATCAGGAGGCAAGATGATGACTGAAAACCCAGAGATTATCAAGCAGCTGCAACCGTTAATCGATACAGGCCAGGTCACCCAGGCGCAGATTGCCCGCGAAACCGGCCAGTCGAGTGCAGTGATATCCAGCTTTATCAACGGTAGTTATAACGGCAACAATCAGCGGGTCGGGGAACGGTTAACCCGCTGGCTGACGGATTATCAGCAAAAAAAGACCTTGCCCGCGCCGCCGCAGTTTGTGGAGACGGCCAAGGTCAAGGAGATATGGGCAGTGTTCCAGTTTGTCCGGCTGGCGCAGTGTATGAATGTGATTGTCGGGGTGCCGGGGGTGGGCAAAACCTTTGCCGCCCGTCAGTACTGCCAGCATGCCAATACCTGGATGGTGACCCTTTCCCCGGCCCACGCCAGTATCACCGAGTGTCTGCTGGAGCTGGCCGAGGCGCTAGGTCTTAGCGACCTGCCCAGAAACAAGGGGACGCTGGCGCGTGCAATTCGGCGGCGGCTGACCGGTACTCACGGGCTGGTGATTGTCGATGAGGCTGACCACCTGGGCATTGACGGGCTGGAGCAGCTGCGCGCCATTCAGGATGCGACCGGGGTCGGCATGGTGCTGATTGGTAACCCGCGCGGCCTTTCGAAATCGGCCCGTTCAACCCAGGGGGCGGATGACTTGGCTCGGCTGTACAGCCGTATCGCCCGCTCCAAGCGCCTGTTAAAGGCCAAAAAAGCGGATGTGGCCGCGATTGCTGCCGCCTGGGGCATTACTGGCGAGAGTGAGCTGACGCTGGTACAGGCCATTGCCCAGAAAGCCGGTGCCTTGCGGGTATTGTCGCACACCCTGCGCCAGGCGTGGCTGATGGCCAGCGGTGATGCACAGGCCCAGCTGGGGGAAAAATACATCAAGGCAGCGTTCAGGGAGGTGTATACCGATACCGACCTGCTGCCGGCAAGGGGGTGAGTATGGGTGGTGTGCTCTTTACCGACAGCACCGGACGCCAGGTGCTGCTCAATACCCGGCGGGTGGTGTCCGTCTCGCTGGAATCGTCACACAGTCTGCTGGTGTCATTTGGCAATCGGGGCGCTGAGCTCTATGTGTTGCCGGATGCGCAAGAGCTGATGATGCAGTTATGTCATGACATTGTCAACGATCACCGAAAACTGATCCACTTTTTAGCTAAATACGATCAATCAAAATTGATCCACTGTTTTACTCGGTTATTGCTCCTGATCGCCGCTTATCTTTCAATCGATAGCTTTCACCGCTCAATTGCAGTACATACGAATGATGAAGTAAACGATCAAGCATAGCGGCGGTTAATGTTGCGTCATCAGCAAAAGCACCAGGCCATTGTCCAAATGATAAGTTACTCGTCAATATGACACTGCCATGCTCATAACGCTTGGCAATCACATTGAAAAATAGGTTTGCTTCCTCTCGCCCAAATGGCAGGTATCCAATCTCATCTATGATCAACAACTTCGGGGCCATTACCGAACGTGATAGATATTGTTTGAGCTTATTTTGTCGTTTAGCAGTTGAGAGTTGCAACATCAGTTCAGCCGCTGTTGTAAAGCGAGTTTTCTTCCTGGCCTGTACTGCTTTTAATCCTAATCCAATAGCTAAATGCGTTTTGCCTACACCGCTTGGGCCAAGCAACACGACATTTTCATTACGTTCAATAAAAGTTAATGCACTTAATTCTTGCACGAGTTTCGCACCAATAAAAAAACGCTCTATTTTTAAGTTTAATTCAGCATAATATATAAATAGATAAAACCTTATAAATCAAATACAACTTATTGTAATTTAAGAAAATTCATGTGTTTTAGTAACTTGCAGATTGATCATTGCTTTTAAGCCATTTCTAGAATTTTATATGCCTGTGCGAAACTCGTGTCTTGTATTTGTTGCTTAGGAACACCCGTTGCAAACTTAAAATCGAACGAACTAAGTTCTTTGTGCGTTGGGAATCCTGCCATCCGACTAAAGAGATGGCGAGTTCGTTCATCTCGTTGTTGTTGCTCACATTTTAATAGGGACAATAAAAACTCTCCGTAGCTTTTGTCTTGGGCAATGCACTGTTGGGCAAGTGATGACCAATGAGTCGGAACAGAATTTAATTTCAATGACTCACACAGGTGTTCAATTTGTTCATGCAATAACATGTTCACCTCCCAGCAATGCTTCATATACGCTGATTGAGTGTTGCAAATTGACAGATTCAAGCGGCCGTACGATACGGATATTAAGCGCATTAGTCTGCGGGATAGATTGGCAAATCCTTGTTGGCAAAGGAAGAAGATACTTAATTTCCTTAGCTAATCTATCTGCTGGCTTCTCTAACGTTGTTCCATGAATCCGCTGATGAGCGACTCGTTGTAACCAGGGCCCCACTTTTGCATTGGCTATCTCCATGTCCAGTTCAAGATTATGAGCACGAAGGTCGGTATTTAATGGTACGATAAAGCTGTTTTTTAAGTAGTGGTTAAAGCGCTCTACTTTACCTTTTGTTTTTGCCCTGTAGGGCTTACAAGCACTCAATTTAAATCCGTAATCTTTCGACATCTGAAGCATTTCGACATTTAATTTATGTTCACCTTCTGCATAAGCATCCCGTTCGATGATGAGAGCTTTTGCGTTATCACACCATACTTCCTGTGGTACACCACCAAAATAGTCGAAAGCGTCTTTTAAACCTTGTTGCCAGGATTCTGCTCGCTCATTATCAAAGAATTTTACATAACTCGCACGCGAGTAGCCGAGCGTTGCAACAAACGCTTTTAGAGGTTGTTTTCCTCGCCGGATGGTGGTGAAGTCGATTTGCATTTGTTGACCTGGCTGTGTTTCAAAACGGACGACAGCTTCGGGAACGATGCTTGGTTTAAATTGACAAACAAATCGGCGTAATTGAGCAATACCGCCTTGATAACCTCTTTCAACTACCTCATCAAATAAGACTGTTGCAGGGATCCAATCAGGTTTAGCCAATTCAATTCGCTGAAGCAAATAAGGTTTAAAGGGTGCCAGTTTACTCGGTTGTTGACTTCTTTTAGCATAAGTTGGCATTCCCTGCTGTTGTAAATGATGTTTTACGGTGTTACGGGAAATGCCCAATTCACGGGCAATTTTTCGAAGGCTTTGTCCTTGTGCAACGCGAACATGAATATCCACAAATATCTCCTTGGTTAACATAAATTAACCTGAGTTCGGGATAAGCATTATCAATTATACTTGAAGATACGTACCTGCAACAGGTATCTTTGGTTTAGATGGCATTAAACAATATGCAACCAGTCCGCCTAATAAATTCACTACAAAGTTAGCCGGAGAGCGATGTCGCGTATGCTCTATTTGACAAAGATTTTTTAACTCATCAAATACCGTTTCAATGACAGAACGATGACGCAAGATGGCTTTGTCGAAACAAGTCTGTTTAATAGGCTTCATTTTCTTCTTGATATTCGTTATAAGGCTAATTCCCATCGTTTTGAGTTGCTGTTTCAGTGAAGCCGATAAATACCCTTTATCTGCGTACAAACAACCAGAAAGATCCTTTGTCAGCTCAGGCAATGGTTTCCGATCATCGGTGTTTCCTGGTGTGAGTCGAAAACTGAGTATTTCCCCCAAATGATTGATAATTACATGAAGCTTGAAACCAAAGAACCAACCTGTTGAATTTTTTCCCCGTTCAGCTATCCCATTGAAGACTTTATGTCTGCGGATCCGTAAGTTATCACACACCGCTATCGGAGTAGAATCGGCAACCGATAGCCCCGTGCATTTTCCCTTAATTGACTCAAACAGTGCCGTTAACGCTAAGGCACTACGCGGAAGTAACTCTACACAGCGTGAATAGGATGGCAAGTTAGGAAATTCCTTCCGGAGATATAAGCGGACATAATAGAGATAAAATACCTTGAATTGCCTGAATCGGAGTTGATGAAACAACACAACCAGTGTCATCATTTCCGCCAACGAAAGCTGAGTAGACCGTCTACGACGCTTAGTACCGTTAGTCAGCAAATATTCATGCATTTTTGGCTCGAAGTCTTTGCAAAAATCATCCATCAGGCAATAAAGTTCAGTAAGATTTTCCATAATTGTTTAACAATGCTCTACTCTTTAACCAGACTGTTAGAGTATTTTAACAAAACAGGCTCATTCAACTATTTGAATATCAAGACTTTCTCTTTATTTCTTATCCCGAACTCAGGTTAAATTACCCGTACAAAAATGTACGAATAATACCAAGTGGATCAGTTTTAGATGATCGTTAGTGGATCAGTTTTGCATGATCGCTGACATGCTGCTAAACCGTGTCAATATCAGCAAAACGCTGGATATCGCGTGGCCGGAATCGCCACAGAAACCAGAGTAAAGTTGAATATCAGGCCGCCCTGACAATGTAGTTAAACGCGACATTTCGCGGCCTTGTTTCTGAAGCGGTTCTCAAACCAGACTGAAAACTGGCTGAGCAATCAACAGCGAATACGCCGCTGGTTCCAGAACCAATACTGCTGCCGCCTGTTCGACTACCCATTTTGAAAATCCCACTGGTTGGTGATTGACCGACAAACTGAATGCCGGTTATGTTTCCAGTGAAATTTTGAAGGGAATCACCTTGTACGCTTAATATTTCGCGTCCGTTATCCACTTTTCGTCCTGCATCCCAGCCCCGAATAAATTCGCCACGTAAATCAGGGAGCTTTCCCGACGGGTAAGCCAGCGCTAAAAGTGGACACTGTTTTTTATCGAAGCTCTCACCATTGCATATACGCCAACCTGACGGAGGCGTTTCAGTAGGCCAAGGCAGAGGAACGCCGACAGGGATTTCGACACGCAATACTTCGGGAGTAACAGCATGAACATTAAGCCATCTGCTTAACGCCCCGCCCCATTTAGGGCCAGTAATATCACCATTTTCATGATAAGTGGCCGTTCTGCCGCCCCATGAAATGGTCAAATTTTGCCCTAATGTGACACCGCCGTTGACCGTTCCGCCGGTCCGTTTATCCAGTGCGTTTTTTGCACAATCTACCGTTTCCAACAAACCAAGGTTTTTTGTAAAAAAGGATTTCGCCTGTTTCCTGACAAAATAAGCCTAAATGATGGCTTGATGAGGAAAATGCACGGCAAAAAACACTGTATTTACCGTTCAAATTTTAGCCAAAATGCCGATTTAGGGCTAAAATCGAGGTTTTGATTAAATTTTAATCCATTTTGGGGTGTTTTATGTACAGCAAAATCTCACTACTGAACTCTTGTCGGATAACATAAAACATCAGCGATATAGACGATCAATAAAGTGTTATCGATCGTCAAAACAGATCAATTACAGTGGCTTAACTACATTCACAATACTTAACCTGAGTTCGGGATAAGCATAATCAATTATGCTTGAAGATACGTACCTGCAACAGGTATCTTTGGTTTAGATGGCATTAAACAATATGCAACCAGTCCGCCTAATAAATTCACTACAAAATTAGCCGGAGAGCGATGTCGCGTATGCTCTATTTGACAAAGATTTTTTAACTCATCAAATACCGTTTCAATGACAGAACGATGACGCAAGATGGCTTTGTCGAAACAAGTCTGTTTAATAGGCTTCATTTTCTTCTTGATATTCGTTATAAGGTTAATTCCCATCGTTTTGAGTTGCTGTTTCAGTGAAGCCGATAAATACCCTTTATCTGCGTACAAACAACCAGAAAGATCCTTTGTCAGCTCAGGCAATGGTTTCCGATCATCGGTGTTTCCTGGTGTGAGTCGAAAACTGAGTATTTCCCCCAAATGATTGATAATTATATGAAGCTTGAAACCAAAGAACCAACCTGTTGAATTTTTTCCCCGTTGAGCTATCCCATTGAAGACTTTATGCCTGCGGATCCGTAAGTTATCACACACTGCTATCGGAGTAGAATCGGCAACCGATAGCCCCGTGCATTTTCCCTTAATTGACTCAAACAGTGCCGTTAACGCTAAGGCACTACGCGGAAGTAACTCTACACAGCGTGAATAGGATGGCAAGTTAGGAAATTCCTTCCGGAGATATAAGCGGACATAATAGAGATAAAATACCTTGAATTGCCTGAATCGGAGTTGATGAAACAACACAACCAGTGTCATCATTTCCGCCAACGAAAGCTGAGTAGACCGTCTACGACGCTTAGTACCGTTAGTCAGCAAATATTCATGCATTTTTGGCTCGAAGTCTTTGCAAAAATCATCCATCAGGCAATAAAGTTCAGTAAGATTTTCCATAATTGTTTAACAATGCTCTACTCTTTAACCAGACTGTTAGAGTATTTTAACAAAACAGGCTCATTCAACTATTTGAATATCAAGACTTTCTCTTTATTTCTTATCCCGAACTCAGGTTAAAATATTTACCTCGATACCGCAGTTAGTATCAAATAACTTTCCTTTGTGTGTTTTTTGAGCGTATCAAATATTTTGCCTTTCGGTATCAAATGATTTGCCGCGCTATAGTCAGCTTTTCTTAATCTTGTACAGTGCACTAGAGCCTGTTCAGGCAGATCAAGTTTTAATAACACCACAACCAACATTTTTCTGGCTTGATAATCATCCGGTGCCATTTTTAACAGTGCTTCCAGCAATATTTGACTACGCGCCAACTGGCCGTATTGCAGTGCTAACCATCCCTGTAGCAATAAAGCATTTTGTGTAATGGGATCTAAAATCACCTTTATCCTCGATGCAATAAGCTGGTTGCCAGTTGCAATTACCGTTCTACATCAGCAAGTTCCATCAATAGATCATAAGCAGCAGCAACTTCTGGCAAGCTAACCTCAGCTAATTGCTGTTTTAGGCGTGCCATCGTTAATTTTAAAAAAATAGGCGTCATTAATAACGGTGTAATTAACTTAGGTGTTACATAATTTAATAATGCAGTCTCTATACAAAAGGTCGGATATAGATTGGAAAAATGGGCCGCTACCGCTTGACCATTTGGTACTAATACAACGGGTTCTATCTCACTATACTCAACAATTTCTGCTGAGAAATGATCAGTGATAGCAGTAATTGCTGATGGTGAATCTAATCTATTTATTTTTCTCATATGTATCGATCATTATTTACTTTTTAGATATGAGTATAGAGTTAGATAATCTCGCTGGATGTCATTAGAAGCCGCTATTTTTAATAGCGGGCGAAATAAAAAAAACTGAACCAAAAACTAAATATTTGTTGCTGTTATTCCGATATGTTTTGCATCGAGGTAAACAATGCAAAGCAAGCTTAAACTTTATTCTATTCCACGAGTTTCGCACGGGCATATAAAATTCTAGAAATGGCTTCAGAACAATAATTAATCTGTAACTTGCTAAGACGTATAAATTTACTTAAATTACAATAAGTTATTTTTAATTTATGAGATTTTTTCTATTTATATATTATGCTGAATTAAACTTAAAAATAGAGCGCTTTTTTATTGGTGCGAAACTCGTGTATTCCTGAAAAAATGCTGGCAGCACTTAGAGCCTGCCGGCCAGTACTGCTTAGAGGGCGTCTAACAGAAGTTACAGGCACCTTGATCACCGCCCAACTACCTGGCGTTAAAGTGGGTGAGCTATGCAAATTATACAATAGTGATACCGGTGAATCGTTAGATGCGGAGATCATCGGTTTTAAACAACAACAAGCTATCCTTACCCCGTTTGGCGATACGCGTGGATTATCCATTTATACAGAAGTCTGCCCAACCAGCACCAGCCACCAGGTTGGCGTTGGCCGCCATCTATTAGGCAAAGTACTCGATGGATTAGGTAATCCCTTTAACGCCGCAAACTATATTGAACCTGAACAATGGTATCCCATTTACCGTGATGCACCTGCCCCGATGCAGCGAAAATTAATTGAAAAACCGCTTTCCCTTGGGGTAAGAGCAATTGATGGTTTATTAACCTGTGCCGAAGGACAAAGAATGGGAATTTTTGCGGCTGCTGGCGGTGGCAAAAGTAACCTGCTAGCCTCTCTCATTCGTGGTGCCGATGTGGACGTGATTGTTTTGGCATTGATAGGTGAGCGAGGACGAGAAGTGCGCGAATTTATTGAGGAGGATTTGGGTGAAGAAGGGTTAAAGCGTAGCGTTTTAATTGTAGCTACCTCAGATCGCCCAGCCATTGAACGCGCCAAAGCCGGTTTTGTCGCTACAAGTATCGCCGAATATTTTCGTGACCAAAATATGCGCGTGTTATTGTTGATGGATTCGGTTACCCGTTTTGCCAGAGCGCAACGGGAAATCGGGTTAGCTGCGGGTGAACCACCAACCCGGCGGGGTTCTCCGCCTTCCGTTTTTGCTGAGTTGCCACGCTTAATGGAGCGTGCCGGCTAGTCTGATAAAGGCTCAATTACTGCTCTTTATACAGTGTTGGTTGAAGGCGATGATATGACTGAACCGATTGCCGATGAAACCCGTTCAATTTTAGATGGGCATATTATTCTGTCACGAAAATTGGCCGCTGCCAGCCACTATCCAGCTATTGATGTTTTACGCTCCGCCAGTCGAGTGATGGATCGGGTTATTAGCCGGGAGCATTATAAGCAAGCCCAACAACTCAGAAAATGGTTAGCCAAATATGAGGAAATAGAATTATTGCTACAAATTGGTGAATATCAACCTGGCAATGATGAATTGGCCGATGAAGCAATCAAACGTTACCCACGAATTCAAAGCTGGCTTTGTCAATCTACCGATGAAAAAAGTCGCTATGAGCAGACACTAAATCAATTAGCGACCATCAGCCAATGATTTTTTCACGTTTATTAAACATTAAGCAATTAAGAAAACAAAAAGCAGAAAAACAGATTCTGCAAGATAAAAATCAAGTCGATAAACAACAACAGCAATTAAATATAGCTGAGCAACAATTGCAAGAGCATTATCACCATCATAAAAACACGGGAACAGCAATTTTTTCAAACGCATCAACAAGCAGCAATTTCACCTGCCCAATGGCAAAACTGGCTGGCACAACTGCAATATTTTCAATGGCAAAAAGACAAATTAATTAAAGATATCGAAATTCATACCGATAAAGTTAATCAATTAGAAAAACAACTTATAGAATCAAGAAAAAAACTCAATTTTTGTTTACACCAAACAGAAAAATTTACTCAACTAACACAACAACAAAAATGTGCTCTGGAACAATTAAACGAACAACGAGAAGAACAAGAGCAGGAAGAGTTTGTAAGGTTATCGATAGGGAAATAATATGAAAAAAGAGCAGGTCACCCATATATCACATAATCCACAACCGCAGTCTTTGGCGCTAGCACCAACAGCCAAATTACCGTTAGAAAGTGATCCTGTTTTAAAAAAGAAATTTGAATCAGCGCTGAAGTTAGCCGGTTCATCCGTTGAAGCTCCCCATGTAGCAACCGATAAAAACTTATACGATACTCATGCTCTATTAAGCGAACACCCATTCAGTCATAGCGTTAAAAAAAATCAACAATACAACCAGAAAATAAAACTCGCCAAAAATTGCCTATCACTAGTGAGGAAATCACCGATAATCACTGCCAAGCCAATAATAATATGCTATACACTATAACTGCTAATATGGCAGCAGCAAAAACTGATAAGAATGATAAGTTAATTCCATCTACTAGCAAACATAAGCCGTCAATACCCCATTTAATTCATTGGTTGATAAAGCTCAACCAGATGGACAGGCAAAAACAGCGTTTTTCACTGATAATTTATCGACTAATCAAGCAGCAAATCAACTAATAAAGCATTCAGTTAATTCGCCAACTAATAAATCTGAGCTAAACAACCCGCTGCAAACACCGTTGTTAGCTAATGCCTTATCGGCCAGTCAACTAGCTAATCAGCCAATAACAGCGGCTGATTTAGCAAAACCCATTATAATCTCACCAAATAGTGAACAGACAGCGATTACTTATCCAGCAAACTATCAGCAACATTTTGCTAACAAAAAAATCCCGTCAATATCTAAGCCAGATAAATTGACTGACCGAATAGAGGTTATTTCGCAACCAGAAAAAAACCACCGGCAGCAGATATCCGGCTGGATAAAGAAAAGCGGACGGAAAATAACATCGAGCCACCCAGTATGCCTGTCGCCTTAACGGCTGCAACAGCAGAAAAAATATTAGCCACCGTCGATAATGAAAAAAGCCCTACCTCGTTACTTAATACCCTATTTAACAAGCTCAATGCGGTATTAAATGCACGAGTTTCGCAATCTCCAAAAAAAGAAGTATAAACACGAGTTTCGCAATCTCCAAAAAAAAAGTATAAATTTAAAAACAAGAAAAAATCAGGGTGTTCATATTTTGTCGGGTTATCCATGTATTAAAGATATCTATAAAACATTCTTACAAGTAAGCAGTTTAAGATACTCTGGTTTAGCGTTATCAGAAGTAAGCCCATCGCCTTTATCTCATGACACTGTTAGCCGATGGCTAAAAAGTAGATGTTTTAGACCTAAAGACCTATGGCGATTAGTTGAACCTTCTATAGACAAAAAAAGCCCTTGCGTACTAATTGCCGATGATACATTGATTGCCAAAACACGTAGTAAAAAAATAGAGATGGTCCATTATCAATATTCAGGTAATGAACATGATGTTATTGCTGGCATAGGTTTAGTTAATTTGCTTTGGCATGATCTGACGAAGGTTGAATCAATTCCTATCAATTATCGTATTTATGATAAAGATTCTGATGGAAAAACAAAAAACACGCACTTTTCCGAAATGCTCACTCTTGCTAAAAAAAGAGGGATCATGCCAGAAGCGGTAGTGATGGATGCTTGGTATTCTAGCCTGGATAACCTGAAATCAATTCGCTCTCATGGTTGGATCTGGGTAACCACGCTGAGGAAAAATAGGATTGTTAACCATAACAAACAACTGAACAAGTTAGACATCTCAGAAGAAGGAACGTCAATACACTTGCGAGGATATGGTTGGGTAACCGTTTTCAAATTTACAGCCAAAAACGGCCGTATTGATTACATAGTAACAAACAAAGAGAATCCCACCCATCAATACCTCAAATCTATCATGGATGCCCGTTGGTCTGTTGAAGTTTATCATCGAGAAGTTAAACAAAACTGTGGTATTGAACGCTGTCAGGCTCGCACGAGCCGAGCGCAAAGAAATCATATTTTTCTCGCTATTTCTGCGTGGTTTGAACAACATAAACGTCGTATATCTGAAAAAATAACCCTTTATCAACAAAATTGGGACGTAATCAAAAGTGCTATTACTGAGCAAATCCGTGTTTTATTAGCGTACCCAAATTAGTTTTGTGCGAAACTCGTGAGAACTAAATAATGGCCGCTTTATTATTGGCTCAGATCCAGTACAAGCCGATTTAATTCTGGTTGATGCGGGTATTGAAGCCGTTCATTTGATTCTAGAAATTGAAGAAGAAGGGATTAGAGTTATCGACCGGTCTGGTGAGGAAACGCCGCAACAAAATGACAAGGCAATAAATCAGGGTGAAATGCTGCTCCCCTGTAACCGGCAAGATGCGGGTATGCTCATTTGGATCTATAGTACCGTCAAACAGCAACTGCCCGCCAATCCAGATGAGTTAACGGATAGTCATATTAGGTTGATTAATAATCAACAACAGCATAAACACAAAAAAAGAGTTACTTTTATTGTTATTGCTATTTTTTCGATATTATTGGTCAGTTTGTATCTGCTGTTTTTCTCCGGCCCGGCTGAAATCGATTATATTCAGGAACAACATAAATTACAAAATTACCTGAATAAAGAGGAATACAAATACATTACCATGCGAATCGAACAAAATAAGCAACTGTTTATTTTGGGTGGTTATGTACAAAATAACCAGCAACGTTTGCTGATAAAACGTTATTTGGATAATAACAACTTAAATCATCAATTGAATATATATTCGATTGAAGAGATTAAACAAAGCTTAAAATATACCCTACATACTATGGGTTATAATCACATTGAAGTAAGCAATGGCGAAAAAGTCGGTTGGATAGATCTGTTTGGTGAAGTACGCTTTATTAATAATAAATCCTGGAGTAACTTAGCCACAATCCTTAAGCGTGATATTAGCGGCTTAAAAGGAATTAATAATCATGTCAAAATAAACGACGATCACCTAAAAAAATTAGTCGAATTACTAGAGCAATATGATTTAATAAATGTTCTTATTTATAATGAAAAAGAAAATAATATCACCGAATTGTATGGCTATTTAAATGAAAAACAGCGGCAACAATTTATTGAATTACAGCAAACATTTAATATTGAATTTAAGCAGAGGTATAAACTTAAATTAATCAAAGCCGATAATAATAATATTTAAAAAAAAAGAAATCCAATTAGATATTAAAGGTATTTCATTGGGACGTGCTCCCTATATTATTCTCACGAGTTTCGCACAAAACTAATTTGGGTACGCTAATAAAACACGGATTTGCTCAGTAATAGCACTTTTGATTACGTCCCAATTTTGTTGATAAAGGGTTATTTTTTCAGATATACGACGTTTATGTTGTTCAAACCACGCAGAAATAGCGAGAAAAATATGATTTCTTTGCGCTCGGCTCGTGCGAGCCTGACAGCGTTCAATACCACAGTTTTGTTTAACTTCTCGATGATAAACTTCAACAGACCAACGGGCATCCATGATAGATTGGACGTATTGACGGGTGGGATTCTATTTGTTTGTTACTATGTAATCAATACGGCCGTTTTTGGCTGTAAATTTGAAAACGGTTACCCAACCATATCCTCGCAAGTGTATTGACGTTCCTTCTTCTGAGATGTCTAACTTGTTCAGTTGTTTGTTATGGTTAACAATCCTATTTTTCCTCAGCGTGGTTACCCAGATCCAACCATGAGAGCGAATTGATTTCAGGTTATCCAGGCTAGAATACCAAGCATCCATCACTACGGCTTCTGGCATGATCCCTCTTTTTTTAGCAAGAGTGAGCATTTCGGAAAAGTGCGTGTTTTTTGTTTTTCCATCATAATCTTTATCATAAATACGATAATTGATAGGAATTGATTCAACCTTCGTCAGATCATGCCAAAGCAAATTAACTAAACCTATGCCAGCAATAACCTCATGTTCATTACCTGAATATTGATAATGGACCATCTCTATTTTTTTACTACGTGTTTTGGCAATCAATGTATCATCGGCAATTAGTACGCAAGGGCTTTTTTTGTCTACACGAGTTTCGCACCAATAAAAAAACGCGCTATTTTTAAGTTTAATTCAGCATGATATATAAATAGACAAAACCTTATAAATTAAATACAAATTATTGTAATTTAATAAAATTTATGTGTTTTAGTAACTTGCAGATTAACCATTGCTTTTAAGCCATTTCTAGAACTTTATATGCCTGTGCGAAACTCGTGGTCTATAGAAGGTTCAACTAATCGCCATAGGTCTTTAGGTCTAAAACATCTACTTTTTAGCCATCGGCTAACAGTGTCATGAGATAAAGGCGATGGGCTTACTTCTGATAACGCTAAACCAGAGTATCTTAAACTGCTTACTTGTAAGAATGTTTTATAGATATCTTTAATACATGGATAACCCGACAAAATATGAACACCCTGATTTTTTCTTGTTTTTAAATTTATACTTCTTTTTTGGAGATTGCGAAACTCGTGATTCTAAGAAATAATATGAAATACTCAATAAATTCAACCTTACCAACCGGAGAAACAATTGCCGCGATTGAAGATAATAAAATTATACTTAAGAAAAATAGTCAGGAAATTATCATTACCTTAAAGGAATAAATGATGTTAACCCAACTGGAAGAAAGAGTCAGTGATAGCGTTGAATATGTTAAAATTCAACATTATCTTTATGACCAACTAAATAACTGCCGTAAAAAGCTAAATAAACCACTATCACGTGATGAGCACCGTCAATCCATTCAGCAGCAAACCGCTATTTGGGCAGGGATCACTATTTTAGAAAAAATTAAATGGAGTTAATATGGCCGCTATTTTTGATTCAGGCAAAAGCATTGCACTTGATGAGGTCGCCACAAAACTAAAAACACAAATGGAAACAACATCTTATGATGTCAAAACCGCCATCGATGCACTTGGCACAAGCCTGGATAACCCAGCGCTAGTTGCTGAATTACAACATAAAATTAATAAATGGTCAGCGATGTTCAATATGCATTCAACCATTACCCGATCAATGCGCGATATGATCCAGGGTATTTTACAAAAAATCTAATCATGGCTCTGCAATTAGAAAAATTATTAATTGAGCTGGCAATTACCGCCGTAGAAAAAGAGTATTTAACTGAAGCTAATGATATTTATTGCTGGCTAACGCAATTAGATAAAAAATATCTTGAATCAGCATTACTGATAAAAATCCTTATTTTGCTGCGTCAGGAGCAGTATCAAACTATTTTAGAGTTGGCGCAACAATATGACTATCTAAATTTAATGCCTTTTTTTATTTTATCTGCCCATCAGCTAGGGTTAACAAAATTAAAAAATAACTTTTTGGCTAAACTTAATATAAATAAAAACCAACATGCTGATTTAATTAATTTTGCTTTAGCATTAATAGAAAATTATCAGAGCAATTAATATGAAAATTAACCATGATTATTATCCACATGATTTCAAAACGATAGTGCAATTAACTGACGATCAGCACAATAATATTGTTGTCACTACAGATAATATTGCGCTTAACCAACAGCAAATATTACTTGATGGATTAATCAAAAATTTAAGTCAATATACGCATCAAATTGATAAGGATGAATAATGGATATTAAACAGGTTAATAACAACATAAAATTTAATTTAGATGAAATTAATCAATCGATAGAAAATGTTAATCCAATCAATAATCAATTTGCCACAACTGCAAGATCAGCGAATAATGAAATCAATTTCTTTGAACAAATAGAATCAGTACGCCAAAATATGAGCCGGGCAAAAACTGAATTCCAGCAAAATATGAATAGTGAAGAGTTATCACCGCAAAAATTAATGCAAGTACAGTGGTCGTTGATGAGAATTACCTTACAGGAAGAATTAATTGCTAAAACTGCCAGTAAAGTTACCCAAAGTATGGAAACCTTATTAAAGGCACAATAACCAGATGAAAATAGTGCTGATTACCTTACCGTTGTTATTATCCATACTGCTAACTGGCTGTAAAACTGATCTCTATACTGGCCTGTCGCAAAAAGAGGCTAATGAGATGTATGCATTACTCAGAAATGAAGGAGTTTCCATCCACAAAGAAGTTGACAAAGAAAATACCGTCAAATTGCTGATTGATGAATCAGACATCGCCCAGGCAACTGAGATATTAAAACAACATGGTTACCCAAGAGAAGTTTTCTCTTCGTTAAAAGACGTTTTTCCAAAAGATAGTTTGATTTCTTTTCCTGTTGAAGAGCAAGCGCGGCTTAACTTTGTTAAAGAACAGGCGCTGGCAAAAGCAATATCACAAATAGATGGCGTCCTTAATGCTCCGGTGCATGTGGTTATGCCTAATAATAATGATAAAAATAGCTTCTCTTCCGCATCTGTCTTTATAAAATATGCGCCTAATGTCCAACTAGATAACTATACTCCACAAATAAAGCGATTAATTCACAATAGCATTGCTGGGTTAGATTTTGATAGAATTAGCGTAGCATTAATACCTGGCTCGGAAATATTACCTAGCAATACATATAGTCAAGAAAAACATTTTTTAGGTATCGATATTAATGAACATACTTATAATAAATTTATTATTCTTATATCTTTACTTATTTTTTTACTTATTAGTACTAATCTACTGCAATATTTCCTTAATAAAAGAAAATCGTAATAAAATATGCTGACACTTTTCCAATTACAATATTGCCCGGCACTTTATATTAATATTGAAAATTTACCTAATCTATGGCGAAAAACACTACAAAATTTAACTAATTGGCGCCACTCAAAAAATATAAATAAAATTATTTTTAAACATTATAAATTAAATAACAATATGATAAAAATTGAGAAAAATGAAAATATTGCCCTTTTCCCTCAATATGAATTTAATCAAATTTTAGCTTTATTAGGCATAATGTTACACATCAAATCGCTTTCTCATTGCATTAATAGTAAGCAAATAGGCTTTATTATTAATGAGATTGGTAAAGAAAAATATCGCTTTTGTTTAGCCAACGCAAATTTTATTATTGGTAATTGGCCGGAAGGCTGGCAACAAAAATTACCACTTGAAATGCATATAAATTATTTTTGCCAAACCGGACTTAATTTCTGGTTAGAGACTATCAACCAGAATAATGTCGATTTAATTAAACGCTTAAAATTACGCTTACCGAAAAAAAAGATAGAAAAAAATATTATCATAGCCGATAAGTATAAACCTGTTGCAGAGATATTAAAAAGATAACCAAAGAAGTAAATTTACAATGTTACCATTTACTCAAATAGATGATCAGATTATCATTAATGATGAAATAAAAATTTTAAAAAAAGCCGATTATCAATCCTATCTTAATGGCCAAGAATTTATCAATATTGCCAAACAGCATGCCAGAAAAATTGAAAATGATGCAGATAGTATTTATCAAGAGCGTTATACCGCCGGTTGGCAAGAAGGTTTGGCACAATCAGCCCAAGAACAAGCAGAGATTATTCATCAAACTTTAATAAATTGCCAAATTTTTTATCAACAAGTTGAAAACTAATTAGTTAATATTACTATAGAAGCGATGCGAAAAATTATTGCTAATTATGAACCTGATGAACTTTTATATAAAAATATCAGCCAAAATCTTGCGCTTGTTCATCAACATAAAAAAGTTATCTTACGCATTTCACCTAAGCAAGTTAATTTTTTGCAAAGTAAATTAACCGAACTACATAAAATACAACCAGAAATTGAATATATCGACATTGTTGAAGATCCGAGATTAGAAGAGAAAGATTGTATTTTAGAAACTGAAGTCGGTATGTTAAATGCCACTATTGAGAGTCAATTAAATGCAATAAAGCAAGCCTTACTAGGAAAATAAACATTGTTTTAATTAATACCAGTAGATAAAAAATTAAATAATAGTATTTTCCTGCCCTAATTCATTTTCCTCACCCGGCAATGATAACTAGCTTTCAGATTTATAGTGAACCTTTTATAAGAAAATTCCTATTTTTTTGATTTTTTAAATAATTGAAATAAATCGATCACTAAATAGTGAATTAATTTTTTATTATAGATTTTAATAGATTAAATTACCATTTAGGCTTCAAATTGATCAATAAAATACTGATATAAAATATATTTCAGTATTTAGCCAGTTAATTTAATAAAATGACAATAATCAAACATTGCTGGCATAAAAGCACAATTTTATCTATATTGGAGGATTATTAAACTACATTATTCGTTTAATTTAGATAACATGCAAGTAACAAGTAATAATAGGAGCACGCATGCTCACCTTTGATAAAAAAGTTTTATGGATGACATTTTTTATTAGTCCTCTTGCGATAGCTAATGATAGCCTATTTACCGTAATGGATGACCCTGCAACGGCAAAAAAAGATATTGAAATGTCAATCTCAGGTGGTTATCAAGTACAAACAGGAAACTCAAAGAGTTCAAACTTAACAGCAAAATCAGCACTAACACTCTATTCTTCAAACTTAGCTTATAGTTTTTGGGGAAATGCTACCAACAACTCATCCAATGATAAAAGATCATCGGAAACCTATCAGTTAGGCGCCAGGACTCGATACAATTTAACTAAATATGATTATCTATTCGGCCAAGCTAGCTGGTTAACTGATAGATATAATGGCTTTGATTCTAAAGACGTATTTGCCGTGGGCTATGGCCGACAAATATTTGATGGCCCCATTCATTCACTAAAAGTTGAAGCTGGCCCAAGTGTCAGATATGAACATTTTACCAGTGGTGGCCATGAAATAACAGGATTAGGCCACATTGGTGCAAACTATGAATGGAAAATTACTGATAATACGTCATTTAAACAAGGTATATCATTTTTTACCCGACTCAACAATGACTCTTCCGCTATCTCAGAAACTGCCTTACAAGTTGCCATGAGTGAACGGCTTTCACTCAATTTGATCTACAACGTTAACTGGAATGATAATCCTCCTCTCTCGGCACCAAAACGGATCAGCACCAAAACATCCATACAATTAGGTTATGCTTTCTGATAAATCGATTATTAATATTAATTACTAAAATCAATAGACCTATCTAATTAGGTCTATTGAAAATATTATTAAAACTCTTGCCGGGTTGGACGAAACAGAATTTCATTAATATCAACATTTTCTGGTTGTTTTATAGCAAAAATTACCGCTCGAGCATAGGAATCTGCCGGAATGGCATAATCGTTATAAAAAGATCGCATTCTGGCAGCGATATCTGGATCACTAATACTATCAAGCAACTCACTAGTGATTGCCCCTGGCGAAATCACTGTTGTTCTAATATGATAAGGTATCATTTCTTGCCGTAAACCTTCTGAGATCACTCGTACTGCCGTTTTGGTCGCTGAATAAACTGCACTGCCTGGCTTTACCTTATGTCCTGCGACTGACGATGTATTAATAATATGACCACTCATCTGTTTTTTCATATAGGGAAGCGCTGGCTGCTATCCCATAAAGCACGCCCTTTAAGTTAATGTCGATCATCTCATTCCATTCATCAATATGACAATCTTCTAACAGTGATTGCGGCATAATACCGGCATTATTAACTATCACATCAATTCGGTTATACAATGCAATTGCTCTGTCAACTAATGCCTGTAGTTGCTCAGGTTTTGTGACATCGGTGGCGACAACGGCTTCTTTATCAAGATTTAATTCTTCGGCTAATGATTGCAATCTATCAATACGACGCGCCCCCAAAACCAGTTTGGCACCATCTTTAACTAAATGACGAGCTAGTTCTTCACCTAATCCACTACTTGCACCGACAACGACAATAACTTTATTTGCAATTCCTAGTGCCATAATCATTATCCTTTTGGTTATATACTATTCATCAGCATATTTGTCTAAGTAATTGACCTTTTTTAATTTGACCTGCTGAAAAAATCTTACTGCAAGCCATCTAACCTTTCGATATCTTCAGGTCGCTTTTCCAACTGAGATAAATAGCGCAGATAAAAATAATCAATGTCCTGAATGAGTTAAGCTGTTTACTGTTCAATAACCATTTTTCCCTCTACTCACAGCGAAGAAAATTTTGTCATCAAAGCTAATCTTACTAGCTAGATAAAAGATAGCCGCTAATGAACAATAGATAATTTTAACTATAGTCAATAATAGGCCAAGGATCTTTGATAAAGAGAATAAAAACACTAACTCATTATTGCAACCATTTGAGCTATTTATAGCCTAAAAAAGTATTCTATCGAATGCATAAAATAAGATTAATATTTTATTTTTTACAAAAACAAAAACCTTATTATCTATTTATTCTTATTATTTTTAATTATATAAAAACAATTAATTAAAAAAGTTGATATTGTTTTCACAGCAATAACAGATAAATTTTTAATATTAAGATAAGTTATTTTGTTAAACACAATAATAATCTTATAAACAACTTAATTGAATCTATAATGCTATTAATTATGATCAATAAAATAACAAATATTGTATTTTAATAATATTGTAAATAATTATTTTATTTTCCTCCCACTAAAGATGTTAATAAATACTTTACCCATTGCGCAACTATTTTTTATTTTGTGATCCTTATCACTACCCCTACTGTATAAGCGATGATACTGTTACTAAACAAAATATCTTTCGTTTTGTTCGTGCATGATTTTTTATCAAACACCGTATTACCTGGCTTAAACTTCGTAAATAAAAAAATCATCACAATATTATTACTTTCGATATTTTATAAATCGAAAGTAATATAAACCCATTATTCTATAAAAATGAACTTTAATCATGATCACAGTTTCGTTTACTTTCTTTTGTTGTAATTACTAATGCGTTGTTTGTGCAATTAACTTTAGTTTCTATTGTTTACCACCACGATTTAATAACGTAACAGGAGTTAAAATGAGTACTGATACAATAAAACGCCGAGAAACTATTATAGACATGCTATACCATGATGGTAGTGTAAAAGTTACCACTCTTAGCCGGCGTTTTAATATCTCTCTGGTGACCATTCGTAATGATTTACGTTATTTAGAAAAAAAAGGCTGTGCATTACGCTCGTATGGTGGCGCAATGGCAAATAACAAATTTGCTTTCGACAGACCTTTTCAAATAAAAGGTCAAATAGATAGAGAACTAAAAATATTGATCGCTGCCAAAGCGGCAGAGTTTGTCCAAGATGGCGATTCGATAATTATCGACTCAGGCTCAACAACAACTGAAATTGTGCCTTTTTTACGTAATCATCATGCATTGGTGGTGATGACCAACGCACTTAATATCGCTTATGAATTAGCCAATCTTGAGCAAATTGATGTGATAGTTTTAGGTGGAAATACGCGTAAAAATTCCTACTCCCTTTATGGTTCAGTCGCAGAACAACAGCTTGCTCAATATCGTTTCAATACCTTGTTTCTTGGCGTTGATGGTTTTGATCTTGAAGCTGGCATCACAACCCCTCATCCAGGCGAAGCCCACCTTAATCGTATTATGTGTGATGTAGCACATCAAATTATTGCTGTCACAGATGGCAGTAAATTTGGCCGTAAGAGCTTTTGTTTAATTTGTGAAACCACACAAATTCATCATCTGATTACTGATAGCCGGATCCCAAAACAGTACCGTGAAACACTAGCTGAACTTGGGGTTAATGTCATTATTGTCGACGAATAACGCCTTGTTGATTTAATCCTAAATATACATCAGCTAGCAGGGAAATATTATGCAGTCGCTACTACAACTTATTCATCGCCATAAATTTGGCGAAGCGGTCGGGATCTATTCTGTTTGTTCTGCTCACTCCTGGGTATTAGAAAGCGCTTTACAACTAGCAAAAGAGAGAAAAACCGTGCTTTTAATTGAAGCTACTTCTAATCAAGTAAATCAATTTGGCGGCTATACTGGCATGCAACCAATTGATTTTAGAAATAAAGTATTCAACATCGCGCATAAACTGGATTTTCCGACCCAACAAATTTGGCTAGGCGGTGATCATTTAGGGCCCAATGTATGGCAAGAATACAGTGCAGAACAGGCTATGATATTTTCAGAAACGCTGATCTACGACTATGTCAAAGCTGGATTTCGAAAAATTCATCTTGATTGTTCAATGCCTTGTGCTGACGATGCAACACCTTTAACGGACGAAATTGTAGCTCAACGTGCAGCCCGTTTGTGCGCTGTGGCTGAACGCAGTTGGCAAGAAAATGGCGGTGAAGCACCCGTTTATGTTATTGGTACGGAAGTGCCTACACCGGGTGGTGCTAAATCAGCACTGACCGCTATACAAATCACATCAGCTAAAGCTGCCGACACAACCCTTAATATCCATCAAAAAGCTTGGCACAATACAGGACTCACCGACGTTTGGCCTAGAGTTATCGCTCTGGTTGTGCAACCGGGCGTTGAGTTTGACCATTACCAAGTTGAACACTATCAGCCAGAAAAAGCGAAAGCACTTAGTCAATATATTGAGAGCCATCCCCACATCGTTTACGAAGCCCATTCAACCGATTATCAAACTGCACAAGCTTACCAGAATTTGGTACGTGATCATTTCGTTATTTTAAAAGTCGGGCCGGCATTAACATTTGCCCTGCGTGAAGCACTGTTTGCACTAGATAAATTAGATCGTGAATGGAATGGAGAACATTTTGCAGCGCATCTTAGCGAAACTCTTGAGCAAGTGATGTATGAACAGCCAAACCACTGGCGGCCTTATTACCAAGGTAGTGCACATCAGCAATATATTGATCGCCAATACAGTTTGAGCGATCGTATTCGCTATTATTGGGCCAATCCTAAAGTCGCGGCGGCAGTTGAAAAGTTATTAACCAACTTACGCCAGCATACCGTTCCCCTCGCTATGTTAAGCCAATATCTACCAGAGCAAATGGAAGCAATTAATGCAGGTCGCTTATCAGCCACTGAGCCGAAAGAGTGGGTAAAGGATAAAATTCGTTCGGTATTAATGCATTATGCCATCGCTTGTGAGACAAAAACAGAAGGAGCCGTTGTATTATGATCCCCTTTTTCTCATATGATCCCCTATGGCTTAAAAGCCATAACGCGCAATACACCGTACAAGAAATCGAGCAACAACCTCAGTTATGGCGTAACTTATATCAAACGCTAACAGATAATTCAGCTGCCTGGCAAAACTTCCTTAACCCAATACTAAAACAAGCTAATTTACAAATTATTCTGTGTGGCGCAGGCTCTTCAGCATTTGTTGGCAAATCAATCGCACCTTGGTTACGCGAACACAGACATTTAAATGTTTATGCTATTGCTTCAACGGATATTGTGCCAACACCAAAGCAATATTTGGACAAAAGTAAACCCACTTTATTTATTTCTTATGCCCGCTCGGGTAATAGTCCAGAAAGCTTTGCGGCAATAAAGCTTGCAGATCAATTGTTAACAGAGTGCCATCATTTAATCTTAACCTGTAATCCCCAAAGCAAACTCACAGATTATGCAACAAACCGAGCAAATGTCTATTTACTCACTATGCCCGAAGGATCAAACGATCGCAGTTTTGCCATGACATCGAGTTTTAGTTGCATGGCATTAGCGACCATATTGTTATTAGGCAATTCAAATTTAAGCCATGCGCAACAGAATTTAGCCACCTTAATCACTTTATGTGAAAACCAGGCAAGCAACTGGCAAACAATTATTCAACCTATTATTCAGCAAGGTTTCAATCGCATGATAGTTTTAGGTTCCCACTGTTTTACCGGTATAAGCGAAGAAGGTGCGCTTAAAATGTTAGAGTTAACGGCGGGACAAGTTGCCACCCGTTATGACTCAACGATGGGAGTTCGCCATGGCCCGAAATTTTTTATTGATGAAGAAACGTTAGTTATCATTTTGCTTTCTCAAGAAGCGTATTGTCGACGTTATGATCTGGATCTACTTAATGAATTAAAGCATGATGGACGGGCTAAAAAAATCCTGGCCTTAAGTAGTCTACCTGATAGTAATGCCATTGAACTTAACACGACGCTAGCTGATATTTGGCTTATTTTTCCCTACCTATTATTTCTACAATTAATCGCGGTCGAAACTTCACTATCCCTAGGGCTAGCGCCTGATAATCCCTGTCCAACAGGTGAAGTAAATCGGGTAGTAAAAGGTGTCCATATTTATCCCTACATACAACCAGAACAATAATAAGGAGCGTATATGTCCCCTCCAAACATCTTAATGACTCGAATTGACAATCGTCTGATCCATGGTCAAGTCGGTATTACTTGGACCAATTCTCTCGGTGCCAATTTAGTTATCGTTGCCAATGATGAGGCCGCCAATGATCCAATCCAACAATCTCTCATGGATATGGTGGTATCCGATGGCGTGCAAACCCGCTATTTTACCTTACAAAAAACGATTGACATTATTCATAAGGCAGCAGAACGGCAGAAAATTTTCATTGTTTGCAAAACGCCGCAGGATGTATTGACGCAGGATGTATTGACGCTGGTAAAGGGTGGGGTACCGATCGATTTTGTCAATATCGGTAATATGCATTTCTGCGAAGGGGAAAAAACAGATCCATAAAACCGTTTCCGTTGATAACAATGATATCGACGCTTTTCATCAGCTTAATCAATTAGGTATCACCTGCGAAATTCGCCGTGTTACAGATGAAAGCGGTGAAAATATTACCAATCTGCTGAATTAATGGAGACAAATATGTTTATTGATGCATTATTAATCGCCTTATTAGCAGGTATTGCTGGTGTTGACTTATTTAATGGTCTAACTCATCTTCATCGACCGATTGTAATAGGCCCGATCGTAGGGCTAATTTTAGGTGATGTGCAGACAGGTTTATTAGTTGGTGGGACTTTAGAAGTTGTTTGGATGGGAATGGTACCACTTGCTGGAGCGCAATCCCCAAATGTGGTTATCGGTGGTATTATTGGCACCGCTTTTGCTATTCTCACCCATTCTGATCCTAAAGTTGCTATTGGGATTGCCATCCCCTTTTCGATTGCGGTGCAAGGTTGCATTACCCTATATTATTTACCCTTTATTCACCCATGATGCATAAATGCGATCAAATGGTTAAAAATCTCAATTGGCGTGGTGTTGAGTGGGTAAACTATTTTGGCATTATTATTCTATTTTGTTTTTACTTTATCGTTGCTTTCTTACCTATTTACTTCGGCGCTGACGCCGCCAGTGCTATGGTACAAAAAGCCCCACAGTGGCTGCTCGATGGACTGGCGGTTGCCGGTGGTATGATGCCTGCAATCGGCTTCGCTTTACTGATGAAAATCATGATGAAAAAAACTTATATTGCTTATTTTATCTTAGGTTTTCTTGCTGTCACCTTCCTTAACCTACGATTATCGCCGTCGCTTTAGGTGCCTTTGCTATCGCTTTAATCGATTTCTTTAACCGCACTCGTAATAATGATGGCGAAACAGCAAACATGCCATCAAAAACCAATCAACAGGAGATGAATGATGGCATTTAATGGATCTGATGAAGAGATGGCAAATAAAAGCGAACAACGCATGGCCCAAGCCCTAGCCACCAGCCAGGTAGAGAGTGATGACTATATTGATACCACGGCGGGTAAAGCACTAACCTCCTATGATATTAATGTTATGGCGCTACGTTCGCTCCTTTTGCAAGCTTCTTTTAACTATGAACGTATGCAAGCCGGTGGCTGGTTATATACGCTTATTCCGGCTTTGCCTAAAATTCACAACAATCCAGAAGATCTCGCCAACTCCATGAAAATACATCACGAGTTTCGCACGGGCATATAAAATTCTAGAAATGGCTTCAGAACAATAATTAATCTGTAACTTGCTAAGACGTATAAATTTACTTAAATTACAATAAGTTATTTTTAATTTATGAGATTTTTTCTATTTATATATTATGCTGAATTAAACTTAAAAATAGAGCGCTTTTTTATTGGTGCGAAACTCGTGTACATATGGAATTTATTAATGTTCACCCTTTTGATGTCACTTTTTTATCCGGCCTGGTATTAGCTATGGAGCGCGGTAAAGAAAAAATTTCGACTATCCGCGCGGTTAAAGTTGCCTTGATGGGGCCATTAGGCGGGATTAGTGATCCCTTATTTTGGCTCACTCTATTGCCAATATGTGCCGGTATCGGTGCTTCACTTGCCTTGCAGGGGAGTATTTTTGGCCCGATCGTTTTCTTGCTGTTATTTAATATTGTTGATTTTGCCTTACGATTTGGTCTAGCCCATTACGGTTATCAAGCAGGAACTAAGGCGATTGCGATACTAAAAACTCACACCAGAAATATTTCTCATGCTGCCTCTATTGTCGGTATGACGGTAATCGGGGCACTGGTAGCTTCATATGTTCACCTCTCTACGCCGTTAATACTAAAGGCCGGTGAGGCCAAGGTGGCATTACAAACCGATGTGTTGGATAAATTAATGCCCAATTTATTACCGCTGGCTTTCACACTAATCATTTATGGTTTTTTAAAACGGGGGTTTTCAGCCGTAAAAATGATCGGAATTACCATCCTATTTGGGCTGGCAGGTAAATTAGTTGGATTCTTATAAGGAGTAAATATCACGAGTTTCGCAATCTCCAAAAAAGAAGTATAAATTTAAAAACAAGAAAAAATCAGGGTGTTCATATTTTGTCGGGTTATCCATGTATTAAAGATATCTATAAAACATTCTTACAAGTAAGCAGTTTAAGATACTCTGGTTTAGCGTTATCAGAAGTAAGCCCATCGCCTTTATCTCATGACACTGTTAGCCGATGGCTAAAAAGTAGATGTTTTAGACCTAAAGACCTATGGCGATTAGTTGAACCTTCTATAGACAAAAAAAGCCCTTGCGTACTAATTGCCGATGATACATTGATTGCCAAAACACGTAGTAAAAAAATAGAGATGGTCCATTATCAATATTCAGGTAATGAACATGATGTTATTGCTGGCATAGGTTTAGTTAATTTGCTTTGGCATGATCTGACGAAGGTTGAATCAATTCCTATCAATTATCGTATTTATGATAAAGATTCTGATGGAAAAACAAAAAACACGCACTTTTCCGAAATGCTCACTCTTGCTAAAAAAAGAGGGATCATGCCAGAAGCCGTAGTGATGGATGCTTGGTATTCTAGCCTGGATAACCTGAAATCAATTCGCTCTCATGGTTGGATCTGGGTAACCACGCTGAGGAAAAATAGGATTGTTAACCATAACAAACAACTGAACAAGTTAGACATCTCAGAAGAAGGAACGTCAATACACTTGCGAGGATATGGTTGGGTAACCGTTTTCAAATTTACAGCCAAAAACGGCCGTATTGATTACATAGTAACAAACAAAGAGAATCCCACCCGTCAATACCTCAAATCTATCATGGATGCCCGTTGGTCTGTTGAAGTTTATCATCGAGAAGTTAAACAAAACTGTGGTATTGAACGCTGTCAGGCTCGCACGAGCCGAGCGCAAAGAAATCATATTTTTCTCGCTATTTCTGCGTGGTTTGAACAACATAAACGTCGTATATCTGAAAAAATAACCCTTTATCAACAAAATTGGGACGTAATCAAAAGTGCTATTACTGAGCAAATCCGTGTTTTATTAGCGTACCCAAATTAGTTTTGTGCGAAACTCGTGAATATGTTAGGCATTGTCATTACTGGCAATGGAAGTTTTGCTAGTGGTTTAATGCAAGCAATGGAGCAAATTGTTGGTAAACAAGAGCAGTGTACTGCCATTGATTTTACTGAAGGCATGACAACAGAAGATTTACATCAAGCATTAAATCAAGCCAGTAAAATTTGTGATGTCGGTGACGGCTTAGTATTTCTTACTGATTTACTTGGCGGCACACCATTTTCACAAGCCTCGCAGTTAACATTGGCACATCCACAATGGCAAGTCCTAACGGGAACGAATATGCAAATCGCGGTCGAAATGATGTTAGAACGACAAGCGCTCGATGCAGAAAAATTTCGTGATATGGCGCTGGATTGTAGCCACCAAGGATTAACCAGTTTATGGCATCAGCAACAGCAGAATAAAAGATCTCATAATAATGATGGTATTTAAGGAGTTCCCATGTATTTAATATCTACCCGCGAAATGCTAAAAAATGCCCAACGAGGGCAATATGCGATACCCGCATTTAATGTTCACAATTTAGAAACTATCCAAGTCGTTGTGGAAACTGCGGCCAAAATGGCTTCACCGGTCATTCTGGCCGGTACACCGAGTACCTTTACCTACGCCGGCCTTGAATACATGGTATCTATTTGTACCCAAGCCGCTTCATTGAATAAATTACCGCTTGCTCTCCATCTGGATCATCATGAAGGATTGAGCGATATCTGCAATAAAGTCAAAGCCGGTGTTCGCTCGGTAATGATAGATGCCTCCCATCTACCATTTGCAGAAAACATCGAGATCGTAGCTAATGTTGTGCAATTTTGCCAACGTTACGATGTGAGTGTCGAAGCTGAATTAGGTCGCCTGGGGGGGCAAGAAGATGAATTAGTTGTTGATAGTAAAGAAAGTTTTTATACCGATCCGATTGCTGCTAAAAAATATGTTGCGCAAACTGGTATGGATTCGCTGGCAGTTGCCATTGGCTCTGCTCACGGACTCTACCATGATGAACCTCATCTTGACTTTGAGCGCCTGGCGGAGATCCAGCAGCAGGTAGATATTCCATTAGTTTTACATAGCGCATCAGGCATATCTGAAGAGATGATACGCCAATCTATTTCATTAGGGCACGAGTTTCGCACCAATAAAAAACGCTCTATTTTTAAGTTTAATTCAGCATAATATGTAAATAGATAAAACCTTATAAATTAAATATAACTTATTGTAAATTAAGTGAATTTATGCATTTCAGTAACTTGCAGATTAATCATTACTTTCAAGCCATTTCTAGAATTTTATAGGCCTGTGCGAAACTCGTGTAGGGATCTGTAAAGTCAATGTGGCTACCGACTTAAAAATTGCCTTTGCTGATGCAGTAAAAATATATCTCACGAGTTTCGCAATCTCCAAAAAAGAAGTATAAATTTAAAAACAAGAAAAAATCAGGGTGTTCATATTTTGTCGGGTTATCCATGTATTAAAGATATCTATAAAACATTCTTACAAGTAAGCAGTTTAAGATACTCTGGTTTAGCGTTATCAGAAGTAAGCCCATCGCCTTTATCTCACGACACTGTTAGCCGATGGCTAAAAAGTAGATGTTTTAGACCTAAAGACCTATGTCGATTATAGGAATTGATTCAACCTTCGTCAGATCATGCCAAAGCAAATTAACTAAACCTATGCCAGCAATAACCTCATGTTCATTACCTGAATATTGATAATGGACCATCTCTATTTTTTTACTACGTGTTTTGGCAATCAATGTATCATCGGCAATTAGTACGCAAGGGCTTTTTTTGTCTATAGAAGGTTCAACTAATCGCCATAGGTCTTTAGGTCTAATACATCTACTTTTTAGCCATCGGCTAACAGTGTCATGAGATAAAGGCGATGGGCTTACTTCTGATAACGCTAAACCAGAGTATCTTAAACTGCTTACTTGTAAGAATGTTTTATAGATATCTTTAATACATGGATAACCCGACAAAATATGAACACCCTGATTTTTTCTTGTTTTTAAATTTATACTTCTTTTTTGGAGATTGCGAAACTCGTGTAATATAGAAATGTTAACTGCATCAAATATTGCATAAAATAATTACTAGAAAATGGAAAGCATTGGCAAATAACTGAATGAACCATAAAAGAATTGTTGCCAGCAGCAAGATGGCTAATTTGCTACTGGCAATTACATGATGCTAAATAAAAGATGAGAGGTTAAAAGCCGATCAAATAATCAGCCTTCCGTTTGATCGAGATAGGTAATGATAAATAATGACTTGCTTGCCAGTGATTCAAACTCTGGAGCATCAGAATATTGCGCCAATAAGGGCATAAAAATTGACTGGCCAATAATGCTGCGACTTGGCGGCGCTGCTGGTCTTAATCCCCACACATTATGGTAGATTATCGGCACAGTACTACCCTGCCAATCTGCATTACCGACATACAGCATAATATGCCCTTTTATATAGACTAATGTTTTAAATGGTTGGCCATATTTGATCAAATAAGCAAGCCGTTGATCAGTTGAATAATGGCTTAAATCAATCCGCTTACCACTTAACGATTGAGGTAGTGAATTTCTGGGTAGAAAAATACCAAAAGGCAGCATAAGATTTCTTACTTCCGCAGAGCAGTCATTGAAACCATAAAGACTTCCCCAGCCATAATCTTTACCTTGCATGTATTGAATGATATGCGCCATATTTTCTGCTGTTGGTGAAATAGGTGTCTGACGCACCATCTGTTCAAACTGTGGCGCATAACGAATAACAGCATAGCCCTTATCATCGTAGGCCGGTAATGCGACATTTGTTTTACCGTTAATCGATTTTAATGGCAATAATGTACCG
Source organism: Arsenophonus sp. PmNCSU2021_1 (assembly GCF_036919435.1). Taxonomy (NCBI): domain Bacteria; kingdom Pseudomonadati; phylum Pseudomonadota; class Gammaproteobacteria; order Enterobacterales; family Morganellaceae; genus Arsenophonus; species Arsenophonus sp. PmNCSU2021_1. The sequence goes on along the minus strand of NZ_JAZHPL010000005.1, from coordinate 172,859 downwards.
GTACGGGCGGTAAATCTAAATACGCCCTGCTTATCAGTGAAACTGGCATTATCATTAATAACTGCCCCAAGCTTTTTTTTCGCCATGGTTGTCCACTGTTGGATAAAATGATCATTCACTTTAGCAATATGTGAACTATCTACCCAGCCCATTTCAGTAGGCGATATTATAAAACTCCAGGATCTATCAGCGGTTACTGCCACAATGTAAACCGGTTCAGCGGGATGCAGAGTGGAATTTTGTAACATATCAAAAGGATAACCTTGACCTGCCTCACGCGGATCTTCAAAAGCAGGATAAGCTGTTGGTAGTAATCTTACCGCGGTTTCACGTAAAGTGATCCCCCGGGCTGTAGGCGTGTATCGATCGGCGATCGACACGGATACCCGATGTTGCATTTTTGCTTTCCAGCTAGCATCTAATAAACGAAAATTTTCGCCATAGTGACTGACATTAGCCGCAGTAAATTTTTCAGCAAAATGTGATAAATTTCTTTTCGCACCTTTTGCATCCTGCAAAACTGACTGAATATAATCACCATTCCAGGGAGATTGCGCACCAAAATAGTGTGCTAACAGGGTATTGAAAGCTTTTTTTTGTTGTAGTTCAGTTAAAAAGGGTTGTCGGTAACCAGGCTCATTAGGTGGGATCCAGCGAGCGCTACTTTGTGGATAATTAGCAATCGGAAAAAGTTTTTTCGTTTGATCAATAACGTTAATATCTTGCTTATCATTAAATAATGATAATGAATGAGGTGTTTTATTGCTACACCCAATCAGTAATAACAGAATGCTAAAGCCAATCATTTGTTTCATCAACGCCAGCTCCTCTAGATTTACTACTTTTCACTATATCCATATCATGCGGACTTATTTAATTTTAAATATTAAGATTAATTAAAATCTTAATTTATATTACACCATCTACTATTAATAATAACAACATATAAGCCATTAATTTTTAACATTTAGCTACTGACTGATAATCAATAATATAGTAATTATGGTTAATCTGTTATCAATAATAATTTTTATCTTTATTATTAATCAAAAAAATAGTAGAATTAACTGATTCTTAATACCCTATTATTGATAAGGATAAAAATAAATATTTATCTATTTTTATAACTTAATATTGAACATAGAAATAATTTATTAATTTCAGACTAAATTATCATCATATTATAATAGACTTTAATTCTGCTATTTGATATTCAGAAAGTTGATACAATGGATAAAATAAAAAACCAATAGATAAAGTAGCACCTGAAAATTGAATAGTAATATTTCCCACTCTTATTAAATGCAATTATTTTACACTTTAACCGCTTTTATTTAATAAATAAATATAATTTGACAAAATATTAACAAATGAATTACCTTTATATGGCTAGTGTTTGTACTATCGATCGATCCATAAATAAATCAGTAAATATTATATTAAAGAGCTTAATATGAATCTTGCTATAAAACGTGGGTTATTAATACTATCAGTAACTTCTGCCATGGTCACAACCTTTTCATCAACTGCAATTGCAGGAACAGAAGGAAAACAGCAATATTATTGCAAAGATAACCATGGTGATGATAATGATCGAGGACTATGGGATTATATTTTCACCGCATCTAGTAAAGCAGATGCTGAAAGTCAAGCCGAAAAGCAATATAAAGTTGATGGCCCCAATGCTTTTGTTAATATCAAAGAATGTACACTCCAAAATTAAATTTGAGCAATAAAGCTTTAATTTCCTCCATGCCAACAGTGGCAAGGAGGTATTTATATCTCAAGACTAATTAACTGGCTTATTCTATTTTAAGCGAAAATCTTAGTCACTATTTTATCGATTCTGTTTGCCTCTATCAGGCACTAATGACATAACCACGGTTTCAAAAGGCGATAACGCCACTAATGCCGATTGATTAATGGTAGCCGGTTTCTTACTACCCGCTTGACTAATATAATTCAGGCTAACTTGATAACTTTGTGACGTGCCAGCGGGTAATTCTAAATCACGCTGTAAATCCAAATAATAAACCTGGGGTTTATCCGATGGATTTCTTAAACTGATAATCGATTTATTGCTACCCCAGGCAGCCCAACCATAGATCGCTAATTTGGTTGGATCACTACCTATCCAATGACTATCAAATAAAATAGCTTGATTTTCATACGCCCAATTTGCCGCACTGGCTAATACCTGCCAATTATTATCGCTTAACAGCTCAGGCGTAATATACATTTCTTGTAGCTGAGTGCCGGTATATAGCGCGGCAAAACATTTGATACCTAAAAGTAAAATATTTGATACGATCACGAGTTTCGCACGGGCATATAAAATTCTAGAAATGGCTTCAGAACAATAATTAATCTGTAACTTGCTAAGACGTATAAATTTACTTAAATTACAATAAGTTATTTTTAATTTATGAGATTTTTTCTATTTATATATTATGCTGAATTAAACTTAAAAATAGAGCGTTTTTTTATTGGTGCGAAACTCATGACGATCAAAGAACATACAAAAGTAAGCTATTTGATACTAATCTTTTGTACAATGCCGAAAATAAAGTATTGAAAAATGCTCCTACAGTCTGTCTAGTATTCACTTGTTCACATATTAACCATAACTGGATGGTAATTATTTTCTTGTACAGCGAAACAACAAGACTTCCTTACTTTTACTCACTACGTCACCTATCAAGGAGATTTTCCATGACCAATTCTTCGACCTATATACCGCCAAAAATATGGCAACAACCCCTATCTAACCTGAGTTCGGGATAAGCGTTAGTTATGAGAAAATAAAAATAGCTCATTTATCAATAAAAACCTTTTAAAATCAATAAAATGATAAAAAAAGGAATATTTTTAGTTGGTTGTAGGTTAAAAAATAAGCTATTTTCTCTGCTAAAATCATGAAAAAAGCCAAAATTTAGCACTGTTTTATGTAATAATTTTAATTTAAGTAATTGAATATATAATGAAAAAATTTATATTCCTTATCCCGAACTCAGGTTATCTAGTGGTACGTTTGCTAATATCAACCGCCCTGTTTCCGGCTCAACTCACGAAAAAGAGCTACCAATCGGCAAGCATCCGATACAACTCTATTCTCAGGGTACACCAAACGGTGTTAAGGTCACGGTAATGCTGGAAGAGTTGCTGGCACTTGGTCATACCGGTGCCGAGTACGATGCTTGGCTAATTTCTATCCGCGAAGGAGAGCAATTCTCTAGCGGTTTTGTCGAAATAAATCCTAATTCTAAGATACCAGCACTGCTTGATCACAGCGGTGAAAGACCGTTGCGGGTGTTTGAATCTGGCTCAATTCTACTCTATCTGGCAGAAAAATTTGACGCGCTGCTACCACGTGATTCAGCAACACGCACTGAAGCCTTAAACTGGCTGTTCTGGCAGATGGGCTCTGCTCCGTTCGTCGGCGGCGGTTTTGGGCACTTCTACGTCTACGCACCGGAAAAATTTGAATATCCGATAAATCGCTATGCAATGGAAACCAAGCGCCAGCTAGATGTATTAAACGGCCATTTGGCTGAAAAACGTTATTTAGCGGGGGAAGAATATAGCATCGCTGATATTGCCGCTTGGCCTTGGTATGGCTGGCTGGTGCAAGGCACTTTGTACGATGCAGGCGAATTTCTGTCAGTGCAGAATTATCACCATGTCAAACGCTGGGCTGATGAGATTACTGCCCGATCCGCAGTGATCCGTGGTCGTAAGGTCAATCGTACAGGTAATGACGGTGTCTCGGAACGCCATCAGGCATCAGACTTGGATTAACATCATTCTCAATTTTCATCAGAGGGACTTTTGCCTGTTCGAGCGGTATGATCAACTGGACAATATTTGTAGATGCTGGTTAATGAAACGCCATACAGTAATGTAAGCTGTTTTCTACTCTGACCGGACTCAAGTAATTTTTTAGCTTGCTGCTGTGCAGAAGATAATGAGCAAGGTCTACCACCGATACGGCCTCTGCTTCTCGCGGCGGCTAAACCCGCCTGAGTTCGCTCAACAATCAGTTCCCGCTCCATTTGTGCCAACGCGCTCATCACATGAAAGAAAAAACGCCCTGCGGATGAAGAGGTGTCGATAGAATCCGTCAAACTATGAAAATGAATCCCTTTATCTTCTAGTTCAGAGATTAAACCGATTAAATGTTTGATGCTGCGGCCTAGTCTATCCAGTTTCCAAACAACTAACGTATCGCCCGCTTTTAAGCAATTTAAAGCGCGTTTTAATCCGGGTCTCTGGTCTGTTTTTCCGCTGATTTTATCCTCAAAAATCTGGTCACAATTTGAGCAAATCAAGGATTTTTGCTGTAAATCGGTGTTTTGGTCATTTTTTGACACCCTCATATAGCCTATTTTTGCCATTTTAGCCTCTAATCCTTCCCCTGAAAGCCTTGTCATCGCTGGTTTTGGTCAAAATATTAGCTAAATCCCCGATTTAAGAAAACCTTGGTTTGTTAGAACCTCGCTTTTCTACCTTTTTTAACGGTGGTGTGTTTGCCGTTCCAGAAAGCATTACGACCGTTTATGTTTCAGGCTGTGGAGCAGGGGGCGGTGGTGGCGGTGGACTTGGCTATCTGAATGGTTATACCTCTGGCGGAGGTGGCGGAGGTGGCGGAGGTGGCGGTGGTGCGGGAAAAACGGTTATACGTGAAGCTGTGAAAGTAACACCAGGTGAACAGATAACCATTACGATAGGTCGTGGTGGCAAAGGCGGTGCAGGAGGAGCGTCGAATAATTCAGGAATAAAAGGCGGAAACGGTGGCCTGACGGCGCTAGGCGATTTACTCACGTTACCCGGAGGTGATGGTGGGCCACCTGGTATAGGAGGAACAAATGGCTACGGTGGTGCCGGTTATCCCTATGGCGAGACGGCTGTTGGCGGCAACTTGAATGCCATGAGCACTTTTTATATGGTAGCGGCTAGCGGCGCATCCTGCGCTTTTGGTGGAGGTGGCCCAGGTGGCCATGTCGGGTCACAAGGAGCGCACCATGCCCGACCTGCTTACGGCTATGGTGCTGGAGGGGGTGGTGGCGGTGGAACACGCATCTCTGGGACGGCTGGCGGTAACGGTAGCGATGGTGCCAATGGTTGGTTAACGATTGAGTGGTAATGAAAAATACCGCGTGCTGCTAAACCGTGTCGATATCAGCAAAACGCTGGATATTGCGTGACCGGAAGCTCCGAAAAGATAAAAACTTTATGCTGCCCTGACAATGTAGTTAAACGCGACATTTCGCGGCCTTGTTTCTGACGCGGTTCTCAAACCAGATTGAAAACTGGCTGAGCAATCAACAGCGAATACGCCGCTGGTTCCAGAACCAATACTGCTGCCGCCTGTTCGACTACCCATTTTGAAAATCCCACTGGTTGGTGATTGACCGACAAACTGAATGCCGGTTATGTTTCCAGTGAAATTTTGAAGGGAATCACCTTGTACGCTTAATATTTTGCGTCCGTTATCCACTTTTCGTCCTGCATCCCAGCCCCGAATAAATTCGCCGCGTAAATCAGGGAGCTTTCCCGACGGGTAAGCCAGCGCTAAAAGTGGATATTGTTTTTTATCAAAGCTCTCACCATTGCATATACGCCAATCTGTCGGAGGCGTTTCAGTAGGCCAAAGAAGAGGAACGCCGACAGGGATTTCTACACGTAATATTTCTGGAGTAACAGCATGAACATCGGTTGCGGTTAGATGCACATCCTGAGTCAGCGTTTTGCCGTTAATTTTACGCTGATTGGGTGTGGCATTTTTAGCCAGATTTATGGTTTTCAACAAACCAAGGTTTTTTATAAATTGATTTTTGTCCAGGATGTCCGCCCCATTCTCATTTTTTGCCAGTTTTTGACTCAACAGTTGCATGACGTTTTCAGCAAATTTGGGGTTATTGCTGATGGCCTGGGCCAGCTTGTTCAGCGTATCTAAATCGGACGGCGCTTTATCAACAACCGCATTCACCCGGTCATTGACCGCCTTGGGTGTCGCGGCGGTAGTGTCGTCCGCGCTGCGAGGGGAACTGTTTAACTGCACAATCCCTTTGCGGTGCACCGTGGCTTCCTGAATACCGTCCTGGGTCGCCAGTTTGCCCAGCCCCAGATGCGTGCGGGCCTTTTCCTGCGCCGTCTTACCCGCTGCCGCAATCTCCGTCAATGCCTGGGTTTTCAGTAACGCCTCCTGACCGATAATCGCCCGGATAGCCAGCGTCAGCTGATTTAACTTGCCCTTATCCGGGCGGATGCCCGCGGCGTCCAGCAAGGCCAGTTGTTCAGCTTGCTGGATATTGAACCAGTCTTCCCCCGGCCAGCTGATGCCCTTGTGGCCGTCGCCCTCGGTAAACCATAACGGCGTGGTGCTCTGGGTTTCTTTCAGCGGCGGCATGGTGGCAATGCCGCTGTTGTTATCTAAAAAATACATTAGCCTTTCTCCTTTTTGTCAGCATACACATAGCGAAAGTCCTGATGCGCCGGCTTATAGCGGTTTAACAGGCATTCCAGTATTCCTGCATAATAAATACGCAGCGGCGTGGTGATCGGGTCAAGCACATGCATCGGGCGATAGTCCACGTCGGTCTCAATCGTCACCATCGTGACCCACTGATTATCCGGTAAGGTGCTCATGTTCACCGTAAAGCCGTAAGACCGCGCCAGGTCAATGTAAAACTGCCGGTTGAGGCTCGGTTTCATGCGCAGTTTGTTGGCCGCATAGCGCTGGCGCTCATCGATACCGGCATCGTCGCCGATATCACAGTCCGGTAGCCCTAAAAAACGCTCCCAGTCAGCCAGCAACCGTGTGGCGGTCAGCGGAAAACGCTCGGCCAACAATTGCTCGGCGCGTTCGGTGACGCGTGCTGTGCTGCGGGCCAGGCCGTCGGCCAGCGACGCCAGCAGCGTATCCGGCGCTTTGTTCCAGGCCAGGCCATTAGGCAGCAGTTGCAGCAGTGCGCGCTGGTGTGCTTTTAAAGCCATGTGATATCCCCCATCACCAGTAGCTCGGTTTTTCCGCTACTGACCGGCGTCAGCGGGTTTTTCAGGGCGTAATCATCCAGCCCGCTTATCCCGGACAGCACACGCCAGAATGCCGAAGGCAACAGGGTTTCGCCTGGTTTGGCCGCGGTGTAAAACAGTTGCCTGAGCGCCTCGCGGATACGGGCCTGGTTATCCGGGGTATTGGGGGCGATACGCAGCGTGATATCGACCTTTTTTGCCCCTGGCGCAAACACCGTCACCGTCGGCCCCTCCGGTTGGCCGACCCACTCGCCGGTGGCCGGGTCCCGGTGGCGCGCGAGATAGTCGGTCACCCGCGCAATATCGGTCGGGCCGGGGAAGATATCTGGGTGATGGTCCATCACGAAGGTCACGCCCACCGTGCCCGCCCCGTTCCAGGTGGGCAGACACCAGCTACGCGTGACGCCCGGCACCTCGCGCGCCCAGCGTTCGTAATCCCAGCGCGTGCCGCCGCCCGGCGGAAACTGCACCCGATACAGCAGGCGCGACAGCAATTCCTCCACGCGCTCGCGGTCAGCGCCGCCCCGAATACCCGGTGCTTCCGTCAGCGCCTGCTGGGCCACCCCGGCAACCGGGGTCACAAAACCGAGGGACTGTCCCGCACCGCAGTCACCCGCCAGCCCCGGCTGGTCGGCCTCAACGTTGACCGTTACGCTGCCGGCCTTGCCCTCGGCGGCGTCTGTCAGGCGGTAAAGCGCGCCGTCAGCCCGTTGCAAACGTGTGCCGACCGGCACACTGGCGGCATCATACAGCGACAGCCTGACCGGGCCGCTGGCCCGTGCGGCCTGTTTGCGCACCACGCCCCAGAACGCACAGTGTTTGAGCAGTTCGCTTTCGTCGGCGTCGCTCGGAATGATTTGCCGGGCTATCCAGCCCAGGTGCTCATGCTCCAGCGCCGACAGCCCGGCCTGCGCCATCGCCATGGCACCCAGCAGACTGTCCTGGGCCGGTAGCGCGCCCGGCAGGCGTTGCGCCACATCCTGCTGCGTCTGGCTGATAAGCTCGCCGAGCGTGGGTATCTGATACGGCATTTACATCCCCTCCAAACGGGCTTTAAAGGTAAACGGGCGCGCACTGCCGTCCTTGAGCGTCAGGCGCACGGTCAGTCGCAGCCAGCCCGGCAGCGGCGCACTCGCCTGGCAATGCAACTGGCTTATCATCCCGGCGTCCAGCAGGCCACGCAGCGCCTCATGGGCGTAGGCTTCCGCCCGCGCCAATACCGCAGGCAGCGCCTTTTCCCGTGACAGCAGCCACAGCCGCGCGCCAACCGGGCGGTCGCGGTAACTGTCCGCCCACCATCCGCGCCGGTCATGGCCGCCATCCGGCAAACAGTCGGAGACCTCGGCACGCCGGTCGGTAAACAGGCACAGCAGCACCGTGGTCGTCAGGCTGTCGTCGGCGAGTAAATCCGCGCCCTCTTGTACCAGCATCCCCTCGCCATTCATCCAGCGTAGCGCCGCGTCGCTCATTGCGGCCCCCCGGTCAGACTGCCCCGGCCATTTTCCTGATGGCGGTGAGCACTCTGTTTGACACCGCCGATAACGGCTTCCGGTGCGGTTAAGGTGCCTTTAGATTCAGCACTGCCCTCAATCGTGATGTTCTGTTTCACGCTCACGCTCTTTGCTATTTCCACATCACCGGTAAAGCGCGCTGTCGGAGTGTTAAACACCGCCTCCTGCTCGGCGACCACTTCCAGTGTTTTACAGGTGATGATGCAGCGCCCGTCCCGGGTCAGACGCAGACGATGCCCCTCATAGTGATACAGGCCGCTATCCCCGGCGGGCAGTCCGGTGGGTCGATAACGGCGGTCTTCTACCACTAGCACGGTCGCCTGGTCACGACTGCCGCCCAGGCAGGCAAACACCACCTCAGCCCCCGGCAACGGCACGCTGATATGCCCGTATTGCTGCGGGCGCTCGACCTCATCGAAGGTTTCGCCGTCCAGCGCCGTCAACTGGACGTTTTGCGCTTTCAGGCTGTCATTGACCCCGGTCAGAACGCCACGCCCAAACAACAGCCGGATCCCGCGTATCACCGGGGCAAGCAGCCGTTGCAGTGCGATATTACTCATCGAGTTTATTCCCCTGGTTAAGCCAGGCCCGCACCAGACCGTCGACGCCGCCGTCAGTACCGCCCGCCTGACGCTCGGCCTCCGCCGGCACAATAAACGCCTCGCGCGGGGCCAGTGTTAACGTTGTGCGTTCCCCCTGGTCCGCATCGAGATCAAACTGCACCTGGCTAATCAACAGGTCACGGCTGACCATCGACAGACGCGGCGCAATGACGCGGGTCAGCCGATTGGTCTGCCACAGTTCACCGCTTTCGCGCCGCCAGCCCTTGACCACGGTGGTAAAGCGTTCTGACTGGGCCAATGCCCGTCGACTTTCCCGCAGGGCGCGCGCCCGTGCGGTGGCGGGGGTCAGTGTGCTGTCAGCCAGAATCACTTTGGGGCGGTAACGCCCCATCGCGGGGTCGTCGCTTTCTCCCTTGGGGGCAGCGCGCAGTGCGTTGGTGTTGGCGTCGCCGGCGTGCCCACCGCCGCCGCCGTGGCCTTTAACCCGATACTGACTGTGGCGGTCGCGCCAGTCCTCGGTGTACTCGGCGGACAACAGATTTTCACCCAGACGCAGGGTGTCAGTGGCGGTGTTCGCCGCCTGGGTAAACACCAGATCGCCATCGGCATCACTGGTCACCAAAACCCCCCGGTAACGCGCCGCCCGGCTCAGCACATCCGCTACGCTTTCAGACAGTTCAAGGGTAAAGGAGGTAAAGGGTTTGGCGGCCTCGGGGTCAGACACCGCCCAGCGCACCGCAATGCCAAAAGGGCTGCACAGGTCTTGCGCAATCTGTTGCAGGGTGCGCTGACGCCATTGCCCGCCCGGATAGACCGCCGAACAGTCCACCAGATCGCCGGTTTTATCCCGGCCCTTTATCGTCACCTGTGCCGCGTCGGCCGCCATCTTGTGCGATACGCTGTCCAGGTAGCCGGTGATGACCGGTTGCCCGTCAAGGGTCAGCGCGAGCGTTCCGCCGGCGCGCAGGCTGTCGGGCAACGCCTGGCCGGGCATCATGATCCCGAGGGTAAAATCCCCGGCCAGACGCGACAGCCCGCGGGTAATACTGACCGAGAGCCAGTGGGTGAAAATCCGGTTGTCGATGCGCAACGCCACCTCAGCCACCGAGCACCTCCACGCGCTCGCCCCCCGGCACAAACAGCGGATGACGCAGCCGGTTGCGACGAATAAAGCGCGCCGTGTCACGCGCATCGCCGGTGATGCGGTACAGGGTCACCAGCGCCGGCTCGGTGATTGTCACTGCGGCCTGGATCAGGCCGGGTAACGCCACGCCGCGATGGGATAAATCCGCCACAAAGGCGCGGCTTAACGCCCGCACCTGCAAGGCCAGGCTCTGATAGCCCAGCGCCGAGCTGGTCAGGGCACACGCATCCAGTCGGCGCGCGACCTGCTGGCTGACGCGCACCACATCCGGCGTACTTTCCAGCCAGACGCTGGCGCTGTCACTGAGCGGCAGCGGGGCGGGCGAGACCGTGTGTGGCAACACCTGCGCCGGTGCGTTTTGGCCGACCGCGGCCAGACTGGCGGTAAGCAGGGACGACAACATCTGTACCTGCACCACCGCCACCGCCAGGCGCAGCGTATTGTGCAGCAGTTGCAGCGTGGCGCGGGTGGCAGGTTGCAGCCCCTGCCTATCGCGCAGGCGATCCTGACGGACCAAAGCGCTGTCCAGCCGGTCGGCCAGCTGGACTATCTGGTGTTGGAGAGCGCCGGGCTGCGGGGAGACCGGCGCGCGTGCCCGGTTTTTTATCTGCTCAGGTTGGGGGTAAGCCGGCAGGCGCTGTATGCCCTGAAAAATGCCCTTGAAGGCCAGCGCCAGGCGGTCGGGGGTGCTGATAAGCCCCTGGATATTGCCGCGCAGGGCGGTAAACGAGGCACTAAAGCTCTGCATATCGGCCAGCAGCCCCAGACCCGTGAGGGCGCTTTCCAGCGTGTTGGCCTGCTCGCTAACGGTATCCATCAACGCCTGCGCGTCATGCAGCGAGGCCTGCCAGCCATCAGCCAGCGTTGAAAAGAGTGCGGCCAGTGTGCTGTCGCCCTGGCGATTGACCACCCCAGCCGTATCTTGCGCCACCGCAGGGGCGGTCTCATCGGCCACCGGCACCACCGTGACGGTAAACTCCACCAGACGCTGGTTATCGACGCTGTAGCGGCTTTCAAAATGTTCAACCAGCACCGACAGCGTACCCCAGTCAGGGTGCAACACCTCGCCCGGTCCCGGCGCATTCAGCGCCTGCGTCAGCCGTACCCGCTGCGCCTGCACATCATCGCCGGTCAGTGACAGGGTGAAGGTGTGCTCAGGCAGTTTTTTTCCTAAATCGTCTGCCCCGCCGTGTTCGCGCAGCGGGTAATCACGCCGCACCACCCGGCGACCGCCGCGACTGCGCTGCTCTTTGTAAACCCAGAAAGGCACGCCGCGAAAGCGGCCCTGACCGGTACTTTTCATCTGCGCACCTCAATAAATACGGTAGTTGTCGCCGTTATACACATCGAGCTGTAAGCCAAAGGCGTTGCTGTCGGTGACGGCGCTGTTTTGCAGCACCAGGCCCGGGGCCAGGGCGATACGCATGTCGGCCTGGGCTTTCACTGCCTGCGGTATTGCCTGTTGCTCGTCCTGCTTGTCCCACCGGGCGTAGATATCGCCCAGCCAGCCGCCGAGTTTTTCGCCGAGTACGCTACCCAGCATCGAGCCGGCCACCGCGCCAATCGGGCCGCCGATAGCGCCGACGAGTCCGCCCGCCGTCGCCCCGGTTGCCGACCCCAGTGCGCCGCCTTTATCTTCGGCTGTCGCGTCTTTATCGAGCAGCGTAGGGGCAACCGACAAAGCCGTGAGTAACGGGCCGCCGAGCCGACTGCCAAACCGCAGGGCACCGCGACCGAGTGCGCCGGCCTTATTACTCAGCCAGCCGGTCGCGCCCGACAGTGTCTGCATTGCGCCGCCGAACAGGCCGCTGGCCCGCTCGCCCACCTGACTCAACCAGCCGCCGGCGCGGCGGCCAATGGAGGCCATAAACCGGCCTGCACGAGCCACACCCGGCACGCTGCCAAGCAGGGTGCCTGCACGATTGACCAGGCCGCCAAAGAAGCCTGAGACGGCGGAGGCCGCCCGCCCCAGACGGGAGCGCGGCACCGGGGCCGCTGGACGGCCCGGACGCAGGCGCGAGCCTTTACGGCGGGTGCGTCCGCTGCCATCGACATAAGTCTCACTGCCTCCCCCGACGCCGCCCGCCGGCCAGTTGGTGACAAACACGCTCACCGGCGCACCCAGTCCGCCGCCCATCGCAAACGGTGCCGGGCCAGGCAAACCCGCCGGGGCATTTTTGCCGCGCCCACGCCACCATCGATAAGCCCGCCACGGGTAACGCACCGGCGCACTGGCCAGCCCCCAGGCGGGACGGGCTATCGCCATGCCGACACGGGCCAGTTTCGAGGCGACGTAAATCGCCAGCATGGCTTTGGCGGTGTTAGCGGCATATTTGCCGATAGTGTCGAGGGTGTCGCCGTAACCGGCCTGGCGTAGCGCCATCAATTCAGCATTGACCCGGCTCAGGCCATTTTTAAACAGCGTGACGCCCCGTCGGGCACTGTCGAATACCCCGTTAAAACGGCTGGCCAGCCGGTTGGCCCATTGGTCCTGCAAACCGCTTTCCTGCGCCTCGCCGGCAACATCCAGAAAGTCTTTTAACTCGGTTTTAAGCCGTTTAAACGGCCCTTGATTCATTACCTTGACGGCGAACTGCTGCCAGACATCACCCAGCTGGGAAGTGAGTCCCGTCCACGAGTTCATCGCGTCTTTCTGCGCCCCTTTGGCCTCTGCCCGCATCGCCTGAAACAGCAAGCGAATAGACTCAGGCCCCAGCAAGCCTTTTTCCCCGCGAGCCTGCATTTCAGGACGTGTTTTTCCCAGCGCCCGGCCAAGGATGCTGTAAACATCAACGCCATAGCCGGTTAACAGGTTCGCATCCTGCGCTTGAATGCTTTTGCGGGAAAACATCTGCTTAAGCTGAAGGGAGGCACCTTGCGCTTCCGGCAGCGTCCAGCCGTGCCGCGCGCCCTGGTCTTCCAGCATGGCGACAAAAAGCCTCGCCTGCTCTCGGTTCATGCCAAATTCACGGCTGGTCGTGTACTCCTGAATGACGCCCTGCAAGCCCCAGGTGGTGTCTTTGGCGTTTTTCGTCGCCCACTGAATATCGTCGTCGGTCTGTCCCTTGTTCTTGTTATTCTGCGCGTTCAGGCGAATGGTGTAGTTTTCCATTGCCGCCGCCGGGTCGATAAAGGCTTTTTTCAGGCCAACCAGTGCCGCGCCCCCGGCCAGCAGCCCGTAAAGGCGTGCTACGCCGCCATAGGCCGCCTTGGCGCGCGTCTCCAGATGGTCAAAACCGGATGACACCGACGCCAGCCCCAGGCGCAGACCGCTAAAGGTGCGCTGGCCCTGATGGCCCAGCCGGTCAAGCTGACTTCCCAGGCTATTCGCCCGCAGACCGAGACCGTGCAGGGATGCGCCGCCTTGCCGCCCCATGCCGACCAGACTTTGACCGAACAGCCGCGCCTGCCGGGGCAGGGTGCCCAGCAGGTCAACAATGACGGCGGCTTTGACTTTTTTTTCTGCCATCGGTTACTCACGCTGTAATAAATGGGTGGCTTGCTGGCAGTGCCGGTAGAGCCGGATTAACGGCAGGGAAAGCGCCCAGTCCATGCCCGATTTGGTAACGGTTGCGAGCATCAGCGCCGCTTCCTCAATTTTTTCCCGACACTGCATCCAGTCGCCCCGCATCAGCCGCCAGCTGGCCGGCCAGCGCGCTGCCGCCCAGACGCTGGGCGATGATAAGGCGTTCAATATCCCGCGCCGACAGGCTTTTCAGTTGCAGCAGCGACAATGGGCCGTTGAGGTTGCCCAGCCGGGCGACCTGGCGGCGCAGCAGCTCAAACTCCACCATCGCTGGCGAACGCACTAACTCTGAGCCGTTAGCCGTCTGCACCACCCGCTCGGCGGCCAATTCGGCATCAATAATGTCCTTGCCGGTTAATGGCCGCAGGGTGACGTCCGTATGGCGCTGTTCATCATCACCGCTGCCGGTGACCAGACCGTCAACCAGGGTCAGTTGCCCGCGCGCCAGTTCGTCGGCGACACTGGCGATATCCGGCGACACCCCTTCAACCTCGTGGGCCGCCGCCAGGGTTTCCATGCTGTGGGTCATGCTTGCTCCTTACGCCACACGCTGGCTGCGAATGGCGGTAAATTTGGCGGAAATTTCGCCCGCGTCCGTCAGGGATTCTTCCCCGTTGCTCCAGGCGTTGGTCATCATGTGCGTTTCGCCGGAATCGGCGGCAAACTCCAGCGTGACATCGTGCCAGCCGTTGATGACGTCCACACTCAGATCACCCCGCGCCGGGAATTTGCATTCCAGCGTGGCGGCGCGAGGTGTCGATTTGTAGCCATAAACGCGTGCGCCGGTCACTTCCTCGCGTTTTTCCCCGGACGGGGTAAAGGTGGCCCCCGTCAGGGTCGGGTATTCCTGCCCGTTAACCCGGACAATGGCCTTGCCCTGGTATTGCAGTTTGCCAAATGCCATCGTACCCCCTTACAAAATGAACTGAATTTGTTCTGCGAAAATGCGGAACTGGTTGACCACATCCGGCCTGCACAGTACGTCTACCCGGTTGCGGTCGTTTTTGTTGCGCTCGACAATCAGGCTGTCGCGGAAGCGCTCGAAGTTCTCAATCAGCCCCGCCTCCAGCCACTCTATCGCCAGCGCCAGTAACTGGGTGCGGATAATGGCCGGCGTCACCATCGCCTGCCCCGGTGCCACCGGCGTACCGTCATCGGCCAGCTTATGGCGCGGAAAGCGCTGGGTGATGCGTACCCCGGTGGAATAGCGCAGATAAGACAGCGTCGCCACGGTATTCACATCGAGGTAAGACGGATCCGGATCGCCATAGGCGTTGGTACGATAGGTGGTTATCTGCCGCTCAATCTGCACCCCATCGTCGGCCCCCACGGTCACGGTAGCGATGCCGTCATACAGCAGCTGGTTACGCTCATTGGGGCGCAGCCGGTCAGACAATGCCGGCGCCAGCCGTCGCGGCAGGCGCAGGCTTTGCAGCGGGCGCGCCGGATCAAGACTTAAATGTTTTGCGCCAATGGCGCACAGGGTGGCCGCCCACAGATAGCCCGGCTCGGGGGCGCGCTGAATGCCGCTACAGGTCAGCAGAAAATCATTGCGCGTCTTACCGAACTGGGTGATTTCCCCCAGACTGCCGGTATGGGCCGCCCAGGCGATGCCGTCAGACATTTTGGTCGGTCCCCAGCGATCGCGCAGCGCTTCACTCAATAATTTCAGATTAGCCGCATCGAGCCAGGGCATGACAATATGGTGATACTGGGTATCCCCCAGCGCGGCAATACTGTTGGCCAAATCAGGGTTCGTCGCCCGTGCAGCGGGCGCGGCAAGTGTCACTGCCAGTCCGGGCGGCGTTATCTCGCCATCGTAATAATTCAGGCGGATATCCTGCGCCGAATAGTCGGAAATAAACCGTGCCGTCAGGGTCACCACCGTTTGATCGGCAGTGACATTTTCACCCCCCGGGGCGGCAGACACCGCGGTCACCGGCAGCGACGGCAGGGTATTAATCGCTGTCGCCAACGCATCACCGACCGTCTTACCCTGCTGGCCTTTCTCCACCGTCACGCGCACCCGCACACCGCCGAGATAGACATTCAGTACCCCGGCCTGTTGTGCTGTGCCCGATAAGGTCAGGCTGCCGGCATCGGCCTTGCCCGCCCCGTTACCCTGCGCCATCACGGTTAACACCGCATCCGGGTTATCGGTTAAAAATTCCCTCACCATCGCCGCCAGCATCGATCCCTGGCCCCAGAGTGTCGCGGCATGATCGGCGCGGGTGATGCGGACCGGCGTGTCTACTGCGCCGCTGCCGTCGACCTTGCCGTCCTTGATGGCGGCCTGACCCAACATCAGCACCTGGGTCAGCGTGGTCGGGGTACCGGTGACGGCCTGCGAATTATCAATCTCAATATGCGTCAGCGGTAGGCGAACCCCGGCGCTGATTTCATTAAAGCTTATGGTCATGAAGGCGACTCCTGTTTACTCAAGGCGGCAGGGGCTGACGTTTGCCGGGTGGCCGCCGGTTTGGATGGGGGCGGGATTTCCAGCACATCCTTGAAACGCAGCAGGCGTGTTAGCCAGAAAGCATTGCGCGGCACCCAGGCCCCCGTATCCGGTAACATCCGCAGGGAATTCGGTTCACGCACCGCACGCTCCGGGGCCGGCACCACAAAAATCATCGGTAAGTCATGCGGGTTAGGGAAGCGCATCAAAGCGTTATCGGTGTCATTCATGGTCGTTGTTCTCTCCGCGCAGGGTGATAGGGGCGGCGAACGGCGGGCTGCCGTCCGTCTGGGTAAAGGTTTGATAATGGCGCAGGTACGCATCCACACCGTCATCCTGAAGCAAAGGCGGCACCGGCTCCTCGCAGGTGAAATAAGTGCCATACAGCACCACGCCATGTTGCCCCTGTTGCTCGGTGTACAGGTTGCGCCCTTCTTCAAAACGCATCGGTCCGGCATGACCGGGACGAAAACCCGACAAGCCCGCTATCAGCCGCGCCACTATCTGGTAGAGGCCGGGGCGGTCTCCCTCGGCACCATTGATAACCTCGGCCACCACGTAAAAAACAAAACGGCTGTCAATCACCCCTTTCACTTGACCCGCCTGCGCTCCCAGCCACACCAGATATACCGAGGGCGGTGTAAGTAGCACATCACGCAGCCCCGCCTCGCTCCAGTCGCCGGGATGGGTGGCGATATCACGCAACGTGTTGCCAAATACCTCATGTAGTCGCGCCAGCAAGGCGTTTTCGGTGGAGACAATCATCAGATAAACCCCTTCTGCCTGCGCCCGAACACCGACGCCTCGGCCTGCATCTGCGGCAGGTCGGCACTGTCGGGAGCCTGGTTATCGTTATCCACCCCGAGCGGCAGTTCACCCTTTTTCACCGCCTCCAGCCAGCGCAGCGCATCCTGGTAACGCTGGCGGGTTTGCTCAGTGGCCCGCTCGTCATTCAGGTAGTAAAACGCCAGGGTGCAGGCATGCTGTTTCAGCACCGACGGCACCACCGAGAGCGGCAGCGCGTAACGGGCCGCGATAAAGCTGTCCATCAGGGCGCTGGCATCGCTGAGCGCCTGGTCCACTTTCTGCCGGGCTGCCGCCTCATCGCCGCGCCCGTCGACCAGTTTTTCTATCAACGGGGCGCTATAGCGGGCGCGTAAATCCTGCTCACTGGCATACATCCCCTGACTCTCCGTTAATGACCGTTAAAACCCGGTTTAAAGGGCGTTTAGAGCGCATCCGCCACCAACAGTGTCAGCTTGCCTTTCATTTCGTTAGAGACCGTGGTGCTGCCCTCGGCCAGTAATTCCCGCTCCAGTAACTGGGTGGCGGTTTTTTCCAGCTCCACCGGCACCACCAGATGGGTCGGGCGAATACCCAGCTTGCGACCGCCATCGGCACTAAAGCCGCGCATGGCGCTCCAGCCTTTCCAGAGGTTATCCAGCGTCAGTGACGCCTGCATGCGGTAAGCCATCTGCCAGAAGCCGTAGCCCACATTGCGCCGGGCGGAGGCACCAAAGACAAATTCGTTATCGGTAAACGCGCGCCCCTCATCGACCTTGGTCAGGGCGAGTAACTCCGGCGGGCGGCGGTTCTGGAAAATCAGCGGTTTAAGCGCCCGTGAGCAGTCCAGCAGATACCATACCGCCCCCTCGTAGTCTTTTTCTGTTGCCCCGGTGCCGGTTTTTTCAATCAACTGGTTGGCGACCTTTTTGGCGGTGCCGGTGCCGTCGACCTTGGGATAGACCGGATGCTCGCTATCAAAAAAAGGTTTACCGTCGTAGCAGTCGGTTTTATTGCCGTCGCGCAAGGCGGTAAACACCAGTTCGTCCGGTTGTGCGGCGGCAGCGCGCCCCATTTCCTGAAACAGCGGGGTATACACGCCCAGATTGTCATCCTCGAAATCATCGCGGGTAATGGCCACCGTACCTTCATAGGTCTTGTTGTTGATGGTGTAACCATAGACTTTCATCTGCTGGATACTGCGTGCACCGACCCACTCACGGAACGCGGGAAACTGCCCCAGCCAGCCGTAGGTATTGGATTTTGACGTCGAGGGCACGCTGGTCGCCACCTGCTGATAGTGAGACGGGGCCATCGCCAGCCCGTTCTGAAACTCTTTGCGAAAGCCGGTCATCAGGGCAGTGATTTGCGACGGGGTAATGGGGGTTGGCATTATAGTGCGTCCTCGGTCTTGATTTTCTGGAACGCCGCCGGGGTCATCCCCAGCACGCGCGCGGCCTGTAACTCTTCCGCCGACAGGGCGACGGTGGCGGTTTTTTCACGGTGTTGGGGCGGCAGCATCAGGGTTTCGGTCTGCACCCGGGTCAGGGCGGCTATCGGCTGGCGCGTCGCCAGTTGCGCCGACAACGCCGCCACGCCAATCTGGTCGCCGAGTGTTTCCAGGTAGGCGCGCTCGGATTTCAATATCCGCCCGTCCTGCTCGGCCTGGTCCAGCGTCTGCGCCAGGGTGGTTTTTCCCAGGTCGGCGGACAGTGACACCACCTGCTCACGCACCGCGTTATAGGTCTCGACCGGGACATAGCGGCGTAAATCCACGGCCGCCGTCGGTGCCTGGGTTTTCAGGGCGTTCAGGTCAGCGGACAGGGCCGCCATAGTGGTTTCCAGCGCGGTAGCCTTGTCCGCCTGGCTTTTTAGCGTGGTCACGGCAGACAGGGCGGCGGTGGCGACCTCATCGGTCAGCTCGCCGCCCTCCGGCACCGTCAGGCCCAGCGCGGCCAGCAGCGCTGTTAACGATGGATTCATTGCAGGCTCCTTAGGGGAGGAAGGGGGAACAGTTAACGCCTGGTAGATATCTTCGGCGCTCAGAGCGGCCACCGGGCGCAGGCCCGTCAGACCCGGATCGCCGGTAATGGCTAACATTCTTAGCTCCAGGGGTTCGCCGCTGCGCGCGTCATAGCCCATCACCGGCGAAAAATAGGGAAATTCATTGTTTTTTAGGCGCTCAAGCGCCGGCGGGTTCCACTCCGGCTTGACCCAGACCCCGGTGTTGTCGTCCCAGCGAAAACGTGCCGGGGTAGCCGGAACAAAGCCGGCTGCCGGGGCCGCTTCCTGTTTAAACAGCGTCTGGTGGTTATAATCGATTTTGACAGGCTGATTGAGTGCCACCACCCGCGCCACCATGCGGTTAAACGCGGCTTCGTTAATCAGCCAGCCTTCGGCGGGCGTCTCGGGGCGACCGTCACGCGCCCGGACATGGCCGGCGGGCATCACCTGACACCAGCCGTCATGATCAAAGGGCGAGAGCGTCGCGGCGTTGAGCACCGCATAGGCTATCTTGGGAACAGGGGGTTTTGTCGTCATGCCGGCAGTGTGGCAGCCTGAGTGCGGACGGTGGGATTACGCTACATTAACAATCAAAGAGGGGGCCAGTTTTACGTTGGCAGGGGGGCAGATTTCAATGGGCACTGACAACGGCGGGCGATCGCCTGAATAACCCCGTTCAAAACCCCTTCAAAAACGCCGTAGCGCGTTCAAAAGATTTTTTTGATGCAAGGTATACCTTCTCCGTCATCATCGCGTGGTGGGGCGCACTGGCGTTTATGGGTGCAGGGCGTTGGACAGGCGTTGCGCCAGGGCGTCAAGGATATCCCGCTCGCCGGTCGGATCCAGTCCCATAAACGGACGGGCCGGGATGGCTGCCGGCCCCGGACGCATCCCCGGTTTGCCGCCCCACTGATGGATGGCCGCCTGCGGCGCATTGGCCCCGATACGCGCCCAGCTATCCCCCCAGTCGATGCTCACCGAGCGCGCCATATCGCCCTCACGGGTTAACACCTTGATCGGGCTATAGCCGTGCCGCTCACGCCAGCGGCGATACGGATCGCTCAAGGGTGCCCAAGCTGCCCCGGTATCCGGCGCGCGTTCGCGTTCAAACGCCTGCTCAGTGGCCGAAAGGAGGCTGGCGGCAACGATACGGGTGATCGCCTTGCCGTCTTCGCCAACGCGTTGCAGTTCAGCAAACAGGGTTTGCAGGCGCTGGCGATCAATCACTGCGGTTAATTCAGTCTGTGACATCTTGCCCTCCGTATGGGGGTCGGTTAAAATACAGCCAATAGACCGGTGTACGCTTAATGGTAAAGTCGATGTCAGTCCCAGCAATGGGGCATAACATGTATGCAGGTTCGATCCCTGCCACCGGTTTAGTCTAACGTTCCTGCCAGCAGTTCTAGCTTGCCACCGGCCAAATCAGATTTCACTTTATTGAGGTTGAGAATGCGATAAGCATTGATCACCACATCCAGGGTATCCGGGTGTTTCTTAACGCCATAAGACGCATTAACCACAATACGTGCCAGCCCCGCTTTTCCTGGCACAAGAAAAAGCAGGTTTTGGTGAGCCTTATCCCAGAGTACAGCTTGAGGCTTTGCCAACAAGCCAGGAAGTGCGGCCACATCCTCGGGCAACAATGCCACCCCGGTTTTAGGGTGCTTGTCACTGTCGGCATGCAACAGGTTTTTTTCGCTCATTGCCAGCAGACGGGCCGGTGCTTGCCCCGTGCGTGCCTGTACCGCACGGGCAATGGCTTCCGGCAAAAAGCCCAGCGTGTGAATGCCGTTGCCGGCACGCCGGCTTTGCATAATGCGCGTGGCCCACAGCGAAAAACTCAACTGACGCACCGGGCTGTTGTTCAGATCCTGCACCACGGCTTCACGCAGCGCCGCGTCTTTGACCTCAAGGAGTTTGCGGATCATGGTCTGGTCAACACCGAACGCCGCCGCGCCGGGGTGATAGGACCAACCCACATCCGGCGTCATTTTTACCTTGCCATCATCAAAGGTGGTCACGGGGCTGGTGACGATTTCCCCACTACGCTTATCGACACCCGCCGCTGCCTCATGCGTGTGTAGCTGACCGGCCTCTTCCGTAACGTGCAGGCCCAACGCATCGAGTCGGCGTTTTGACAAGGCGCGTACCCGGCAGCGGCAGTTAAACCCGTTGGGCGGGTAATGACTTTGCCAGAAGGGGTGATCGTAACGAAAGACCTTGCCATGCAGGGCGGCATGCGAGGGCCGGGTGCGGCTATCCCCGACGGCGACATACTGCCAGTAGGGATACAGGTCTGCGGTGGCCATCATCTGTGCATAGCGCCCGGCATTATAGGCGACGCGGGTATTGACGTTATATATCGTCGCCAGACGGCGGGCGCTGCCCAGTTGTACGACTTCGGCCTTGCCCTGGCTGTCGACCACGACCTGCTTCCCCCACCATCCGAGCGTTTGCAGCCGGGGCGTCAGCGTGTCGATAAAATCCTGCCGGGATATTCCCTGTGATTTTGCTCTATCCACCTCGTCACGGATCGCACTCAGGACGTCCAGCCGCGCCGCCTTGGCGACGGTAAATATCCGGGCATGAACGTCCGCCTGTTGCTCAAACCAGTTCCAGGTGATGTGATACCCCTTGGCGCGGAAGTAGGCGATGGCCTCTTTTGGCGGCAGGCGGGCGACGACGCCCAAATCAATCGGTTGTGGCATCGAGACGCCCCCAGACTTCCAGTGCAAAGGTGGCGCGGGTCAGCAGTTCAATCAGCGCGCGGTCGTCCATCTCGGGGTAAAGAATCGCCGCCTGCTCCAGCGCCGCCTCTGGCCCCTGCTCACGGATAGCGGCTATCACCGGTGCCAGTAGCGGGTCGGCACTGGCGTTCAATCCCGGGGCGTCAAGTGCTGTCTGCACCGCGTCCAGCGCGTCGCTTATCGGCGCTGCCGGTGTGAGGGTCGCGGATAGCGCCGTTTGCGCCACTGCCGGTGGTGACGAGACGGTAAACACCGCCTCATTGCCATCCGGCACTGGAATGCGCAGCTTATCGTAGATCCAGGAAACCGGTATCGCCATGCCGGTCGCCAGTTTGGGAATAGCCTCGGCAAAGCTGGCCATATCCTCACATTCCAGCGTATCAAACACCAGGCGGGGGAGTCGCCGCGGGTCAAGCGGGACCGGGCTGTTCAGTGCCAGCAGCGGATAAATGAGATCACGGTTAAAGGTCCGTGACAGCTGGCGTAAATCGGCGTTGCGGATCTCCTTGCGCACCGCATTGTGCACCTCGCCCAGCGAGCGCGCGCCTTTATCGCCCGCCTCTGAGGTCAGTGTCCCGCCGAGGATCGCTTTAGATATCGCGCGCTCTCCCCAGGCAATCATCGCCATAAACGGGTCAGACTGACCGTTAGCGGCGGCCTCAAACTCCAGGCTCATGCCGGCGGGAATAATCCCCCCGGCCCGGCGGCCAATATCCATCACCGCCCGCATCAGGGCGCTTTTCTGCTCGGCACTCGCGCCGCTGGGGTATTTCCCCACCCGCAACGGTAGTCCGTAAATCTCCAGAAACTCGGCGAAATCCCGCACGCTGTAATTCTTGAAGATAAACGGCCAAATCAGCGTGCGCACCAGCCCCTGGGTGCCGGGGTAGCCGGTTTTGGCCTTGGCCTCATGGCAAATCCAGCCAAACGGCTGTAACACCTGTCCGGCATAGCTGCCATCGCGCAGCCGCAGCTCGCGGTAGTCGTCGGGATTGACGCAGAACAACGCCGGATCGCGCCAGTGGACAGCGCGCGGGAAAAATTCGCCGCCGCGCCGGGGACCCCAGATAATTTCCTGCATCGCATAGCCTTTGAGAAGGGCGTCGGTGGCGTCAAACAGCGCATTGTCAAACCAGGGCGCATCGGTGAGCCGCGCTTCCAGCGCCACTGCCTGGGCTTTCTCCTGGGCGTTGGGGTTATCCGGCGGCTGAATACGCCATTCCACACTGTGCAGCGCCAGGCGGCGCTTGCTGAGTTCAGAAAACAGATGGGTATCTTTTTCTTCCAGATCGGCGGCCAAATCCACCAGAGCGGTCATGTCACCGTGCTCTGCCGCCCGCAAACAGCGTGCGGCACGGTTAGGGGTGATACCGGACGCCGGATGTTCTGGCGCACGGCTGGCCACCTGGGGAATATCGGTCTTTGCCGTCTGGCTGTCCGGTGAAAACACCCGCGGCTGTCCCTGAATATCTACAAGCCTTTTCATTACCAGCATCCTCGCTCATCAGCGTTATCATCGTCATCGCCGACCTCATCGGCATACTCCATCGCCCGGATACGGGCTGGCAATGCCTGACAGGCCGCCTCATCCAGCACAAAACCGTCCAGCGCGGCGGCGCGGTTGGCCATACAGAGCGCCACCGCATAGTCGCCGTGACGGCGCGCGCCCTGAACGCCTGACGGCGTATCCTTGCTGCGGCCCTTGTCAATTTGCGGTATCCCGTTCACTACCTTGATATGCAGCAAATCATCCAGCGTGGACTGATGGCGGGCCAGGGTCAGGTTTTGCGCTTCCAGCTCACCTTTCAGTTTGGGCATCCATTCGGCATACCATTTTGCCGAGAGCGTGACGCAATCCACCATGTCCGGGCCGAAATGCAGCCGGGCGGCTTCGGCCAGATAGCCGCCGTTGCCGGTGGCGTCAAAGGCGGCCCCCACCAGACGCGGCAGCCGGGTCAGGATGGTGAGCATTATCTGCTTTTGCTGGTCATAGGTGACGTTGCGCAGCTCGACGCGCAGCGCCTCGCGCTTGCTTAAATCCGGGGCGATGGCCAGTACCAC
This sequence comes from Arsenophonus sp. PmNCSU2021_1, assembly GCF_036919435.1. Lineage (NCBI taxonomy): Bacteria > Pseudomonadati > Pseudomonadota > Gammaproteobacteria > Enterobacterales > Morganellaceae > Arsenophonus > Arsenophonus sp. PmNCSU2021_1. Next base: position 149,027 of record NZ_JAZHPL010000005.1, on the reverse strand, counting down.
AAACACCGACAGATCGCCCTTGCGAGCAAAGTCCTCGCCGAAACAGTAACGACAGTCCGGCGCAAGGGTCGTCAGCACCGCCTCGAGGTGCGCCTGACACCAGGCCTCCACTTCAGCTTCACGCTGCGCGGCGCTCCACAGTTCAAATACCGCCGGGGCCTCAAAGCGCAGCAGGGGGACACGGCCTGTCGGGGCCATCGCCGCCTCAATCAGCGGGCGGGCAAGATAGGCACCGCCCGACTTGCGCGGCACACAGCCGTATTCCTCCTCGGCACATTCGCGATTGGGGGCATTTTTATACAGGTTATCGCGCCACGATTTTTCGGCGTCAGGCGACCACATCTGCCCGGTGACCGTGCAGATACGGCGATACAGTCCCTCGCCAATCGCCTCATCGAGCGTGATGCGGTGCAGGCTGTAATCCTTGCGCCCTTCGCGGGCGTCCTGAATGTAGGCATTAAACGGGTTATCGACCCCGTTATGGGTGGAAATCAACCGCACCCGCGCGCCCCACATGTTGAGCGCCAGCGCCGCCTTGAGCAGCTCTTCAAGGGATTCATGGAACGCCGCCTCGTCAATCACCACGTCGCCCTGCAAGCCACGGAGGTTGGACGGGCGAGCGCTTAACGCCTGAATTTTAAAGCCGCTGTGCGGAAAGCGGATCATGTACTGGAGAATTTCCTCGTGTTTCTCGCTGTCCCAGAAAGTGGACTCGTAAACATCGGCCTGGGCCAGCTGGTTAAAGGCGCGGGCAAACAGCGCGCAGGCGGCAATATATTCCAGCGCCATCTCCTTCTTGCTGCCGACGTAAAACACGTTGCGTCCGCCATCGCGCCGCGACTTGCTGGCGGTGATGACGTTGCGCCCGGCCTCGGCCCAGGTCAGGCCGGTACGGCGGGATTTTTCGGCAATGCACACCGGGCTGTCGTCGAGGAACCAGCGTTGTTGATAAGGCAAAAACACCGGTTCATTTTCGGGTAACGCCAGTGATTCGGGCACATCGACGCCGCAGGCGCGGGTGGCCTCGCGCAGGTCAATTTTGCGCGGGTCGGTCAATCGGTGCATCGGGGCCGGTTGTTCAGCGGTTCGCATTGTCTGTTTCCATTAAAAATCAAACCGTTAAAAAATGCATTAGGCCTTACCCAGCAAAATGTCGCGGATTTTGCTTTCCATCTGGTGACTCATGCCCTCTTGTCCACGGAGCGCTTCACTGACGGCATTCGCCGCTTCCTCAGCATAAGCCTGGCGGATTTGTGCCTCGCGCTTGTGGCTCATCTCTGCCGTGCGCTCCAGGCGCTGGGCGGCCAGCATGGCTTCTTTGAGAAAATCAATATCAATCTCGTCGTTATCCTGGCTGGCAATCTGGTGCTTGCGGATGCCCTTGAACAGCAGGGAGCGCGCCATCTCCATAATCAGCCGCGAGGTTTCGCCGGTGGGTTTTTCGCCCAGTTCAGCGGTCAGGGCGCGGGTCTGCTCACGCAGCTCGCGTAAATCCCGCGCCACGCGCTCGTTTTGCGTTGCCAGCCGGTTCACCCCTGAGCGGGACAGTTGTTGCTCGACCGGGAGGCCTGCGGCATCAATCAGGCGGTTAATCTCGTCCACAATCTGTAACTGGGTAATGCGTTTTTCTCGCAGCAGGGCAAACAGGCGTTGACGAATATCCGCCGGTAATAAATCCACCTTACTGGCGCGCCCGCGCGTGAGGTTTTCTTCCATCGCGACCTCCCTAGCGCCGACGTGGCTTCTTCACGCCCGGCACGGTTGCGCGACCCTCGGCGACCTCCTGCCCGCGCCCGCTCAGATGGGCCACTAGATAACCCCCGGGCAAGGTATCAAGCCGCAACAGGTCCTGCTCCGCCAGCCAGGCCAGTAACACGCGCACCCGGTCGCGCGACACCTTATGACCGTAGGCGTCGAGGCAGTCCTGCAACACCGATTCATTTAATTCGCCGTGATACTCATTCAGTGAACGCACTATCACCAGGCGTTGGTCTTGCGTCAAAATATCGTCAATCATCCGTCACTCCGGTAAAGGGCTTTTTCCACCAGTAACTCTAGCTGATGCGTCACCGCCTGCAAGCTGGCGCGGGTTTCTTTCAAATCGCCGCGCAGCTCGGTGATTTCCACTTTCAGGGCATGCACTGTCTGTGCCGACGGCGCATTACCCAGCTGGGTTTCTACCGTCAGCAGACGGGCGTTAAGGCGCTCGACCTGCTCGCGTCCGGCAAAGGAGCGGCGCATCAGCCACATAAACAGCGCCCCTGCGGTGCTGGCAGCAGAGAGCGCCGGGGCAATAGAGTCTTTAAGCACGTTAACCCACACGCCGCCGCTCCCGTCGTGCCTGGCAGGCCACACAGCAGCGCGCCTGGGGCATCACGGCCAGCCTTGCCGGGTCTATCGGAACCCGGCACGCGGCGCAATAACGCGCGGGCGGGGTTCGGGTCCGTCCGTTGTCCGGTATTGAGGGGGTTATCGTTTCCATCGTTTACTCATCATGGGGTTGCTCTTGTCGGTAATGCTCGGCCTGGCGCAACGCGGCCTTGTCGGCATTACACTGTTTAATCACGGCCAGCAGTTGCAGGGAATAGTCCACGCTGGCCCCAAAGGTCAACGGCTCCGGTGGTAGCGGAGCCGGACAGGCCGCCAGTAAGCCTTCAGGGAGCGGTACGGGCGGCAACGTCACCACTTTCACGGGCGGCGCGGCGCACCCGGTCAGCCACAGGGCCAGGCACAGGCTCACGGGCACAATTGACCCACGATAACCGCTGGCGCACCTGTTGGCGGTCCTTTTCGCTTTCTCCGCGCAGGTGTTGTTTTTCATGCGTGACGGTCTGCTCCAAGGTATGAAATACCTGCTGTATTTGGCGTTGCTCTGCCAGTGCCTGCCAGGCTTCGTCCCGCTCCTGGCGCAAGTCGTGCAGCGCGGTTTCCCGCAGGCGTTCACGTTGCCAGAGCCAGCCGGCAGTAGCGAGTAATAACGCCAGCAGGCACAGCGTCAGCCCCGTTTTAAGTAACGTGTTCACAGCGTCGCCTCGGGGTCAGGCAGTCCATGCCGACACAGCCATTCATCGGCGGCGCGGCGATTGACCAGACCGTTCAGCGTGACGCCCTTCACCTTAACCCAGCGACGAAACTCATCGCAGGCCGCCGGGATATCGCCGGCATTCAGGCGCTTTAGCAGGGTCGAGCGCGCAAAGGCCCCCGACCCGACATTGTGAATAAACGCCGCGAGCGCCACGCGCTGCCCGTCTGACAGCGGTACGGTGACCTGCTGGTCAATCACAGCGAAAGCCTGGCGCATATCCGCCGCCAGCAGGGCCTCACATTGCGCCGGCGTTTGGGTCGTCTCGGGGGTGATATCGCTACCGGTATGGCCGTAGCACACCGTCAGCACCCCGCCGCTGTCGGCATAGGGCTGGAGGGCGTGACCTTCCCAGAACGCGGTATAGCAGGCGGCAATAGTCAACAGACCGGCACCGGAGACGGCGAGGAGTTTTTTACGTAACGGGTCGGGCAACGGCGGCATAGCGATACCTTGATACAGGGATTCCTGGTCACAGGGTAAGCGTTGCGTGATAAGGCGGGGGATTACGCTCCGTTAACAATCCGTCCCCTGGGGGCCAGTCGATTGTTCGGATACGTTAGCAGGGGTTAGTCGGCAAACAGGGCGGGTTGGGTACGCTTGACATAGCGCTGGCGCTGGGTGGCAATCACTTTATAAATCTGTATCTGGCCGAGCCGGTATGCCTTGCGTAGCGTTTCAATCGGTGTGCCCTGCTGCCAGCGGTGGAAAATTTCATCGTCGCGTAACGCCGTAAGCAGACTGTCGCCTTTGGGCAAATAATAGTTACGCCCACCCGCATACGCGGCCAGGGCCGCCGCCATTTTACGCGCCAGAGGGCGAGATTGGGGGGCGGTAAATCCCTGGCGTTGCAGTTCATTATCCATCACATCCACCAACGCGGCGAGTAATTGTGGCCACTGAGGCTGTAAGGTTTCCTCATCCACCGTGTCTATTCGGTCAATTAACGCATGCAGCTGGGTATCATCGGCGAGTAAATCTGCTTGTTGTATCTTCATCGTCTACCTCATCAGGTGAGTTGAGTAATAATGTTATTATACAATATATTATCCCATAACCCTAAAGCGAGACGCCCCTTCTGCCCACGGTGAAGATACCCCGTTACCGACGTTATGACGATACACGGGTCTCGGCCTCATAACGCTGACAAACGCGCGGATAACTTTCAGCCGGCGTACCCGGGGGGAGTGTCGCCAGCATGCAGCGCCGATGCCAGCGCTTAAGACTTTCAAGCACCTTGACGGCCAGGGCGTTATCCTGATTGAGCCAGGCCAGCTGTGCCACCCCCAGGCCACCGTTCTCCCTTGCCGTGGTACGCCTTATCCAGGCATTCAGTGCTGCCTCATCGCCGGACTGCACAAACCCCTGGCGGTGCATGGTCTGCCAGATGGCAAGGATTTTAGCGACCGGTGACGCGGGTTTAACGCCGCGTAAAACCGGCTTTGAACGCACGGTAAAGCCTTTTTGCTGAAAGGCATGTAACACCCTGACCAGCTCGGGTACCGTCATTTCCCGGCAACTGGTTTTATCGGCGCACACCTTCATCAGCGCCGCGCGGTAGGTCGCTTCGTCCAGCTGCAACTCCCGACGGGCCACATGGATAAGTTTGATTAAGGTAGCCCGGTTCATGACTTATCCTTCCCCCGTGTTTATCGTCGCCGGTTGTTGGGTCAATAGGCGTTGCGACAAGGCGTCCAGCTTGCGCACTTTTTCATCGTCAATCATCGCCGCCAGACCGTTCAGGCGAAGCTGGGCGAGCATGATTTCCATGTCCGCCACGGTTTGACAGACTTGTCGCATATTCTGCCCCTGCGAAAGAAAACGGCACAGCGCGCCGGCCAGTGCCCCACAGCGCTCAATGGTTTTTAACATTTGCCGGTCATGGCGCCAGGGCGGCATCATAAATAGACTGTTCATTCACTGACATAATATGTCCTCGGCTGAATTTGGCGCGCACGAAGCCCTGACGCACGCGCCGGATTTAACACTATTAGAACCTGAGTTCGGGATAAGGAATATAAATTTTTTCATTATATATTCAATTACTTAAATTAAAATTATTACATAAAACAGTGCTAAATTTTGGCTTTTTTCATGATTTTAGCAGAGAAAATAGCTTATTTTTTAACCTACAACCAACTAAAAATATTCCTTTTTTTATCATTTTATTGATTTTAAAAGGTTTTTATTGATAAATGAGCTATTTTTATTTTCTCATAACTAACGCTTATCCCGAACTCAGGTTATTAGAGGTAAAACGAAATAACGCGCGCGGAATTATCCGGCGTCTTTTTGTTCAAAAGGCTTGATTTCAAAGTCCTCCACACCGTTTTTCACGGTAATGCCGACAATCCCTTTTACGGCACTGGGGTCGTTTAAAATCGCCTCCTTGTTAATTTCTTCCTTTACCCGAATAAAACGTTCAAGCTGCATACGTCGGAGTACCTCCAGGACCTCATCCGTATGACGGATAGCGCAGGAGGCTGGACGCAATCGCCAACTGACGGTACCGGTGGTAAAGTTGACCGTTTTCACTTTACCGTCGAGCGTCAGCGCCTGACGATGCGCTTCACACCAGGACTGGATACCGTTAAGTAATGCCTTGCCTTCTTTTTTCAGCTGTTCAAGCCTGGGAACATATTGCCCGGTAATATTGGCAATCGCGTCATTCATCTGCGTCTCGGTGCGCACTTGTTCCCGTTTCAGATCGCCCAGGGTTTTTATCGCCTGGCAGACCGCTTCCCGACTTTGTGGTACGGCTTCGCTCGCGGGATTTTTCATACGTTGCACGCTATTTTTCATCGCTTTTATCACTCCTGTGGTCTCTTCTCTTCTGTGGTGTCCCAATACACCAGACACCCCTCAATCTGGCGGGCATACACCTGACGGCGCTCTCCCTGGCAGCAAAGGGTGATTTCCGTCGCGTTATCCCTCTCCCCCGGGCGTACCGGCGGGGTGATTTTTATAAACGGGCGCTGGCAGTAACGCCGGGTATGCAGGATGTCGCTGCCCGCCTGACGTAGCCGGCGGCGCACGGCGTTCATGGCATCAAACATGTTCATCATGATGACCTTTCCTTATTCAGCCTTTTCATTGATAACCGAGCCTCATACAGTAGCGTGCTCAGTAAAACCGGCCCCGATTCGGACGGCACTGACCGCCCGGACAGCAATGCCCGTAAGGTGTGCCAGGCGGCGTACCACGCCTGACGCCGGCTTGGGCCAGAGAGATAACAGCCCAGTTGCAGCGCTTCCCAGACATCCACATCAAATCCCTGCCACCGGTAATACTGTTGCTGGGCCGGGGGCAAGGTCGCCGCCGCCATCTCATACCGGTCCAGCCAGAGGTACGGCGTTGCCCCGCGTGACAGGGTAATATTGGGCCGGATAGTGCCATCAACGTTATAGCTGGCGTAGCGGGCCATACGCCGCAGGGCGCGGACTTCATGGCGTAAAGGGTTATTCATCACTGGCTCTCCTGAGTAACTGGTTCATGTCATGACAGACCTGCATCATCACCTCCTGCGCATCCGGCAACACATAGAGCGCGTCTCCCCGGTTGCCAAACGACACTAACAGGCTGTGTGACGATTCCAGCGAGACAGACACCACCCGCCGGGTATTGAGCAGCACCTGGCGTCCGGCGCTGTCGGTAAAGAGCACACCGCCCATACTCACCCCCTTGCCGGCAGCAGGTCGGTATCGGTATACACCTCCCTGAAGGCCGCCTTGATGTATTTTTCCCCCAGCTGGACCTGTGCATCACCGCTGGCCATCAGCCACGCCTGGCGCAGGGTGTGCGACAATACCCGCAAGGCACCGGCTTTCTGGGCAATGGCCTGTACCAGCGTCAGCTCACTTTCGCCGGTAATGCCCCAGGCGGCAGCAATCGCGGTCACATCGGCTTTTTTGGCCTTTAACAGCCGTTTGGAGCGGGCGATACGGCTGTACAGCCGAGCCAAGTCATCCGCCCCCTGGGTTGAGCGGGCCGATTTCGACAGGCCGCGCGGGTTACCAATCAGCACCATCCCGACCCCGGTCGCACCCTGAATGGCGCGCAGCTGCTCCAGGCCGTCAATGCCCAGGTGGTCAGCCTCATCGACAATCACCAGCCCGTGAGTGCCGGTCAGCCGCCGCCGTATCGCGCGCGCCAGCGTCCCCTTGTTTTTGGGCAGGTCGCTAAGACCCAACGCTTCCGCCAGCTCCAGCAGACACTCGGTAATGCTGGCGTGGGCCGGGGAAAGGGTCACCATCCAGGTATTGGCATGCTGGCAGTACTGACAGGCAGCAAAGGTTTTGCCCACCCCCGGCACCCCGACAATCACATTCATGCACTGCGCCAGCCGGACAAACTGGAACACCGCCCATATCTCCTTGACCGTGGCCGTCTCCACAAACTGCGGCGGCGCGGGCAAAGTCTTTTTTTGCTGATAATCCGTCAGCCAGCGGGTTAACAGTTCACCGACGCGCTGGTTATTGCCGTTATAACTACCGTTGATAAAGCTGGATATCACTGCACTCGACTGGCCGGTTTCACGGGCAATCTGCGCCTGTGTGACCTGGCCTGAATCAATCAGTTGATGCAGCGTCTTGATAAGATCATCATTTTGAGTCATCATCTTGCCTCTTTGAAAGAAAGTGTTTTTGTGTTTCGATAAGGCCATTCGGTTTGCCGACCAGATGGCTTTTTTACAACAGCGGGTCAATCTGCTGGGCTTCCAGTAATGCCAAACCCCGTTGTAACGCGGCTTCCGCATCAAGGTCGCTCTGTTCTTCAACCTCAGCTTTTAATGCGGTATTCCCCAATTGCCGATAAACATTGACCGGTAAGCCGAGGTCATTGACTTTTTCAGCCGGCAACGTCAGGGTATTTTCTGCCTCTGCTAATGCCACTTTCTCCTCACCCCGCTTACGCATCCCTTTGATACGTTGCTGCCGGTTGTGGTATTCCGCCGTTACCGGGAAGGCCAGCTGTTTATTGCCGTCCCACAGGGCGTCACAGAGGTAAGTACCGTCCATACGGCGCACGATAACCTTGCTGGCATCGTGAATGTCGTAACTGATTAACACCTTGCGGTCGTGCTCCTCGGCCAGTTTGGCGGCATAATAAATATTGTTAAGGAAACGGATTTCACAGCGCCTGACCGTGCGCTCGGTCTGTGGCATAAACAGGTCGCGCAGTTCAAACTGTGTCAGCCACTCCAGCTCGGTGGCTTCGTTTTCCAGCTTCCAGCGGCGAAACTCGGCCGGACTGTAATGCTGGCCATCGGGGCGTTTGGGTAATTCACTGTGCGGACGGGCGTTGTACCACTCGACCCCGGCCTTGATTTCATCAATCAGCCTCTCCCAGGAGGGCAGCTTGCGTAACGTGCTCTGCTGGGCGACCGTCAGTGCATGGCCCTTTGCCTGAGCGTTTAAGGCGGATTTAAGCGCCTTGCCAGTCTTGCGCACGGTTTCCCGGTCAGCGCCGGTACCGTAATAAGTGGCAAAGCGGCGGGCAAGGTACATGGGCAAGGTACGGTTAAGGCGTTCGATAATGCCGCGCCCCTGGGGATTGCCGGCGATACCGGTCGGGTGGTCAATCTCGAGCCGCCGCAGAATACCGGTCACGTCTGCATCCAGGGTGAGATTGGTTTCACCACTGCCGTTATCTGAGTAGTAGAGAAACGGTTTGCCGTGAGTGGCAATGCCATACCGCAGGGCATCGGTAACGGCAATCACGTTCTCGGAGAGCGACAGGCTCCAGCCGGTGATATAGCGGCAGCTGCCATCGATAATAAAAGTCACTTCCGGCGAAAAGGGTTGACCGTGGTCGGGATGGGCGACTTTCATCTTCATGCCGTGACCGTCGCCAATCCAGACGTAGTTAACCGGCAGGCTGGTCCAGTCGCGGCGGACAAACCCTTCCAGCTGGCGATATTCGCTGCCGGTTTTGCGCCCGCGCTGTTTGACGATTTCGGGGAGTTTCTCCATCGCGTACAGCACCGCATCGTAGGAAGGCTGCGCGGCCAACATCAGCGGCTCATCGGCATAGCGTTGTTGCCATTCGGCGCAAAAATCCACATAGGCCTCTTTCATGCTGCACCCGTTTGGCTTGCGATAGTGCGCCAGATAGTCATGTAACCAGGCTATCTGCTCCGGTTTGACCACCTCGCGCTTACCCGGTGCCAAGATAATCAGGCGCTCGGCGGGCGTGGCGGCTTTTTTGTAGTCGGCCAGCCAGCGCTTAAGGGTGATTTCACTGAGTTGACGGCTTTTGCCCTTCTTGGCATTAGCCACCTGTGCCGCTTGCGCGATGCTTTCGGGCAACTGGCCTTTTTTCGCCTGCTGGACAATAAAGCGGATGGCCTGTGCGCAGCTATAACGCGGCTGTTGGCCGATAGTAAGGATATGCTGTACCAGTAACATTCTCGCATCGGCAATCTGGCGCTGCTTGTCCGTCAGGTCGGCCAGTTTATTGCCAATCAACGCAGGGCAACGGCGATAAACGTCCAACTTGCCAAGCTTCTCCGGATCGGTGTTGACCTTTGATACAGTGGGTTGTTTGGCAGCATCATCCACCGGTGCAGCGATCATCAGTTGTTGAAGATGACGCTCACGGATCGCGTTCTGGGCTTCAGGTGGTAAGCAATCAATGTGGTACTCGTAAGCCTTGGTGCCTGGACGTTTGCGTTTCATCGAAACAGAACCAGCGGCCCATTTATTTAGAGACCAACGCAAGCCTTGCACAGTACTAGGTAAACCAGGTATCCCGATTAATTCATTCACTGATACAAACATAATCAGGCTACCTCACGGGCACGACGATACCGACTTGGCCAGATTTCTTCAGGAGCAACACCGATCGCCTCCGCAACAATACGTTCGTATTTTTTACAGGGGCGATATAGCACGTTTTTTAGTGAATCTGGCTTTAATCCTGCCTGAACGGAGAGCTGGCGAAGTGTGAACCCTTTCACATGCACCGCAGCCACAATATGTTGGCGGTGCCAATCACGGTTTAAAACTTCATTTATAAGCATTATTCGATTATCCTAAAAGGTTAGATATGCAGATAACATGGGTGTGTTATCCATAGATATTATTATCTTAACTTGAATCAAAGTAAAGCAAATTAGCTCCTTTCTTTTCGTTTTTAACACGAAAATTGCTCAAGTTAAAACAAAGCCTTTTGATTCAATAAATTAGAGGAAAAGAAAATGACAGATGCTAAAAGCAAAGATTTTTCTTTGCAACATACTGAAAAAGAAAGTTTTAAAGACCGATTGAAAGCACTTATAGGTAGCAGAAGTGTACGAGCAGCCGCAAAAGACTGGGGGATTCCAACATCAACTTTGAATAACTACTTAAGCAAAAATACTCAACCTTTACTAAGTATGATTCAAAAAATCGCTTGTAAAGAAAATGTCAGTATTGATTGGTTAGTTAATGGCCAGCAGCCACAACAGCCACAACAGCCACAACAGCCACAACAGCCACAACAGAATGAGTCATTACTTGATCGTAACTTGCAAGATCTTAATGCTATTTTAAGGTCGTTGGAGCCTGTAGAACGGGAAAAGTTAGCTAGATTACTTGGGCGCAAAGGTGCTGAATTATTAGCTTTATTACTAGAACAGGGGGGTGTAGATTTACTTAAACTTTCAGGAGAGGCAAGGGAGGCAGCTCTTAGTTTGCAGGAATTACCACCTAATCGCGTAAGAGAGATTTTGCGTGAAATCAAGCAATGTAGTACCCTTTCTGAAGAAATAAATCATAAGCACCAAGCCAGTGCTTGAGGCGCTTGCTAAGCTAATGCTTTTTACTATATTAAAGCTATTTTAAAACGGTATTAAATCCATTGCAGTAAGTATCAAATATTTTGCCTATAGGCTCATTTTTGTTCATATTTTGCTCATCGGTATCAAATAGATAAATCCGAGCTAACCCTAAGAAATCCCATGAGTTCCCGCCAATTCCCGGATGTTCCCACAAGTATCAAATAAATTACTTCTTTATACACCATATACAGATTTCCATCGATAGGATCGATAAAAGGCCATGGATCTCTGAAATTCCAGTATTGATTTTGTTCTTCTGTCTGATAATAAAAACCATCCGCCGAAAATAACTGAATCACTTCGTCAAAACCTACCATTCTAACTTCAGTGTTTGATGTAACAACACGACCACAAATTTTAGCCATACACGCGCCTGGTGTGACACAGGAATAATATAACTCTATTTCACCTTTATCATTGATCAGGATCGGTGTGCCAGCCCATTCTCTGCTGGTAGGTGAAACCCCTTCTTGCATCACTCGACCACCGAATTCCCAACTTTGGCCATCTCTTGAATACCAGTAACAGATACGAGCACGACCATGACGGTCATGCCAATCACTTGTTATATCATATCGACCATCTTTATATTTGAATAAATCTGGACGTCTTTCAGCCGTTAACGTAAAAATGATTGACCATCCATTAACCGAAACAATCGTTCCATCGAAATTCCTCAGCGGCATGGTATCCCAGATAAACAACGTTTCATCCATAACAGGAAAATTATAATCAATGAGGGGTTGAGTCATGGTTGGATCATCAATACAAACTTTAAGAGCATCAGCTCTGGTCCAACGACTACTTTTAAATTCTATGTTAGTCATTTTATATCCTCAAAATAAATATCCTACAAAACACGATTAATAAAAAATTTAATAAAGTCATTTTTTTATTTTGTTACTTATTAAAATAATTAGTAAAGATAATTTTGTTATTTTTTAACTTGACATTAAAGATAAGGTTTTTTCATTAATACATTAAAATATTTCCAAGTTTATTTTGTTATTTTAATGTTTATTTTTAATTTAAAATTTAATTAAAAAAATAAATTTTAAAAAAATTAAATGAAAAATTGCCATTAGCATTTTCCAAGATATTCATCCTATTGCTAACATAGTGAAAATTTTAGCGCTAAATTGCAACATTCAACGATAAATAGTAAAACCTTCAATACCAACGCCTAAAATAGACTAGCGAAAACTTGTTTTAATACGAAAAAATTTTAACGCTTTTTAACAGTAATTATTCTGCTATCATCCTTATTGATAATAGAATTCAATACTACTAAATTTTACGGAAAAATGGATTTATTATTAGCTGCATGTACATCAGCTAATAATATAATCATCAGTTAAGACTATTATATATTGGTGAGATAATTATCCAATAACTGAAATGAATATCTATTTAACGAAAAAACGACTATTATCTGTTGAGCAAAACTTTGTTCATTATCAGGTATATCCTTACCCAATAAAGCCTCTAATGCTGACTTTAGCACAGCTGGCGGAACCTCTGTTAAATTATCACTAAAATATTCTGCATATAATTGTAAAAAATCATCAATGCTTATTTTTTTTAAGACTAACTTTGCTATATCATATGTTAGTGATTCAATAATGCTGTCCGCTTCATTATGATCTACTGCTCGGGTAATGCGACTATTAATCGTTGTAACGTTTTTGTGTAAACCAAGTAATTTATTCCAAAAATTATGATTACGCATGTGTTGCTGATTAATTAACCATAGTTGAGTAAAATTAAAATAACTCGATGGCAAAAATGTTTTAGGATACGGCAGCCACCATTCGGGATTTTGCGCAATCTTTTCACTATAAGTTAATGGATAAGCTGTTACTTTTTTACCTAATTCATTCGCTAAAATCTTTCCGGAAGGATATCGGCCAAAAGCACCAAAGCATGATTGTAACTCTATAGCGCCGACACTTCGTAAATCAATCGAATTTTCTGTTCTTAAAATTAACCCCTTAACAACATTTGCAAATTCAATCGAATCCATATAATTAATAATCGATGGTGCGCCATGTGCTCTGATAAGTAATTTATTACCTTTTAAACCAAAAATGGAATCTTTCCCTAACAATCACGAGTTTCGCACAAAACTAATTTGGGTACGCTAATAAAACACGGATTTGCTCAGTAATAGCACTTTTGATTACGTCCCAATTTTGCACGAGTTTCGCACCAATAAAAAAACGCTCTATTTTTAAGTTTAATTCAGCATAATATATAAATAGAAAAAATCTCATAAATTAAAAATAACTTATTGTAATTTAAGTAAATTTATACGTCTTAGCAAGTTACAGATTAATTATTGTTCTGAAGCCATTTCTAGAATTTTATATGCCCGTGCGAAACTCGTGTTTTGTTGATAAAGGGTTATTTTTTCAGATATACGACGTTTATGTTGTTCAAACCACGCAGAAATAGCGAGAAAAATATGATTTCTTTGCGCTCGCCTCGTGCGAGCCTGACAGCGTTCAATACCACAGTTTTGTTTAACTTCTCGATGATAAACTTCAACAGACCAACGGGCATCCATGATAGATTTGAGGTATTGACGGGTGGGATTCTCTTTGTTTGTTACTATGTAATCAATACGGCCGTTTTTGGCTGTAAATTTGAAAACGGTTACCCAACCATATCCTCGCAAGTGTATTGACGTTCCTTCTTCTGAGATGTCTAACTTGTTCAGTTGTTTGTTATGGTTAACAATCCTATTTTTCCTCAGCGTGGTTACCCAGATCCAACCATGAGAGCAAATTGATTTCAGGTTATCCAGGCTAGAATACCAAGCATCCATCACTACGGCTTCTGGCATGATCCCTCTTTTTTTAGCAAGAGTGAGCATTTCGGAAAAGTGCGTGTTTTTTGTTTTTCCATCAGAATCTTTATCATAAATACGATAATTGATAGGAATTGATTCAACCTTCGTCAGATCATGCCAAAGCAAATTAACTAAACCTATGCCAGCAATAACATCATGTTCATTACCTGAATATTGATAATGGACCATCTCTATTTTTTTACTACGTGTTTTGGCAATCAATGTATCATCGGCAATTAGTACGCAAGGGCTTTTTTTGTCTATAGAAGGTTCAACTAATCGCCATAGGTCTTTAGGTCTAAAACATCTACTTTTTAGCCATCGGCTAACAGTGTCATGAGATAAAGGCGATGGGCTTACTTCTGATAACGCTAAACCAGAGTATCTTAAACTGCTTACTTGTAAGAATGTTTTATAGATATCTTTAATACATGGATAACCCGACAAAATATGAACACCCTGATTTTTTCTTGTTTTTAAATTTATACTTCTTTTTTGGAGATTGCGTAACTCGTGACAATGACGCTTGCCGCATTGCCGATAAGTTAACCTTACCGGCCGTTACTTGATAGGGACCAAATTTACCATCAGCAAGTTGGGTAAAATTACCACCAAAAGCTAATTCCAAATGATCTGCATGCCTAATTGCAAACTTTCCATCACCCAAGCTAACCATTAATTTCTTAACTGTATAATTATTCTCATGAAAAGCAACCAGGCTAACTTTGGGTAACGACGCTAATTCAGAATAATGATTAATTTGTTTTTGATTAGTAATCAACTGTTGTAACGCCTTTTGATGAGTATTGGAGGAATATAGTGCTTTCGCCACGTCATAAAATACCAATGCTTACTCAGAAGATAACTCGCCTGATTGCTCTAATAGCTCAGCAACACATTTTGCTGAATTTGCGATAGGCTCTGAGGCTAATTTTCTAGCAACTTCTTCTATTGGTTGGCCATAACTATATTTTGCTCCTTTAGGGTAACCAGCCCAAACATTCAATCCTGCTGCTTCCAATGAACTAGAATGTTTTAAAATACCGCTGTCAAATTGGCCTAATTGTTCTGCTGTAATAATTTTCTTGCCATCGCCTAAATTAACATCCAATAGGTTATTTTTTACCCCGGCAAAACGACCATTACCAACACTGACCATAGCATGTACTGGCCTATCTGTATTAGCCAGCGTTTGGGTAAAAACAACAAGTTCTCCTTGTTTAATTTGCAAAAGCTCATCCATGGTGGTTATTTTTTTGACATTATTAAATAAACCACTATTATGCAAAAAATTAGTATAATGTTTTGTCTTCTTTAGATTTTCAATTAATGACCGTTCTTGCAACTCATTGATTACATTGGCTTGCTTTAATATATCAGCAATATAAAGTTCGGCAGTTTCATACTTTGTCCCAGTCAGCATATTTGAACGAATAACTTCTCTTATACGATTTCTTGGAGCCAAACCTAAATAACTCATCATATTAGTCCTGTTAATAACATTAATATTCTGTGGTTGCGACCGCTATCTCTGCCGTTTTTACCGCTATGCTGGACGTTAAATTTCGGTTTATTCCATAATGAGACAAGTCACTAAAAATATTATCTTGAGTAGCAAATACTTTTTTAGGTAATTTAATCTTCGCATAAAGCGTAGCTGCCTTAGAAATGATCTTTTGTAAAACCACAGTGGAAATCCTGCCGGCAACTTCTAAAGCCATCGCAAAGGCTGCTTGTTTTAGATAACTATTACGTTCTTCCGCTGTATCACTAATAGCTGCCTGGCCAAGTAAAGGTATCACAGAAATTAAACTACCATATAAAAATGCCCCTAAAGGTCCCATAAAAAAACAGCTAATATCAATAACTTAATATATTCAAATGTATTAAATATGTTATCTTCACTATGAGAAAAAACTAGTACATCTATATCAGCAAGATACTTTTCCAATATATTTTCATATAAATAAGAATAATCTTTACCCTTCTTTATTAGTTTTAATTCTAAAGCAGCCATTTTATAATCAAGCGGAAAGTGATAATTAAACCAAGCACTTATTTCTTTATTATCTTTTATTTGATTTTTCATATCACGTAATGAACTAAATTGAAGGCGTTGACCGGTAGTGATCGAGGATCACACTAATTGGAGTATTTTCAGGATGGATATATTGATAATTAATTTGGTCTAACCCAGTCCGATCTATTATTTCAGGCTGCGCATAAACTAACAGTGATGAACAATTTTCGATAAGATAATAAGGTTTGCTTTTATTATTATAAACAGTAATTAAATCATCGATATAATGATAAAAATTATTTTTTAAATTATTATTACTTTTTGATAGTTCTATTTTATTAGTATAATCAGCTTGAATATCAACTGAATCAATAACGTCGATTATTTCTTTATTATATTTTAGAGGAAATGATCTCAGTAAAGAATAATTAATAAAACCTAATTCTTTTGATATATATTGTCTATCTCTACCTATAAGAATATCATATATTGTAAATTTTTTAGATTTACTAACTGGGTGAGTAGCATCCAAATATCCAAAACCCCGTCTTATGATTTTATAATCTACTTCATCTGTTAAAGAAAGGTTTTTCACCCGATATTTATTACCCAAATCAGATAAAAAATTAGTTAAATATTGCACTGAGCTCAGTATTAACTCATTAATATCATTTACTTCTTTTTCTAACTGTTGAAAATTTTTAATAAAGTAATAATGCTCTTTGATATTTTCGCACTCTTCTTCCAGATAAGAAATTAAACCTGGTTGAAACTCAGCAGGAAACTTTAGTTTAATATGATCTCTTTTTGATAATGGTGAATCAATTTCTTTTATATGTCGTAACATATATTCATAAATTGTTGTTATATCAACTTGAATTCTACCTCGTTCATCTTTGTAGCTATAAACATAATTTGTTGATATAAGATCATCTAATGATAATTTACCAAATACATGTGAATCGGTTTCATAAATAGATGCTAAAACAGATATTGCATAAATATTTAATGTTTCAATTTCTGGTTCAATAACAGATTTACCACTGTTAAATTTTGTTACTATTCTATCCGATACGTTAATCATTTCATATAATTCTGCTTTTTCTGCGACAGTTTTATTTTGCCAACCTTCTGCATGCAGTCTAATTATATTCTGGATCATATCTTCTCTTTTAAAATGTATAGGTGTTCTTACTATACTTTTTAATTTATTTTCATATAATGCTTCAATCATATTTAAGTAGTGATCAGAAACATATTTATCCGTTTGATCAATTAAATTAATTATGTTATCTAATCCATAGATAAACACTTTGCTACTATTGTCTGATAGAGAATAATAAAAAATTTTTTTAATTATATTGTTTAACGCTTGAGTAAATCTAAAAATAGGAATTGTATTTACTGAAAAACCTATAGTACTAAGTTGATGAGCACGAGTAGATTTTTCTGCTATCAACAATACTTTACGATAAACTTCAATATCATTTTCAATCTCAACTATTTCATTTTCAATTATTTTATATTTCTCTTCATCTGTTTTTAATAACGTTAATTGCTGTCTACAACTGTCTAGTTGTAATTGTTTTATATTAATTTTATCTTTTACTGTAAGATAATAACTCAACCCAGTTATATTATTTAGATGTTTTATATTATTGTCAGCAGCATTAATTAAATTGAGAACATCAACAAGAATTTCGCTTGAAATCGTTTTTTTTAATTGAGTATTACGTATATTTTCTGCTCGATGAGCACTCATTGCATTCATCATTTCAAAATGAGCAGCAATATCAAGCACTTCCTCTGAGGATATCACTGTTGCCATATTTTCATCTAATCTTTGTTTTGCTGATTTATTGTTTTTCAGCTTATTATTATTACTATTAATGTCTGTTTTTAATTTGACATGATTTATATTAGTAACACTACTAAAGGTTATTTCGATAAATACGCTCTGCTTTATAATATATAATTTTTTAAATAATTAATAATAAAAACCAGTAATAGCATAAATAATATTTATTTTTTATTATGGCAGATACGCATCTGAAAATAGAAATAATTTATACAATTAAGTCAAACATAGCATAATACACTAGTATAAATTTAGCTAAAAAAACTAAAAACCCCCCAATTCCTATCGAAGAAATGGGGGCAATAACTATTTATTGGTTATTAAAAAGAAAAATAAAGGTGCAGTTTATTTTTCTATAGGGACGAAGAAGATTCTATTTGAAATTTGATCATTATTATCGCAATTCCTAGTTCTAATATACTGTTTAAAATAAACTAGATACACATTAACGCTTATTTTTAGTTACCATTAAACAATTTCCCATACTATAATAGTCCTCCCAGAAATTAATTCTGGAATTAACAAAATAGCTTTCTATAGCGATATCGAGTACCCTTGAAACTTTGATCAACCATTCAACATTAATCTTAACTTCTCCTCTCTCGTAACGAGAGAGATGTTGTTGGCTTATACCTAATAATGCTGACAGATCTGCTGCCGAAATTTGCAATTTTTGTCTTTTTTTTCTTATCATTTGTCCAATATTATAATTTATACAATCCATAATATTCACCATCAAATTAGACATTTAGCATAATGGTATGTTAACTAAAATGTTAATCATAATCATGATGGAAAAATTAATAAATACTGAAATATAACATTTAAAGAAAATAAAAGACTAACTTATGATAAACAATTTATTTTTTATTAAAAATAATAACTAATAATAATTAATATCAACAATTCAAGTAGTTATTTAAACTTTTTTTGAATAAAACATAATTAATATCATATCGTGATATTGTAGTAACTTTATTTCTTAACATATAAATTGGTTGATAATCAGGAGCTCCAATCCGCTCAATTTTGCTACAAACCATCTTTCTTTGATTTTCTTGCTGCATAAAATTTTTCAAAATACGCCAAAAAGAGTTATATTCGGCTGTAGTTAACAAAGCTAAATTTTCAGTCAATAAATCATGATGAACCTTTCTGGCATAAAAAGTATTTATACGATTTGCATCATAATAAGTATAACTCCCGGCTAATAGATAGAGGAAAATACCATTTTTATATTGATTTATTTTTATGCAATCTACCATTCCCTTATACAAAACTATCGGTGTAGATTTATTTAGATTACTTTTTACTTTGTCACATTCTAAATTATTATTTAAATCGCTGCCTGAAAAATTACTCTGATCACGAAAATTATGGCAACCACTGATAATGCAAGGAAAAAATATGATAAGATAAATAAAAAAAGTTTTACTTACCATTTATAATCCTTCCTCTTCATCTTCTTGGGCTTTATCATATATTTCACGAAGTTGAGTAAAAAAATAATATTAACTCCAGATTTTTTATTTACCTCTGAGAAATCATTACCATTTGTAGCCATTATATTTTCTCTCAATCTATCATCTAATAATTTAGTTTCTTTAAGAGAGGATGGTGCAATAGATGACACAATATTATCAATTATCGGAATTTTCATGCTATTATCCTAAAGGTTAAATGTTATCAATAAGTTGATCAATATTTTTGATCACTTCTTTATAAAAGTATTTTTCTTGGATAGATAAATTTATATGTTCTAATATAAAATTATGCTCAAGTCTTATCATATTATCTTTATATTTAATAAGAAAATAATTTTCGGCATGATAATCAAAAATAATATTTTCTTTTTTAAAATCAATACTATTAATAATTTTATATTCCAACTTTTTATATAATTCTGGCTGAATAATAATAAGTTCATCTGTTGCTGAACTAGTAGAAAAACTAGCTAAATAGCTATTAATAAAATAAGAAACCAACTTTTCATCATTTATAATATTAACCAAACTTTGACTAACTTGATTTAGTACTTTTTGCTGCATTGCATGATAAATATCATCAGAATTTTTAAAATAACAGATAATATTATCAATAATGCTTTTTAATCCGGCTTTGTAGCCGATCAAAAATGCTTCTTTGGTTATTCTATCTGACTCTTTGACTGCATTATTAACTACAGTATTGGCATAATTCCTTGATTTTTCTGCAATTGAACATGCTTTATTATGTTCAGCCAATATCTCTTTTTTTAATAAAACATTATCTATTATATTGATATCTTTTTGCATATTGAACAGCTAACTTTAATAAACTAAATTGTGGATTTATTTTTGCAAAATTAGAATCATTATTGTCTATTCGGGGAAATAATATCGCCAATCGCTTTATTACTGTATCTGATAAATAGTCTTGAAATATAAATAATTCATTTCTGGCTAATAACCAAAAATCAATATCAGCAAAATCATTTTTTTCGACAAGAAAAAAATCATCAATAATATTTAACTTACAAAAGTTTCTTATATTTTCATCTAATTTTACTATTTTTCCACTGTGAAATAATAGAGAACGATAGCGTAAGCAAGCTAACATAAAGGAAACCTGCAACATGCTCTTCCAATTTTCTATAATATATCTTTCAACATAATTTTGATTAAAAGTACTATCAATCGGAAGAGAATAAAAATTTATTACCACACTATTAAAAATCGATCGACAAACTTTATTATTAAAAATTGCAGGAATAGAAAAATGATCGCGATGCATCCAAGATATCGGATCATACAAAAAAATTAATTGTATTACTAGACATAACCATTTATTTATTACTTCTATCTTTCATAATAAGTTTTTCTTTAATGAAATTTGTTACCGAATTATTATTCATCGTCAGTAAAGCGGGTGTTTTTCTATTTTTATTTATCAAGAAAAATAGAAAAAAGATGATTAAAATAATAAAAACATTAGCAGAAAATAGCCATATTAAACCAGATGTTGCCCCTTGATGACTAGATGTTAATTTTAATCGGTTTATCTGTTCCATTTCTGTGGTAACAACAGAAATATCATCATAGCTTACGCCATTGACGCTATTTTTTAAAAATCTTTTTATATCATTAATTAATAGATTTACATCTTTAATCGTATCATTATATTTAATCAATGCCGAAACATGATATTTTTGTTCTTTTTTGCTTTCAATACTATTCAACTCATAGCTAATATGCACATGGGCAGTTACGATACCTTCAATAGAATGTAAAGATTGCGCTAACCTCTGTTCAATTCCTGAATAGAGGCGTGCTTTTTCAGCTAACGGCGATGATACTAAGCTATCAGATGGAAACATTTGCGCAATTTCTAATCTTGGTTTACGTGGTAAACCATAACGGTTAATTAAATCTACCGCTGGAATAAAATCTTCTTTTTCGATATAAATAATATAACCCGATTTAGCGCTCTCTTTTTTATATGGATCAATATTATTTTGTTGTAATAAAGCGATAACTTCATTAGCTTGATTTTGATCCAAATTTTTAAGAAGTTCCTGTTCATGACAGCCCGTTAATAATAACAGTAGCCAAATTATGCTGAGATAAATTTTTTTCATACTAGGTTTTCAATAATATTTCAACCGCATTTACTCCTTTACGAACTAACGTTTGTAATAGTGAAATACGTAAACCATAATCTGCGGTCCTTTGCTGAAGATAACCTAGATACTTCGGATCCGAAATATTGATAGGGTTTTCTGCCATATTCAATATTTGATCATATTCCATTTTAGTTTTGTGAGATAACTTAGAAAAACTGGCTATTAAATGATTATCCAAGCCAGTTGAATCAGGAGTTAAGTTAGTAATATCAATAAGATAGTTACTAGCAAAAGAATTAAAAATCTTTGTTTTCATAAATCACTCTTAACAGAAATATTTTTCTATAAAATTTAGCTCACGTATTTCTAATTGTATTCATAGACGTCTCTTTAAGCGTTTTTGTTACGTTAGATTGGAGATTACGATACAAGGTATATTCAGAGAGTAGAGACTGATATTTAGCTAACAGCATGGGATTTGATGGATCTTTAGTTAATTCAATTAAGGTTGCATCAAGTTCTTTATTCATATTTACCACACCCTTATCAAAGCTGGCAGATTTTTGTACCAGATAACCACCAACAGACTGTGTTGTATCAAATTTACCTTCATCAGCCGGACCAACTTTAACACCGCTAGGTGATACAGTCATATAAAACCTCCTGTTAATTTTTATTAAAATAATAGTGAAATGGAGAAGTACGTATATAATTTTTACTACCATACCTATAAGATTTATCTTGTAGCCAGTCACTATTTAACTCAATAGTAAAATAAATATAATTCTTTTCCCAATTTTGATAAAAATTATTAATAAAAAGTTTTATTGATTGAATTTCCTGATCACTTAAATTATCTAAGATAAAAAAAGTAATACTATTTTTAGAGACAATTTTCTTATAATTTATTTTTAATTTTTTAATTCCATTTTCTGATATATTTTCAATATATTTATCACTTATCGACTGAAAGACTACATTTCTAACAAATAAAAAATCTTTTTTTAATTTATTAATAATATTCGATTTTTCTTTATCTGCTAGGCTTGTCCTTTCTTTACTCAGTGATATTACTGGCTGCTCTGCCTTATCCAGTTCAATAGAGTGAAAATAGGCTGATGGAAAATTTTTTCTTAACCACCAAGAAATAGCTTTTATTTGCTGCTTTCTCGATAATACTTTCACTTGATTATCATCATCACTATTATTCAATAACTTTTTAGCATGATAAACGTAACGTTCATTACTCGCTAACAGATATATAATATTATCCTGACCATAGCTTATGCGATAATGTTCTAAATCATTACGCAATAAAACAGAAAGCTTAGATATTTTTCTCTGCTCACTAGTAAAATAAAAATAAGCACATAAACCTATAAGTAATAATATCAATAAAAGAAACATGGTTATGGCTAAATAATTTTTCTTAACTGGCAAAACCTTCTCTGTCGTTATATTAATAATAGGGTAACGATAATGCAAAACTTCTGCGTTAAAGCTATCACTCATGTTACGAATCGCAAACGAAAGGTCATTAACATGGTATATTTCATTTAATGCAATAGTTTGTCCATTATCTATATTTTCATCATTGATTTCTCTAACAGTTATATTACCATTACTACTTAATGCATTATTTTCAACAACTATTTCAAAGCTATATTCGCGATCAACACAAGGAATATAAATAAGGTTATTTGGATATAAATTTCCCTTATGTATTGTCTCAATAGTGCTATCATTTGTAACCATAAAAACAGTATGAAGATTATCAAGCAAAAATTCACACCCAGCTAGTTTTCCACTCAGGATCCTAAAAACGAGCTGGTTATCTTTATTCATCTCCATACAGTTAATACTTATCTAATTATTACTTTCGACTAAGATATGTTTTTTTATAAAAAAATCATAACCAGATAATCATCAAATTATAATCATAATTAACGAAGGAAAAAATAAATCTCGTAATATTTACTAATGTAACTACTATATTTTGCTTGAAATTTTTTTATATCGCCCTTAAAAATTTGTATATGTCATCAACAGTTTCTATATTTTCAATATTGTTACTGGTAAATTTTATATGATAATAATTTTCTAGTTCAATAAATAAATCTATTAACATTAAAGAATCAGCCATGCAATCATATATTAAATGCATTTCTGGTAAAATTTCTTTAATTGATAAATTGAGGCATTTTGCAATAATACTATTTGTCATTCTGTAATCTAAAGCATCCATATATTATCTCATTATAAATGATGCAGCTAAAATTTTATTTAATTAAAATCTATACCGTATTAAAAATATAGTACTATTTATTAAATTTAATATTTTAAATTTTTATTATAGTTATCAAATAGAATCAATTATCTTATTTATAAAATTAAATTATAGCTATTTTAATTTTCACTAACATGAGTTCATCTTTTATATAATTTAGCAATAACTGTTACCAAATCAAGGATTTTTATTAATATATTGTGGCTGAAACTCTAACCGGTACTCTGGCTTCCATCCAATAATATTCACATTTTGAAAATCAGGCATCAATGATTCAGGCGGAGCACTAGGTGCTGTATCCTCTACAATTTTTTCATATGAACGATTTAATGTATCAAAAATCATAAATTCAAGACTAACAATATTATTAAAGCGCCTCAAGATATCTTTTTCATTATTGATAGTTGACATTCTTTTATCATAGAGAATATTAAAACTTGGCGAAAAAATTCGTCCATTTTTTATTTCGCTATCAATGATATTTTGTTTAATATCATATTTATTAAAATGAGCATATAATTCTGTTAATGCAAGTTGTTTAATATAATTAGAAAAAGATGGTCCATTTTTAGTTTCACTATATTTACTTAATAAATCTTTAGCCATTTTTTGAAATTTAAGTGCTTGTTCTACTTTTTTAGTGGTTGTCCCATCTAATATTGAAGTATCACATTTATATTTTAATATTTTTTTAAAAAAATCATTAAATTCTTCATATGATTTTTTTGTGAATTTTAGTTAAATCTGATGTTAGTATAAAATTAAATAGGGCAAAAAAGAGATAAAGATATTCTTTTTGTTCATTTGTTAGTTGGCTAAAAGTATTTTTTTGAAGCTATCAGGAGAATGAGTAAAAAATACCTGACAGCCTGTTTTTAATAGCTCGAATTGACTATCACAACTGATCATTATGGCCTTTTTTGAATCTGGCATGCTGTTCTTAGCTTTATACATGCGTTCATTGAGAGAAACATTGCCACTGTAATTAATATTACTATTTACGTTACAATCAAAGGCTAAAACAGATTGCTCAGAATATGAAGTAACAGCAATCGAATCTTTACTATTACTAACTTTTTGGATCCCTCTAGCATACTGGGTTGATATATCTTTAGAATAATTAGTTTTGTCTAGTGGCAGACTAAAATTTGCTGCTAATTTGGTGCTATTAATATAAGATGGATTAGGCATAACTCCTCTCCAATTAAGTAATAAGGAATGATTTATTCGATTCTAGTAATTCCCTAATTGTATTGGTCAATATTTTAATAACATTATCGTAAATAGCATTAGCATTTGAGTATTTCTGCGTCACGGTTTGTGAAAGAGTTTACGCTTCTGTTTTAAATTGGTCAAAACCAGATTGCCAAGCGTGCTGAATTAAAACTAGCATCCGATAAAAATTTTTTCACCTTTTTTAGTGCTAACCTTTGGAAAAGGGTCAATTAGTTGATCAATAAAGCTAATATCTATTTTAAGATAAAAATTATTACCATCAATAACAATGCATTTCTTGGCATCCAAACCAAGCTGTTTAGCCCATGCAATCGCCTCATCTTGATTTTTTAGACTACCTTTAGCAGATACCAGCCTTCTATGGCCATACTTACTTTTCAGTTTTATAAGATTATCAATTATCTCTTTTGTTTCATCAAATTTAAATTCAACCGTATCTTTATCCGTTTTTATCGCATCTTTAAATGGAGCAAGTATTTCATTGAGTTCTCTTAACACATCGGCATAAACTTTAGCGCCATCCTGAAAAATTTTTAAATAATGTTTATTAATATTAGTAATACTTTGAAATAAATGTTTAGCTATTTCCCGGCTTGATTTAACTTTAGAAAAATTAGCATTATTAAATAATGATTTTTTTGAACCAGGTATATTTTCTTCTTTATATTTATCTATTACGCTACGTATCGTTCTAATTTTTTTGTCAATCTCTTCACTGTTTTCCCCCTCATAATTAAGACTATCCGATAACGATGTCATTATCTGATTTTCTATTTGTTGCCCTGCGCGTAGGGAGTTTGACGATAACAACAAACGGCCATTATTATTTATTATTTCTGCTGATTGAACTAATTTATTACTAGCTTCCTTTGCCATGGACTGAATTAATTTTTTATTGTATCCAACCAACTTTTCATTTCGGTTACGCCAACTTTTTAGTTCATTTAATTGAAGTTCTGAATTATCAATGATGGCTTTTTTATTATTCGCCTTAGGAAAATCAATATCAGCATTATCACCGTTATCATCATTTTTATAAAAAATGGATGCCTTATATATAAAGGGGTTATAAATTTCCATCTCCATTCCTTTACCGATATTGCCTAAAAAACCCAATCAGGGCACTTCATATTAGCCTTAAATTTCAGTAATATTAATCCAGTGCTTTACTTTTTAAATCGAATGTCGTTAACAAATTAACCAATAATAGCTCCACAAGTTACGACTCTACGTTGGCTCTCTTCCAAGTACATCTCTAATGCTTTTTTCACTAATGCGATGGATTCTTCATGATTTTTTTTAGTTATTTGCGCTACTTCACTAAAAGTACGTTCTTGCGCAGAATCCATTTGTGATTGCCCAGATTTTTCTGCCTGCGCTGTCGTATGCTGTTGTCCTGCCATCTGCCCCACCGATGCTGAATTTTGCTGCACTGCATTTGACGCCACGAAAATTTTTTGCGCTTCATTTTGCGCTTCGCGTCCAGCCACCTGTGAAAATTGGGATTTATTCTGAAATTCCTGAGCTTTAGTCATCAAGCTTTCTACTTATTCATCTCTGGGTCACGAGAGGCATTTAAGGCCGCATTTCAATGTTCTGTTGCAGCTGCGCTGTGTTTAACCGATTGAGTTTCATGAAGTTTCAGTGACGAATTTTGATTCTTTAAGCTCTTAATCGAACCAAAAGTTGCAGTACCCGCCATGGCAAGAGAAACCATTGCCGTTGTTATCGCTTGTTTTTGCCCTTCCTGAGCCGCCATAACCGTATTACTAGCACTTGATTTAATTGAGTCGTATGCGATCCTCCATATTGGCTAATTGACGACAAGTCTCTGACTGACTCAAAGCTGCCTTAATCATTGCCAGAAGTAAGCTATCCTGGTTACCTGTATAGCCATTCGCTAACTTTGTAATCTCCAAACGATTTATAGTATCAGCAATACTCGCAAGATCTTCATCTGATAGAGAAAAGTTAAATAATTGTTCTTTCTTTTCAATATTGGTAAGTAAATCCTCAAAAGCATTTTTCACATCACTAGCTTGAACCTTTCCATAACTCTTAACATCTGGTCGTCGTATTACAGATTTTTCCGCTTCATCCTGGGTGCTATTATTTATTATATTTTCTATATCGATTGGTGATAGAGACAATCCAGCTAAAGAAGTTTTTTCCTTATTTGAAATAGTATCGGCATCATCAATATTACGATCCGTTTGATACAAAATAGCTCTATTATCAGAAGTACTTATTGCTGTCATATTTTCCTGTTTAATTTAAGCACGCATAGACTTAGTAATAT
The DNA here is from genome assembly GCF_036919435.1 of Arsenophonus sp. PmNCSU2021_1. Lineage (NCBI taxonomy): Bacteria > Pseudomonadati > Pseudomonadota > Gammaproteobacteria > Enterobacterales > Morganellaceae > Arsenophonus > Arsenophonus sp. PmNCSU2021_1. The sequence goes on along the minus strand of NZ_JAZHPL010000005.1, from coordinate 121,974 downwards.
ATTTACCAGTATTATTCTGAGCAGTGATTATCTCTGTTATATTAGAAAATAATTTCATAATGCTCTCTTGCAGAAGTTTATAAGTTGTAAATAAATTCTTTGAATCATCCATTAAACGATCAATTTCATACCGTTCAAACAACATATCAGCAGTGATCTTAGCTTTCTGGAGCTGAACATTGGCAACATTAACGTTTAAACCTCCTTGCGCTGCTGTATTGGTAAACATAATGACTTGATTACTCATAACTAATCTATTTCCGGTAATTTTCATTAAACGATGAATTTCTTCTGGTGTGCTTAATTTCATATTTTTAAATACAGATTTATTGATTTGCTGAGTTGTTTTTTCCATCATCGTTGAAATCTTACTGGCAATTTGTTCTAACTTTTTAGTAATCTCATCAATTATTTTTTTTACTACCGCTCATGTTTGCTTAGTTGCATTTTTTACCATGTTGGGAATAATTTTCTTTATTACCTGAACTATTGCTTGTTTAGCAACTTGTACCATTGAGGCAATAAAAGTTTGTGACATTTTTTCAATAAGAAACTTTGCCGCCGATTTCCCCACATAAGCTAAAGCAATAACGGCTGCAACCGCGCCCACCGCCGTTACAATGCCCTTTGTTATCCGACATATATCACAGTTCCTGCTGCCTTATCGATCTCTTTTAACAAACCACCCAGTGGTGTGTATTCCAATATCGCATCAACAACTTTACCTAACATCTCTATTAATGGCATAAAAACATGCTCCATTAACGGGCTCATGATCCTATCGGTTAATGATCGACCGGTCGCTTTTTCAGCGATAAAATCTGCCGCTAATAACGCTACACCAACAGCCATCAAAGCAATTCCAGCGCCGCCAAATAACGCACTGACTGCCCCAATAGCCATAACCAAACCACCAAGGATTTGCCCTACACATTTAGCTATTTTTTGCGTTTGTTCGGCTTTGCGTACCTGCAGGTCAAACTCTTGAGATCGGCGTTTCAATTCGTTTTGATTAGCCATCGCCCGTTTACGATTAATCTCAAGATCATCCTTTAATTTATCAACTGCACAATTACCGATATTAATAATTAGTGTTGATAAAATTTTTAATAATTCACCTGTATTTGAGAGAGTTTCTTTAATATGCTGTTCAATAGGTTTATCAGTTTCTATTCTGTCTGCTGCTTTGAATTGACTCAATTTATTAAGCGCATCATTAATTAAACCCGTACATTGAGCTATTTCTTTCATAGCAGTCTTACACTCATTTGAATACATCTCAAATGTGTCGTTTAATTAGACTAAGTCAGTTTCTTTTTGTTGAATAAATTCAGCAAGATCATTAATTTCTTCTACTAACTGGTTTTCTAAGGCCAAATCTTTATCAGCTAAGTTTTCTTTCAAATTTTAATAATCTATCTGTTTGTTATTTTTATCATTTTTTTTAGTACTAAGTTCTTTTTCAAGCTCATTCTTACTCAATTGTAAACTTTCAAGCTTGATTTTCATGCTACTTAAAAGCGCTAATTGTTGTTGATGTTCATGATTCAACTGATCTATTTCATTAAATAATTGATTAGCATTTTCAGTCTTAGCCTTTAATTTAACATTAAAAAGTTCAATTCTGAGTTTTAATTTATTTCCTTGAAGATCGACACTAATTTTTTGCATTTCAGCTAATACTAATAATAAATTACCTTTTTCTGACAGCGAAAATTTAGGCTTTCTAATCTACGGAATATCTATTGAATTATCAGATACATTTTTATTGTTAAACTCTGATGCTAGAATTAATTCTAATTTAGCTTTATTATTTAATTGAATACTTTCTTTGGGAGAAATAGTAATTTTATCTTTAATAACGCCGGCAATTTCATTAAAATGATCAGCATTTATATCTTCATTATTAAAATTATTAGAAAAATTTTTTCTTATATTAAATGTATCCATCTCTCCCATATAATAACTCCTAATTAAAAATATAAAACATTAAGAAATCGAAGTTTCTGTTTTAACTTCTATTTCTGATAATCTAGCTTCTTTAATAACTTTTCGATAGACTTCCGCTTTTTTTACTAATTTAACATCGGTACTTTCATTACAAACTAAATCAAAACAATAAAGTGCCTTAGCAATATCTCCCATTTGCAAATGGCATTGGCCTGAATAAAAAACCGGACAATGATTGTTTTTTGCCATTACATAAGATAAAGCATAAATATCACAGGCTTTAGCATAATCCTTTTTAAGCTGATAAACAACACCTAAGCAAATGAAATAATCAGCATTTTTTAAATCGTACATACATAGAAATTTAAAAAACTTTTCAGCTTCATCAAGCCTACCTTGCTGATAAAATTCATAAGCATGCGCATAAATATTCTCTATAACATTCTCATCTATTTCATAAATATCTTTTAGTGTGGCACCCGTATTCATAACGGTCAGAATAGTTTCTTCAAGACCAAAACTATCTTGTTCATTCTGAGTAAGAGATATATTTTCATTATTATAGGGCATAGTAGATCTCCTGAATTGCTATTAGCATTCATTTTCACAATTAAAACAGATAAATAAATCGTGTTCACATAAATAACGCTCATAAAAAATGTTAATTCTTTATGTAACCTCGCTATCCCACTCATTTTCAACTTTTTGTAACCAACTTAAAATTTTAATTATTTCACCAATTTCCTCTAAATTAATAAAAGAGTAAAGTTGATGGGTATTATATATTCGACGCGCTAATGCAATATTTTCTATTACCGGCACACTCTCTTTTTCAGCATAGGCGCGAGCAGCAAGCGCTCGTTGATTCTTCTCTAATACTGAGACCATTGGTATAGCAACTATTTGCGGATTTAGATAGATACCAATAATGACATGTGTTGGATTAGCAATCATAAATTTTGAACTCTTAATATCTCTTTTTACTTGTTCGGATAAAATCTCGACATGCAATTCTTTTCTTTTTGATTTGATTTCAGGATTTCCTTCCTGCTCTTTATGTTCACGTTTAACTTCATTTTTATCCATCTTTAAATCTTTAATATGAATAAAATACTCTGCAACAGAATCTAAAATCAAGACAATAATAGATGACAATAATAAAATCGATAAGTAACGTTTTCCATACTAAAAAAATATCTTGAATATTTAAATAAATTTGAGCAAAAATAACTTTTTTATTATTACCCCAATAAATATATGTAACAATAAAAAATACTAAGATAAATAAAAATGTTTTAATGAAGTCTTTTATCGTTCTAATATTGAATATTTTTTTAATTCCATTGATAGGATTTAAAGTATTAAAATCTAATTTTAATACTTTAGTTGCAATTTTAAATCCTGTCTGTGCCATCGTCGTAAGCATAATAATTAATATACATAAAAAAAGAAAAGGTAAAAAAATCTTTAATGCCGAAAATAAAAGGACAAAAGTATAATTTAATGGTGTAATACGATGATTATTTTTTAATGTATTCGCCCAAATATCTATTATGGCTGTGAAATTAATATAATTTGTCAAATATAAACAACCTAAAAAAATAAGACAACTGATAACTAAATCTTTACTTTTAAAACTTTTTGCTTTTTGAGCTGCATCTTTTAGCTTCTTAGGCGTTGGTTTTTCCGTTTTGTTTGCTGACATAGTATTCCATTAGATACTGTTTTCAATCAATTTAAAAGATATTTGCTGCATGACTAATACCGTTTCGCTAAAAGATGAAGAAAAATAAATCATCAGTATAGTAAAACAAATTAGACTTTTAACAGTTAAAGCAATAGAAAATGGATTTAATTGATGTGCATATCGACCAAGTAACCCAAGCATAATTTCAGTGGCTAAAAAAATAATAATTAATGGACTCGCTAACATTATCGCTTTTGAAATTGCATAAGAAATAAAAGTTAAAATATTTGAAACTGATGGCAATTCCATTGAAAAAGGTAGCCACAAACGATAACTATAATTATAAATTTCTAAAATAGTTATAACCCCACCATTAGCTAAAAATAGTGTCACCGCGAATAAATTAAAAAAATTAGCCAGCTCGGATGTATCCACACCATTAATAGGGTCAATACTACTACTTAATGTCGCTCCTCTTTGATTATCAATAATATTTCCTGCTATTTGTAAAACACAAAAAGGTAAAGAAATAAAAACAGCAATCATTAATCCAATAATAATTTCTTTTAGCAAGATGACTAAATAATTGGTCGATTCAAATTGAGGTAAATCATATGCATCATATGGCCATACACCCATAGCAATAAATAGTGAAAGAGGAAATTTAATCGTGGAGGATAGAATATTGTTAGATAAAAATGGAATAATAGAAAATATTGGAAAAATACGCGAAGCTACGACAGCTAAATGAGACAAAAAATTATAAATATTAAAATAAAAATTAGTATCTATATGCATAATATTAAATCACGATAGTGCTAGCTTAATAACTTCATGAGCATAACTTAACAGAACTTCGCTATACCAACCTGATAGTAAATATAAACATCCCATTACACCAATTAATTTTAATCCAAAAGGCAATGTTTGCTCTTGTAGCTGAGTTATCGTCTGAAAAAGCCCAACAATTAGCCCAATAATAGTAGCGACGATGACCGGAAATAATGAAAAGATCAATATTAAATATAATGCCTTATTACTTGCAAAAATTATATTACTCATAAACTTTATATATTATCCTGTTGCTAGTTCAATATACTGAGTTATTAATCCTTTTGGATAACAAGCTCCATCCATCTAAGCATATAAATAAAATTAATTTTATAGGAACAGATATTGTTACCGGACTCATCATCATCATTCCAAGTGATAATAAAATACTTGAAATAAGTAAATCAATAACAACAAAGGGCAAATATAAATAAAAGCCGATAGTAAAAGCGCTTTTTATTTCACTTAAGGCATATGCAGGAAGCAATGAAATAATAGAGCTTTCATTACCATTTTCATATTGATCATAATTTCCATCATCTGACTTTTGATGTAACTTATCAAAAAATGACACTAATTCTTTATCTGAATATTTTATTAAATAATTTTTATATCCACCTAATCCAGAGTTTACTGAATTAATAATAGAATCAATATCTTTATAATCTATATTAACCTTATTAAATTCTTGATAACTGGTTTTCACTACAGGCAGTAGCACAAAAAATGACAACATTAATGCAACACCATTTAATACTATATTAGAAGGAATTTGTTGTAGTCCTAAAGCGTTCCTAGCCATAATAAAAACAATAGAAAATTTTATATAGCATGTGCCAGTCGCTATAATAAATGGTAATAAGGCTGAAAACGCCAATAGGGTAATCAGAGAAATATCATTATTCATAATTTCTACTTTTACTCTCTGTATTAACAATTGTTTATTTTTCGTTATGAAATAAATGAGTGATCTCTACACCCAATCTATCTTCAATCCAAATTATATTTACTTTTGCAATTAAAACCCCATTAGCAACAATTTTAATATTATTTTCTGCGGCTAAGTCACATGGTAGTACCTTACCTTGAAAAATGCTTTCCAATTCTGATAAAGGAATTTTATTTTTCTGTAAAATATATTCAAGTGTAATGGGTATATCACCTTTAGAGCCTAACTTATCACTAGATTCTATTAGATTATCATCGTCATTGATTGTATCATCAATATTATCATTATAAAAATTTGTATTTATCATATAGACTCCATTATCATTAGTAAAATGTCCGATAACTTTATTTTGAATAACCACATCATGTGTTTGCTAATTCACAAATAAAATATCACCCACATTAACCTTATTTAAAGTTAATACAGTTATATTGCTGAATCCCATTCTTAAAATTAGTTCCACTGAGATGTGTTCACATTTATATTTTTCTAATTTACTTACATGATTCAAGTTATTATCAATATCATGGATCCAGATATTACCATAATCTGTTCTGAGCATAGCGATGATATTTTTATAATCGCTATCATTACAATTAACTTTTCCATTACTATATAAAGTATTAAATTCTAATTCAGAAGGTAAAAATTCATTTAATGTATAGCTATTTAAAAAAAGAGTTTCTAATTCATCAAATTTCCAGGCATACATAGATAAACCGCTTAAATCTGGTTTTATTAATTCTAACCATTCTCTAAGGTCTATGATCCCTTTGCAATTTTTATTGGTAGAAAAAGATAATGATAGCTCTCCATTTGGTAATGGAAATCTTTTTTGACTAATTCCTTTTTTTTGCCAAGTAATTAATAATTGTTTTAAATTAATTTCTTTGTGGCTTTTTATAGGAAAATAATTTTTTATCATTCCTCATCCTCAAAGAAAATTTAGTATTTATCACTTTTTTCATTAAATTGATCCTTATTGTCTTTTCTTATAATAAGAAGATTTTTTTCAGAGTTACTATTATTATTCAAATAACTATGAATTCTATTATCAACCAATGAATCTGATGGATTAAAGCTAAATATTCGATAACATTGGAATTTTTTATTTATACTTATATCCACATAATGTGTTTTTCCCCATTTTTTGAAAAAATATTTCAACTCTTTATTTTCATTGTAATTAATAAAATTATTTTTTATACATTTATTTTTTTGTAAATTTTCCAATGATGGCATTTCAATTTTTTTATTAAAAGTTCTTTTGGATAAAATAAGTCTTGAATGGTAATTGCAATCAATATTACTTTTATAACTTATTGGCATTGTTTCATAACTTGGTGTTAAATTCATTTCTTGATAGTTAAATAAATTATTTACCCTAATTTGTTTGCTCTGCCCACGGGATGATGAACCAATAAAGTGAATTAAGTTAGTTATATAATCTGTATCGATTGTATTATTAATACTTAATTTATTGGCAATATTTTCTTTTTTTATAACACTATTTTCATGTTTTACATAGTGTATCCGGCCAGATTTTTTATCAGTTGGAACATATTTTTTATGATTACTAAAGTTATCATTTTTTAATTCCTCTATATTTCGAGAAGCCTTGAATATTGATTGATTACTCATTATAATATTTTCTATGCTAACATCAGATAATCTTAAAGAAATATTATAAAGTTGATTATCTACTATTGTATTATCTTTTTCTTCATTTTTCATTAAGATATCAGTTTCATCAAGATCATAGCTATATCTACCATCATGAAATATAGTATTATCATATAATAAATTACATTAGTTTTTGATAAATCGATTTTAGATAATGGTTTGCTATTTTTTATATTTTCTTTAATGATATCATCTAATGAGCATGTCCCATTCTGCTTTGATTGTATATTAAAAGTTTTTATTGAACTGACTTTTGGCATAAAGAACTTCCTCTATTTCATTTTCTTCAATAAGATATTTCCTTTGAATAATTTTAACCATTTCTTTTTTAATAAAAAAATATACTTTTCGCTTTTCATATGTAAAATTTTTTTAGTGTTTAATTTTTCTTTCTTTTCTAAAATAACAACTTGATGATCAGCTTCCTTTTTTGCTTTCTCCAATTTTAAATCTATTAATTTATGATTAAATACCGCTTGTTTTCTTTTTATTGAAAACAACTCATCTCTTGATAATAACCCCACATTATTAATATCTGCCAATAAATTACTAACAAATAAAATTTCTTTATTGATTTCTTTTATCTCATTTTCAATTATCAGTATTCTATTATCTAGGTTTTGCAGTAAAATATCGTTCTGATTTATTTTTTGACATATTAAAGTATGCCTTTTTTTTACATTACGATAAAATCTCATACATCTCTTGCTTTATTGATTCAAAGGATTTTTTTTCATCTGGAGATTGTATAAGCCAACTATTTATTTTGTTATATTTATATAACATCTGATCGTTTTCACAGTTTTCGCCTTCTTTATATTCACCTAAATCAATAAATATTTTCAATTCTTCAATTTTACTTAAAATTTTTCTAACTTGAGCAGCATGACTCAAATGTTGTTGATCACATATGTGAGAAGCTACACGACTTATACTTTGTAGAATACTAATAGCTGGGTAATGACTCTTTTCTGCCAATTTACGATTTAAATAAATGTGTCCATCAAGAATAGAACGGATCTCTTCTGCAATCGGATCAGGCTCATCATCACTTTCTAATAATATAGTATAAAATGCTGTTATTGCCCCCCCCCCTTTTTGTGTAAGACCTGGCCGTTCCAATAATTTTGGCAATGCTTCAAAAATACAGAGGCAGGATATCCGCGTCTGGCTGGCGGTTCTCCTGCAGCTAATGCAACGCGTCGCGTAATGCTCTGGAATAACGTGTTATTGAATCTAAAAACAGTACTACGTTACTTCCTTCATCGCGAAAATATTCTGCGATTGTTGTAGCAACCAGAGCAGCATTTACCCGATCTATTGAAGAGTAATCAGAAGTGGCGTAGACGATAACACATTTATCAATATGACCAGTTTGTTTCAGTGTATCGACAAATTCAGTCAACTCACGCCCCCGTTCACCAATTAATGCGATAACAAAAATATCTGCACTGGCATGTTGTATCATCATATGTATAAGTGATGTTTTTCCACATCCAGCAGAATCAAAAATACCCAATCGTTGACCAATTCCACAGGTAATTAGCCCATCGATCGCTTTAATACCGGTTACAAATGGATGTTGTATTGGTTTTCTTTGCAAATAATTTGGTGAACTTTGGTTGATCCCACGCTTTTCATTAGTTAATAAACCACTTTTTTCTTTAAAACCTTCAGCAATGTCTCCCATTGAATTTATGACACAACCTAATAAATCTGATGAAAGTTTTATGGTAAAATGTTCTTTTGATGGAATAATAACACTCTCTTTTGAGATCCCTATCGATTCACCAATTAGCCCTAGTATTACAGTATCTTTTCGAAAACCAAGAACTTGTGCCTTAGCAATAATTTTCGTGTCTCGCCAATTTTTATGAATATGGCAAATTTCACCAATTTCACAATCGGCAATATTGGCTTCAATCACTGTTCCTAATAGCGACTGAATTTTATATATTATATGGCTTAAAGTAATTTCATTCATTAACAAAGCATCTCTGAATAATTATTTATTAAGTGGAAGAATTCCTCTAACGCCGCAGAAAAGCTGGCTCCATCGACTAAATATGCAGGAGCTACGACGCCTGCCAAATTAATATATTGATTACGAGAAACTAATTGTAACTGTTTTGTCACGGTAAACAGGCATTCTTCCATTAATTTATTTAATATCTTTTCGCTTAATTGACAAATCAAATTACTACTCACTTCGCAAAGAGGGCTCCACAGCCATACATAATTATCATCAATACTTATATTGATATCTAATGAATCACTAAATTCTAATGTAATCGTTGAATGTCCATCAAAATCAGAAATTAAATTTTTATCACAACCACTATGTGCTAGCGCATCACGAACTAATAAGGCAATATCAATATGCATACTCTCTCCATTTAGTTTTAAATCGTTCTCAATACATTTACGGAAACCGTTTCTGTTAATTCACCAAAAGAAATAACATCCACATTGTTAAATTTATTTTCAACAAACTTTTTTAAAAATCTTCTAATATCAACTGAACATAAAATTACAAAATCATTATAAGATAACGGCATGCTATCTAATGCTAATGATATTTTATCTAATAAATATTCAGATTCTTTAAGTTCTAAATTCAAAAAAGCACCGGCCGAGGTATTTCGTATATTACTCCGAATAACCTCTTCATTTTCATTTGATAATAAAATAACGTTTAAATTATTTCCTCGCGAAAATTTATGACAAATATATCTTCCTAATGCACTACGAATATGTTCGACAAGTAAAATAACATCTTTCTCTTTTGGTGCCCATTGTGCAATAGTTTCCATAATTAATTTCATGTTTTTTATTGATATTTTTTCATTAATTAGCCGTTGTAATATTTCTGCTATTCTTTGAATTGTTGCATGCCTTACGACTTCCTTAATAAGATCTGGATACCTTTCTTCTAAATTATCAATTTCTTGCTTAGCTTCTTGTATACCAAAATATTCGTGTACATAACGAGTGAGTATATTGGCTAAATTAAAATAAATTTCATCTATATAATGGCGACATAAATATCCTATTTCTTTTATTTTTTCATAATCCGTTTCATTTATCCAAATATCATTATTAATAGTAATCTTTTCAATCCCAAGATGTTCAATTTCATCTGTCTTATTAATAAGACGATATCCATCGTATCTAATATAAAATTGATCTGCTTTTATTTCATTAATTAATAGCACTATGGTATTTTCTTCTAAATCATCAGAATCACTTATTATGATATCAGGCAAATTTATTCCATAATCTAGATAAAATTTATTTTTTAATTTAGCAGAAATATTTTCTTTTTTTAAATTTTCAATTACGCTTTTATTAACAACCAAAATTAAAGGGATCGTTTCATTTGTTTTTTTATTAATCACCCCTTGATTATCTATCTCTAAGTCCGTTATTTCATTTTTTTCAATCAATGCCGTATCTTCTTTATTTGGTTTATTTCTTTTAAATTGAAGATAATACATGCTAGCTAATATTGCCGAAATCAATAAAAAAACAATAAAAGGAAAGCCAGGTAAACTGCCAATACTCAATGCAATAATTGCTGAAATAATCAAAATTAAAGGATTAGTTAATAACTGGTTAATGATCGTTCTACCTAAGTTTTCATTATCACCATTAACCCTGGTAACAACAAAACCTGCCGCAACCGCTATTAATAAAGCAGGGATTTGTGCAACCAATCCATCACTTTTGATAAATTTCATTGCACCATCAAAAGATCCATACAGCTGACTTTCCCGTTCGACAACACTGCGCCAACGTTTAGCTTCTTCTGCATCAATAATACTAGAGCGTAGATCAGCATCGATACTCATTTGTTTGCCTGGCATACCATCCAGAGAAAAACGGGCAGCAACTTCTGCAACACGTTCTGACCCTTTGGTAATAACCATAAATTGTACAATAGTAACTATGGCAAAAATGGCAAACCCAACAACTAAATTATCAGCAATAACAAATTGCCCAAATACAGCGACAATCTCCCCTGCATCAGCTTCACTTAATATTAATCGACTTGTACTGACGGTTAGGGATAATCTAAATAATGTGGTTATCAATAAAATGGCAGGGAATGATGAAAAATTTAGTATTCTATTTACATAAAATGAAGATAAAAATACTAATGCGGATAAAATAATATTTAACGCGATTAAAAAATCAATTAAATATGTAGGTAAAGGAATTGCCAACATCGAAATGATGACAAAAACTAAAATTAATACAAACAGCTCTGAATGTTTTTTTATTTCATTTAGAAATTTATTCATATTTACTCAAATATTATAGTGATTTATACTATCTTAAATGAAAAAATTATTTAATTTTTCTATCAACTGCTCTTTTATTATTTCTTTATCATTCATATCAATAAAAATACATAGTGGCAATTTTTTTATTAAATTATAAATTAATTGAGTTATTTTTCCTTTATCTTCATTACCACTATCCACTTTTAATAATAAATCTAGAAAATTACCTATAGCATTAGGTTTTTCAAGTGCACTAATAAAAAATAATACTATGTTTAACTCCCGAAAGGGAATTGCTTTACTTTTATAATAGTTAATTAAAGATTCAATAAAGAATTTATCACATGATTTTATTGTTTTTATTTGATTTAATCTTGACAAAAGATTACCAAATTCTATTCGGCTACAACTGGGATCATTGGAATTAATATCAGTAATCGTTGCATTTTCGATAAATTGCAAAATTATTTCTCGATTTTCTGTTCCATAGGTTGAAATCCAGTTACCATAAATTTGTATTTCATATAGATCCGTTTCAATAAATTGTCTATAGCTCTCACGCAGTAAATAGGGTTCAACATCTATTTTAGAGCTAAATATACGTGCTTTAAGAGCAACATTAATTCCTGATTTTAATCGTTTTTTATTCGTAGTTTGTTCTACATAACTTAATACATCTGTTATTTTTTTTCTTTTTTTTCATGTAGCATATTACGCCTAATTAAAGCTCGTAATACAATTACTAAATCACTATCATCAGTTATTAATTTTCTAAGCTGTGCTACTAAATTTTGGGGAGAAATTTTTGGCGCAGATAAAATATTTACTACTTTATCGATTTTTTGATCGATTTCATCATCCAAAACATAGTCAAATTCATTACAATTTTCTAATTCAATTTTTTTAACTAATTCTCTTCTCTGTCTAGTTTGCGATAGTAATAGTGCTTTTCCTTGTTCATTACCAAATTTTTTTTGGTTATATTGATGCCTTTCTTCAATTTTGCTCTCACTTTCATCGTCGAGTGCCTCGTATCGATCCACTTTTTCCTGAGTATTCACTTTTTCCATAATTAATTTTTGCCTATGACGCAGCATGTACTGGACAATATTATAAGAATTATTTATGTTATTACTCATCAACGATTACTCAAAAAATTTGACATCCAATTTTCTAATTTATTATCAAATCTATCTTCTATTACTTTTTTAGCAATATTTTCTGCACTCAAACCTAAAGGATTAGTAATCTCTTTAGGTTGAATAAGAAATACTCTCACCAAACTATCCTTTTTTTCAGTAGTATAGCAAAATATATTACCTAAATAAGGAATATCTCCCAGTAATGGTATTTTTTCTTCTATATTTCTATGTTCATCACGAGTATAACCACCAATTAATAAGCTTTTATTCTGAGGTACTCTAGCAATAGTGCTAATATCTGTTCGTCCTATTTCTGGTAAATGATCAGTTAACTGTTGCCTCGACTTCCGTCTTGAACGGTAATCATCATTTCTATTTGATTATCAAGAGTAAACCTAGGTAATACGCTAATGGCTGTACCATAAGTAACATTTTTTAAATCTATCGCTCTTTCTCCAATCAATTTAGTATAAAAAGTTCGATTATTATCAAATATTGCTGGAATATTTTCTTGTGTTAGTACCATTGGCCGAGAAACAATATTTGCTTTATCATTCCTTGTTAATGCAAATATATCTGCCATAAAACTAGCCCCATCAATAGTGCTTGTTCCTGCATTTATCGATATACCTAATTTTTGCCCAATATTAGCACCACCACTCCATTTTATACCAAGCTGATCAAGCGCTTTTTTTCTATATCAATAATCCATACTGATAGTTCTATATGCCTTTTAGTGATATCTAGCTGTTCTACAATCTTTCGTAATAAATAATTTACTTGTTCTTTATTACCTTTTATTAATAAGCTATTATTACCAGGATTAGATATAATAGAAACCGCACCTTTATTTAACGATAAATCTTCTGTTAGTAATGAATTATTATTCTGATTAGCTAAATCATCTTGATTTTTTTTAGCGTATGCGTTTTTAATTTTGCAATATTACTACTTGAAGCATCCATCAATTTATTTATTATTGATGCCATTCCTGGAATAATAATATCATTAAGCCTATATTGATAATGACGATCCTCTACAAAAGTATTATATAATGGCACAATTGCTATTTTTTCTTGGCCATCAAAGCTTGTAGTCACTTCATCTAAAAACTGAGCAGTATTAATTATCGTCTCAATATAGAGCCAAGATATATAAAATAAACGATTGTTACTACCTGAGCGCAATGGGTAACGTTCATCATACAGACCTGAATCTTTTAAAAAATTTTTTATCTCAGAAATTGTCGTATTATTTAAGGTAATAACAGTATCACGCATTTCAATTGCATCACAAATATATATTACTTGACTATTATCGTACCACATCAAATTAAGTTGCTGAGTAATGTCTTTTAAGGTATCCAGTGGATATTTAAGATCAAAATCGCCAGTTATTTTCTTTTTTACAGCAAGCTGACTAACTACGATTGGTTTATTAATAACCGAAGATAGGGCATCAAAAACACCACGTATAGTTTGATTTTTAGCAATATAACCTGATTCGATATTTTGCTCTGATACAGCTTTAGAACTGGACAATAATATGAAATTTAAGAACACTAAAAAAATTAATATACTACTATCTTTTCTTATCAATAATTTCTTCATCGGTGACACTAGATCCTTTCCTTTGATAGTATCTTTTTAACCGGCTCGGACTTATCCCCAAAAAACTCTTCACTTCATCAGAAAAATGAGACAAATTGGAATAACCATATTTAAAAGCTATTTGTGTAATATTATGATTTTTATCGTTTAAATCTAATAACGCATTAACTAATCGCCATTTTTTTAACTCAGTTTTAGGAGAATTACCTAATGCATTTCCTGCTAATTTTCTAAAGTAAGAAACAGATAATCCATATTTTACACTCATTTTCTGTAATTTTTGGTTTCCTTCTAACATCGATTCTTCAAGCAGAAAACTGACAATACGATATTCTTCATTTTGGCGTAATAAAGAAGAAAGCCTTTCTGCTTTTTTTTCTTTATTAATTTGTTGACTCAAAAACCAATATTCAAGATTTTTTTGTTTTTTATAAGTATCAAAATTAAAATTAATAAAAGCAGAAAGGTAATTATTCTTAAAATTATGGATTTGATTATTTGCTTTATCAATAAAAGCCTGCATTTTAGCTAAATGTAAGATATTTTCTTTTTTTAACCTGATTTCACCCGATAGGACATCTATTTTAGAAGGTAAAATCATCATGATCCCACTCTCTCCAATATCGAAACAGCAAATTTCTTGATTTCCTTTTGAACTAATACGAAGTTCTGTTTTACTTACTGCCGTAACATAATAAAGAACTGGATTTTCTAATAAAATTTCGTCATATTTTATCCACATAGATTCACTCTGCCGCAAAACTTGCTCCTTAACATGAAACCAGCTTCTAGCAAAAAACACGATCTCATTAAACCTTAAAATAACCCAAAGATCACAACCAAATTATGACGAAATCATGACTATTTACATTTAATGTTCAATGTTAAACGCTGAAAACTATCCTTTATTGTATTTGAAGAACAAATACCCTCTTTGAATACAGGTAATATTCTACCAATACTTTGCATATAAAGCCCACTTTGCCGCTTATCATGGTTAGGAATTTCGTATAAATAATCATTCTTTGCATTTAAATCAATAAGTTTTACATCACTATTAAAACAATATCCTCTACCATAAATGGTTATAATCAAATTTTCCTGTTTAAACAATTTTCTCAATGAATATATGCAACGAACAACTGATTCATCTTTTACTTCGCCACCTTGCCAAACATAAGCAACGATATCATCTTTCTTTATAATCTTTTTACTATTAGCCACTAGACAACTTAATGCCCTTAATTCTTTAGGTGGTACTGCAATAATTTCTCCATTTTTCATCAGCATTTCATTGCAATGCAATCGATAATCTAAAAATTGAAAAACTAAATCTTGATGTTTCATAATAAGCATCCTCTTCTACAACTTTATTTAATAGTCTAATTAATAGCCATCCTTGAAAAGGGTATCCATAATAAAATTGCTCTACACTATCCGTTATTCTACAGATTTTTTATTATTTACATTAAATAAAATGATTGAAGGTTAAACAACTCTTACCACTAATATGAATAAATTTAAATTTTTTAATTCCATTACTTAACTCCGCTAATGAAAACATGCATCAGGATGATTTTTAAATAATAAAATATATAGGAAGTATAATAATATATTATAATAGTTATCTATTACAAGAAAAGATTAAAGTCATATTACCTCAATTATGCAATTTGTTTTTATCGATCCGTTTACGCATTATTGATAGCCTAAAACTATCAAAAAATAAACATCTTAATAACTAATTGATAATAAAGAATATTATAATATTTTTTATTTATGTATCAAAAAATAAACATAATCAATGCATTCTTAATTTAACAATAACATTTAATGCTTAAAATTATCCAAAATGAAACATTTTATTATCTAATAATAAATATTTTTTAAACTTTCACAATAAAATATTCTTTTTTGATATTTTATTTGATAATAAATTTATTTTGTTATTTCTAAATATTTTATCAAATAAAATCTACTGTTATAAATTTATTATTACTTACACTCAACATTAATTTATTGACTAATAAAATAGTTTATTAAATATTTTTAATGATATCTCAATCTATTTATGTTTGTTTTTTAAACAAAAGTAGATATAAGATACTTCTTCCCCTTTCAATGCAAAATTATACCAATAAATATATATTTGATATGTACTGCAGGCTTTTGTTCACAACTAATTAATTCATCATCTTTTAATGCTCCAATTTTTCTTATCATTAATTTTTTTGCTGTATAAAAATAAACTTAAATTTTAATAACTAATATTTCGTTCACTCTATAAAAGTTAGCTATTCTTTACCGCTTCAACTAGCCACTAAATAGCCACGTTCCTTTTATTGTAAGTGATAATTTTATTTTTAAGCTATTTTTTAATTTTCTATAAGCACTAATTAATGATAGTAATTATCTTTATAAGCTATCATTAATAGATTTTAACACTAAAATAAAATCAAAATATGATTCTTCCATCTTACATGATAAATAGAAATTTATTTTATATTGTGAATAAAAATTTCATACAATAAAATTTAACTTACATTATGATTATGCAAACAAAAATATAACAATATTTTATTTTTGTTTGGAAATACTTAGTTGATTTTCATATAAAAAATCAATATCAAGACGTAATGAAAATAAAAGAATAGATTATTTTAAAAAATAATTCATAAGAATATTATGAAGTCTATATTTTCTTTTAAGTTGTAATATTTCTTATTTACCAATCTACCATTATAAATACCACATTTTTAGTAATTTAATATTATAAAAACAAAATATATATTATATTAACGAGAAATAAATAAAATATAAAATATTTGTTATTTTATAAAATACGCTATTACTCCTTAGCATATTGGTGTAGGATAAATATAATACACGAGTTTCGCACCAATAAAAAAACGCTCTATTTTTAAGTTTAATTCAGCATAATATGTAAATAGATAAAAACTTATAAATTAAATATAACTTATTGCAAATTAAGTAAATTTATGCATTTCAGTAACTTGCAGATTAATCATTACTTTTAAGCCATTTCTAGAATTTTATAGGCCTGGGCGAAACTCGTGTAATAGTACAAATATATCAAATAGACCCTTTGGTTAACACGAATCTATTGTAATTCTATCCATTTATACAACTATACTTATTGTCATATAATGAATTAACACTGATTAGAAAAAAATATAAGGATTATAATGGCAAAATTTTCAACTATTTTAATTCATGGTGGAAACCAGCTTGATAAAGCTAATAATGCGCTTTTCCCCACTATCACCACAGCAAGTAGTTTTATTCAACAAAATATTGATGTAAATGGTGAATTTAGCTACTCAAGAATTAAAAATCCAACTCGCTATGCATACGAAACGTTACTTGCCGATATTGAAAAGGGTATTTATGCTACCGCAACCGCATCGGGTGTCGCTGCAACATTACTAGTATTAAATTTGCTACCACAAAACTCTCATATTATTGCCATGCAAGGGGTCTATGGCGGTACTTACCGTATATTTGAAAAGTTAATCAAAGAAACAAGTGGTCATCAAGTTGATTATATTGATCTCAATAATCTCCAACTAGTCAAACAGCATTTACGCAATAATACCCGTCTGATTTGGATAGAAAGCCCTACTAATCCGCTATTAGAACTTGTTGATATCAGTAAAATTTGTCAGTTGGCAAAAGAAAATAACATCATAACCTGTGTCGATAATACTTTTGCTACTGCCTGGAATCAAAAACCCCTTGAATTAGGCGCTGATATTGTCATGTTGTCTACCAGTAAATACATAGGCGGACACTCAGACTTAATCGGTGGCGCGGTTATCACTAATCAATCTACAATAGCCGATAAAATTGATGCTATTAAAACAACCATCGGTGCTATTGCTTCACCTTTTGATGCTTATCTTGCATTAAGGGGATTAAAAACTTTAGATCTTCGCATGACAAGACAATGCGCTAATGCACTGACAATTGCCAAGTTTTTAAATAATCATCGTAATATCACAAAAGTATACTATCCAGGGCTATCAGATAATCCCCAGTATCATATTTGTCAGACACAAATGAAAACTGGTGGCGCTGTTGTTACCATTAACATTAATGGCAATCGAGATAACGTAAAAAATATTATCAGCAAATTGCAATATTTTGTTCTGGCTGAGTCATTAGGTGGTGTTGAAAGCATGGTAAATCATTCAGCAACCATGTCCCATGCCGCTATGACTGAAGATGAAAGAGTAAAAATGGGCATTTACAATACAACATTACGTCTATCCGTAGGGATAGAAGATATTGACGATCTACTTAACGATTTAGAGCAAGCACTTAATTTTTAATACTCAGCTAGAGACAGGGTATCGCAATGAATGACTACGGAATTTGGACAGTAATTACGCCGCTTATCACTATTATACTCGCGATAATAACACGTCAAGTGATCTTATCATTATTGATAGGTATTTTAGTTGGTTATACCGTTATTAACGATCACAATATTTTGTTAGGCATTCAAGCAACACTAACAGGAATTATTGCTACTTTTGCCTCCCCCGGCAATACACAAACTATTATTTTTATTTTGTTAATTGGCGGAATTATGCGGTTAATTAGCGTCACCGGCGGTGTTAGAAGTTTAGTATATTTACTAACCAATAAAACGCGTTTAATAAAAAATAAAAAAGCAATTCAACTGCTAGCCATGTTTATTTCAATAATCATTTTTATTGAGAGTTCTATTAATCAATTAGTCGCTGGTGCTTCCACTAAAAATATTGCTAGATATTATGGTGTTTCCGCAGAAAAAATGGCCTATATTATTCAAACCTCTGGTGTCTCTGTATGTTCTTCTGTCATGATCAATGGTTGGGGAGCAGCCATGATGGGGGCTATTAGCGTACAAATCTCTAAAGGTTTTATTTCTGGCGACCCATTCGAAATTCTTGCTACCGCTATGCCATATAATATTATGGCTTGGTTATCACTAGCTTCAGTACTATTTTATATCCTCACCGATTATTCATGGGGGCCGATGAAAATAGCTGAACAAAAAGCGATTGCCAATCAACATCGATCTCATCAGCCATCTTCCATTACTGATGAGGAAGTCATTGATCATCCAGCAACCAACACTGTATTGAACTTTTTTATTCCTATTCTGGCAACGGTTTTAATGGTACCTATCGCTCTATATATCACCGGTAATGGCGATTTCACTAAAGGCAGTGGCTCAACCTCAGTTTACTGGGCAGTTTATTTGGTACTTTAGTCTCGTTTATCTGGTTTTTAGCCCGCCGCATTTTGACGATCGAAAGTTTCTTTAAGGAAATTTATATCGGTTACGCCAGCATGATCAAAATTAGCTCAGTGATGATTTTAGCTTTTTTAATGGGCAATGTTTCTGCCGATCTTAATACTGGTGCTTATATTGCACAAATTTCTTCAGGCGTGTTGCCGGCAGGGTTTTCGATAGCTTTCATTTTCTTAATCAGCGCTATCATGTCATTAGCAACCGGCACTTCATGGGGAACTTTTGCTATTATGATCCCAATTGGCGTGCAATTAGCGCTTTCCGTTAATATGCCTACCGAATTAATGATCGGAGCAGCAATTACCGGCTCGATTTTTGGTGATATGACTTCGCCAATTTCTAGCGACGCCATCGTTGCTTTAATGGCGACTGATTGCGATCATATTGAACATATCAGAACCCAGATGCCTTATGCTATTGTTACCGCAATAATCGTATTAATTATTTATCTCTATTTAGGATTCAGCCAATAAGACAAAATGGCATGCATAGAGAAACAGCGCTATCAATTAAAGATGTAAGATGAATTAATAGCATTTATAATACGATGCAAATATTATTAAAAAAATTATATGATTAATTATAATTTATGTAACAATAGCAAGGAGAAGGTGTGCAATATCAACAGCCTATTCGTCGTTTAAGGCGATTACGTCAAACAGAAACAGTTCGCGCTTTATTTAAAGAAACAATTTTAACGCTAAATGATCTTATATTGCCCATTTTCGTGGAAGAAGAAATTAAAGATTATCAGCCTATTGCAACTATGCCTGGGGTTTTTCGTATCCCGGAACACAAATTACCTTATGAAATCGAACGGATCGCTAAAGCCGGGCTCAAGTCAGTGATGTTATTTGGTATTTCCCATCATCTTGACGAAACAGGTAGCGATAGCTGGCAAGAGAATGGTTTAGTTGCCCGTATGTCAAAAGCCTGCAAGGATAGCGTACCCGATATGCTAGTCATGTCAGATACTTGTTTTTGTGAATACACCTCCCACGGCCACTGTGGTGTTTTAGGTAGCAATGGCGTTGATAATGACGCAACATTACTCAACCTCGGCCGACAAGCAGTCACTGCGGCAAATGCTGGTGCTGATTTTATTGCGCCCTCTGCCGCAATGGACGGGCAAGTCAGGGCAATTCGTGGGGCGCTGGATAAAGCAGGTTTTACTAACACCGGTATTATGTCCTATTCAACCAAATTTGCATCTAACCTTTATGGCCCTTTTCGCGAAGCGGCAGGTTCTTGCTTAATTGGTGATCGCAAAAGTTATCAAATGGATCCAATGAATCGTCATGAAGCAATTAGAGAATCATTGATAGATGAGCAAGAAGGCGCTGACGTTTTAATGATAAAACCTGCTGGTGCTTATCTCGATATTATTCGTGATATTCGTGAGCGAACTGAACTGCCATTAGCAGCTTACCAGGTCAGCGGTGAATATGCCCAAATTAAATTTGCTGCTCAAGCAGGCGCGATTAATGAAATCGATGTTGCGCTAGAAACATTAGGTGCCATCAAACGTGCCGGTGCTAATCTGATTTTGAGCTATTTTGCGTTAGATTTAGCAGAAAAAGAGTGTCTTTAAGCAATTTAGGTTGACAAAAATTGTCAGATGCTAGCGATTCTGAATTAATTGATAAATCACTATACCAAGGTAAGTTACCAATAAGGTACTAACCACATGAATTAAGATTTCCAAAAATCCATGATAGTAGGGCTGTTGCTGAAAGGAGAGCATAACTTCCAATGAAAAGGTAGAAAAAGTTGATAAACCACCACAAAAACCGGTCATTACCATCAATCGCCACTCAGGTGATAAGGTATAATGGTTAGCAAAATAAGCAAAAGCAAGACCTAATATAAAACTAGCAATAACATTTGACAGATAAGTCCCTAATGGTAAAAGTGCAATTAATGGATTTAATTTGGTTGACAAAAGCCAACGTGAGATACCACCAAGCGCAGAGCCTATTGAGATCGCCAAAAAGATTTTAATCATAAATTTATTTCATCCAATAGAACACATCATCAGCAATATTTTGTGCCATTTTTTCTATAGTAGCAATCGCCTTGATATAACAAATAATTAATAGTAAATAATACAATAATAATTTATTAGTATTCCCAATAGCTGGAAATTATGCCACCCTACCGCCTAAATTCACGTCTTTGATCGCATTAATCGTGATAAGTTAAAATGACTTAAAGTGTATACCTCAATATAGTTATCTCTTTTCATTTGCCACCATAACTTTTGCGTTTCCCGTTGGCAACAGTGGTCAATTAGCGCTTAAGTATAAAACTTAATGATTAAAAGTAGAGGCATTAATTAAAGCGTAAAAATACCATTATGGTTGCATTAATACCCATCAATGAAAATGAAAGTATAGTGATAAACAGATAGATATTTTACTTAATAGTGGTTAATGATAGATGCCTAGCCGTCACTACCCTAGATATTAACGCTGTCGCTAACTTAACTAATATTAGAAGCGTGATGTTCAATGATAATAAAAAGCAAAATTGTTGGTTGTTTATACTATTATTACTGTTAGATGCATTCCCTTTAACGCCAAAACTGTACTAAATCAATTTCCTATCAAGTTGTTTTAAAAATATATTTTTAACTGCTTAAGCTCAAGTATAGTATAAACATGCATATAAAATGCAAATTTAATGGAGTTAACATGTTTTGTGTGCAATGTGAGCAAACAATGTGCAGTCCAGCTGGCAATGGCTGTATTTATACTCGTGGTGTATGGACCCTGTACACGATTCTGTGTAAATGCCTTTTCTCAGTAGTGACCGTCCAGGCGGTCACCGAACTCGATAATAAAGCGGCTCATCGCCATACGCCAGTCTCTCAGCGGCATTGTCCATTTCTGTGACGCTGCCTGGATTGCCAGCCACACCACCTTTTTCACTGCGTCATCCGTCGGGAACACCTTACACTTTTTGATGGCATGCCGGATCACGCTGTTCAGCGACTCTATGGCATTCGTTGTGTAGATCACCTTGCGGATGTCTGCCGGGTAAGCGAAGAACGTCGCCAGGTTGGCCCAGTTTGTCTGCCAGCTCCGGCTTATCTGCGGGTAGCGGCTG
The DNA here is from genome assembly GCF_036919435.1 of Arsenophonus sp. PmNCSU2021_1. Taxonomy (NCBI): domain Bacteria; kingdom Pseudomonadati; phylum Pseudomonadota; class Gammaproteobacteria; order Enterobacterales; family Morganellaceae; genus Arsenophonus; species Arsenophonus sp. PmNCSU2021_1. Next base: position 99,405 of record NZ_JAZHPL010000005.1, on the reverse strand, counting down.
TCCCATGCGCTGGCGAACGCTTCCAGCGCCTGCTGGCCTGCTTCTTCCGTGGAAGCCTGATAGATGGCTTTCAGGTCGCGTGTGACGGCTTTGTAGTCCTTCCAGGAGACGAACCGCAGGCTGTTACGCACCATATGCACGATGCACAGCTGAATGCGGGCTTCCGGATACACGGTGTTGATGGCGTCCGGAAAGCCTTTCAGACCGTCGACACAGGCGATGAGGATATCGTTCAGACCACGGTTTTTTAGTTCTGTCAGCACACTGAGCCAGAACTTCGCGCCCTCGTTTTCGGCCAGCCACATCCCAACAGTTCTTTCTGACCTTCGATGTTGATACCCAGGGCCAGAAACACGGATTTATTGATGACGCGACTGTCCTGCCGGACCTTCAGGACGATACAGTCAAGATAAACAATAGGATAGACTGCATCCAGTGGGCGATTTTGCCATTCGGTAACCTGCTCCATCACGGAATCGGTGACCTTCGAGACCAGCGCCGGTGAGACATCCGCGTCATACAGTTCTTTGAACGCAGCCGCTATCTCGCGGGTGGTCATCCCTTTGGCGTACAACGATAAAATCTGGTTATCCATTCCGGTGATCCGGGTCTGGTTTTTCTTCACCAGTTGCGGTTCGAAAGAACCGTCACGATCGCGCGGAGTGCGTAGTTCCAGAGGACCATCGCCGGTGGTAACGATCTTTGTGGAATAGCCGTTGCGGGAGTTGGCACCCGGTTTGGGCTGATTTTTATCGTAGCCCAGATGGTGGGACATTTCGGCGTTGAGAGCCGCCTCAACGCTGATTTTCTTCAGCAGACGATCGAACTGGCTGAGATCGTCAGGGGTTTTGAGATTTTTGGCCAATTTATTAGCCAGAGCCTGCAATTGTTTTTCGTCCATAAATTAACCTTCATTTGATGCTGGATTGAACATATCAAAATCAGGCAATTACACAAATTTATGTACAGGCTCTGGTGTATGTGGTAAAATATCTGATTTACAAGATCTATTGATCGCTGCGCTACAGGGTCTATCGGCATGGACAGTTAAAGCTTATCAAAATGGTATCATTGATCATCAAGTCAACCACTTTTCACCGCGCATCCTTTTTTCTACTTTAACTAATGTAAATTTTGACTCTTCGCGTATCATTGCCTATACACGTGAAAAACGTGAGGCACTGAAAATCCAATGCTTAGCTAAAGATCCAACGATTATTATAAATCATCCAATGGCCGAACTGCAGTTATTCAGTGACGATCCTAGCGAGTTACAGTATCAAGCAGCAGAGTACGCACTAAATAAAGATAAAGAGGTGATTGGTGAAAATATTCTTGGTTTACGTCTGCTTTGTCTGTACGGTTTGAAAGGTGCTGCGGCTTATATGGAGCATGCCAGAGTTCTCGGTCAATACAATAACGATATTTACTACCAATACCATAAAATTATGGCATGGTTAGGTAGCCTGCCATCTGATATGGATGCCTTATTTCAATGTGCAATGGAAATTGGTCAGATGAATTTTAAGGTAATGGGCATTTTAGATGCCGGTGCAACTGACACTTATGGCCACCCAATACCCACTCAAGTTAACGTAAAACCCATTGCAGGTAAATGTATTCTAGTTTCTGGCCATGATCTGAAAGATCTACACAACTTATTGCAACAGACTACAGGTACAGGTATTAATATTTTCACCCATGGTGAAATGTTACCAGCACACGGCTACCCAGCAATACATAAGTTCAAACATCTGGCCGGTAACTATGGAGGTGGCTGGCAGGATCAACAAATCGAGTTTGCCCAGTTCCCCGGCCCCATTATTATGACATCAAATTGTATTATCGATCCATTTGTTGGCAACTATTCCGATCGTATCTGGAGCCGCAGTATTGTTGGATGGCCAGAGATAAACCATTTGGAAGGTAACGATTTTAGCCCCGTGATTGCTATGGCACAGCAGATGGCAGGATTCCCATATAGTGAAATTGAACATAAGATTACAGTTGGTTTTGGTCGCCACACTCTGCTGGATGCAACAGATACACTAATTGAGTTAATCAACAGTAAAAAATTACGCCGTATCTTTCTAGTAGGTGGTTGTGATGGAGCGCGCGCTAATCGTAGCTATTTTACCAATTTTGCCACTCATGTGCCAAATGATTGTATAATTCTAACTTTAGCTTGTGGTAAATATCGTTTTAATAAATTGGATTTTGGTGAAATAGCAGGCTTACCACGCTTAATCGATGTTGGTCAATTTAATGACGCTTATGGTGCAATTATTCTTGCCACCAAGCTGGCGAAAAAATTATCGTGTAACGTGAATGATCTACCACTATCACTGGTTTTTTCCTGGTTTGAGCAAAAAGCGATTGCTATTTTACTCACCTTGCTGTCAATTGGCATAACTAACATCATAATTGGCCCAACGACACCCGCTTTCTTGACGCCAGATTTGCTCACTATCTTCGAGAAAAAATTTGGTTTAAGAAAAATCACTAATGTGGAGCAGGATATGTGGCAATTGCTGTCTGCATAAGAATAAAAGATATCAATAGATACAATTAATGCCAGGGAACGGCAGCGGGCCGCACCTTTGTTTAACGCTCGCGCCTTCAATACCTTACCAATGGCGGTAACTTTATTGTTTTCACTTACATTATTATTAATCTTTTAATAAATTTTTTTATTATAAATTTCACAATAAAATGTTTTTTATTAATAATATCTATTTTACACAAATAATTATTATTCAATAATATTCTATTTCGCCGGTTTAATTTTTTATTACAATCCCTCTAGTTAAATATAAATTTTTCTAAACACTAATTATAAATATTAAATTTAAGCTATCAATATATTTAATTCCCCAAATTAACCCAATAAATCGTTTAGTTAATACTTTCGGCAAAACAGATAAAAGATGCAAAAAGAAGATTGAATTTTATTTATTTTGTCACAAAAAAACTTACTATTGTTATTATTACCGTATTTTTTATATTTATTATAAAAAACAAAAATAATTGACTATGATGTTAGTCAAATTAAAATATAATTTTTTCCAACCAAAAAACTGGCAACATATTCCCAACAATTGCTTAAAGGTAACAATATTTTTGTTGCAATTATTTCTATTTCGTTTAATGTTCAAAAAATTATCAGCCGCCAAACTAGCTGATAATGAAAATAATACATAACACCTTATGTTAAAAAAACCAAAATTGATGAGCATAAATTATATGTTTAATTCTTCACCAAATAAAAAAATAACTTAGTAGCCTTTATCTGGTTGCTTGTCTTTTTTCTCTATTTTTCTACAGTTATTCAAATCATTGTTGTAACAACCGGTCAAAGTAATACCATTGGTCTAAGAGATTCCCTTTTATACAGCACTCTTTGGCTCATTCCTGCACTGTTTTTTTCTCGCCATATCAAATTGGTTGCCGCCATTATAGGCATTTTTCTCTGGCTATCTTCTGCCATCGCCTTGGCCTATTATATTGTTTATGGCCAACAGTTTTCACAAAGTCACGAGTTTCGCACAGGCGTATAAAATACTAGAAATGGCTTAAAATCGATGATTAATCTTCAAGTTACTAAAACACATGAATTTTATTAAATTACAATAAGTTGCTTTTGATTTATAAGATTCTGTCTATTTATATATTATGCTGGATTAAACTTAAAGATAGAGCGTTTATTTATTGGTGCGAAACTCGTGATTTAAATGCCAGGATGGCTTATGCTGCTCCTTGGCAATTTATTAGCGGTTATTTTCTTTATCAAAATCAGCTTACTAATATGGAAGCTATTTTAACCCACAATGCTAAAATCCCCCCTTTAAAAAATTTGATTGATAATAATGGCGCTACTCCAAGAACATTAGTGTTAGTCATTGGTGAATCGACAAGTCGAAACCGTATGAGTTTATATGGATATGGCCGCCAAACAACACCACAATTAAGCGCATTAAAAGCACAATACCCAAATAATTTCAAAGTATTCAACGATGTAGTTACCTCACGCCCTTACACTATCGAAGTGTTACAACAAGCATTAACTTTTGCCGATCAATTACACCCAGAACTTTATAAAACAGCTCCTTCGTTAATGAATATGATGAAGCAAGCGGGTTATAAAACTTTCTGGATCACCAATCAGCAAACCATAACTCAGCGTAATACGATGTTAACCGCATTTTCGCGCCAATATGACACATCAGTATTAGCACCATTCAATGAAGTCTTAAAAGATCCAGCAGAAAAGAAATTCATCATTGTCCATTTACTTGGCATCCATATGAAATATGCCTATCGTTACCCTAAAGATGAGGGAATATTTGATAATAAAACAGATACTATGCCCACCAATTTGGCTAAAAGTGATCAAGCCGATTATAACGACTATGATAGTGCACAACACTTCAACGATAAGGTAGTGGCATCACTAATCAGAGATTTTACTGCATCTAACGAAAACAGTTTTTTGGTCTATTTTTCTGATCATGGCGAAGAGGTTTTTGACACACCGCCACACCATATTTTAGGTCGTAATGAAGCAGCACCAACCCGTCCTATGTATGAGATCCCTTTTATTATCTGGCAATCAACCCAATGGATTAATACTCACCAACGCCATTTAGATACCATGGTAAATAGGCCCTATAGTATTATGCATTTGATTCACACTTGGTCAGATTTAGCCGGGCTTGATTATGATGGATTGGATGTAAGTAAAAGTGTCATTAACAAAGATTTTCAACCTTCTCCCCGTTATATTGGTGATCCTTATAACAAACAGCAACCACTAAAAACCTATGATCAACTAAAAAAATAGTCCTTTCATTTATTCCTCTCCCCGGGTTAATTCTTAGGGGAGAGTTACACCATTAATCATAAAATTTATAAATACAAATCATATCTGATAACCAGTTTTAAACTGGCCAGTTTTCAAACAATTCGTTAGTAACGTACTTTTGTTTAAGATATCAATTAATCAATAACTAAAAAGCTAAATTATTAGTTAAAAATGGTAAAAAAAGTCGAATAGCCACTATTACTAGAACATTTTATTAATTAAATAAACTAATAATATTAACTTGTTAAGTCACAAAATTTAAAATTATTCATTAAATTATATGGTTTGTTCACTTTAATACTGTTATGGTTATCATTCTACACTGTAGTATTGCAGACAAAATAAAAATACTAACGTGCCTAATAATAAATAACGTAAATCATTTTTGACATGAAATTTAACACTTAATTAAATAACAAATAATCAATATAAACATTCATTTAACTTGATACTAAACATGTATCTATACCAGGATATTGTATCAATTTCGATAAAAACAAATCGATATTATTTCTCATTTTAAATACATTTATTTAACACAATTAAAGGAAAGGATAACTTAGGTAATAACACTGAAATACTAATTCAGGGCTTGTTAAATAATATGAGATCTAATACCGGCCTGACTAAAACGGAATCATTATGAAATCGAAAAGTTTAACCACTTGGATTATTGTAGGCCTGATCGCCGGGATAATAGTTGGATTTGCATTAAATTCATTCACCAATCCAGAAATAACCGCCAGCTACGCCAAAAATATTTCGATCATTACAGATATTTTTTTGCGTTTGATTAAAATGATTATTGCACCATTAATTATTTCAACCTTGATCCTCGGGATCGCCAAAATGGGTGACGCCAAAACCTTAGGCCGAGTTTTCTCAAAAACATTGTTACTGTTCATGGTTGCTTCTTTCATTTCAATTACCATTGGCCTGGTTATTGTTAATATTCTTACACCAGGAGTAGGTATCAATTTCGTGGCAGAGACCAATTCAACGGTGACAAATATCGAACCAACCACCTTTTCTTTCCACAATTTTATTGCCCATGCTATACCTACTAGTATCATTGATGCGATGTCGCGTAATGAGATTTTACAGATTGTAATTTTCTCAATTTTTATGGGATGCAGCGTATCTGCCATAGGTAAAAAAGGTGAACCGATTATTAAAATTCTAGATTCACTGGTTTACGTAATGTTGAAGCTGACAAGCTATATTATGCTTTTTGCCCCTATTACTGTTTTTGCTGCTATCTCAGCCATGATTGCTGAACGCGGATTGAGTGTACTGATCAGTACTAGCATTTTTATGGGAGAATTTTACTTTACTCTAGCGTTACTCTGGGTGATCTTAATTGGGGTATCGGTGTTAATCGTTGGCCCATGCATTTTACGCTTAGTCAAAAACATCATGGAACCGGCTTTACTCGCTTTCACCACCTCAAGTTCTGAAGCGGCTTTTCCGGGTACTTTAGAAAAACTGGAACAGTTTGGTATTTCTAATAAGATTGCTAGCTTTGTTTTACCAATTGGTTACTCATTCAACCTTGTTGGTTCAATGGCTTATTGTTCATTTGCAGTTATCTTTATCGGTCAAGCATGTAATATCCATTTAAGTATGGGTGAACAAATCACTATGTTGTTGATTTTGATGCTGACATCTAAAGGTATGGCTGGTATACCACGGGCATCGTTGGTCGTTATTGCAGCGACACTAAGCCAATTTAATATTCCAGAAGCCGGCTTAATTTTATTAATGGGTATTGATACTTTCTTAGATATGGGACGTTCAGCAACGAATGTCATGAGTAATGCCATGGGATCGGCACTGGTTGGTCGCTGGGAAGGTGAACACTATGGCGACGGTTGCCGAGGCACACCGAAAGAAAAATCTGATAATCTTTTTACTGATAAAATTAGTTTGAAATCTTAATAATAGATAATATTCCAGCCAAATAGCACAACAAGACGCGCCTATAGGCGCGACTTATTTACTTAAGAAATGACATTAATTAAAAATTAATAATCATTAAGTTAATTAGAATAAATTCATTTTAATTTATTTTTATATACACAATTATGTACAAATTTATTTTTCACCCTTTACGTACTGTCTTCGCACTAATTCTCAGAACAAAACCACAATCTCACACAAAGCCACTTACCTGCAACCAACAACTAATAGTTAACAACCTCCTCCAACGCTGCTAATATGATGCCCCTGTGATGGGACTGAGTTGTTTAAAGGTGAATAATGATTAATAAAAACGAGCTTCAAATTACTAAATTGGTAACGAAAGTTATTAATCTGGCTGAGGAAGAATTAAAGTATTCAAACGATGCCTTCAATGTAGCTTATGGAGTAGACAAAAACTTTCTATTCGGTGCTGGAGTCTCTATCACTTCGATACTAGTGCATAACAAAGATATAGATTTTCATTTCCATATATTCACTGATTTTTTTGACGAAGAAAAGAAAATTTTATTCTCACAGTTAGCTAAACAATATGACACCAAAATAACTATATATCTTATTGAATGTGAAGAATTGAAAAAGCTACCAACAACCAAAAGCTGGTCATATGCTACTTATTTTAGGTTTATTATTGTAGATTATTTGTCCTCAAATATTAACAAATTGCTTTATCTAGACGCTGATATCTTTTGTAATGGAAATATAATTGAGTTAACTCAAATTACTATCAAAAATAATAAAATAGCCGCTTGCGTACAGGAAGGAGGGAAGGCTAAATTTACGTCAATAGATGCCAATAGTAAGGGTGAAAAATATTTTAACGCTGGATGTTTATTAATGAATATTCAGCAATGGCATGAAGAAAACATATCAAAACAGGCTATTAACTTGTTGTTAGAAAAAAAATATCCATTTCTTGATCAAGATGTACTTAATCTATTATTGATAGATAAAGTGATCTTCTTAAAAGAAAAATGGAATACAATTTATAGCTTAGATGACGAAATGAAGGGTAATATAAAAAGAAAAATTATAGAAAATTCTATATTAATACACTATATAGGTCATACAAAGCCTTGGCATAAATGGGCAAATCCAGCATTAACTCAACCATTCATCATAGCTAAAAATGCCTCTCCTTGGAAAAGTATTCCATTTAAAAATGCCGGAAATGCACATCTATCAAAATACAGTGTTAAGCACGCATTATATCAAAAAAGATATTTAACGGCATTTAATAACTATTTACACTACTTATGTAAAAAAATATGGTGAGAAAAATTAACTGCACTAAATACTTATCGAACTAAATAGGTTTCTTAGGCCATTCAATATCCGGTGGAGCCGATGTGTCTATACGATTAAGTAGCACGCGATATTTTTTCCATTCTTTAAGTCACGAGTTTCGCACCAATAAAAAAACGCGCTATTTTTAAGTTTAATTCAGCATGATATAATAAATAGACAAAACCTTATAAATTAAATACAAATTATTGTAATTTAATAAAATTTATGTGTTTTAGTAACTTGCAGATTAACCATTGCTTTTAAGCCATTTCTAGAACTTTATATGCCTGTGCGAAACTCGTGTAAGTTTCACTTTTTCCTCTTCAGTCGCCATATCTAAATCTACAGCATCCTGCAAAGGGGTAATTGCCATATTTGCGTTATTCATTAAGAATGATTTATTTTGTTCAGCCTGTTTAATTAATTCTTTTTTTGTTAATTGATAACGCTCAATTTCACCATTGGTATATACCCATTTTTCATCAATATTGAAACCATCTGGTAATTCTTCAATATCAACTATTGATAATTCATGAGGATAAATTGCTGAAACATCCTCAGAGATTGTCCTAATGATTCCATTTTGGTCGAAACCTATTTTATCACGAGTTTCGCACCAATAAAAAAACGCTCTATTTTTAAGTTTAATTCAGCATAATATATAAATAGAAAAAATCTCATAAATTAAAAATAACTTATTGTAATTTAAGTAAATTTATACGTCTTAGCAAGTTACAGATTAATTATTGTTCTGAAGCCATTTCTAGAATTTTATATGCCCGTGCGAAACTCCTGTTTATATTTCTTTGAAAAAGAGTTAAATGAATTGTAAAAATCAGTTCCATCTTCGGATATAAAATATTGAACCTTAATCCTATCGGGGATGCCCTCAGGTTCATACCGTTTAAAGTTATTTAATTGCACTATACATCTCCCGCTAATGTTTGCCATTGACCGTTAAATATTTGGAGTGGGCGATACCAATTATTAACACCATATGGCGTGCCAGCTTTATGGACAACCTGAGTTAACACACCCCCAGATGGACATTCCTTTGGTCCCCATTCGCTGGTGTCAGGTGATTGAAATCTAGCTCCTCTACGGATATTACTAATAAAATCAGAAGATAAGGCAAGTTCACCGGATTTTTGTGGAAATAAAACCGTTGTTTTTGTACCCGTATCATGCACCTGCGTTCTTTTTGAACTTCTGACATAGGCGAATTCAGAACCGCTAGAACCGTTTGTTCCGCCTAAGTTAAAGAGTGTATCACCTGTGGGCGATTCAACGTTAAGCCTACCTATTTTAAGGGGTTTCCCAGAATTCTTTTTGGCATAATTGTCGTCACAGGCTTTTTGGTGTCACCGATCATGCAAAACTGATCCACTAACGATCATCTAAAACTGATCCACTTGGTATTATTCGCACATTTTTGTACGGATAATTTATGTTAACCAAGGAGATATTTGTGGATATTCATGTTCGCTTTGCACAAGGACAAAGCCTTCGAAAAATTGCCCGTGAATTGGGCATATCCCGTAACACCGTAAAACATCATTTACAACAACAGACAATGCCAACTTATGCTAAAAGAAGTCAACAACCGACTAAATTAGCACCCTTTAAACCTTATTTGCTTCAGCGAATTGAACTGGCTAAACCTGATTGGATCCCTGCAACAGTCTTATTTGATGAAGTAGTTGAAAGCGGCTATCAAGGCGGTATTCCTCAATTACGCCGATTTGTTTGTCAATTTAAACCAAGCATTGTTCCCGAAGCTGTCGTCCGTTTTGAAACACAGCCAGGTCAACAAATGCAAACACGAGTTTCGCACAGGCATATAAAGTTCTAGAAATGGCTTAAAAGCAATGGTTAATCTGTAAGTTACTAAAACACATAAATTTTATTAAATTACAATAATTTGTATTTAATTTATAAGGTTTTGTCTATTTATATATCATGCTGAATTAAACTTAAAAATAGCGCGTTTTTTTATTGGTGCGAAACTCGTGGCAAATCGACTTCACCAGCATCCGGCGAGGTAAAAAATCACTAAAAGCGTTTGGTGCAACGCTAGGCTATTCGCGTGCGAGTTATGTAAAGTTCTTTGATAATGAACGAGCAGAATCCTGGCAACAAGGTTTACGAGAAGCTTTCGACTATTTTGGTGGTGTACCACAGGAAATATTGTGTGATAACGCAAAATCCCTCATCATCGAACGGGATGCTTATGCAGAAGGTGAACATAAATTACATGTCGAAATGCTTCAAATGTCGAAAGATTACGGGTTTAAATTGTGTGCTTGCAAGCCCTACAGGGCAAAAACTAAAGGGAAAGTAGAGCGCTTTAACCACTATTTAAAAAACAGCTTTATCGTACCATTAAATACCGACCTTCGTGCTCATAATCTTGAACTGGATATTGAGATAGCTAATGCAAGAGTGGGGCCCTGGTTACAACGCGTTGCCCATCAGCGGATTCATGGAACAACGTTAGAGAAGCCAGCAGATAGACTAGCTAAGGAAGTTAAGTATCTTCTACCCTTACCAGCAAGGGTTTGCCAATCTATCCCGCAGACTGATACGCTTAATATCCGTATCGTACCGCCCCTTGAATCTGTCAGTTTGCAACACTCAATCAGCGTATACGAAGCATTGCTGGGAGGTGAACATGTTATTGCATGAACAAATTGAACACCTGTGTGAGTCATTGAAATTAAATTCTATTCCGACTCATTGGTCATCACTTGCCGAACAATGCATTGCCCAAGACAAAAGCTACGGAGAGTTTTTACTGTCCCTATTAAAATGTGAGCAACAACAACGAGATGAACGAACCCGTAATCTTTTGAGTCGGATGGCAGGATTCCCAGCACATAAAGAACTTAATACGTTCGATTTTAAGTTTGCAACGGGGATCCCCAAACAACACATACAGGAATTAAGCGCATTAACGTTTATTGAACGTAATGAAAATGTCGTGTTGCTTGGCCCAAGCGGTGTAGGCAAAACGCATTTAGCTATTGGGTTAGGATTAAAAGCAGTACAGGCCAAGAAGAAAACCCGCTTTACCACGGCAGCTGAACTGATGTTGCAACTCTCAACTGCCAAACGACAAAATAAGCTCAAACAATATCTATCACGTTCGGTGATGGCCCCGAAATTGTTGATTATCGATGAGATTGGATACCTGCCGTTTGGGCGAGAAGAAGCAAACCTGTTTTTCAATGTGATTGCCAAGCGTTATGAGCATGGCAGTGTCATATTGACGAGTAACTTATCATTTGGGCAATGGCCAAATGCTTTTGCTGATGACGCAACATTAACTGCCGCTATGCTTGCTCGTTTACTTCATCATTCGAATGTACTGCAATTAAGCGGTGAAAGCTATCGATTGAAAGATAAGCGGCGCTCAGGAGCAATGACTGAGTAAAAGTGGATCAATTTTGATTGATCGGATTTAGCTAAAAAGTGGATCAGTTTTCGGTGATCGTTGACATTTTGGCTTATCACTTTATCAGTGGCATCACCTGTCGTTTGTAATACGCTTGCTTTATCCAGTTTCTTATTGATTTCATCTATACTCACCGTCTTCGCTAAGTCATAAGCAATTTTGACCGCTTTGGGGGTGGCAGCCAGCGTTTCATCATCGCTATTCGTGGCGCTACTGAGTTTCGTTATCCCTGCTACGGTCTTTGTTGCTACGGGTACCGTATTATTCACATTTTTCGATAAGGCACTGATGAGTCCGGCTTTCAGTTTATCGACGTTGCCGTCATCGAGTACATCACTGTTATTGGTTTCAGCGATGAATTGCGCCACCACATGCGCAATCATCGATGCCTGTCGCCAGACGGTATTGAGTTCTTGCGAACGTGCCACCCCCGCACTAAACCCATTGTTGCGCGCAGGGAGTTTCTGATACTCCTCCGCCGGCAATACGTTAGCGCCGTCTGCAATTGCAAACGGTAAAATCTCATTTTTTGCCATGATTATTCCTATAATTTTACTGACCAGCTACCGACGTCAAACCCGTCGATATAACGATTATTCACATCAAACCCAAAAATGCCGTTATCCCCTTCGGAACCGGTATAGGCGTTGAGTCTTACGCCTTCTGGCTTGATATTGAGATAACCCTGTTTGATAACTGCTTTTGTCACTTCCGGTATGACGCCACCGGTGAGATACACATCCATCGACATATCCTGATTGTCGATAAAAAAGATTTTTACCGTTTCATCAGGGATAACGCCCTGATAAATTTCTGAGAGCATCTCGCTTGTGCCGTCCCAGTGATTTGCGCGTATTTTTGCTCTCAATATAAAGCGGTAGGTTTCATCATCCAGTTCGGTAAAGCCACTATCGGCATCAAAGCGCCGTTTCCAGCTCCCCTGGTCAAAGCCCACTTTTTCCGTATCCAGTGAAAAATAGCCCCCCTTTATCGGCGTTTTGACAAAACGTGATAAGCCTATCCATTCACCGACCGCGTCAAGCTGTTTACCCGTTGCCGTATCGATACTGAAAAACGCATTAAGCTGTGAGGCTAAGGCTGAAATATCACTTACCGCGCGTGTCATCAGCGCGATATGTTGCGTAAACTTTTCCGCTTGACGATGTTGCGGGGTAATGTACTCGGTGTAATCTCTCATGAGGTCACCACCAGTTTGACGTTATTCTCACGACAACTGACGGCTTCATTAAACGCAACAAGTAAATTGGCTTCTTTGACCGTTTCTTCTGTCCGTCCGATTTTTATCGCGGTGATATCAAACGTTTTCCCTTCTTCATCAGCGGGCAGATTTGCTGGTGAATAAAGACGGGTCAGATACAGATTGTCGCCAATGAGTTGTTGGTTGATATAGTCTGCAACTTTACGTCGGATTTTATCACCGGTGAGCGTGGTAAAACCTAAAAAGGCGGTTAAGTCGATTTCAACGTGCACATCGACAGTTTTAGGACGGGAAAAGCGAATCGTAATTGGCATATCATAACGGTCTTTCACGGTCACGGCGGTATCACCAAACGTGCCTGCCCCTGGGGTTTTCTTTTGCGCGATTGCGTTGGCAATCGTGTTCACATCGCCACCATCGACTATCATGGCGATTGAATGCGGAGAAATACCGTTTTTATCCGTTTTACTGGTATCATTTTCAAAACCGCGCTGCCTGGTTACCCCTGATATTAGGCTAATCGCGCCCTGTATGCCTTCCAGTACCGTGCGTGACGGCAGTGATACGGATTTTCGTTGCCGCTCCCGTAACTGGTTATCCGTTTCAATCGGTCTGCCTTGTGTTGCGGGTTTGGGATTATTCACCGTCTGCCAGCCCCGCGTGGGCGTAGCTATCTCGGTAATTTCACCCGCTAATGCGGTGACGCTCCCCGTAACCAGACAAACCGCCGTCACCGTCGCTTCGCCGTGCGTATCGAGCGTAACCGTTTCCGGTAACCGCCAGATATTGCCGTTTTTATCGCGCACACGGCCATTTTTTATCACCGTACCCACCTGACCCGTTAATACCACATCCACATTGGAATACCCCGATGCATGCCGGAAAATGCCATTGATAGCCACATTATTTGATAGTGCAGCGCCTTTACTCGTATTAGGGCTAAAACTGTTGTAGGTAGCGATGAGCGCATTATTGGCATCGTGAATGGCGAGTGCGTAAATGGCTATCATCTGGCCGTCTTTGCTATCCGGCGTTAAATACGCATCCTGCCCATAAATTTCATGAAAAAAATCGGTTAATCGCATCAGTAGGGTCTGATAATCCGGCGCACTGATGCCGTCGTCAGTCACTTTCGCTGACAACGCTAATGTATCAAGATTTAACATTATGCCTCGCGGATAAAGAGAGTTTCGTCGTATTGGGTTTGTACTTTTGCGGTGATGGTCAGTTTTCGTGTGGTTGAATTTTGATTGACATTGAAATCGGTTAACGTGGTTACGCCCTGCGTATCCAATATGCGCTGTTTGATAGTCATACCGTAAGCCTCCAAATAAGGCTTAACTAATACCGATTGCAACCAGGGCATCCCTTCTTCGCTGTCTAAAAACCATTGTCCCTGCCAGAGGGACAAACGGGTTTTAATCGCCAGGGCGACGGCATCAGGGCTGTTGGTTAAAAACGTGTTATCGCCTTGCCCAAAGCTGTAATCGCCCCCATTTGTTTCTCGTCGATAACGCATCAATAGAACCCTTTTACTGTTGCTTTTTATTTTTCTCAACTACCTTGATGTCTTCCAACTTGAGAGAAGGCTCATCATTAAGAATTAATAAAAAAATCACGCCCAGGAGTCGCCATGCGGTTTTTAGTTTGTGCAAATAAGAACCGCCAAAAAAAATGTTAACACTTTCTTTCATTTAATTTACCTCACCTGAACTCTCCCCACCGGCTTTGAGGCCTTTGTGGGGATGCGTGTCATCAATCCGTTTGCCATTAGATGTCAATGCGCCCAAAAATTCAATCGCACCGGTAATTTTTACGGCCACACCTGAGGCCGTTGAACCGACCATGCCGCCCAACCAACTGAGTAATCCTTTAATGGTCACCCTCTCCGAAAAAATAGCATCTGGGGTGACGATCTCAAGCCCGTTTGGGGCAACAATTTTCATTTTTTGCGTTGTCGGGTTTACTTCAAAATAGGTTGCGCCATCATCACTTCTTAACTGCATGGCACTCTCATTGATGTTGCTTATCTTTTGCGCCTGCGATTGTGGACCGATAAAAGCGAATGCATCCGATAAATCATGCTGTCTTGGGTCAATGGCTTCTTGTATCCCACCATTTTGCCACCAAAAATCAATGCATCTATCCGCAAAGACCACCAGACACTCATCACCGCTTTTGATGGGGAAGGTCATTGTGACACCGCCACCGCGCGGGAATATTACCGGTACATCAACTAGCAGGGGCAAATTCACCGACTGCCCCTGTCCTTGGCTATCGGTCAAGGCTCCCTTAATCGCTGGCTGTACAACACAAGTGACTTTATTGGCATCGAATGACTGAATAATGCCTGGCATTGCGACGCGCAGTTGTGATGAAATCGTATGGCGAAATACCTGTAGTAATTGCTGCGGGTCACCGATACGCTCTGATACGGAAATAGTCATTATCCCACCTTTTTAATATCGATTCGGTCATTTGACCCTTTGGCAATGCACACCAAGTCCATATACCACGGCTTGCCGCGCGTATCACCGGTATACGTGATGTTTTTCACAATATAATCCCCATCGGTGGAAAGACTGGCCGGTTGTGAAACAGCGCCTTGGGTTGCCGTAAGCCGCCGTCATCGTTTTCACTTAACTTGCTGTATCCTAAGGCAATATCACTATTTGGCAACATCGTGCGATAGATTAACGTCTGGTCAAGACGGATAAGCCCATTGATTTGAATGTTTGGGTTAATCAAACACCGCACATTCACCCCCGCCTCAATCGTTTGTTGCGGCAAGCCAATCAAGCCGGTGGCGCTATTAAGCACTATTACCTCTTGAACGTACTTATTTTCTGGCACCATCACAAGCTGCCCGTTAATGTATTGCCATGAGGCAAGGCATTGCCCAGCCAGATTATCTGCTGCGTCTCGCACCATACCAAAATAGACTTTCCCCCGAGGAAAACGGGTGTTATCAAATTCAGGCGTTACGCCTTTGACAATTCCGTAAGGGGCAACACCTGTTAGTAACGTATTGTGTTGCTCTGCCTGTGTATGCCCTGCGCTTAACGTGGTATTAAGCGTCGCATAGTCATATGCCTCGTGCGAATCAATCGCCTGAACAATCACAAACGTATCGGTGGGATTGTCTCTACCTGAAATCGTATAGCGAATTTTTCCGGTGAATATCAGACCGATATTGTCTTGATAGCCCGCCATCAACTGGATATTGACAAATTCCTTCGCTTGAATTTTGCTGACGGTTTCTTTTTTTAAATTCCAAACTTTAAAAATAGCGACGCGCGGGAAAGTTGTGTCAGCCCACGTAATATTAAAGGTGGCGCGAAAATCCGATAGCTCAATGCCTTCACCCTTTTCATCGGAGACAATCAGTGAGCATTTTCGTATCCAGTTTTTTGACATGGCGATAGATTCACTTATTTATCTGCTAGCGCATTAATAATATGGGCGTATTTATTTTGCGTTAACTGCAATGCTTTCTCAAAAGAGATAAAAGCATCTTGACGCTCAATAACTTTACTCGCTTGAGATTTTTTAGGCAGAGCATCTGAAACAGTGGAATGCTCTCTTAAGCTTTGTGCTATCTGACGAAAATAGGGCTTATTTTGAACAAAATCTCCATAAGTGACTATTAGCGATAAAAACTGAAAGTCAGCAATTTCTTCTTTTGTCATTTTTAGCCTCAATCGGTTATCCAGTATAATTTTACGGTTGCGCCCAACGTATCCGCGTTGATGTCGCTTTCTTCATCCGATAGTAAGACAAGTTTCCCTTCACGGATAATGTGACTATATTGAGCCAGTAGATTTTCACCCACGATCAGCGGAATACCTTGTATCACCGGTTGATTATCAACCGTGAGCATATCCAGCACCCAGCCAGCGCTATCACGCCAGATAAGGCGAAATTGCCAGACGGTATCAGATAACTTAATCGTAAATTGCTGGTTGGTGGGGGTAAGCGGTATTTCGTTAATTTCCATTAAAAAATGCGGCTCCTCGCTGTAATAGGCTGCGATTATCTACGGGTTTTGGCGTTTTCATACCGGTATTACTCACGCCACTCGTTGCATTCCCTTCCCGCATATTTTTTGCATCGGTAGATTTAATATTAAGCGTTTGGGTTTGGGTGATATTCAGCTCCCGTAAGGTTAATATCGCCATCAACACGGTTTCCGTGTGTTTATCGGTGGTCACTTCGATTGCCCGAATGAGCATATGCTGGTATTTGCGCTTACCTGTTATCACATCAAACGGTTGACGGCTGGCTTGAAGCGCTAAAATTTGCTGGTAAATTTCCGGTGCGCTTAACCCTACGCTAATACCCAATTTTGATGTGTCCCAAAAATCCAGCAGCGATCCCCCACTTGAAAAACCCACCTCCATCGTGACTTCCGCCGGACGTTTGTAAGCGTGATCGGCTATTTCCGCGCCGAGTTCAACCGGATGCTCGGTGATTTCAAGGGTGTCGTGATGTTTTTCTGAGATACACGAGTTTCGCACCAATAAAAAAACGCGCTATTTTTAAGTTTAATTCAGCATGATATATAAATAGACAAAACCTTATAAATTAAATACAAATTATTGTAATTTAATAAAATTTATGTGTTTTAGTAACTTACAGATTAACCATTGCTTTTAAGCCATTTCTAGAACTTTATATGCCTGTGCGAAACTCGTGAGATAATGACATCCGGCACCAGTAAACCAATTTTGCGCGAACGTTGAGAAAAAAGCGTAGAAAGCATATCCATCAGTAGGCTCGCTGGGTTAATTGTCCAATCAGTCTGGCGTTAATGCCCGTTTGTTTATCGGCAATCGCATTGGCAGTGGCGTATGGGTCCGGTGCACCTTCAACATTAATCGTGATATTCTGGTCAATGTTATTTCCCATACCCGCATTCGCGGCTTGATAGAGCATTGCCTGGCTATACGGCTGGCAACCATTTTCGTGCTCAACGATGCCAGACATGAGCGATGTCATGACCGCCGGATTAGATAGATTCAATACCGTGTCAGGGGAAACCCCTAATTTACCGGATATTTTATCAATATAGGCACGAGTATTATTTTCACTGGCGGGAGCCCAGGTGCTAATAATTTTTTCAACGGTATTTAAGCCTCTTTCAGCGTAGCGATTAAGCTGTGAAGAAAGGGCTTGTAAGCCCTCAAATGCGGTATTGAATTTGGCGAATCTTCCGTTAGGTGATTCACGTACTGCACCGCGTTGCCCAACAAAATTCAGATTACCCGGATTGTTGTTACGAATACCCCTTGGCATGTCGCCGGTAGGCACATCAGCGATATTATCTCGGATATTGCTGCCTTGATTTTTGGTTGCCCAGCTATTATCAAAACCTAGATAATCCAAACCGTTACCAATCGCGCGTTTCACCTGTCGGGTGTTGTAATCCCATGACGCGCTTGCGCTATCGCTGATATTATCTTTATCTGAAATTAGATACCCCGCATAGAGACCCCATAATTTTAGCCAAGGCGGGATAGGTAATTTGACAATTTTGCCAAAAGCACCTAACACCTTGCTCACCCATGCACCAGCGATAAAAATAGCCAATAGCTCAAGCGCATTTTGCCAACCGCCTACCAGGTCAACCAATCCTGTTAATTTTTCACCTAACCACTTAAATGCCGCTTTCGCGTGGTTTATTTCACCTTCCCACTTAGACCAGTTGATAAAGGATTTACCCCCTTCTTTCCAGGTCTGGTAGTCTTCCCAAAGTAACAGTAAAGCAGCAATAAGACCGGTGATAATCCCGATGGGCGAGGCAAAGAATGCGCGATTGAGCACCCAGATAGCCGTTGCCAATCCGCTAAAGGTCGTGATGAGTTTTTTAGATTTTTCGTCTAAATTACGCCACCAATCAAAAACCTGTCCTATCACCTGACTCATTCGCCAGATAATGCGACTGACTATTTCACCAACTTGAATGATACCTTTGATTATACTCGTTAACGCCCACTCGATTTTCGGAAAATTATCCAGCATCCTTTTGCGCAAGTTGTCTATCTCGCTGCTCAGTCCCCCCGCCAGATTAGACCCGATTTTATCACGCAAAACACCAAATAACCCCGTCAATCCTTTCATCGAGGTCATAAACTGGTTTGACTGTTTGGCAGCAACGTCTGCGTTAAATCCTGTTTGCTTGAGCATCCGCTGGTAATCCGCAGAAAAGGCATTAATGCCTCTACGCATTGCCATCAAGGTATTTTCATCAATACCGAGTAGCTGAGCATATTGATTCGCGCGGTAATAGGGCATGGAGGCCAGTTTATTCCCCACACGAGTAAAAATAGCGCTCATATCCTGCAAATTGCCATTGGCATCACGGGTCTGCACCCCAAGGCGATTTAAAAACCCCTCAGCACCCGGAGTGTTTCTCAAAAATCCTGCCAGATTTTCAAGTGAACCGCTTGCCGCTTCTGCGCTACTGCCGGTAAGGCTGGCGGCATACCCTAATGCTTTTATGCCGTTAACACTGGCACCCGTGCGTTGCGATGCCCAGTACATCTTATCCAGTCCTGCCGCAATTTGCGTGGTAAATCCCACGACGGCCAGCGCTGCCCCCTCAACAGTCGCCCCCAGCTTGATAACATTGGCACTCACCCCCGTAACAACGGACTGAAATTTTCGCATGCCACTGTCATCAACCTTAAAACCGAGGCTGATGAGAAAATCTCGCAACGTTTCAGCATTAGTCATGGCGATTTCTCCAACGCGCAATTCGCGCTTCGTTATCCTGTTCGATGTCTATCCACTCATTCATTTCGGCTAAATCTGCCAAATCAATTGAGCCATCTTTTAATTTGTCGAATTTAATGTAGCCATACTTAACAGGAAGGCGTAAGAAGTCCTTACCATCCGGCAGTGAATCCAGGGTTAATCCTGTGAGGGGAGGCTGGCTGTCTCGTCGTCTTGGGGTGCGTGAAAAAAATTACCGAGGGAGTCTCCAATCACCTGCGCTACAATCTCAAGCAGGGTTTTTAAGTTAATATCATCAAACATCAATTCACCCTGGCGAAAAATCGGCGTCCATGCCTTGGCATTTTTTCGTGAAACGACCGATAAACAAGGGTGCAAAATCGCGTTACAGTCTTCATCGCTCATTTGGGCAATAGAATTTGCCATAACGGGTAACACCGCTGCCATTGGCATTTCCCCTTGTTGTAACTTTTGCCATTCACCCGTTAAACCGGATAACACCGGCAATAACTTTCGCGTCACCTTAAGCTGGTCAAACACATTGAGTTTTTGACTTCGATATTCATGACCGTTAATTTCAATTTCCACTAGAATTCTCCTAATAAGGCATCGATCTTAATGCAGTCAAAAACCCAAGCGAGCACATTCGCCTCTTTTGCATTTTGTAAATCCGGTATTTTTTGAAACGCACAACTGCGCGCGGTAATGATATCGCCAGATACCGGATTACGGATCACAATCACGTTATTACCCCAAAGGGTAGATGACACGCTTTGCGCGTTATAGGCGATCATCAGTTTTTTGTTAACCGGTGAGGCTTTAATCAGACTGACCGTAACGGTGCCGGATTTTCCGCCATGTCGGGTATGCATCCCTTCACCATCAGCACCAATAGTCATGGTGTTTTTGGCTTCGGTCATTGTCACCACTATTCCTTCTTCCGAGTTCGCCGAGCCAGCACCCAAATCTATCACACCTGTGGGGCCGGTTAGCGTGGCGGAAACATCAACAAAACTATAAGCGGCCATTTTCTCTCCTTATCGAACAATGGTGATTAAGACATCCGCGAAATGCACCGCACCCGCTAACTTACAGGCAACCTGAATCGGCGGCGCTTTGCGTTTTTCTCGCTCGGATTGCGCCTGTTCCGCAAGCGGTTGAATATAGACATAATACCCTTTGGTAAGCGTATCCCCGTTAGCCAATTGACCTATATTGCCACCGTTCCATACGCCCGGTGCGAGTAGTCCATTGGTGACCGCCTGAGCCAGGGATTGCTCAACATTGGTCAAAAGTGTCGTGCTGCCTTGCTCCGTTTGAGGGACTTTGGTGGTACGGGTATAGAGAAGATTGTACAAATTGGTTTGCACAAAATTTTGCAACCAATCCAGACCGTGGCGTTCATCGAAAAAATCACCATTAGCCATCACGCCTTCTTGTATAATGGCAGTGTCGTTATCGTAATTGACAAACACGTTGCAGTTTTTTGCCGCCAGAGTATTCGCCTGCGACGTAGTCAAGGTCTCCGCTTTAACACCAGGCTCCTGTTTGAATTTAAGTGTGATCGTGGTGTTATTGCCGTTGAAGTTGACGGAAAACGCCCGACCAAAAGCCGAAGCCGCTGCATAGGGCGTCGAAGCGGAATATTGGGTAAACACCCGTTGATATTTTGCTTGTTTTAATTGGGAAGCGATATCATCCGCTTTCGTGCTATCAAGGACAGCGGTATCTTGGGTGGTAAACCCAAAAACGCGTGAACTGCCGGCCGCGCCAATAAAGTTGGCGATACCTTTGACTTCATCGGTAGAAAGGGCAGCGGTTACCACCAGTCCATACCAATTGCTGGAAAAATCCGCCAAGGTTGTCACCGCATCAACAATAGTTTCACCGTCCATACCTGAAACCGGCGTTGCGCCGCTCTCTTGGGTTAGTTTCAACAACGCCGATAAGTCAGTGCCTGATTCCGGTGCGGAAGCAAAACCCACTGCGCTTATTTTACCTGCCGTATTCGATGTCATCACAAAGCGACTATCGCTAGCATTCCACGTCATCGTGGAGGTAGTCATTTTTTCACTAATTCTTGCGGCAACCCCGTTTAAATTGGTTTCTTGCGAAAAATCAATGGCACTTAACTTAACCGTTCTTCCGTTTACACTGATATTCATCGCGCCATCGGTAATCGCCTTAAAATTGTTAATTTTTGTCTCTTCTTCGGACAAAATGCCACCGCGCAATAATGCGGGTGAGGCTGCTTTTACCCAGCGTCCCACGTATAAATCGACGGGTTTGGGTGACTGCTGGTAATAGAGTGAAGCCGCCTGATACTCGGGTGCGGTTGTACCAAAATCATTGGCGACTTCCTCAATATTGGAATACGCCCGTAATCGCTCAAGCGGATCGATAACGGGTGAGTCACCTAAAATCAGCAGTAAACCAAAATTACGGCCACTTGCCGCGCGCGGTGACATATCAAGCGTGACCTTAACCACCCTTGAAACGGGTAAACCTGTTGACATTATTTGTCTCCCAAAAAGGTGACATGGGCGTCTTTCACTGATTTGATGTGATAGCGACGCACCACTTTGCGACGTAGATAAACGGTTATATCAAACCGGTTCACCCACTGATTATTGATAAGCTCAGGAAACGCGGTGATCTGGCTGAAATTACCTAAAGTAAGATTGGATTTATTCAGTTCAGCATTGTTTTGGCTGAGCATGATGCCATCCCGAAAACGGGTGGCGTAAACCATGCCGTTTTTTCCGTAGAAAGAAGCTAGACAAGTTAACGTTTCGTACTGCCAAAGTTCGTTTGATTCATCGCTTTGATTGACTAAGGCGGGATTCGCCTCACTCTCAATATCGATGAGGCCAAACGCGCACCAGTTAGTATCAGGGGATGGCAACGGTGCCGGATCGCGTTGCCAGCGAGGTAAAACGTGTTTTGCGGGCAACCCCGAGACGCCACAAACCCAAAGGCTTAACAGACGATTTAAGCCTTCATTATACAGGGCATTATCATCAAAGGGCGTTAGCCATCCCGCCTCCGTACTGCTGTTATTGCTCATGAGCGATACCTCCGTCAAACGGCATTAGTTCACAATGCGCTTGAACAAATCCCGTGCCATAAGCGGTGTAAGGATCGACGGATTTCACCAGATATTTGCGTCCCTGATAGGTGACAATATCGCCAATATGATGAGTTTCACCGGCAATCAATCGGGTGGTGGTGATCACCAATATTCGTCCACTGACGAGTTGACCCGATGTTCGTATTTGCGCCTCAATTGAACTATCTACGGTCACTACGCCTGAAAAAGGGTAAGTACTTTCTTTTGTCGAGGTGATACCTTCATCATCAATCAAAATTTCCCGTCGTGTGTAAGTGAGCGAGGTATCGCAAAAATCCGGATCAAAAAGCACATCGGTTACATCAAGCATTGGCATTTTTCTTCCTCACAACATAAGTGATAGCACGCCGATAGGTTCCCGTATCAATCAGCGGTTTAGCGTTGTTGTTATCGGGCGGTAAACCAGCTTTTCGATTTTCCAGCGCTTGCGCCGCCCCTTTACGTCCTCGTCGTGCCCGGACAGCTAATGTACTATCAGCCAGCGGGGTAAAATTGCTTTGGGTAATGACAGTCTGCACCCCTTGAACGGCGATTTGGCCTGCCCGATTTAACGCTTGTTCTGCTTTATCCGGTTGATTATCCAGAATGGCTTTAGCGGCAGATTTCAATTCAGCGGTGGTTTTGTGTTCCACTGAACGAATGCCCGGTATTAAATGCGGTCTGGCGGGGATGTTTTTAGCCGGCGAGCCAAACTCGTTGAGATATCCAATAGCCGCATTGCTAAAAGGGATATCCTCGCGTTCGCTATTTTCAGCCGGAATACCCACCAGTACATCTTGCTTGGTCAGCTGATGTAAGGCAGCAAATAACTGACTTGTTTTATCAAGTCGTAGTGCGACACCACTTTTCACAATTGCCGTCCTCCTGCCCCAAACATCAGTACCCACTGATAAAATTCCGCGCCAAAACGGGTGTTGTTCCAAAATCCGGCATTGGGGTTTAACGTCATGCTGTTATCGTAACTGACACTGACCTTATCGACCGACTTAGCCGCTGCCACCCCTGAATGATAGGACGTGAGATATTTAAACGGGAAACGTGCGATAAATGTGGATCTACCTGGGACAAACTGGATCTATCTGGGACAAGTCAGAGGGATTAAGTTGCACATAGTGAAACAGAAATCATGTTTTAAAACCCATTAATTGAAACCATCCTCTTTACTGAACTATACTCAATAAACTTCAAGATGCAGGGAAAGGAAGCTTAACGGCCTTACTACCCGTGCTTTTTGCTGAATAGTCGCCTGCATCTTGAAGTATGTTGAGTATAGAATCGAATCTACTACGATTGATTTCATTTAGAGGAAGTTTCCATGACGACCAAGAACAACAATCATGATAGTTCCGACTTTACAGAGAATCCCAAAAATGACCGAGTAGTCACGTTTGAAAAAGATGCCAGCAAGGAGAATAAACCCACCCCATCGCAACAGTCAAATAACCCGCCTGGTATCCGTCCTAAAAAATGAGTGATAGCTAAACCTTAGGAGGCGTGGATGCAGTTTTAATCTTGTTCCTCCTAATTTCCACCCTAGCTATTTGCTCTGCAGGAATGTAGGTCGCCAGCGCCCCCCAGGAGTCATCGATCACACCAGCAAACTCGCGCCATTCATCACTATCTGGTGCGCTATGGTGTGTTACATAAAGAATGACGTCTCCCGTATTGCCCAGCGCAAACGGCCCATTAGGGAGCCCTTCAAAACGAGCCAGAGGCCGCGATAATAACCCGCTGCCATCCTTGAGAATAACAAACACTTCAGTGGCTCGGTACTCAATCTGCCCGAACAGCTGCTGCCACGCGGAATGGGTGCCATCAGACCATGAGATGTTTAAGGCGCGCATGAGCTTGTACATCCATCTACGCCCGTATTTACGCCATACGGCTCCTGTTATTATTGCGGTAACCAGCGCTACAAGGGTTGACCAGTAAACCGCATATACGGCGACGGATTCATAAGCGGTTGCAGATATAAGACCAAAAACTAATGTCGAAAACGTTATGTCAACGGTTTTGTGGTGCTCTTTCAGACCAACATTGGCAATAAAGTATCCAACATAGCCAGAAGCCAGCGTCACCAATGTTGCCCAGGGCAGATTTAGCAGTGATGAATCGAGCATATGAAATATCCTTCTATTGTTTGGTTAGCATTAAACCAATGCTCACTATCTGGTGTATAGGTTATATTTTTCTCTCCGACGTTTCACTATGTGAAACGAGAAACAGTCATCGAGACGGCTGATGCGGCGTGCGATATTTGAAGCCAAAACGTGCGATAAATGGCAGGCTACTGTTGTTTCCATCAGTGCAACGAAATTACACTGTCATTTTTCATCGGAGGCACTTTGGTCTGTTTGAGTGGCACGATCAGCGGGACAATATTTGTAGATGCTGGTCAATGAAATCCCATACAGTAATGCAAGCTGTTTTCTGCTATGACCATTCGCCAATAATTTTTGAGCTTCCTGTTGCTGTGCAAAAGATAGCGACTGAGGTCTGCCGCCAATACGCCCCCTACTTCTTGCCGCTGCCAAACCTGCCTTAGTACGCTCAACAATCAGTTCTCGCTCCATCTGTGCCAACGCACTCATCACATGAAAGAAAAAACGGCCAGCGGACGTAGAGGTATCAATGGCATCCGTCAAACTATGAAAATGAATACCTTCATCTTCCAGTTTGGATATTAAAGTAATCAAATGTTTAATGCTGCGACCCAGTCTATCCAGCTTCCAGACGACTAAGGTGTCACCCGATTTCAGTGCATTTAGCGCGCGTTTTAATCCGGGTCTCTGATCTGTTTTTCCGCTGATTTTATCCTCAAAAATCTGCTCACAATTTGTACAAATGAGTGATTTTCGCTGTAAATCGGTGTTTTGGTCATTTTTTGACACCCTCATATAGCCTATTTTTGCCATTTTAGCCTCTTATTCTCCCTCTGAAAGCCTTGTCATTGCTGGTTTTGGGCAAAATATTAGCTAAATTCTCTATTTAATAAAACCTTGGTTTAACGGAAACGGTAGATTGTGCAAAAAATGCACTGGATAAACGAACGGGTGGTAGCGTCAATGGCAACCTCCATGTGACCCAATCTGTGCATATCGGCGATAACGATTCAGGATTACGGGCTAATGGCGATGGCAACGTGGCATTTTATGCTAATAATGCAAAAGTAGCTTCCTGGAATAATGATCGATTGCATTGGTTAAAGAGTGTAGAAATTGATGGAACCATCAATACTCATAGCAATTTGCATATCTCATGGGGCGGCAGAACCGCGGTTTATCAAGAAAATGGTGATGTAACTGGCCCTATTTGGGGCGGGGCGTTAAGCAGCTGGCTTAATATGCAGATTAACAATCGAGGAGCAAAAAATACAGCTCACCTCGCTACGAATGGATGGTGGAAATGTGGTGACAGCGGCCTTATCAGACAATGGGGCATCACACCACCACTCAATGCCGGACAGATTTATACGGTATCTTTACCTTGTCCCGTCCCTCATGCCATTTTCTCGGCAAACGCGACGGTAAAATACAAAGGTATTGCTCCCGAGGGCAATTTAGGTACTTATGTCGAAATAGTCGGAAAATCGTTAATTATCAGTGCAGATTATACCAGAACAGGGATTAAAGCGCCGAGAACATGGCAGCTGGTTTGCTACTAACTCAACATTATCAGGCCGCCCTGACAATGTAGTTAAACGCGACATTTCGCGGGCGGGTTTCGCTACCGCCTGCATTAGACGTTGTTTTGTCAATGAATAGAAAAGAATCATTATCTCCATCCGTAGCACGTGAACCTGTATCTGCATTATACCCTACAGGCATTTTTTCTTTATTGTTTGCGTGGCCTAGTGGACCATCATCTTCAACATAATACCTGTCCCGATAACCATGAGCGTGGCTCTCGAGTGATGCAGTTTCAGACGATAAAACCTTACGCCTAGGATTCACGCCTCGCCCAGCATCCCAGCCACGAATAAACTCACCACGTAAATCAGGGAGTTTTCCTGATGGATAGGCGAGTGCTAAAAGCGGGTATTTTTTCTTATCGAATGGCTCACCGTTGCAGATAAACCAACCGGTCGGCGCTCTTTCAGCAGGCCAAGGCAGGGGAATACCTACCGGGATTTCGACACGCAATACTTCGGGTGTAACAGCATGAACATCTGTGGCAGTTAGCTGCACATCCTGAGTGAGAGTTTTGCCGTTAATTTTACGCTGATTGGGTGTGGCATTTTTAGCCAGATTTACCGTTTCTAACAAACCAACGTAATTGAGAAAATAATCTCACATTTTTTTATCCTGATATTGAAAATTGCATCAAAAAATATAATAAAATACAGCTCAATAAATTAATCAGATACAAACAAAATTGTGATATATTTTATTTTCTCAATCAAAAATAAAAATGATCAATTCAATTAGCTATATTGTTGACTATATGTTTATAAAAACTATCGTAACCCACCAAATCTCATAATGTTATATAAAATATTTTTAGCAACCTGATTTTATCAGCTTTATAAGCAATGTAATATCAGGATGTATTCAACAAATCATGGCATTTTTATCGCATAATTACATAAAATTAATATGCTACCGATAATAAATAGTCAGAATAAAATAATTCATATTTTATAATTTAAACAAATAATATAATACTATGAATATATCTTCCCAATTAAGGCTATCTAAACTAGATTAAACTCGGTAACATAATGTATCATCTTCACTAGCAAAATTTTTTACTTGTACTTTATCGATGGATAGCATTAAGCATGACGAAACGAGCAGTTATTGTATTTAGTGGAGGACAAGATTCGACCACTTGTCTTATACAAGCAATAAAACAATATAACGAAGTTCATTGTATCACTTTAAATTATGCTCAACGTCATAGTGCTGAAATTGTTGCTGCTCAAAAAATATGCCAGCATTTTAACATCGCAGCACATAAAATACTGGATGTCGGATTATTAAATGAACTTGCTATCAGTAGCCTAACTCGCGACAACATTCCAATACCTTCCTATGAAAAAAGTATTGAAAGTGAATTACCCAATACTTTCGTTCCAGGACGTAATATTTTATTTCTAACACTTGCTGCTATTTATGCTTACCAAGTTCAAGCTGAGGTGGTTATAACCGGTGTCTGTGAAACAGACTTTTCTGGTTACCCTGATTGTAGGGACGAATTCGTTAAAGCGCTCAATCAAGCTATTTGTCTGGGTATAGCTAAACCAATTCGCTTTGAAACCCCTCTTATGTGGCTAAATAAAGCCGAGACTTGGGCACTAGCCGATTATTACCACTCATTAAAATTAGTACAAAATAAAACCCTTACTTGTTACAATGGTATCATAGGCAATGGTTGTCAACAATGTGCTGCCTGCCATCTGCGTGCAGAAGGATTAAAATATTATCTTAATCATCGACAAGCAATCATGTCCTCTTTAAAACAAAAAATGCACCTTAAATGATTTTAAATAGATACTATTTAACGATATTCAAACAATAAGCCAATTTAACTTACAATCAATGCCACTATATTAATTAATACAAGATACAATAAATTATTTTTAGTACTTTTGGCTTAAATATAATCTTACACTTCTAGCGTATACTGGTGTAATGAATAAGGAACTGAGATTAATGATTCCCTCTCAGCTCCTATTATGTATTAATAGGTTAATTTCTCACGATTCTTTTCAATAAAACCCAAACCAATACCTGGCACATCTTGAAGATGTTCGATTGACTTAAATTCTCCAAATTTCTTACGATGTAACACGATTAACTGTGCTTTTTTCAATCCGATCCCATTTAATTTCTCCGCCAACTCCTCTTCAGATGCAGTATTGATATTAACTTTATCATCCATCAACTGTCGCTTGACTGTTTTATTTATAACTGATTTCGTTCCAGTTTGATCATTAACTACTTTTAGCTGATCAGATTGGGCAAATGCGGTATGAAAAAATCCTATCGCAAAAATTAAGATCCTAGTTGTATATATTACACGAGTTTCGCAATCTCCAAAAAAGAAGTATAAATTTAAAAACAAGAAAAAATCAGGGTGTTCATATTTTGTCGGGTTATCCATGTATTAAAGATATCTATAAAACATTCTTACAAGTAAGCAGTTTAAGATACTCTGGTTTAGCGTTATCAGAAGTAAGCCCATCGCCTTTATCTCATGACACTGTTAGCCGATGGCTAAAAAGTAGATGTTTTAGACCTAAAGACCTATGGCGATTAGTTGAACCTTCTATAGACAAAAAAAGCCCTTGCGTACTAATTGCCGATGATACATTGATTGCCAAAACACGTAGTAAAAAAATAGTGATGGTCCATTATCAATATTCAGGTAATGAACATGAGGTTATTGCTGGCATAGGTTTAGTTAATTTGCTTTGGCATGATCTGACGAAGGTTGAATCAATTCCTATCAATTATCTTATTTATGATAAAGATTCTGATGGAAAAACAAAAAACACGCACTTTTCCGAAATGCTCACTCTTGCTAAAAAAAGAGGGATCATGCCAGAAGCCGTAGTGATGGATGCTTGGTATTCTAGCCTGGATAACCTGAAATCAATTCGCTCTCATGGTTGGATCTGGGTAAACACGCTGAGGAAAAATAGGATTGTTAACCATAACAAACAACTGAACAAGTTAGACATCTCAGAAGAAGAAACGTCAATACACTTGCGAGGATATGGTTGGGTAACCGTTTTCAAATTTACAGCCAAAAACGGCCGTATTGATTACATAGTAACAAACAAAGAGAATCCCACCCGTCAATACCTCAAATCTATCATGGATGCCCGTTGGTCTGTTGAAGTTTATCATCGAGAAGTTAAACAAAACTGTGGTATTGAACGCTGTCAGGCTCGCACGAGCCGAGCGCAAAGAAATCATATTTTTCTCGCTATTTCTGCGTGGTTTGAACAACATAAACGTCGTATATCTGAAAAAATAACCCTTTCATGAGTTTCGCACAGGCATATAAAGTTCTAGAAATGGCTTAAAAGCAATGGTTAATCTGTAAGTTACTAAAACACATAAATTTTATTAAATTACAATAACTTGTATTTAATTTATAAGGTTTTGTCTATTTATATATCATGCTGAATTAAACTAAAAATAGCGCGTTTTTTTATTGGTGCGAAACTCGTGCCTTTATCAACAAAATTGGGACGTAATCAAAAGTGCTATTACTGAGCAAATCCGTGTTTTATTAGCGTACCCAAATTAGTTTTGTGCGAAACTCGTGTCCATATTTCATTTGGTGATAAATCAGGATTTCCTATAGATAAATCAATCAATGGAAGTTGTTTTTGATTTTTAATTACTTTATTTTGATATTCACGACACCACTGCTCAATACATATAAAAATATCTTCTTTTTGTTCTTGGATTGTCATAATTTGCTTTCTATATGGAGGTAAAAATCAAGATTAAAAAATTAATTATGCTAATGATAACTATTCTCTAACATTTTTTATTTTTCTATTGAGTGAACAATATTAATTAACGAATTGGCGCCTCAATTTTAGTTGTTATTTTGTGTATGTTTTGGTTCTCTTTTTACGATTTATACTCAAATTTGTTTATCAATAGTTCGAGAATGTTTAACCATTCATCTTCAGATAATAGTTTCATGGGATAGAATAGAAAACCGGTAGAGACTTTATCTCTTTCATTATTAATACTGTAATTTGGAACAATACTGCAAAAAGGAATATCGTAGCCTAAATTGCTTATCTCCCAACAATAAATTATAAAATTTGTTTTTGTTTCATCCTTGTCGCCAAATATATTAACGATATGAGTAGAAAAGTTGATATCAAAGACTATTTCCCATCCTAACGTTTTTTCATTTAGAATCGATAAACGCTTCATTGTTTGCATTTTTTTTCTAAATTAAAACGACTTTGATAGAGTGAAATAAGATATTCTCCCATTCCCAATCGCCCTTTGGATTTGAGATTAACCCAACTTGAAAGTATTCCATGACTTGGACGGGAATTTTCTAATGTATACCTATAGGCGCATAAATTACCATACTGAAAATCTTGCTCAGAATACTGATAGTTTCCATCTCCTAACTCATCCATAAATCTACGATCTTTACCGATGAAAAAACTACTGGAATAAGGACATAAACCATTTTTATGGAAATCAACGCCGAAAGAATCAAATTTAGCTAGACCTTGCAATCTTTTTAATACTATCTGAAATTTATTAGCAATAGTGTCATTGTTAATTTTAGTCTTTAGTTGATCTTCATGTTGATTCATTAGAGAAAAAAACAACCAACCAATAACACTATCTAGATGAAGATAAGGACGGTAATTAAGTTTATTATGAACAATAAATTGATCAACAATAGTACTAATTGTAACAGTATCTTCACAATTAAAATTGATTGTGGTACCACCACAACAGATGATTGCGGCTATTTGTTTACCTTTATTTAATGCTGTTTCTAATGCTAATTTTAAGGATTCAACGGTGGTTTTTCCTTCATTGTCAGATTTTAGTCGCCAACAGTTGGTTGATCCTATTCCTATCATACTTGCAACATGTTCTACACAATAGTGTGCTCCCTCACTACATAGGATAATCAAATTATTCGGTAAACCATGGCGAATTGAAGCAGGACAAAGTCTGGATATAGCAGATTTAAGTGCATACAAGATAGTTATCTTTCCCCCGCTACATGAAATTCCCATAGCATCATTCCAATCTACCCAGCGACTAATGGTACCGCTTACTTGTTGTTCAACTAACAGGCTTTTTCCGCCAAATGCGTCCATAAGACTGTAAACATTAAAATATGTTGAAGCCCAAGCCGCTGCTGTTGCTTCAGGGCTTGGTTGAGGGATCATATTAAATAAAGATTTCTTTGATCCAACTTGTATCGAGCCCTCAAAAAATTTAGCGGCTTCAGTTATTAATTGTTTTCTTGAACATGGACTATCATGAATTGTTTTTAGTTCGTTAATATAATTAAAAGGTGTAACTGGAAATTTTGCGCCTAAATTATTTTTAAAACTTTTTATTTCTGGTAATTTTTTTGTCTTAGTTCAGCATCTTTTAATATGTGATTATGTATTTCATTAAAAAAGGATATTACTTGGTTAAAATAATTTGGCATATAAACACCTTCTTAATTTTTTAAATTTTTATTAATAATTAGTCCAGAAAGGCCTATGCAAAAAATGCATATGCCTAATATTTGAATAAGGTTGATATTAGCCGACTGGATCATTACAGCATAAATACTTGCTGCAGGAACTTCGACTAAAGCAAATAAAGATGCGACTAATGTTCCTGAGATATGGATTGCTTTAACATAAAACAAATCAGCAATTATTGTAGGTAAGAAAATTAATAAGGCGCTCCAAAATATCAGACTTAAGCTGTAATGTTGATTAATTGATAAATTTGTTTGTAATGGAAGTAATAAAAGTGCAGCAAATCCACAACTATAACTAACGATAATCAAGGAGGAAACACTATCTAAGTAACGAGCTAAGATAGGAAATAAACCGTAACAAAAACCAGAAATAATACCAAAAATTAAGCCAACCCAAATATTCATTAAGTTTCTATGGATTGCAGTGGTGTCGTTGGCGGTAACTAAAAACACCAAGCCTAAAATAGCAACTATGACTAATAACAAACTTTTTATTTGTAGGATTTCAACAAAGAAGATACGGTTTAAAAGTAAAGTAAAAATTGGTCCTGTACACATCAATGCGATTGTAATATTTCCACCAATATTTCTTACTGATTACGAAAATGCATAGCTACTTAATGCTTGACAAATCAATCCAATCAATATAAGAAAAAAAGGTGTCGTATTTTAACTAATTTAAATCTCTGCTTATACAAGCCAACTAATAAGCAAATTAAAAAAGCACCCGCCATTCTGATAAAACTAATTTGAAAGGAGTTTAAACCTAAACCAACCAATTCAACAGTAATTACACCAAGCGTTCCCCACATAAAACCCGCGGAGACAGCTAGGCCTCCCCCGAGGAGTAATTTATTTTTTAATAACATATTTATTTTTTGTTATGAGTAGAAATATGATAATGCAATGTTGCTTATTCGTAATAGCTTTTGAGATCAAATAATAAATTAAAAATATATAAACAAAGCATATTATTATTATGTTTTGTTTTTTTTAATACTGATATATATCAATTGAATTGTTATTATAGCCCAGCAAATTATCAAAATGAGGTGAAAATTAAATAGATTTCTTCTCAACACCGCATTTAATTTAAGGAGGATATCAATATTCACAGCCTTATTTATAGGTGAGAGTCTTACATTTCAAGACTCTGCCCACCAGACACATCTCGCCTAGGGGATGGCCGAAGTAAAACGACTCGGCCTAACCTTTACACCGCGCTTCAATCCCTTTTATCGTTGCGTAAGTATCTTCATTGTTTGATCCAGCTGGGCATTGAGTATTCGTTTCAGCTTACCATGCTCATATGCAGGCGCTCTGTCTGTATGGATAAATCTGGAAAGCGGCCATTTTCTCACTTTATTGAGAATTTTAGTAAAAATAACACTCAGTCTAACCCTTGTTAAATTTTTGCAACAGTGCCTTTTTAAAGCTAAAATTTAATTATTACACGAGTTTCGCAATCTCCAAAAAAGAAGTATAAATTTAAAAACAAGAAAAAATCAGGGTGTTCATATTTTGTCGGGTTATCCATGTATTAAAGATACCTATAAAACATTCTTACAAGTAAGCAGTTTAAGATACTCTGGTTTAGCGTTATCAGAAGTAAGCCCATCGCCTTTATCTCATGACACTGTTAGCCGATGGCTAAAAAGTAGATGTTTTAGACCTAAAGACCTATGGCGATTAGTTGAACCTTCTATAGACAAAAAAAGCCCTTGCGTACTAATAGCCGATGATACATTGATTGCCAAAACACGTAGTAAAAAAATAGTGATGGTCCATTATCAATATTCAGGTAATGAACATGATGTTATTGCTGGCATAGGTTTAGTTAATTTGCTTTGGCATGATCTGACGAAGGTTGAATCAATTCCTATCAATTATCGTATTTATGATAAAGATTCTGATGGAAAAACAAAAAACACGCACTTTTCCGAAATGCTCACTCTTGCTAAAAAAAGAGGGATCATGCCAGAAGCCGTAGTGATGGATGCTTGGTATTCTAGCCTGGATAACCTGAAATCAACTCGCTCTCATGGTTGGATCTGGGTAACCACGCTGAGGAAAAATAGGATTGTTAACCATAACAAACAACTGAACAAGTTAGACATCTCAGAAGAAGGAACGTCAATACACTTGCGAGGATATGGTTGGGTAACCGTTTTCAAATTTACAGCCAAAAACGGCCGTATTGATTACATAGTAACAAACAAAGAGAATCCCACCCGTCAATACCTCAAATCTATCATGGATGCCCGTTGGTCTGTTGAAGTTTATCATCGAGAAGTTAAACAAAACTGTGGTATTGAACGCTGTCAGGCTCGCACGAGCCGAGCGCAAAGAAATCATATTTTTCTCGCTATTTCTGCGTGGTTTGAACAACATAAACGTCGTATATCTGAAAAAATAACCCTTTATCAACAAAATTGGGACGTAATCAAAAGTGCTATTACTGAGCAAATCCGTGTTTTATTAGCGTACCCAAATTAGTTTTGTGCGAAACTCGTGTATTAATCACTTTATAAACTGTTGACCGCGCAATCTTTAATTGACGCGCAATCGCCGTCGCCCCCATTCCCTCAGAACGTAGTTGTTTAATTTTCTCCCGATCAACACTGCGTTTACGGCCAAATTGAACGCCTTTTAATTTCGCTTCCAGGCGGCCTTCATTTGTACGCTCTAAAATGCGTTGGCGTTCTGCCTGAGCTACCGCCGACAGAATGGTTACTATCATTTTGCCCACCGTACCTTCGGTACTGATACCATCATCTAAAAATCGTATCGCCACCCCTTCTTAGTCGAACTCTTTTATTAACTGGATCATATCTGCAGTATCACGACCAAGACGATCTAGTTTTTTAATTAAAATAATATCGCCCTCTTCAACCTTTAAACACAATAGATTGAGTCAGTCCCGATTAGTATGACTCCCTGATACCTTATCAGTAAAAATTCGATTTGCTCTTACTCCGGCTTCTTTAAGCGCTTTAATTTGAATGTCGGGAGATTGTTGACTAGTTGAAACTCTAGCATAATCAAAAAGCCGCATTAAATGTCTCCTTAATCGATTTAAAGACAATAAATGTCTTTTATTGTTATAAAGCGATTTAATAGACATTTTAGAATAGCTATTTTCAGCGGTCTAAAAATTTATAACTGAGGAAACAATCCTAGTATCTAAAAAGACTTTTTTGTATAAAAAATGGTCTAATATATAGCTAAAGGAATAATAGTTATATTTAAAGCAATAATGAGCAAATAACGTTCATAATGTAATAAATAGTTATTTAAAAACCTACTTGTTAACAATAGAATCGGCTAAAGGTTAACAAGCAAAACTTGAATAGCGTAAGATGACAAATCGAGGTAGACTATGTCACAAGAACAGGAAAAAGATAAAAAAGTTCGTAAAACTATTAGGCGTTCTGCTGAATATAAAAAGGCTATGTCTGATGCCTTTAGAATAGCAGCAAAGGAAATGGAAAAAGTGAGATAAGGATTGATGGCAATAAAAATAACTCGTAGCTTTAATGTACAAAAAATTCTATCAAACCTTGTTGTTAATTTAGGAACTATAGCAGAATCGTTTATTACCGAATTCGAAGAATATAAACAAAAATGTATTGGATTCGGTGATATTCCTATACCTCCATACCATATCCAGCTAGAACACCCATCTCATGTTGAAACTATTGGCAGAGATAAACCAATGGAAAGGCCAAACTCTGCCAGACATGAAGAGCTACATCATACTCATTTGTGGCAAGAGAACTGTATCTGGGAAGATGACGATGGCAAACTAGTTCAATAGAATAGCACAAGTGACTCGTTCATTGTTTATTCCTACTTTATTGATAAAATTGGTGCTCATCACTTTTATATTATTGATTTAGTGTATGACAAAGCGCATACCCTAATAGAAAATAACAGCCAAATCCTAAAATGGGTCTCTATTGCTAAAAAATTTCGGCTACAAAATATCTGATATAGTGTAATAACAACACTAAAATTCCATGCTTACCTTAATCTACTGTGCGATAAAAGAGACTGGATTTTGTTATACTAATTGAAATAAAATCACACCTATCCGTTATTGACTATTGTATCAATACTCAAAGCGGGCCATACAGTTACCTATTTTAATAAGAATAAATTCATGCGCACATCCTCTTTGTCAAAGTCAGAAAGTATATTCTTTCCGTTAAGTTTAACGTTATTTGAATTTAGCGTGTACATCGCTAACGATATGATCCAACCCGCCATGTTAGAAGTGGTAGCAAATTTCAATGCTGGCGTAAAATGGCTCCCCACCTCCATGACAGCATTTCTGGCCGGGGGCGTTTTCTTACAATGGTTGTTTGGCCCATTATCAGACAGACGTGGTCGACGTCCAATTATGCTTATTGGCGTCTTGTTCTTTATTATTAGCTGTTTAGCCATTTTGCTCGTTTCGAATATTGAGCAATTCATTGCCATGCGATTCTTACAAGGCATTGGGCTGTGCTTTATCGGTTCAGTCGGCTATGCAACTATTCAAGAGGCTTTCAACGAAACCATCTGCGTCAAAATTATTGCACTAATGGCCAATGTGGCTTTGATAGCTCCATTACTGGGGCCATTGGCAGGCGCTACCTTAATCAATATCCTTCCCTGGCAAGGCATATTTATTATTTTTGCTATTTTAGCTTTGATCGCATTCGTCGGCTTATTCTTCTTCATGCCAGAAACCGTAACGCAAAAAGCGGAAACATTATCTTTTCCCCATTTATGGCGTGATTATAAACAGGTACTGAAGAATCAGCATTTTATCAGCGGCGCACTTGCAATAGGATTTGCCGCCGTACCGCTACTAGCTTGGATAGCACTCTCCCCTGTTATTATCATAAGTGGAGAACAGCTCTCAATGCTGATCTATGGATTATTACAAATACCAGTTTTCGGTGGATTAATTATTGGGAACCTAACATTAAGCCGTCTAACTGGAAAAAAAACTTTAGTTCAGTTAATTAAATTTGGTGGTAAACCGATAATCATTGGTCTGATAATAGCTGCCAGTTCAATATTTTCCTCATTAGGCGCTTACCTATGGATAACTGCGGGTCTAACTGTATACGCATTCGGGCTTGGAATGACGAACGCCTGTTTAATCCGATTAACCTTATTTTCCAGTGATGTCAGCAAAGGCACTGTTTCTGCCGCTATGGGCATCATTAACATGGTAATATTTATTTTAGGCATAGAGCTTGCCAAAATAGTTTATCTATGGAGAGATGAAGGTGCCTTTAATTTGCTAAATTTATTTTGCGGGTTATGCTGGTTGCTTTTAGCTACGTTTTTTACTTATAAACTCCCCCGAAAAGAAGAAACATCCACGATTAAACAACTTTGACAATTTCTTTCTTATCATCCGAACAGCCACAGCTACCAGCTGTGGCTAATGAAACTTATACTTCCAACCATTCCCGCTAGCACTTTTATCTTAGCCCCCCTCTTTTACAACAGGAAAAATGGATGCCAAATAATATGAGATTTACCCTTTATTTTATATTTAGTATTAAGAAAATTTTTATTGGTTAACTACCAAATAGTCTCTCACACTGGTAGTGTAAAAAGTTATATAAAAAATACAATACTTACATCTTGATAGAATTTTATTGCCTTTACACTAACTGCTATTGAGTGACCATATAAGTTGCGTATTATTGGTTAATAAATTTCATTTATCCACGAGTTTCGCACCAATAAAAAAACGCTCTATTTTTAAGTTTAATTCAGCATAATATGTAAATAGATAAAACCTTATAAATTAAATATAACTTATTGTAAATTAAGTGAATTTATGCATTTCAGTAACTTGCAGATTAATCATTACTTTTAAGCCATTTCTAGAATTTTATAGGTCTGTGCGAAACTCGTGTTATCTATGGAACGTAAATTAGGCAATC
The DNA here is from genome assembly GCF_036919435.1 of Arsenophonus sp. PmNCSU2021_1. Lineage (NCBI taxonomy): Bacteria > Pseudomonadati > Pseudomonadota > Gammaproteobacteria > Enterobacterales > Morganellaceae > Arsenophonus > Arsenophonus sp. PmNCSU2021_1. The sequence continues at coordinate 61,581 of NZ_JAZHPL010000005.1, read as the reverse complement.
ATTGTAAGAAATTCTTATTGTTACGTTTTTTTATCCTTTAGTTATTTATCATTAGCTGAAAATGGCAATATAACTAAAGATACAAATAGAAAATCAAGCAATAAATGTTTTATACGTTTTGACGCCCCTGATAATTGTATTCCTACAAACACAATCAACGACAATTTAGCTAATACGCAGTGATTTTAAACTTTAACAGTAAAAAAAGTATTCCCTGATTAAGTTTAAATATGTTTTATTTAGTGATGAGAGGATGAATTATCAAATTATTACTTAAAATATTCACTGTTTCTTCTTTTAGGAGAACTTAACTTTCTTTAGCAAATAATAACAAGTCAGACTCAGATTAAACAAACCTAAAAAGATAAAGCGACAGGCAATGTATGTTATACCAAAAAGAATATCCGGTTTGTGTTATACACATATGCCCTGCAAAATGGATTTACCGCTCGGCTTCTATCGCAACACCTCAGTAACAAAAATAGACTTCTTCTAATTTTCTGCAGTATTAGCCAATTATTTTTTATCTATAAACCTCTGCCGTTTTATTGCTTAGATAGTTAATAAAAAATTGCCGCTATAATCAATTAGATTTAGCGACATAATTAAGTCATATTATTTTTAGCCAGAAACAGTTTTTTGAATTTATAAGTTAGTTATTTTTATATTTATATGTAAAAATTGATATGAAAAAAAATCTCCATCACTTGAATATGAAAATTTTATTAAAGTATTCCAGCTATCGTCTTTTAACTCAAAAATTTTTATTTTTTCACAAAAATTATCATGATAACCGTATTCTAGAAAGTGATTTTTATGTCCTTCAGATGCTAAAGATTTTAATTTTAAAAAATTTTTTGTTGCTTCTTTAGAATTTAATTCTGCTAAAGAGTTATTTAATTTTGCCACACAAGAATAAGCTTCTTCTTTTCCCGTGGAAAAAAAGAAATCTTTTATTTTTTCCCATAATGTTAATTGAATAGACGAATTATTTTTTTGTATTTCTCTAATATCGCCAATAGTTATCTTTTCTCTTATAAAAAAACCATTTCCAATAGATAAACTCATGATTAAATTCCTACTGATTCTCTGATGTTAAAATTATATTCTTCATAATTTAAAATAAATGAATTTTAATTAAAAAATTTGATACATAGGTACAATATTACTGTATCTATGTTCTATTTAGTGAACAACCAAAATTGGTTTTTATTGTACTATTAACATCCTCTCCAAGATAAATAACAAGGATTTGCGGCGTTTTTTGGTAAAAGCAACAACAAGTTATCAAAGAATTTAAATAGCTCTGCTTTATACAGATTGTCTTCATTCTTTAGGTAAATACAAAAGTATAGAAGAATACTAATTTAATATTTTCCCATTTTTTATTGCAAAAATATAAACTAATTAGTATATTTCACTTTAGTAAATTATATATGCACTAACAACAAAAAAGTAATACACAACTAAAATCCAAAATTTCAACTTAACTATAAGTAACCGTTAAATATATTCCAGACACCTTTTTTATGATATTTTTTATATTAAAACATTTATCTTAATTGTTATAAATTAATTTAAAACTTGCTTTAACAGCATATAAATCTATTTAAGTATAAAGAAAATAAAATACTCAAAAAAATTTTTATTGATAATAAAAAATTATCAACACCTAAGTAATAAAGTCTTATAATACTTTAATTATTGATATCGCTTAAATATGTAGCATCACATACTGTAATTAACAGCCACTATTAAATTTAATTGTGTAATTATGAAAATTTACATACAAATCATTATTATACGTCAATTGCAATAATGTTAGTTAATAAAATAAAATTGTTTCATAAAAAATATTTTTTATGATTAATTTTCATTAAAATAACATAATTATATAAATGGTGAATATATGCCAAAAGAAATATTGAGTGTTTTTAATCATAATCAGTTCAGCATATCTGCCGCATTACAAAAAGAAAATGATACACGAGTTTCGCACAGGCCTATAAAATTCTAGAAATGGCTTCAGAACAATAATTAATCTGTAACTTACTAAGACGTATAAATTTACTTAAATTACAATAAGTTATTTTTAATTTATAAGGTTTTATCTATTTACATATTATGCTGAATTAAACTTAAAAATAGAGCGTTTTTTTATTGGTGCGAAACTCGTGACGTTATCAAAAACAAGTACCCGGTCACCATGTTCAGGTTGATGTGAAATTTTTATTTTTTAATGCACCAGATGGGCAAAGAATTAAACGTTTTCAATATACTGCAATAGATGATGCAACACGTATAAGGGCACTTAAAATTTATGAACGACATAATCAGGCGAATGCAATTGATTTTATTAATTATATTGTTGATAAATTTCCCTTTAGAATCAAAACCATTAGAACTGATAATGGTCACGAATTTCAATCAAAATTCAATTGGCATGTGCATGATTTAGGTATGGAGCATGTTTATATCAAGCCAGCTACACCCAGATTAAATGGGAAAGTGGAGCGCTCTCATCTCACCGATAAGCAGGAATTTTATCAGTTAATTGATTATAAAGATGATGTCGATTTACACGAAAAATTAGCAGAATGGGAAGCCTTTTATAACTGTCATCGTCCCCATTCAGCTCATGCTGGTAAAACGCCTTATGAAGTGTTAAAAAATAAACTAGGTCTATAAGATCAAATGTCAGCCGAGGTTCTGAGTGACACATGTTTTCTGTGTGATTTTCAAAGAACTGTTTTGAACCCACCCCCTTAAAGAAGCGGTGTTCCTCATAGCATAATACTATTTGGCATTTATCAACTCTAATGATGAAGCATCAGCCACATCATCTGGAATATATGGATCATCGTCATCTAAATTGACACCAATACAATCAACATCATTCAAGCCAATTTCCCATGCCCACCTAACATCTAACGTACTCATTTCTATTCCTAGACTGTCTTTTCGTGGAGAATCAGTAGTAATATTCTTTAACATTGCATCACATCCGAGATAAAATTTTCCGCAGGAATGATAAGCAGCAAGGAATCTATCAAGGTTGACATTGTTATCGGGAGTCATCGTGTTAATTCGGCTGATCATCGTCATTATTTTAGTCATTGGAGTATTCTTCATATTCTCAGATATCAGTACTCTATAATGAGCTGGTTTTTTAACTGAGATACCTTTGACGATACAAACACGTAATCTGGATTTATTATCTGATAAGCCTACAGATGATATAAGATCTTTAAAAATATCTTCACCCACACCGGAGTCTTTAAATAACAGATATAATCCTGGGTGACATGCTTTGAATTGAACGAAGCCCACCCCTTTCCAGCGTGTTCTATCCCACAAACGAGGTTTGATTAGACTTTGTATGGAATAATCTTTATGTGTTATATTTTCGGAATTAAGTTCCTTTTCAGGCATTCTTCCTTTTCCAAATGTGGATCATTTATATCCTCGATCTCCAACACTTTCGGAAATTCACTATCCCAGGATTTATCTCTTAGAAGAGGGTAGGTTTTCTTTTCAGCACTTGTGGAATAAATTTTCTTAATTTGTTGATCAATATCATTTCCAAGAACATTTTCAATAGCTTTGATACAGGCACCGAAACTAATTGCTCTGTCGAATGCAGCATCTTCGAATATCATTTTTTCAATGTATTCTGTATTTTTTATAAAAAATAATTCAGGGACAAGATCAAATACTATTTTCTTGAATTCATTGGTGATTTTTTGTTGAGCATCGATTCTAAAATCACTTGTATCAAAACCAGAACAATTTATTGTAAGATTTAGCCTTCCACTATTGCTATTTATTTCATGTGATAAGGATAAGTCACCTTCGTCATCTGCTATTACTTCAATAATTAAAAATGCTTCTTTCAGATGGATGTTATCAATCGTACAAGTTGCAAAAGCACTCTCTAAAAGTGATAAGATATTAGTTGAAAACTCTATAAATGGTGACTGATTCGGAAAGTTAATTTCTATGGTGCATCCAAAAATAAAAGATGTATATACTCCTCGTTTGTCATGGTTATCTTTTATGCCTTGACTATTAAATCCTGCATCAAAGTCACGTATTTTTTGCAAAAAATCATTATCTGCAATAACATCGTACTCACGCTCAAAATCTTCAATATAACCTAAAGCATATTTAAGACATCCCGATGATACAAAAAGTCCTAATCTATCGAGTTCATCAGGAATATTACTCTGTCGATTTATTTCTTTTAGATCAGTGTTCAAAATGAGTTGGCTTATGTAAAAATCAACTTGCTGATTTTCTTTATCACCGAACGAGCCATCACTGATATTCTGGTTAATTATTAAAAATAATTCATACCATAAAAGGGCATGTGCTAATTTCCCTAGTTTTATTTCTGTTAGGCATAAACTATAATAAATCTCAACCTGCTTTAATGATATCTCATCATACTTCCAGTAGTTATCTGTAATCAAAGAAGCGGATAGAAGCAAGCATGAACGTGAACTCCATAGCAACCCAATGGATTCGTAAGCATAAGCTATTGCTTTTAATGCTAATATAAATTTATCTCGTGATTCCTCTTTATAGAGTGGAATAAAAGATTTTCCTAAATACTTGATTGCCTGATAAGGGTGACCATTTTGAATTCTCTTTATGCCTCTTCGTAGATTTAATAGTGCCCCTTTAACTTCACCGCCTATAAGAGCGGATTGCTCAGTCATATAGTCTAATAAATTCTCATATGCATCAACCTCGAAAAAAATGTCATCTAGTTCGTTCAAAAGTTGGAAGTTTTTCTCAAAGGGATAGCCTATTAAATTTCCACTATTTTTAAAAATTTCATGTAACTCTTCAAATACAACCGAAGCATCTTCTACATCTGAAAACGTTGTCATTTTATAAATGGCTTTGTGAGTTCTCGCTGTAAGTGCATTACTGGGACGAGATTCATCGTCAGCTATCTCATCTAGTTTAACGAGCATATTACGTTCGATTTTCTCAATGTCGATTGTAGATGTTGCGTTGTTAAGTCTAATATAACTTTTATGGACTGTTACTAAGTTTAAAACTTTCTCCCATTTTGAGGAGTTAGTTGATGATGCTATACATTCATACGCTAATTGAAGATTTTCTTCGAAAAGGTTAAAATCTTCCATCCAAAAATGGGCCTTCCAAGCGTATTGATAATACGCATCCAGCAATTGTTGGTTTGTACCAAATTTTTTTGAGATTTTTATAGCTCTTTCAAATAGACCTTGTGTTTCAATTATCGCTTTTTCAAGCTCAGCGCTTAACTCTGCAACTTCTAAGAAAAAATCCACTTGCTCATATGAAATTCCAGCAGGGTTTATTTTCCCGCTAATATACTCGGTTAGTTCTTCATATTTTTTGTGCTTCTTATAATCATTTTCTCCAAAAATAACCTCTCTCTTATATTGTGTTGGAACTGATAATGTATCAATGACCAATTGCTCAAAATGATTTTTGTAGACTTGATCTAGTATCCAATTAATATCTAATATACGGATATCTATTCCTGTTTGTGCTTTTAGGGTATCTTAAACCTCTGAACGAATATTTGACTTAGCCGATTGATTTGTTACGCAAAATATTTTTTTATAACCACGCGCTGTTTCTTTTATTTTAAGCACATCTTCATGGCATTTTTTCCTCCAGTCTTTACGTGTACTTACCGCAAAGGCCCAGCGTTCTTTATTTGATGTTTCATTAACACCTTCGAACCAAAGAAGCTTATTTTGTTCCGAAACAGGGAATGTTTGTGTGTCAGTTTTACCATCCCCCCCAGCTACAGGACCTGTCTGTTCAAGGAGATTAGGGCAAATTATTTTCTCACATATTCTTTTAGCAAAATCTTCGAATTGTAATTCTTGATTTCTTGTATTTAGAGTAGAAAGAAAATGCTCAAGTACAACTCTATCTAAAGACCCTGTCTCTCGGATCGTTGAATCAGAAAATTTTTCAGGGCGACGACGCTTTAGAAATTCTTTAGATGAAAATTTGGCTTCCTGTACTTTCATGATTATTACGCTCCATTTGTTACCGACATCAAACCCTTGTGTTTATTTACTGGAATTATTATTCATACTGTTTTTTTGAATAAAACACCAGTAGTGTGCTATGTTCAGACAAGCTAGCTATGTAATCACTATACCACTGCATCATTTCTCGCCTCCCTTCCAGATACTGTGCATGGTTGTAAGCCCCACGAACCGCGTTTTAATCCACATGTGCAAGCTGCGACCCAATTTACGTCGAGCTACAGCATTGCTTATAGCGATAGATGCTCATCCTGCAGCTGCAGAAAATTTATACCTTTTTACGAATATTTACTGCGATTCCCCTAGCCGCCAACCCATCCACATATTCCCCATACCACTGGATCATCTCCCGGAGTTGCTCCAGATACTGTGCATGGTTGTAAGTGCCACGAATAGTGTTCTTATCCACATGCGCAAGCTGTAACTCGACCCAAGCCGTGTTATAGCCCTGTTCATGCAGGATGGTACTCATCGTGTGCCGGAAACCGTGCCCCGTCGCCTTTCCGTGGTAACCAATCCTTTTCAAGTACCTGATTGATACTCGCTTCGCTCATCGGCTTGGTTATGTCGTTACGGCCGGGGAAAACTAGGGGGTAACGGCCCGTTACCGCTTGGATCTCACGAAGTGATGCCATAACTTGATCGGATAGAGGGACCAGATGCGGACGACGCAGCTTCATTCTTTCGACCGGGACTTCCCAAACACGCTTATCGAAATCAAACTCTTTCCATTCAGCCTGGCGGAGCTCGATAGTACGAACCCCAGTCAGCATCAGAATTCGAGTAGCCAGTCGGGTGATCGGACTACCAGAATAAGCGGCAAGGGCTTGTAAGAAGTCAGGGAGTTTATGAGCTAGCAGATGGGGGTAATGGGTAGATTTAAGTGCAGTCAGCGCGCTCGCCAATTCTGAGGCTGGGTTCGTTTCGGCTCTGCCGGTAACAATGGCATAGCGGAACACCTGATTGCAGGCCTGGCGGATTTTACGCAGCTTATCGAGCACACCTCGCTTTTCGAGTTTACGTAGCGTGCTCAGCACTTCAAGAGGCTTGATCTCAGCAATGGGACGCTTACCAATGTCAGGGAAGATATCGTTCTCGAAGGCCTCCATCAGATCGTCAGCATAGCCTTTCGACCAGTTAGGTCGTTTGTACCCATGCCATTCCACTGCAATAGCTTTAAAGGTATTTTCGGCATTGGCTTTTTTAGCCAACTTTTCAGCTTTCTTTTCTTCTCCAGGATCACCGCCTAAGACGATGATCTTCCGTGCCTCCTCACGCTTCAGGCGAGCATCAGCCAGAGAGATATCAGGATAAACACCGATAGAGAGCTTTTTCTCTTTCCCTAAAAAACGATACTTCAAGCGCCAGTACTTCGCACCGTTAGGCTTTACCAGCAGATACAGGCCCCCACCGTCAGTCAGCTTGTATTCTTTTTCTTTGGGTTTTGCAGTATCAATCTGTCGTGCATTTAGTGGCATAAAGGGGCCCCTAATTTCCATTGAACGATATGAGCCCCCCAAAGGCCCCCAGATACCCCTTGATTTGGGTATAACTGAGTTGACCTCGGTAGAGCTCGTGACAGAAAAATTCAGTGATTTCAGGAAGTATAAAGGATAAAAAGCGAATTCAGTAGAGCTGTATTGACTTGAAAATGGTACGCCCTACAGGATTCGAACCTGTGACCTACGGCTTAGAAGGGCGATAACTTCTGATTTTAAGTCATAACAGATGATTTCATTCGCTTTCAACTTACTGTAATAAAAAGATTTTTACATGTTGCCTGATTTCATATTATAACATAGTATTTCACCATAACGACACCCGTAAGAGCACCCGTAATGGCAGGAACACTACTCACTGACAGCAAGATAAAGGGCATCAAACCCAAAGAGCAAGCATATTACCTGTGGCAATCATCAGCCACCAGAGGTACAGGACGCTTGGGTCTGAAAATTTACCCTTCCGGCAGAAAGATTTTTGTTTACAAGTATCATAAAGAGGGTGCTCGAAAATTCCTTTCACTGGGAGATTATCCCACAGTAACCCTCGCAGAAGCAACCGCAAAAGCCCTCACCGCCGCTGCCAATATCACCGCGCCAGAAACGTCTATTGCTGAACACGCCACTATAAAACAATTGTTTGACGATTACATCACCACTCAAAAAAAACAAGGTAATCGCTCTTATGACAAAACAAAAAATAGACTCAACCAAGTGTTAACCAGTAAGTACATTGATCCTGCTACACCCGCTAAGGAAATAACACCCGTTCAGATTAAGCGTGTTCTTGCCGAGTTTATAGAACGTGGGGCAAACGCTGGGGCAAATAAAATTAGAGCTAACCTTCATGCCGTATTCAATTTTGGGTTATTTGCGGACAACGATCCGGCCAACATTAACGGAAAAATCATTTACGGGCTTGACCGAAATCCAGTTAGTGTCATTCCACCACAAAAACGGGTAGATAAAGCACTTGATCGTTTTTTGTCATGGGACGAACTCAGCGAGCTATTAAGATTGCTCTCAGTAACGGAATCAGCTTGCCCCATTCATCCAGACTTCGCTCAATTGACCCTGCTGTGTATCTTTAGTGGCGGGCAGCGCCCTTGGGAAATAATGACCAATACTCGTGATCACTGGGATGAAAAAAATAAAACCCTTACAGTACCGCCTCACATATCAAAAAATAGTGATTTCCACATTATCCCTCTGAATCAAAGCGCCACTGAGATTCTGAAACGGCAGAGAAAAAAATATCCAGACGCGCTGTTTCTTTTTCCGGGCAATACAAAAGAAGGGCATTTGCTGTCCGCTGAGTACAGTAAACAACTCCGTAAATTCTGTAAATTAACCGGTTTTAATAAATTCACCCCCAAAGATATTCGCCGTACCTTTAAAACTCTGGCAGGGGATATGGGCATTAGTGCGGAAATGCGTGATAGACTTCAAAATCACAAGAGGCCAGGTGTGTCAGCGAAACATTACGATAGGTATGATTATCTAAGAGAAAAACGAGAAATAATTGAACAGTGGGAAAAAAAATTACTTGCTTTATGATGGATATAATTTTACATAAATTAGCTAATAGCTCTGAACGGCTAATAGATTATAAATATAGGGCCTTCTACCGCTAGGAATACTCTTTTGCGGATACAAAAGGAGCAAGTATGCAATCAGTAAAAGTAGGTATCACTGCTATACAACAACTGGATTCAGCTCCCCTAACAAAAAATCAAAAATCCCTTATATGTATGCTTACTATTGGAAATATTCTCGAATTTTTTGATTTATTTCTAGTCGGTTTTGTCATTACCCTGCTTATGCAAGATCAACGGTGGTCATTAGGCACAATACAGTCTGGTTTTATCCTTGCTGGGGCAGGACTTGGAACTGTCATCGGCGCAATTTTTTGGGGGTGGCTTGCTGATAAATATGGCCGTAAGAAATCATTTTTCTCATGTATTTTATTACTTGTAATATTTACCGGACTGGCTGCACTAACGCCTGAAAATAATTGGCTCTTTTTGTCAATCATGCGAGTTTGCGTAGGTATAGCCGTTGGCGGGCTTAATGTGACTTCTGTGCCTTATGTTCAAGAATTTGTACCTTCTAAAAAAAGAGGGTTATTTACTGGTCTGACTTCAGCATTTGTACCATTGGGTCTATTTATTGGATCATTCGTAACTCGTTATCTGGCTGAACCGCTTGGTTGGAGAGGACTTTTAATTATTGGTTGTCTTCCTGCTATTTTATTGGCATGGAGAAAATTCATTCCAGAATCACCACGATATTTACTCTCTAAAGGACGTTTTCAGGATGCCCGTGAAGCTTACGCCTGGGCGATGAATATCCCTGTAACTAAAGTGGGGCATTTACCTGAATATGTATCGATTAGCAAAAGGTCTTATCTAAATATAATAAGGCACTACCCAAAACAACTGACTATTGTCGCTATTGGTTCATTTTCTTTTATACTAGGAAGTTTCGCTATTCAGTCATGGGGACAGGTATTATTGAATCAGGTTTTCCATTTTAGTATTAATGTTGTGGCAAATTTATTCATGATACTGTCTTTAGGGGATTTAGTTGGCCGATTATTTTCAGCATGGATTTCCGATTATCTTGGAAGGCGTCGAACTCTCTTTTTATTCGGTCTTATTGGTGCTTTTGGATGTATAATTGCAGCATTGTCTATACAGATCAGCACAATCGTGCATTTTTTAAATTTGAATATGCTATCTTCAAGCTGGATTTTCTTTTTTGGCATTCTTATCGCTATGATGTTTGGCGATGGGGCATTTGGAATTATTAATACATTTGGTGGAGAAATGTTTTCTAATCAGGTACGCTCGACCTGTCTTGGACTCGGTTATGGTGTAGGTGCTACCGCTAAAATTGTTGGTCCTGTTTTTCTCGGCGGTCTAATCGATGGCAAAAATTTTTCTGAAAATGTCGTGTTCGTACCTTTCCTCATATTTGCGTTTATTTTTTTTATCGGTTCTATTGTTTATCTGTTTGCTCGTGAAACCCGTAATATCCAGCTTGAGGCTATGTAATTGATATCAATCTATGACTCAGATTCGTTAGTATTCATAGATATGAATTTGATCACTTAAAAGCAATATTTTATGTAAAATTCGGTTTCAAATCAAATTGTTAGATGCCCATTGCCATATATTCTGTATAAAATCAGTAACCCATAATTTATTACTTATTAATATGTCAAAGGGATACAGAACAGCACATACCAGTACCAATACACAAAATATTCGTTCCCACTTAGGATATTTACTGGGGTTCAATATTGGCATACAGAAACGTCGACGATATGGCCATAGTAACGGTATTCCTGCTGGTGTTAACATATCAGATACAACGTGGCTAATATAACCAACGACCATGGCATGGACAAAATCTACCGGTATCGGAATGATAATTCGTGACAATAAGTCTGAAGAAAGAAATATGCTGCACCCTACAATAGCCAGAAAACTGTGAGTAATGCCTCTATGACCGAACACTTTGGCAATGGGTATCGAAAGCCATTTTAATCGTTGGCCTAAAAAAGACTTGGGGTGATCGATGTCTGGTAGTAGGCAGGTTAATATTCCGCCAATAATGATATGCCCCCAGTTCCCTTGAGCTAATGCTGGTGATAACGCCAATTTCTTCGCAAAAATAGCGCTTGCTAAAGCAAAGATGAAATGCCCGCCAGCAGTCATAGTCACCACACATAGTTATATTTTGATATAATTATTTTTTGCGTGCATTATGCATCTAAAATAATTCAACAATCAACAGTTTACTAAGTTAAAAAAACGGTCCATGCTAGATAGCTGTTAGTGATATTCATCAAAAGCGATCCGGCTTATTAAAGGTTCAGTAATTTCAATGGTAGACTATCCCCTTAACGCGATATACTACACCCATGACAAAATCATCACTATCCCAACATGACTCGCTATTCAAAAAGTTCCTTGGCGATATCGCTATAGCGAGGGACTTTCTGGAAGTACATTTGCCATCTCATCTTCGAGAGCGCTGCGATTTCAGCACTCTTGCAATGGAATCAGGCAGCTTTATCGAAGACGACCTTCGTACCCAGTGTTCAGATATGCTTTACTCCGTGCAGACGAATTCGGGGAAAGGTTATATATACACAGTAGTCGAGCACCAGAGCCGCCCTGAAAAGCTTATGGCATTCAGGCTTCTACGGTACAGCGTAGCAGCCATGCAGCGGCACCTTGAACAAGGCAACGACACCTTGCCGGTAGTCATACCGATCTTGTTCTATCAGGGCGTTACGTCACCTTATCCTTATAGCACGCACTTTCTGGACTGTTTTGCCGATCCAGAACTGGCAGCTACGGTGGACCAACAAGCGTTCCCGCTGGTTGATATCACCACAATACCGGATGAAGAGATCCTGACGCACCGCCGAGTAGCTCTCCTGCAACTAGTACAAAAACACATCAGAACGCGCGATATGTTGGAACTTGCCGTGGAATTAGCTAATCTAATAGAAAAATGGCAATATTCCAAAGAACAATGCAAGAGTTTATTATATTATATAGCTAAAGCAGGAAATACGATTGACGGCGAGGGATTCATACGTACCCTTGCAGAAAAAGCACCGACTTACCGGGAGGATTTTATGACTATTGCAGAACAGCTTGAGGCTAAAGGCCGCGAAAAAGGCAAACATGAAGGCTACCAGCTAGGCCAGAAGGATGCTTCAACGAAGATAGCTCGACAACTTTTAGCCAATGGTGCAGAGCGTAATCTAGTGAAGATTGCCACTGGCCTTTCAGATAATGAACTAGATAAACTATGAGGCAAGAAGCTAGCTTGCCTCTAGCTTAGATGTAAAACCCCTTTAATATACAATAAACTATTTATGTTAACCAGCTATCTTCTCCTTTCAGTAGCTCCTCACTTTTTGAATGAAATGTCTTAATTAACCTACTAATTATAAAGATAACGTTATATTTTATCTAATTGCATACCGACACTTAGTGCTTTTTTTTCCATTCTAAATAACCTGAGTTCGGGATAAGCATTATCAATTATACTTGAAGATACGTACCTGCAACAGGTATCTTTGGTTTAGATGGCATTAAACAATATGCAACCAGTCCGCCTAATAAATTCACTACAAAGTTAGCCGGAGAGCGATGTCGCGTATGCTCTATTTGACAAAGATTTTTTAACTCATCAAATACCGTTTCAATGACAGAACGATGACGCAAGATGGCTTTGTCGAAACAAGTCTGTTTAATAGGCTTCATTTTCTTCTTGATATTCGTTATAAGGCTAATTCCCATCGTTTTGAGTTGCTGTTTCAGTGAAGCCGATAAATACCCTTTATCTGCGTACAAACAACCAGAAAGATCCTTTGTCAGCTCAGGCAATGGTTTCCGATCATCGGTGTTTCCTGGTGTGAGTCGAAAACTGAGTATTTCCCCCAAATGATTGATAATTACATGAAGCTTGAAACCAAAGAACCAACCTGTTGAATTTTTTCCCCGTTCAGCTATCCCATTGAAGACTTTATGTCTGCGGATCCGTAAGTTATCACACACCGCTATCGGAGTAGAATCGGCAACCGATAGCCCCGTGCATTTTCCCTTAATTGACTCAAACAGTGCCGTTAACGCTAAGGCACTACGCGGAAGTAACTCTACACAGCGTGAATAGGATGGCAAGTTAGGAAATTCCTTCCGGAGATATAAGCGGACATAATAGAGATAAAATACCTTGAATTGCCTGAATCGGAGTTGATGAAACAACACAACCAGTGTCATCATTTCCGCCAACGAAAGCTGAGTAGACCGTCTACGACGCTTAGTACCGTTAGTCAGCAAATATTCATGCATTTTTGGCTCGAAGTCTTTGCAAAAATCATCCATCAGGCAATAAAGTTCAGTAAGATTTTCCATAATTGTTTAACAATGCTCTACTCTTTAACCAGACTGTTAGAGTATTTTAACAAAACAGGCTCATTCAACTATTTGAATATCAAGACTTTCTCTTTATTTCTTATCCCGAACTCAGGTTAAATAGAACTCGTACAGCATCACCCAATCTTCTGGTCGAATTGAGATGATTTTATTTTGGCTATCGTTTTTGCTCGACTTGTAACTTCTGATTGATCCAACCCACTATGTGTGAGAGCCGGCTCGATTTGGCCGGCAGACGGAGCGATATCGCCTGTCATTAGCCATAACGTATATTTTTTAAAAAGAGGATGATTGGTTATTCTAACCATAATATTTTCAGTTACTTGTATCCTTCCAGCCTCATAGTTGTTTAGTGAAGAATACGGTATGTTAAGCATGATTGATAAATCTCTTCTATTAATTCCCTCTGCTTCTCTTATTTTTCTAATTTTTTCTCCAAGACTTGACATGTTGTTCATATCCGAATAACCTTATCTAGTGTTGTTCATATCAGAATAACTTAAATCCATACAAATGCCACAAAACCAAACTAAAACTGCGTAAATCGAGGCAAATGCACCCAGTGTTAAGCATACCAGATTTTTGGTTTTTAAGCGGTTAGAAGCGGTATAAAGCGGTTGGAAAGGATTAATGAGGGGGCGAAGTGAGCAACGACGACTACGAAATCAGATATCCGATAGACGCAGTGAACATAAAAAAATTTGCTGAATTGCTCGGTAAAACTCCTAGTGCAGTCAATGAAATGGTTGAAAACCAAAAGTTACCCGTCATTAACTTGCGCGATCCAAACAAACCCAACGCCAGAGTTGGGGAAAGGTGGATATACCTGCCTGAATTCAATCGCATAGTACGAGAAGCCTACTTTAATCGTCCCGCAGAAGAACGTGATGCTTGGCTTAAGTGGCTTGGGTTGAATGACCAAGCAAAAAGTCTGAACGAAAGCTCATAGCCAGCGTGTAGGGCTGTGACCTGCTCTTTAACAAAACGGTATCAGTAAACAAAATCTGTGAAACGGATGGCAGGGAAGTTGTGCCTGTAATTTGCTGATAGCTAAGCATGAAGTTTATGTGAAGCGAAGTTGAGCCTACTTTACGTAGGGACTTTCCGATCGGGGTATGCCGATACAGGTGTACACAAACACTGAATAACCAATAGGTGGATTTGTAGTAAGTACGTTTCGTGCTTAGCATAAATCTTCTTATGGAGGAGATATTCATCAATGAATGCTCGCCAACGTTGCCGTGAACGGCGTCAAATGTATTATCGCGACCAATCTCGAATACGCACAATAAGATTAAGTTTACTAAAAAAACGCTCAACCGAAGAAATCATTAATAATATATGGCGGGAACCCGCCGAACATCACACGCAAGAACACGATGTCGTAAACCTTCTCGCGTCATTTAAAAATCAAGTAGATAGATACCCGACAGACAGTATTAACAACCGCTGTCTAGTAAAAACGTATCTCTATACGGTCAAGAACCGCTATCGCCGAAGAAGGAAGCAGTATGGACATTCAAACTGATAATGAAATTCTTCGAGCGAGGAAACACTTAACAATCGAGGAAGTAGAGGCATGTGTACCAGAGGGTGAATACTTATACGAGATCTTGACTAATCCCTATATTGCTCAACTATTTTCTAGTTCAAAGTCAGGTGAAAAATATGATGCTTTATTGCTGGCACTAGAAACTACTGATAGCTTTAATGACGCGCTGTATGACGTTATGCAGACAGCGGCGCAAATTCTGTATCTGATGCGATGCCGTGATGCTTACTACGAGGTGCCAGCATAATGCAGTGGCATAATGTAGAACAAAATACCGAAGTGTGGAATGAACTGAGAACAGGAAAAGTGACTGCGTCTCAATTTGGTTGCTTGATGGCAAACGCTGGGAGGGCTTTTGGTGAACCGGCAAAGCGATATGCAATACAGATTGCACTTGAAATCATCAACGGGAAAAAATCGGATTCTGATTCCAGCTATACAAATTGGCACATGCAGCGCGGTCATGAACAAGAGCCGATGGCCAGAATGCTCTATGAGATTGAGAGAAATGTTGATGTCACCAATGGCGGATTTTTCGACCTCGGTGATTATGGCGATAGTCCAGACGGATTAGTTGGAAATGATGGCGTGATAGAAATAAAATCCGTTACCGCTGCTGTGCATTTTGCCCCCTTGCAACGAGGCTCTTTTGACCCGGCCTACAAATGGCAGCTTATCGGACATCTTGATTGCACGGGCAGAGATTGGGTTGATTTTGTTAGTTATTGCGCTGATTTTCCTGAAAACAAACAGTTAATCATTTATCGCCTACTGAGAGGCGATTATGAAGAAGACATTTCCACTCTTCGCACTAGACGAGAGGATTTTATTCATTTAATCGATGAAACCATGTGCATCATTCAACGAGGATAACCCGTGAGCATTGCAACATTAATTCTGGGTGATTCGGGAGGGGGAAAATCAACCAGCCTGCGCAATCTTGATCCACAAAAAACTCTCCTAATCCAATGTATAGACAAGCCATTACCGTTTCAATCAACGCATTGGAAAGTAAGAAATAAATTAAACGAAGATGGCAGTGTTATTAAAGAAGATAATCCGTTAAAAATTGAATACATCATGAAGCATTCCTCTCGTGAAGTTTTCATTATTGATGATTATCAACATGTTCTTGTCAACGAGTTAATGAGTCGTTCCAGTGAAAAAAGCTACGACAAGTTTACTGATATCGGTAAGCACACGTGGTTAATACTCAATACGGCTGGAAAGCTGGCAGAAAACAGACGGATTTATATTCTCGCTCATACCCAAACCGATGATTTTGGTAACATTAGAATGAAAACGGTTGGAAAGATGGTTGACCAAGTGATTATCCCTGAAAGTTTTTTCACCATCGTTTTACGGGCAACCGTCAATAACGGAAATTATCTCTTTTCTACGCAAACTAACGGCATGGACTGCTGCAAAAGTCCTATGGGTATGTTTAGCGACACGCTGATTGAAAATGACCTGAAATATGTTGATGACACCATCTGCGCTTACTATGGAATTAATAAAACGAAGAGAGTTAATCAATGAATAATATAACATTCACGTACAATCAAGAGGCTGCATTAGCCGCCGGTCAAAGTGCATTTATCAATGAATCCGGCGCTTATGTGGTCACGATTCAGGAAGCAAAATATATGACCAGTAGCGGCGGCGCTGAATCAATTGAATTTTCGGTTGAAGCAGATGATGGCAAGAAAGCAAATTATCTGAATGTATACACGAAGAAAAAAGACGGTACGCCAAATAAATTCGGTGTCAATATGACACGAGTTTCGCACCAATAAAAAAACGCTCTATTTTTAAGTTTAATTCAGCATAATATGTAAATAGATAAAACCTTATAAATTAAATATAACTTATTGTAAATTAAGTGAATTTATGCATTTCAGTAACTTGCAGATTAATCATTACTTTTAAGCCATTTCTAGAATTTTATAGGCCTGTGCGAAACTCGTGGATCTGAAAGAAAACGTTATCGTTGCTATCAAAGGGCCTAAGTTCGTCAAATTTGATAAGGCAAAAATAGACACCGAATTGGGTATTGTCACTTACCTTGATTGTTTCGGTATAAGGGTTGGTGTAGCAATTTGTGAGGTTATTGACGGGAAATACCCTGATATTAGCCGAATAATACCCAAGGAAAACAAGCCCGTTTCAGAAATTGGCTTCAATGCCAGCTATCTTGCAGATATCGAGAAGGCCGCAAAAATTTATAACCCCAAATACCAATCAATAAAAATTAAACCTAACGGTAATGACAATGCCGCAACTGTCGAGTTAAACAAAAAGACATTCGTTATCGTTATGCCAACGCGAATTTAAAAGTTCCCCATCAATGCATTTCAACCAAATTCATTTAACAATGAAAAAATTATTATGACCAAGTTAATTGTAATTGAAAATACCGTCGTCCATCAGGACGCTTTCGGGCGTTATTGTTTGAATGATTTACATCGTGCTGCCGTTGCTCAAGGTAAAGCGACTGATTCTCAGCGTCCTTCAAAATTTATGCGTTCTGATGGTATAGCTGCATTTGTACAATCTTTGAGCGAAGCCCAAAAAAGGGTTTCGGTTAATGTCATTAAAGGTGGTACCGAATCAGGGACTTGGGCAGATGAACTTGTGGCTATTCGCTATGCGGCATGGATTGAACCAGCATTTGAAGTTCAGGTATATGAGCAATTTCGTAATTCTGTGAAATCCAGCAACGGCATACTGGTCGAAAAAGTACAGGCTGGACTGGCAATGCTCGCTTTCTACAAGCAAGAGCTACGCATAGCACCTTCCGCCATGTTGGGAGCAATGAAAAAACTCCAATCGTCCCTTGGCATGCCAGATATTCTACCAGCCTACACGGTAGACGCACCAGAGGGCAATGTAACAGGATCAAGTGAAGTCACCCATTCGCTCACTGAGCTTTTACTGCTACACGGGAAACCCTACACAGCCCAATCTGGCTATCGGCGGCTGCAATTGCTCGGACTCGCTGAACGTAAATCAAGACCCAGTAGCAAGCATCCTGATAAAGAAAAACTGTTCTGGTCGTTAACTGACACGAGTTTCGCACAAAACTAATTTGGGTACGCTAATAAAACACGGATTTGCTCAGTAATAGCACTTTTGATTACGTCCCAATTTTGTTGATAAAGGGTTATTTTTTCAGATATACGACGTTTATGTTGTTCAAACCACGCAGAAATAGCGAGAAAAATATGATTTCTTTGCGCTCGGCTCGTGCGAGCCTGACAGCGTTCAATACCACAGTTTTGTTTAACTTCTCGATGATAAACTTCAACAGACCAACGGGCATCCATGATAGATTTGACGTATTGACGGGTGGGATTCTCTTTGTTTGTTACTATGTCACGAGTTTCGCACCAATAAAAAAACGCTCTATTTTTAAGTTTAATTCAGCATAATATATAAATAGAAAAAATCTCATAAATTAAAAATAACTTATTGTAATTTAAGTAAATTTATACGTCTTAGCAAGTTACAGATTAATTATTGTTCTGAAGCCATTTCTAGAATTTTATATGCCGGTGCGAAACTCGTGTATGTAATCAATACGGCCGTTTTTGGCTGTAAATTTGAAAACGGTTACCCAACCATATCCTCGCAAGTGTATTGACGTTCCTTCTTCTGAGATGTCTAACTTGTTCAGTTGTTTGTTATGGTTAACAATCCTATTTTTCCTCAGCGTGGTTACCCAGATCCAACCATGAGAGCGAATTGATTTCAGGTTATCCAGGCTAGAATACCAAGCATCCATCACTACCGCTTCTGGCATGATCCCTCTTTTTTTAGCAAGAGTGAGCATTTCGGAAAAGTGCGTGTTTTTTGTTTTTCCATCAGAATCTTTATCATAAATACGATAATTGATAGGAATTGATTCAACCTTCGTCAGATCATGCCAAAGCAAATTAACTAAACCTATGCCAGCAATAACCTCATGTTCATTACCTGAATATTGATAATGGACCATCTCTATTTTTTTACTACGTGTTTTGGCAATCAATGTATCATCGGCAATTAGTACGCAAGGGCTTTTTTTGTCTATAGAAGGTTCAACTAATCGCCATAGGTCTTTAGGTCTAATACATCTACTTTTTAGCCATCGGCTAACAGTGTCATGAGATAAAGGCGATGGGCTTACTTCTGATAACGCTAAACCAGAGTATCTTAAACTGCTTACTTGTAAGAATGTTTTATAGATATCTTTAATACATGGATAACCCGACAAAATATGAACACCCTGATTTTTTCTTGTTTTTAAATTTATACTTCTTTTTTGGAGATTGCGAAACTCGTGACTGAGAAAGGTTTGCAGTTCGGTAAGAACCTGACAGACAACAATAACCCGCGCCAGACGCAGCCACACTTCTACGATAGCCTGTTTCCTAAGCTCTTAAGCGTCATGATGAACGGAATTGCGGCATAACCCCATGTACGCATTGACGAAAGAGCAAAACATGCGCTATATTGTACTCAGCACCTTAACAAAACGGGTGCCGGGTTTGGAATCCCAAGTAATCAAGCGGACGTTAGCCGCTATAAGCGGTTTTTTTGCTTCCGTTAAACCAAAGTTGCACCCCTAAATTATGGTGGGACGTAGCGGGGGAGCCGTAAGGCTCGCCGGGTTTCTTGATTGCCGGTATTCCAACTCCGTTACGTCTGGCCACCCCGTTTGGAATCGGGTTGGTGAGGTTTGAAAAACCTAATCAAGAGGCTACCACTATGGTTGCTACCACCCAAACTCGCCCTGAATTTATTGATACCTACTGGATTATCCCAGAATACACCACTACCCCTTACGGCAAAGTGTCACTTACCCGCCAAGATCGCCGCACTTTCAACTCCATGTTCAAAGACAGCCGCCTAATCTGGGCCGGTCGTCAACCTGTACGTACTGGTATGGGGGTAAATTAACATGAGAATTGTTGATACCTCGACTGCACAGCAGGAAAAAATAAGACCAGAAATTAGTTATAAAAGCCGAATTAGGCTTATTAGAGCGATGGAAGTAGCGGGATATATTTACGAGCACATAAACAAACATTCGTGTGAACATGAGCCAATGCCTTGGCTTCCTGAAATTATTGACTATTTACGAGAAGACATTAGCTGCATTTTTAAGGAAATCGACGAATGGGAGTTGAGAGATAGTTTATTAAAAGTCGATTTAATTAAAGAAAGTGATTTGCAGCAGCCTCGTCATGACTAACGTTGTCAACGATCACCGAAAACTGATCCACTTTTTAGCTAAATCCGATCAATCAAAATTGATCCACTTTTACTCAGTCATTGCTCCTGAGCGCCGCTTATCTTTCAATCGATAGCTTTCACCGCTTAATTGCAGTACATGCGAATGATGAAGTAAACGAGCAAGCATAGCGGCAGTTAATGTTGCGTCATCAGCAAAAGCATTTGGCCATTGCCCAAATGATAAGTTACTCGTCAATATGACACTGCCATGCTCATAACGCTTGGCAATCACATTGAAAAACAGGTTTGCTTCTTCTCGCCCAAACGGCAGGTATCCAATCTCATCGATAATCAACAATTTCGGGGCCATCACCGAACGTGATAGATATTGTTTGAGCTTATTTTGTCGTTTGGCAGTTGAGAGTTGCAACATCAGTTCAGCTGCCGTGGTAAAGCGGGTTTTCTTCTTGGCCTGTACTGCTTTTAATCCTAACCCAATAGCTAAATGCGTTTTGCCTACACCGCTTGGGCCAAGCAACACGACATTTTCATTACGTTCAATAAACGTTAATGCGCTTAATTCCTGTATGTGTTGTTTGGGGATCCCCGTTGCAAACTTAAAATCGAACGTATTAAGTTCTTTATGTGCTGGGAATCCTGCCATCCGACTCAAAAGATTACGGGTTCGTTCATCTCGTTGTTGTTGCTCACATTTTAATAGGCACAGTAAAAACTCTCCGTAGCTTTTGTCTTGGGCAATGCATTGTTCGGCAAGTGATGACCAATGAGTCGGAATAGAATTTAATTTCAATGACTCACACAGGTGTTCAATTTGTTCATGCAATAACATGTTCACCTCCCAGCAATGCTTCGTATACGTTGATTGAGTGTTGCAAACTGACAGATTCAAGGGGCGGTACGATACGGATATTAAGCGTATCAGTCTGCGGGATAGATTGGCAAACCCTTGCTGGTAAGGGTAGAAGATACTTAACTTCCTTAGCTAGTCTATCTGCTGGCTTCTCTAACGTTGTTCCATGAATCCGCTGATGGGCAGCGTTGTAACCAGGGCCCCACTCTTGCATTAGCTATCTCAATATCCAGTTCAAGATTATGAGCACGAAGGTCGGTATTTAATGGTACGATAAAGCTGTTTTTTAAATAGTGGTTAAAGCGCTCTACTTTCCCTTTAGTTTTTGCCCTGTAGGGCTTGCAAGCACACAATTTAAACCCGTAATCTTTCGACATTTGAAGCATTTCGACATGTAATTTATGTTCACCTTCTGCATAAGCATCCCGTTCGATGATGAGGGATTTTGCGTTATCACACAATATTTCCTGTGGTACACCACCAAAATAGTCGAAAGCTTCTCGTAAACCTTGTTGCCAGGATTCTGCTCGTTCATTATCAAAGAACTTTACATAACTCGCACGCGAATAGCCTAGCGTTGCACCAAACGCTTTTAGTGATTTTTTACCTCGCCGGATGCTGGTGAAGTCGATTTGCATTTGTTGACCTGGCTGTGTTTCAAAACGGACGACAGCTTCGGGAACAATGCTTGGTTTAAATTGACAAACAAATCGGCGTAATTGAGCAATACCGCCTTGATAGCCGCTTTCAACTACTTCATCAAATAAGACTGTTGCAGGGATCCAATCAGGTTTAGCCAGTTCAATTCGCTGAAGCAAATAAGGTTTAAAGGGTGCTAATTTAGTCGGTTGTTGACTTCTTTTAGCATAAGTTGGCATTGTCTGTTGTTGTAAATGATGTTTTACGGTGTTACGGGATATGCCCAATTCACGGGCAATTTTTCGAAGGCTTTGTCCTTGTGCAAAGCGAACATGAATATCCACAAATATCTCCTTGGTTAACATAAATTGTCCGTACAAAAATGTGCGAATAATACCAAGTGGATCAGTTTTAGATGATCGTTAGTGGATCAGTTTTGCATGATTGGTGACACTTTAGCCATGACTTCAGCAAATTGTATCATTTTACTGATGCTGTCCGCGTTAAATATTGATAGATTAGCATTATGGGTATTTGCGGTTGCTATTTCTGACATAATAAATATTCCTGAATTTAAATAAGTATATTTGAATGAAAATAAGAATCCTGAATGTATTAGGCGGCATTTAGCTGTAGTTTTTCTAATTTTCGTTGCTCAAAATCACTTAGATTGACAATGAAAGTGGAGGTAATCGGCTCCGGCCAATAATTGGTTTTCATTGCCTGGTTGATGTCACGAAGCGTTTTCTTGTATTCAAGGCGACCAAGCTCTAAAAGTTCTGGTGAGGCCTCTACAATTGCCACCCAATGATAATTTTCATCCTTGTTAACAAATATCCAGAAAAACTGATCTAACATGGCGATATCACAGTACATTGCTGCACTGATATGATAATCCCGATGAATAATCTCGCGCTTGATCATGGCTTCTATCATTTCTTGTTTGAATCGGCCTAATGAAGCTGATTTCAAATCAAAGCCAATACGATGATCATGAGATAATTGAATTTCAAGATCAGGACGTACTCGGATTTCTAATCCGGTATCCTCATCAATACCGTAGTAACTGAGTTCGATAGAACGATTAGGATGACTAATGATCTTATTGGCTTCTGGATGCTTTAATACAGCTTGTTGCATAGGGCTTGCCAGTTGGTATTGATCGGCAGTAATGCGGATGCGTGAGCTATCATTTGTCCATGCTTGTATTAATTCATCAGCGAATACGGCATCAGGTTTAACAGATTTGATAGTTTCGATGAGTTCTTCTTTTTTGCCTGTTAATTTAAGTTGTGCGGATTTTTGTTTGTCGGCGTTATATTCCCGAATAAACGCTTTTAATGAATCCGTATTAGTAAAGGCATTATCCGGTATTATTGGTGGTAAACTGAATTCAGTCTTGATTTTTTCAGGCTCTAATACAAGGGTGTGGAATAAATTACCGAAATCTAACGCTTCTGAGCGTTCAAATTTTATCTCTTTTTTAATATGACGACGATGATAATACATTAAGCTGATACGTACATCTTTCAACATTGTACTGCTAATTCCGTTTGAAGCATGGTAAACGTTGTTTGAAATATGTGTTTATCTCCCTGGGTCAATATAAACATTTTGTTTATTATTATTGGTAGTATTAATTGAAGCGGTATATTCATTTTGATTGCTTATTGATTGACATTGATGACTGATCATGTTGGTTACCTATTAAGTTATCTGTTCTGATAGCAAGTTTTGTTGTATATGCCCAAGAAATACCTGCTTTAAATGATGTAAAGACTGCTTTTTACCTGATACGATAAATACACAAATACCATTTTTGATATAATAAATTATTGTTAATAAACTAATTGGTTATTTATTTTTGCATTAAAAAAACCTCTTTTGAAGAGGTCGTTATATACTCACCATAGGTCACTCTGCGAATGACCTATAATTAGTACTTTGTTAGTTTGCGCATCATTGCCGTTCATCATTGAACCCGCCGAGCACCCGACGCAGGGTTTATAGTCGCGCCGTTCGACTGTAAAGTTAACCACTTTGATTATTATATGATAAATAATAAACCATAAAAGATCATTGTCAATGGGTTTTAGCGAAAAAAATAAACATATTTGTTATATTTATTAAAAAGCACCGGAAGTCCGGTGCTCTGTGCTTTAAAGTTGACTGACTACATGCTCGATATACTGAGCATGGGTACGTAACTTAGCAATGGCTAACGTTATGTTTTTCATTTCTGTGCGGATATACTCTAATACCCGTTCTGCTTCTTCAACGTTATGGCCATCTTTTTTTAGCCAGGCTAAAAGGATATGAAGCGTGTCTTTCTTGGGATAGTTGATAAAGTCATTGATGATATTGGAGAGCGTTTTACCTGTTTTAGGTAGGTTATATTCATGAATGGTCTGACCAGAAGGAATAAACTCCCCTTCATGGATGACTTTCTGTAATTTATCCACTAATGCGATGAGATCTTCTGAACTAGATAGATTGTTAATACTCCGATAACGTCTAGCTATGAGCTCTGCTTCCATGCGATTAAATTCAGCAATATAGGCTTCCTTGAATTGAGCTGCTTTTTTGCCTGTAAATCCCATGCCTAGGAAGAAAAAACCATCTTTAGTCATTTCATACATAAGACGCTTTTCACCTTTACTATCGATGTAATTAACGGGCTCAAAATTGAGCCGGTTAAATTCTGGAGAACAATCTAATAATTGAATACTACGAATAACATTCTTATGTAGCTTAGCAAAGTAATCAGCAACGTTTTGAGACGTGGTGATGGCTTTGCCGTTATGAACAGTAACTTTAGGGGGGATAGCGGATATTTGAAGTGTCATGATGACCTCCGATAGTGAACTAAATTACTCACCACCTTGAGGTGTCAAACTCGTTGGCGGTGAACTGAACAGGGTTGACACTACCGGGTTCACCTTCCGGCCAGCCTTATGGCTGCCCCATTCAGCCCACCATTGATTATGATGTGCGGAAATTATACAACAAAAAACACGCTCGCGGCGTGTATTATTGTCGCGGTGAATCTCGGCGGGGTGTCAATCCCGACACCAAATTAGCTGGTGTATATTAACTATGGCGCATCATTTTGGAAAAGTAAATATACCATTTTGTTTATGTATTTGGAAGGAGATAAACAGATAAGTTAGTATATCATTTTGGTAATGAAAAAGATTGCTTATTACGTTATACTAGCTAAAACAGGAGGTGCATTCATGGGACAGGTCGCATTTGATACACAAGAATTTGTTGAAGCTTTAGAAAAAGAAGGGTTGCCAAGAAATCAGGCAAAGGCAATATCTCTTGTGATACGTAAATCACATGAAGTCGCTGACCTTGCTACCAAGGCAGATATTACTGAAGTTAAGCGTGATATTGCAGATGTCCGCAAGGATTTATCTGCTGAGATCTCAATGGTCAAACGCGATTTAGACGATGTTCGTAAAGATTTAACCACACAAATATCCTTAGTCCGCAAAGACCTACAACTCGAAATGTCCGGTATTCGTGCTGAGCAAAAGTTAATTCGCTGGATGTTAGGGGCGGGTATTTTGGGTATCCTTTCTCTTGTGGTAAAAGCTTTTTTGATGCCTGCGTTGTAAAAGATATTATGGGTTATTAGCTCAGTTGGTAGAGCAGTGGACTCTTAATCCATCGGTCGCAGGTTCGAGCCCTGCATAGCCCACCACGCAATATTTTATTCATCCGTTCTCGCTCGTTGGTGTTTTTTCCTGAGCAGCAGGGAGCTTCTCAAAGTTATTTATTGATTTCTTATTGTACCGAATAAATTCAGTCTGTTTGTTACTGTAAAAGGATTTATCACGATACATTTCATTGCATTCTTCAGCATCCATCCTATTATCGTTAGTAATCCGCTTAATTTTATTGACTGAGAGACTAAACATATTATCGATCCTGTGTTATTTCCCGTGATATTTATGAATGACAAATTCGATAAAATCTTGAATTTCTTCTTTTGCTGACCAGGGTAATTCAGCAAATTTTTTATGGTCATATTTGAGGACGTTGTTATCATTAGGGGGTAACATTAACTCATAAGGTTTACGCCCTAAAGCTTTTGCTATGGCTTCAAGACTATCTATGGTTGCACTCGATTCATTTTTAACGATACGGTTGATGGTTGATTGTCCCAGTTTGGATTTTACGGAAAGTTGTGCTTGAGATTTTACACCATCAATCATCATAAATGTGGTGAGATTATCGCTAACGATTTTACCGATAACGGTGTTTGCTCGCTCTGAACCCGTTTCTTCAAGATTTCCAGCAAGATGATCAGAATCCATCCAGTATTTAGGAAGACGGGTGATATATTCTATTTTCCGTGCGATTGGATCGCTAATATCCCGATGGCTCTTTAAGTCTGAAGAGGATAAATAGCGGGAAATAACATTAGGGGCGCATTCTAATTTTTCAGATAGTCGATTTTGTTTTCCCTCATAATATTTTTCCAGAATATAGACTAAGTTGTCACGGCGTATATCACGAATACTTTTCATCGTTCATTTTCTCTCGTAAATCAATGTTTAATATGTTTATGTTAATTAAATGCGATATGACCTTTACGGTAAATGCAAAAAATGTTTATAATATTGCTTATGTTTATTATTTTGAGGATGTATGATGTCTTTTAACTTTAAATTATTTTGGAATAATCTAAGCAAAGCAGAACGAGAAGCCTTTTCTAAGAGTGCGGGTTTGAGTGAGCAATATATTGCTGTTCATTTGAGGTATGCAAGGAAAGGTCAGAGATTACCGACAATAATGAAATTACATAAGGCATGTAACAAGTTTGGGGAAAAGGTGATATTCGAGCAAGTTGCCAATTATTTTGTAAAATAATTGTTTAATTTTATTGAATTTATTTTTTTGATTACATTATTAAACAATAATGCATATTTAGTTTATTATTTTTTTCTTCCCGATTCTACTCAACACCTAGGCGATAAATAGGGATAAGGATGAAGATAATCAGCAAAAAAAACAGAATACAAAATGCTCATTCAGGTTTTGTTATTGCAATAAACAAAGCCTCAAAGGGAGCCACCAATGAGGCTGGAATTATGAGCTTAATAAAGAAGTAATAACGGAGTGATTATACATGAAAAATCAATTTTATTGTAGTGCTGTACATAAAAATATCTTACGCGACAGCGTTAATCGTTCTTTTACCGTATTGGGAATCAAAAAACTGAGGAAAGCGTTAGAAGATGCGAAATTGCGTCTTGAACATCGCAGAGGGATTACTGGAGGTGATCGTCATGAGTAATGTTGCTTATGCTGATTTTAGCAATAGTAGAAAATTAAACCAAAGAGATTCAACCGTGAGCAATGGCACAAAGGGTCATATTGCAATATTTCGTAGCCTCTTATCATCCCAGTGGTCACTCAACGAGACTAAGTTAGCCTTGTGGTTAAGATTGTTATCAAAAGCCTCTTATAAGCCGACTACTGTTAATTTTGGTGGTAGAGAATGGTATTTAGGTGTGGGTCAGCTTGTTACAAAATTTAAGATTTTAGGGGGTGAACTGAGAGACAGTCATAATAAACCGAAAAGTGAGTCACAGGTCAGAAGATTATTAGAATTTTTTAAATCAGAAGGAATGTTAACTTTTTCTGGCGATCGTAACGGTACCGTAATCACGATTACAAATTATGCACTGTATCAAAATATCGCCCCCGAAGGAAAGTGCGTAGGTTTAAATCCCAGTAGTGACGAGGCTTTAGAGTGTACTAGCGAAATAAAACGCGAAGTAATTAAAAATAATCCTCCGCGCGAAGTAAAGTGCGAAGTAAAGCGCGAAGGCTTAAAAGCCAGTAATCATAAGGCTTTAGAGTGTACTAGCGAAGTAAAACGCGAAGCTATCCGCGAAGGACATGAACAAGAAGTTATTAAACAAGAATATATAATAACTACATCTAAAGATGTAGTTGGTGAGTTTTCTGACGAAAACAACCCATCACTCTCAATCGAGAAATCACAATCTAAAAAATCAAAACCGGTTCCCTACCAGGCCATGATTGATGCCTATCATGAAATACTACCAGAGATGTCTAAAGTCACGGTGCTTAGAGATAGTCGTAAAATCAAAATGCGGACATTCTGGCAAAAATGTAATCGGGAATATCTTAGAAACCATAACAAACCGTTCACGCTTGAGAATTGGAAGGGCTATTTGACCTACATAGCAAATTACTGTCGCTGGATGACGGAAGATAGACCCAATGGTAATGGCGGCTACTGGCGAGCAAAAAATCTGGATTATTTGATCACTGACAAGTGCTATGTATCAGTCAAGGAGGATCGTGCAAATGACCGCAATAACATTTAACCAAGTCCCGCATAACATCGAGGCTGAACAGAGTGTAATTGGTTCTCTACTCGTTGACCCTCAAGGTGATAATTGTCAGCAGGTTATTGTAAACTTATCTCCGGACGTATTTTATCAACGCGCTCATCGAATTATTTTTGAAAAAATAAAAACGTTAAACAGTCAGGGCTTACCCATTGATATCATCACGGTAACAAGTGAAATCGAAAAATCTGGCGATATTAATACGGCAGGAGGATTTGCTTATTTGGCTGAAATTAGTCATCGAACCCCGAGTGCTGCAAATATCAATGCTTATGCAAGGATGGTGCGTGACAAAGGGGTTGAGCGATTAGCGATCAATAAAACAGCAGAAATACAGCGGTTATTTACGACACCAGGCAATATTGGCTTAGATGAAAAAATAAATATCGCCCAAATGCTGTTTACTCAATTTATTGATAATTCAAAAAATAATGGAAAATCTGGGTTGACTAACATTAGTGATATTCTGATTGATTGGTTCAATGATGTTGATGACAGGTTTAATCATCCGGATAAACATACTGGATTGAAAACGGGAATGAATTTCCTTGATGAGATGTTAGCGCCAAAATATATCGTGAAAGGTTCATTGTTTGTTATCGGTGCTAGGCCAAAAATGGGTAAAACAACCGTTTTAACTGAGTTGGCAAAAAATGTATCTCGTAATGGATTACCTGTTGCACTTTTTAGTATGGAGATGACAAATAATCAAATGGCTGAACGCATGATAAGCCAGCAATCAGGGGTTGATACATCAACGCTTTATGGTGGAACAAATGATGAATACGAATGGCATTTGATTGGTAAGGCAATTAATGATTTGAAAGATGAAAACAACATTTGGGTTGATGATACATCTGGAATGACGCTATCACATATTCAAAGTGAATGCAGGAAATTAAAACAAAAAGTAGGCGAAATAGGATTTATCGGTATTGATCACGAGTTTCGCACAGGCCTATAAAATTCTAGAAATGGCTTAAAAGTAATGATTAATCTGCAAGTTACTGAAATGCATAAATTTACTTAATTTACAATAAGTTATATTTAATTTATAAGGTTTTATCTATTTACATATTATGCTGAATTAAACTTAAAAATAGAGCGTTTTTTTATTGGTGCGAAACTCGTGTTGATTATTTAACGTTGATGAAAGCTGGTAAAGCTGAACGCAATGATCTTGCATTTGGACAAATTACAAAGGGACTTAAACAGTTAGCAAAAGAATTAAATACCGTCGTTGTGCTATTAACACAGCTTAACCGCAAGTTGGAAGATAGAGCGAACAAGCGCCCCATGCCCAGTGATAGCCGTGATACAGGTCAAATAGAGCAAGACTGCGACTATTGGTTAGGTGTATATAGAGATTCAGTCTATAATGAAAATTCGGATAAAACCTTAACAGAATTGATAATGCGATTAAATCGTCATGGAAATACAGGAACCGTTTATGTCAAGCAAAGAGGTTTAACGCTATTTAGTAATGGCCAACCAAACGCTGTAGAAAAAACAAAAAATTATCATTATCCAGCCCCAAGCCCCAAAAATTTTTAACTCAAAAAGTTAGTTGAGAGAGGGAAGTAATAAAAATAAAACCAAATAGGATTATTTTTCATTAAAATAGTGAGTCAAATAAACGTAGAGAGCATTTTGACATGAAAGATGATAATACATAGCTTGATGATTAAAATTGAATACAGAGCGATACAGCGCGTTTTAGAGGCTATTACTATTATTTGCCAATATACGATTTTTTCACACCTAAATAATAACCAATTAGTTTATTATTAATGATAAATTAACCCTTATAGGGGGTTTTATGGATTGTTTGGAATACCCGATTGTACCCGTACCGAAACCACGTATGACTCAGCGTGATGTCTGGGAAAAGTGTCAGGTGGTAGTTAGGTATCGAACATTCTGTGATGCAGTAAGAAATGCAGGGTTAGTATTACCTGAATCAGATTCTATCGTTGTCACGAGTTTCGCACCAATAAAAAAACGCTCTATTTTTAAGTTTAATTCAGAATAATATGTAAATAGATAAAACCTTATAAATTAAATATAACTTATTGTAAATTAAGTAAATTTATGCATTTCAGTAACTTGCAGATTAATCATTACTTTTAAGCCATTTCTAGAATTTTATAGGCCTGTGCGAAACTCGTGGTTGTGTTTCAATTGCCCGTGCCTAAAAGCTGGAGCAAGAAAAAACACGTTGAAATGAATGGTAAGCCCCATCAGCAAAAACCGGATGTTGATAATCTGCTAAAAGCATTGATGGATGCTGTTTTTAAGGATGATTGCAAAGTTTGGCATGTGACGGTTTCAAAAGTATGGGGAACAGGTGGAAAGATAATGGTGATGTCACCAGAAACACGGATAAACGGTAAGATAAAAAATGGGACAACAAACAAATAAAATTGGTTGCCCTAGCAAGCTGACCCACGCACTCATTGCTAAGGCAAATAAGTATTTGTATGGAGGTTATGAATTAGTCGGTGATGTCATTCCTAGTTTGGCTGGATTGGCCTGTTATCTGGGTATTGCACGCTCAACACTCTATGAGTATCAAAAAATTAACCTAGAGTTTTCGGACATTTTAGAAGCAATCCTGTCTTTGCAAGAGAACAAATTAATTAACAAAGGATTAATTGGCGATTTTAACGCTTCGGTTACTAAACTCATATTGACAAAGCACGGGTATTCAGACAAACAGGAAATCGAACATTCGGGTGAACTGGGTCTTATTGATCTCATCTATGCGGCTAGAAAGCGGGCACGAGGGGATTGATGTCAGAATTTGAAGCGATGCTTGCTGAGGATATGGGACGTTTTTTCTATGATCCATTGAGTTTTGTTATGTATGCTTTTGCATGGGGTGAGGGTGAGCTTAAAGGGTTTGACGGTCCTGATAAATGGCAAAAAGATTTTCTTTTGATGCGGCGTGCGATATTTGAAGCCAAAACGTGCGATAAATGGTGAGCTACTCTTGTTTCCATCAGTGCAACGGAATTACACTGTTATTTTTCATCGGAGGCACTTTGGTCTGTTCTAGTGGTACGATCAACGGGACAATATTTGTAGATGATGGCCGATGAAACTAGATAAAGTAATACAAGCTTTTTTCTACTATGGCAGGACTCAAGTAATTCTTGAGCCTACTGTTCCTATACATAACCTGAGTTCGGGATAAGCGTTAGTTATGAGAAAATAAAAATAGCTCATTTATCAATAAAAACCTTTTAAAATCAATAAAATGATAAAAAAAGGAATATTTTTAGTTGGTTGTAGGTTAAAAAATAAGCTATTTTCTCTGCTAAAATCATGAAAAAAGCCAAAATTTAGCACTGTTTTATGTAATAATTTTAATTTAAGTAATTGAATATATAATGAAAAAATTTATATTCCTTATCCCGAACTCAGGTTATACATAAGATAAATGAGCAAGACCTACCGCCGATACGCTCTCTCTGCTTCTCGCCGCTGTAAGCTCCATTAGCCCCAAAGCGTTCATCACATAAAAGAACGCCCTACTTACGAATAGATGTTGATAGAATCTGTCAAACTATGAAAATGAATCCCTTTATCTTTCAATTCAGAGATTAAACCGATTAAATTCTTGATGCTGTGTCCCAGCGAGGGCAAGATAGCGAATATTTATTAACCAAACTGCTCGTCAATAGAGCACTCATGTTCTCACCTTAGTCTCAGAGGTAGCACTTAAAATGCTACCTTTTGAACTATGGACACTCCATGTGTATATTTCAAGAGTAAAAATTAATCAACCGCTGATTGATAGTTTTAAGGTCATATGCTCGTTCAGCTATGTCGCACATTAGCCACTCGTGTAATTCTTCACGCTCTGGATTATCAACATCTTGAATATCTTTGAGCTTTTGGTAATATCCCCAAAGCCCCCCAGAGTCTTCAGATGGGCAGGCTTCCGCTCCCTTTATACAGATGGGGAGCTGGAGTAATTCCTGATCAGGCAATGATGATTCTTCAAGCAAAATGCAATGATCCCAGTTGTCTCCGAAATCGTATAAGTAAACCATTTTTTCTCCTTTCTTACGAAGGAGTTTGCTCAAAGGCACACCTGTACTATCTTGCAGATATGTTTCTTTAAAATCGTCCATAATCATTCCATATCGCAAATCTCCTTTTTCAAAACTGTACAAATGATCATTTGTCCAACCCATAGCTAATTGTATAACCATGTGTAGTTCATCAAGAGGTATTGTCTTCAGAACGATCAAACGTCGCCAAATTAGTGGTTTACTATCAATTAGTGTGATTTTTATTTGATATAAATCCTTTCCCGAAAATTCACTCATTATTATCCCCCTTAAATAAATACAGTCTCTTTAGTCTCACACTCCACTAAATTTTTCAAGTCTTTGCTAACGTTTGGCAATCACATTGAAAAATAGGTTTGCTTCCTCTCGCCCAAACGGTAGATATGCAATCTAATCTATGATCAATAACTTCGGGGCCATCACCGAACGTGATAGATATTGTTTGAGCTTATTTTGTCGTTTTGCAGTTGAGAGTTGCAACATAAGTTCAGCCGTCGTGGTAAAGCGGTTTTTTTTCTTCGTCCTCTGCTTCTCGCTGCAGCCAAACCTGCCTGAGTACGTTCAACAATAAGCTCCCGCTCCATTTGCGCCAAGGCACTCATCACATGAAAGAAAAAACGACCTGCTGACGAAGAGGTGTCGATAGAATCCGTTAAACTATGAAAATGAATGCCTTCATCTTCAAGTTTGGATATTAAAGTAATCAAATGTTTAATGCTGCGACCCAGTCTATCCAGCTTCCAGACCACCAATGTGTCACCCGATTTCAGTGCGTTTAGAGCACGTTTTAATCCGGGTCTCTGGTCTGTTTTTCCGCTGATTTTATCCTCAAAAATCTGTTCACAATTTGCGCAAATCAAGGATTTTTGCTATAAATCGGTGTTTTGGTCATTTTTTGACACCCTCATATAGCCTATTTTTGCCATTTTAGCCCCTTAACCTTCCTCTAAAAGACTTATTATGCCTGGTTTTGGTCAAAATATTAGCTAAATTCTGAATTCAATAAAACCTTGGTTTGTTGGAAACGGTAGATTGTGCAAAAAATGCGCTGGACAAACGTACTGGCGGCACCGTCAAGGGCGACATTATGTCACAGGGTACCCAAATCGGACTGAAGGGGGATAACCGCAAGCATTTTATTCTCGCGAATGCTGATGGCAAAGTGCGCGCCTATATCTGGAAAGATAAGGGCGGTGATGGAATACACATCAATAACGGTATTGACGGTGGTGGTGAGTACGTTTTCCATAAAGATGGCGGTTTTCGTGCCCCTTCTTCCGTGTATGCAGGAGCGGCAAGAATGGCCGCTGACGGCAATGTTGTCGGCAGCAAATGGGGAAATCAGTGGCTGGATGTTTACCTGAAAAATACCTTCCAGCCCAAAGGGGACTACAGCAAGCCCAATACGGCGAAGCGCGAGGTCAACGGATGGTGGAAATGCGGGGACACAGGATTGATTCTTCAGTGGGGGATATACGGAAAAGGCCAGGTTGGAACCTATGATTTCCCGTTGCCAATAAGGTTTCCCAAAGCGGGACTGTTCTGTATCGGCTACGCCGGCGCTGCGATACCCTATGATGAAGATCGCGCATCCAATTCAGCCCATCTGGTCGATAACGCGACCATCAGGGTGACAGTGGATGGCGGTCCTGAAACTGTGGTTCTGGCGATTGGTTTTTGAGAGAGGATAAAATGTATTACTACAGCGCGAAGGAAAACACATTCTGCCCGGCGGAATTGAAACAGTCGTATATTGACGCAGGAAGTTTCCCGGAGGATGCGATTGAAGTGAGTGATGATGTCTGGCTGGAATTTGCGGGCAACCCGCCGCCGGACGGCAAGGAGCGCGCCGTGGGCGAAGCGGGTCTGCCTGTGTGGGTAGATATTCCTCCGTCCAGACCTCAACAGCGCATGGATGAGGCGGAGAGGAAAAAAGCCACGTTGATGCAAAAAGCCTCCGCCGCTATTGCTCCACTACAGGATGCAGTAGATCTCGATATGGCAACGGAGGCAGAAAGGGCGCAGCTTGTCGCGTGGAAAACCTACCGGGTGCTACTTAACCGGGTGGATATAAGCAAGGCGCCGGATATTGCGTGGCCGGAAGCGCCGAAAAGATAAAAACTTTATGCTGCCCTGACAATGTAGTTAAACGCGACATTTCGCGGCCTTGTTTCTGAAGCGGCTCTCAAACCAGACTGAAAACTGGCTGAGCAATCAACAGCGAATACGCCGCTGGTTCCTCCATTAATGCTATTACTGACCATTCTTCTTCCCATTTTGAAAATCCCACTGGCTGATGATTGACCGACAAATTGAATGCCGGTTATGTTTCCAGTGAAATTTTGAAGGGAATCACCTTGTACGCTTAATATTTTGCGTCCGTTATCCACTTTTCGTCCTGCATCCCAGCCCCGAATAAATTCGCCGCGTAAATCAGGGAGCTTTCCCGACGGGTAAGCCAGCGCTAAAAGTGGACACTGTTTTTTATCGAAGCGCTCACCATTACAGATACGCCAACCTACCGGCGGTTTTTCAGTAGGCCAAAGAAGAGGAACGCCGACAGGGATTTCTACACGTAATACTTCGGGACTAACAGCATGAACATCGGTTGCGGTTAGTCCCGAAGTATTACGTGTAGAAATCCCTGTCGGCGTTCCTCTTCTTTGGCCTACTGAAAAACCGCCGGTAGGTTGGCGTATCTGTAATGGTGAGCGCTTCGATAAAAAACAGTGTCCACTTTTAGCGCTGGCTTACCCGTCGGGAAAGCTCCCTGATTTACGCGGCGAATTTATTCGGGGCTGGGATGCAGGACGAAAAGTGGATAACGGACGCAAAATATTAAGCGTACAAGGTGATTCCCTTCAAAATTTCACTGGAAACATAACCGGCATTCAATTTGTCGGTCAATCATCAGCCAGTGGGATTTTCAAAATGGGTAGTCGAACAGGCGGCAGCAGTATTGGTTCTGGAACCAGCGGCGTATTCGCTGTTGATTGCTCAGCCAGTTTTCAATCTGGTTTGAGAACCGCGTCAGAAACAAGGCCGCGAAATGTCGCGTTTAACTACATTGTCAGGGCAGCATAAAGTTTTTATCTTTTCGGAGCTTCCGGTCACGCAATATCCAGCGTTTTGCTGATATCGACACGGTTTAGCAGCACGCGGTATTTTTCATTACCACTCAATCGTTAACCA
The DNA here is from genome assembly GCF_036919435.1 of Arsenophonus sp. PmNCSU2021_1. Lineage (NCBI taxonomy): Bacteria > Pseudomonadati > Pseudomonadota > Gammaproteobacteria > Enterobacterales > Morganellaceae > Arsenophonus > Arsenophonus sp. PmNCSU2021_1. Next base: position 26,118 of record NZ_JAZHPL010000005.1, on the reverse strand, counting down.
ACCATTGGCACCATCGCTACCGTTACCGCCAGCCGTCCCAGAGATGCGTGTTCCACCGCCACCACCCCCTCCAGCACCATAGCCGTAAGCAGGTCGGGCATGGTGCGCTCCTTGTGACCCGACATGGCCACCTGGGCCACCTCCACCAAAAGCGCAGGATGCGCCGCTAGCCGCTACCATATAAAAAGTGCTCATGGCATTCAAGTTGCCGCCAACAGCCGTCTCGCCATAGGGATAACCGGCACCACCGTAGCCATTTGTTCCTCCTATACCAGGTGGCCCACCATCACCTCCGGGTAACGTGAGTAAATCGCCTAGCGCCGTCAGGCCACCGTTTCCGCCTTTTATTCCTGAATTATTCGACGCTCCTCCTGCACCGCCTTTGCCACCACGACCTATCGTAATGGTTATCTGTTCACCTGGTGTTACTTTCACAGCTTCACGTATAACCGTTTTTCCCGCACCACCGCCACCTCCGCCACCTCCGCCAGAGGTATAACCATTCAGATAGCCAAGTCCACCGCCACCACCGCCCCCTGCTCCACAGCCTGAAACATAAACGGTCGTAATGCTTTCTGGAACGGCAAACACACCACCGTTAAAAAAGGTAGAAAAGCGAGGTTCTAACAAACCAAGGTTTTTCAGAAAAAGATTTTTGTCGGGGATGTCGGCCCCATTTTGATTTTTTGCTAATTTTTGATTTAATAAATTAGTCACCGTTTCCGAAAATTTCGCATCATTGCCAAGAGCTTTTGCAAGTTTGTTTAGCCTATTCAAATCTACTGCGGAGCCATCAATCAGCGCGTTTTTTGCTTTATTCGCTTCTGCCTCAGACAATTTTTTCACCGCCTGATACAGCTGGTCATGCTGGCTTTTATTAAGACGAATACCTGAGCGTTCGATAACGGTACACACTTCCTCTTGTAGTGCATCATAAAGATCACTATTCAATTTTGTTGACGGTGTGCCGGTAGTCGGATCGCCGTTGGTAAACCCGTTTTTTCCCTGCCCGAATTTATCTTTTTGGGCGGTAGAGGTATCAATTCGATGCATCATTTTCTCCTTTAATGTAGGCAAAAAGTACTTGGGTATGTGAAGGACACAGGCGCTCAATAACACATTCCACGGCGCTATCTCCCCACGTCCTAATCGACTCATTGCAAGCACTGGTACAGCTAATCCAGCGTACATTCGCTTCAGCAGGAATATTCACCCGCCAGTAATAGCGCCACTTATCGTCCCAAGTCAGATCTGGCGTACTATCAAGATGTTGAAATTGTTCTATTGTTGCTGTTGGATAGCCCAATATTTCCAACTGCTTTTTGAAAAAAGCCGCATTAATACCGCCAACATTATTCACTTTGGCATCAAGCACTTGTTGCCTTTCTTCTAGCGTTTGCGCTCTATTAGCGAGGCATTTATCCGGCAGTCCGCATAATTTTTCGTAACGGTTAATTAATTCAACCGATTGGGCCGGGTTAATTTCAATCATCAGGCTATCAGCATGTTGATGGGCTTGTGCCAGTGAAGGGGCTAGCCCTTTAATGAGCGGATCTTCTTCATCCCATGCGGGGCCAGGCGGTAATAACGTTCGCAACAATTGCGTATATTCGTCGTCCAGATTTGTCATGATGCTCACTCCTTAATATTTTGCCCACATGACCTCACCCAATACCGGCACTTCCGTCTGGGCTAATTCAATATCTACCGTTGGCGCAATAAGACGATGGGCGACCTCACCTGCTGCAAGACTGATGGCTTCAGCGAATCTTGAAAGAAAAAGCTTGCTGCCAGGCTTGCCTTCTCGCTGTAAGGAGGCTTTGATTATCTGCGATAACCGCTGCCCGTATTTCTGGCGTATCCGTTGATAAGGCTATCGAAATAGCAACGGTTTTTGCTGTAACGGGGAAAATAGTTAAGCCACTTCCGGCAACAGGAGCAAGTGGTAAGATATGCTCTCTGACTTTGGTTAAGATTTCCTGTGTGGGTGCAGGATGGTCTACATCATCACTCGCCACCATCACCCCAACTGTGCCGATACCGTTTTTATGTCGATGTGTCCATGCGCGACTTATGCCTAAAACTTCTTTCGCCCAGCGAACATAATCACTATCCGCACCGCCTTGTGGCGTATCGTACCAGCGCGCCATGATGCGTTGTCGCCAACTATCCAGGTCTTCAATATCGGTTCCCGTCCTGATGCTATCGGCATAGCCGGTCGATGATAAACCAGAAATAGGCGTAGCAAGTCGTAGCGCAATGCCGTCCTCACAATTGCCAACCTGACCGCTGCTTTTTGCAACGATGGGCACGCGAAGGACACCCTTTGCTGATGGTGTTGTGGCCGTTGTGGTGTAGATTTGACCATCATCACGGTGTATTTCAGTGTCAGCGGGCATCGATAGGGCATTTTGTACACCTTCCCAGCGAACAAATCCGTTCGCCCTGGTTGCCCCTTTGCGGGGACAACGCTTGATATTACCGTGTCGGGTCAACCAGTCTTCATCGGCTAAATCCGGCAAGATATTACGCGCTAAATAATCGATATAGCCGTATAGGGTATGAATAGCGGCGGCCTGTACTCTTGCGTACACCTCTGCATCGAGACGGCGTAACACGCTATCTTCATTAAACCGCGCAATCAAATTACTGCGAATGGTGTCTATCAGTTGTGGCAGTGTCGGGCGCGAAAAGCCGCTAGTTTGCATGGATTACGCTCCACAGGTTGTTGAGAGTCATCGTTTTTATATTATGGTCAGGTAACGTCAGGATGACAGTTGCCATTAATCTATCGATGCCTGAGCGTACTACCTCAATATCAACCCGAAGCGCTATACCGTCGTCTGTCATCCATCTGAGTGCTTGAGCGATATATTCCTTCGCCTTTTGCGCCGTCTGGTTCGTGAGTGTACTGCGCCGCAGTAGATACAAGCGGGAGCCAATACGGTCATTTTGCACAGTTGGCCACGTATCGCCCCACCATCCGAACGGCGTATCGGTGTCATCATCCGGTTCGGCCCGTCGCCAGGTGAATAGCGAGATAATCACGGCACGGCTTAATCGGTCATCATGTTGAATGGGAATGCCTGTCATGTTATTTCATACCTTGAGTGGGTGTTCCGGTCATGCCGCCACTATCGCCCGAGTGAGCGTGGCTGTTGTACTGTTTCCTCATCGTACTTAATGAACCCACTTTATCTTGTACCTCTGCGGCAGATGTGATCGATTTCTCCGCCTTGATTGCAGCGGGTGTTTCAATTAATGCGGTATTAAGTACCACCTTGTTTTTAGCATTCAGGATGAACGTCTCCGTCGTCGCCTCTATCAACCGTCCGCGTTTGAGCACGATGCTATCGCCTTCATCGGTATAGATAGCCACCTCTCCTTCTTTCAGCCCCTTAAGCCGATAGCGCCGGTCAGCGACGCTAATCACAATGCCGTGAGAACGGTCACCGGAAACGAATAGCGCGACACCTTCTGCGCCAGAATGCGCGGTCGAGGTAAAGCCGTAAGGCTCCAGGTATTCCATACCGTCTTTCGTTTCGCCCGCCATCATGGATATATCAACCTGTTGGCAAGCGCTCGTGTTATTCAGACGTTGTATTACCGCTCGCGACCATAGGCGCGCAAGACTGCGATGCAATATAGAAATAATCTTTCGCATTAATCACCTATTAGTAGGTTAGACTAGAGAAAAACAGGATGCACACCAATAGCTCAGATTGCATTTAATACGTAAGGATTTGTTGAAAATTTTGGCTTAAATAGAGAACAGGCTAAAGTGATAACATTTGATATATAGAAAGTTAAAAAACATTAAAAATAAAACAGTTAGATTATTTTTAATATCGGAATAAAAATGTTGTCTCAAGCCATTCCCAAAAATCTTTAAAATTTTCTGCATGCCATTTTAGGGACTGTCGTCACGAGTTAAAGACGGGCATTTATTGTTCGTTTTTTAGGCAAAAACAAATGAAAAAAGGTAGCATCACACCTTAAGTTTGATTAAGTCACTTATCATACCGGTATGATTCTGAATGAATTTTGACCATAATTTGGGTGTTAAATATACTATTCTCGGTATTTTCATCTTGTGACGACAGCCCCTAAGACATTATTGTCAAAAATATCTTGTAAAGGTGCGGGGGTATTTTTAGATTTAGTACTCTGATGTTACGCAGTAAGGCCATTTCGCTTCCTATCCCTGCATCTTCAAATTAATTGAGGCTTTGTTGAATAATAGTGAGTCATGCTGTTTTGCCAAGCCAGTTTTGGTAGAAAATGCTTGTCACCTCAGGTGTACAGTTTTCTCATGAGGCCTAACTGCATGATTTTGCGTTGCGAGGATCTGTCGTTTCACTGGGCTGCGCAGCATAAAATCTATTTATTCAACAAAGCCGTTAATTGAGTATAGACTTTAAGGTAAACTGGTTTCTTAAGACTGGGAAACGGTGACAAGTCGTTGCTGTAGGTGACCATCTTTGAAAGTAGGCAGTACAATTTATAACTTAAATCCTAAATGAGGAAATTAATATGAAAAGTTTTAGGGCAAAAGTTTATTTATTAATATCAATAACTATTACAATAACAACATTTAATCGCGCTTATTCTTATATAAGTAAAGATGAAAGTAAGATACCACATGATGTTTTAAACAATACTACCATAAGCAATGGATTAACGAGATACAGAACAGGGATCGACAGTTATATGCAAAAATTATACAAGGATGAAGCTAAATCATGCGGTAAATCACGCTCACCTGCTTATCAGTGTTCAGGATTATTAATTCATGGTCTTAAACTCGATGAACAGGAGTCACCGTGGTCACATAGACCTATCGATGAAAATAAAAGTGTTGCTTTTTCATATCTGAGAACAGATCACAAATTCTCTTCTCCCGTTTACTATCACTATGACAGTGGAATAGTTTTTTATCCTCTAGATAACTTACCAGCAGGAAAGGAAAAATACTCTGTACTATGCGCTTATCCTATGGACGGTCGGACCGATGATAGAAAAGATCACAATATGGGGTGTGGTCCATATTCATATTCTCTTTTATCTAGCGAATCAAAAAGAGAAATAGAAAATATAACTTATGAAAATAACAGTGGAAATTGTTTAGACTATCATTTGGATACGGTAAATAAATGGGTTGATTTTCACAAAAAAAGGAAGTACTTGGATAAATTACGGTTATTAACTTTATACACTTGCTCTTATCCTATGGTAGACAGCAAAACCAATACTGCTTCATTTAATTTACTATCTGGTATTCGTAGATATCTGGAAAAAAATAACCAAAAGTTGCATTACTGGAATAACGAATTATTGATCTCAGCATGGGATTCAAAATATCCGGAGAAACTGCCAGTAATGGCTATTTTTTACACAAAAGAAAATACAGCTTCGCTAAACGCAGCTTTATTATATCAACGAGCATTCTTTGATAGAATTAACAAAATAATCCCTATTGTAGGTATTAAATTTCCTGAAGAAAATGGGGAAAATGAGAATGATGATACGGCTGAATTTAGTGAATATCTGAGCCGGTAACTGTTATCCCTACCGCAACCTTGTCACCTCAGATGTGTCATTTTGTCATGAAGCCTAACTGTATGATTTTACTTTGCTGGGAGTAGTTATTTCACTGGGTTGACAACATAAAATCTATTTATTCAATAGCGCCACGATGTTCCTAAGGATATAGAGCATCACTTTAAAAAAGTTGAAGCTCAAATATTGAATGTCCGTAAAGACATTAGAATGATAGGGAAATATTTAAACTAGGGGCGATCATGGTAACGCTGTTCGGCCTGACTATTGCAGCTTTTAAGCTTCTTTAATTCGCGAGCGTATTAAGATTAAATTTAATAATCATCGCCATCTTTCTGCTCCAACTCCGCAAATGGCGGAATATACGCGGCCTCAGGTGCAACACGTAATTCGCATAACGTACCACTCTCATCCTGCGTATAAACAACCTCGCTAATGACCAGTTCCCGATTGTTAAAACCTAACACGGGGTCAAAGACGATAACTCGTTGGTTAGGTTTCCACAGGCTGCCGTTACCTTGCCGCCAACCCTGCACGGTATAGGTGGTTTCTTCGGTTCTTGCTGCTCGCTGCTTGGCTTCAAATTCGCTACGCGCTCGACAACTCGCGCCAGTGGCATTACCGGATTGCTGGATATGTTGCGGACGATAGCGCGTGATTTGGCTATCCATGGCTCTGGCGCGCAGTGCCGTTAACGTGGCCTCGCCGAAATCAACATCGTCTCCAGCCCGCTGGCCCGCCACCTGATATTCTGAAAATCGTTCACGAATACTCTGCTCGGTGTCACAGCTCAGAATATTTTCACCCCAGACCAGCGCGGTGGTGGCTTTATCATTGCCAACCAAACCAATTAACAAATTGCCATCTTCGTCATCCCAGGCGAGCGCCTGTTGGCTGCCTAGCGCCTTGTTTAATACTTCGTGTACTGTTTCGCCATAATCGGCCTGAAAAGCCTGTAGAGGGGTTTTTGGGGCCTTTTGGCTAATGACCTTAATACCAAAGGGTTTTGTCAGTGCTGACGCGATTTGATAAAGCGTTTTCCCTGTAAATACCGTCGAGTTTGCGGCGCAATCAATCAAATCGGCTGTCTTGCTCCGGCCACTGATACCAACCTGGATACTTTTAGCGTCATAACGTATCGGGGTGGCTTCAGTCCAGCCGGTGAGGACTTTATCCTGACCCATCAGGACTTCGACAAGTTCACCTTTTTTAACCTGAGTTCGGGATAAGAAATAAAGAGAAAGTCTTGATATTCAAATAGTTGAATGAGCCTGTTTTGTTAAAATACTCTAACAGTCTGGTTAAAGAGTAGAGCATTGTTAAACAATTATGGAAAATCTTACTGAACTTTATTGCCTGATGGATGATTTTTGCAAAGACTTCGAGCCAAAAATGCATGAATATTTGCTGACTAACGGTACTAAGCGTCGTAGACGGTCTACTCAGCTTTCGTTGGCGGAAATGATGACACTGGTTGTGTTGTTTCATCAACTCCGATTCAGGCAATTCAAGGTATTTTATCTCTATTATGTCCGCTTATATCTCCGGAAGGAATTTCCTAACTTGCCATCCTATTCACGCTGTGTAGAGTTACTTCCGCGTAGTGCCTTAGCGTTAACGGCACTGTTTGAGTCAATTAAGGGAAAATGCACGGGGCTATCGGTTGCCGATTCTACTCCGATAGCGGTGTGTGATAACTTACGGATCCGCAGACATAAAGTCTTCAATGGGATAGCTGAACGGGGAAAAAATTCAACAGGTTGGTTCTTTGGTTTCAAGCTTCATGTAATTATCAATCATTTGGGGGAAATACTCAGTTTTCGACTCACACCAGGAAACACCGATGATCGGAAACCATTGCCTGAGCTGACAAAGGATCTTTCTGGTTGTTTGTACGCAGATAAAGGGTATTTATCGGCTTCACTGAAACAGCAACTCAAAACGATGGGAATTAGCCTTATAACGAATATCAAGAAGAAAATGAAGCCTATTAAACAGACTTGTTTCGACAAAGCCATCTTGCGTCATCGTTCTGTCATTGAAACGGTATTTGATGAGTTAAAAAATCTTTGTCAAATAGAGCATACGCGACATCGCTCTCCGGCTAACTTTGTAGTGAATTTATTAGGCGGACTGGTTGCATATTGTTTAATGCCATCTAAACCAAAGATACCTGTTGCAGGTACGTATCTTCAAGTATAATTGATAATGCTTATCCCGAACTCAGGTTTTTTAATTCTGGGCTGTAGTGGTACGCTTCCTGATTCACCAGGCCATTGGCGAGTGATTTCGACATTGAAATTGCGTGAGAGTCGCTCTATGCCTGCTGAAATCTGTACCCGCGTCCAGCCCCCCCATTCGCGCCCGTTGACGCGCAATATCACGTGATTACTCATCTTGCAGGTACTCTCAAAGGTTTCACTGGCATAAAGCCAGGATGATTAAAGGCATTTCGGCGGGTGATATCGGTTTCCCGTGCCGCATTGTCATACCACTTAGCGGCCAGAACCAGCGCCGGTAGCACTGCCTCGGGCGTGCGTGTTACCGTTTTTTCAACTTGCGCCAGTCGTGTTGCAATATCCCTGTTAGCATCGGTTTTCACCTGTTGCAAGGCAAGGAACAGTGCATCGTCAAGCGTTGACGCCTGTTCGTGCTCGATAGCCTGATTCAGCGTTTCTCGCACGGAGACCAAACTATCCCACGTTACCGCCGCCAGTCCTTCAAGATGGCTGCCTGCCGTATGAGAAAACGCGTGTAATGCGGGATGGGAAATATTGACGTGTATTTGACGTTTCTCACGTTGATTAATCGGTAACATAGCGGTACGTGGTGGGGGGAGTTGTGTTAATCGCCACGTCGCCTCATGGATGGCCGTGGTACGCAACAAAGCGGCAATACGATTACTGCGCATGCGTTCAGACTGAATACTGGGTCTGTCGCTTTTCCATATTCCCCGTGGCGCTAAATCATGCCCCAGCGTTACACCGGATAGCGTCTTGATTTGCTGTGCCAGTGTTGCGGCATCCTGAATAGTACGTCTGCCAGAACGCCACATACGCTGTATCGCTTCTACAACACATTTACCGGATGAGCCAGATTTTAAGAGTACCGAAATATCACCGTGTAGCAGTCTTGATGCTGCGGTAATGCCGCTATCGATAGTGTCAAAAGCGTTGGTGACATGGCTGATCATGGATTTAGCCTGATTTAACACACCATTCTGGCTAAAATCTGCCAATCCTTTTAACCCTAAATCAGCAAAAACAGCCCCAATGCGATCATTGAGCGTGGAACTGGAAGAAATCAGTGTGTGACTCGTGGCGATACCCGCAGTCGGGAAAGATAATTCACCGGCTTCGACCACGCTAAAACTGACGCGGCACATGCGGCCTTCACGTCCGCTATGGCTCACTCTCACTTCACCATCGATACAGACCGCGATTTCACCGTAACACGAGTTTCGCACCAATAAAAAAACGCTCTATTTTTAAGTTTAATTCAGCATAATATATAAATAGAAAAAATCTCATAAATTAAAAATAACTTATTGTAATTTAAGTAAATTTATACGTCTTAGCAAGTTACAGATTAATTATTGTTCTGAAGCCATTTCTAGAATTTTATATGCCCGTGCGAAACTCGTGCGTAATAGGGATGCACCAACGTTCCAGGCCCTGGCGTGTCGATAGCCGCAATAAGCCGATCTCTGGCCTCGAAAAAATCATCACTGACCAGATAAGCACCAATGTTAAAACGCCGGGTTGCTCGTCCTAAATCTTCTGTATACGGCTTATCCCGATTCGGGTATTCGTGAACCTGTACACGCCGTCCGAACGTCCCCTTCTACCTGAAACGGTACGCCGCGAAAAGACGCTGGACGCAGGTTATCTTTCCAGCTCGTCATCTAACCCTCTATATTTAAATAAATGTGATTTTAATCAACAAATGTTATTGTATTACCAGGGCTTGTTTTTCAGTTCAACGGTGCGAAGTTTTTCCATTATATAATTAAAATAATTATCTGCATCGGATTTATTATAAAAGGAAATTCGCCTTAGATTGCCACGTACATCAATCAAAATTTGAAAAGGGGGATTAGGATTTAGTTTATTAGGATAATATTTATCTATAGATCTCAGTTTAGATAAACTTATAATAACATCTTTGTTTTTATTATCTTCACGATATTTTATTCTTATAAATTTCATGATGTTTACCCCTTGTTATTTTCTTTTGGTGATAAATCAATTACCTCTAATTTACTGGCTACATACTCGAAATAATCATCACGTTCCTTTATTGTTTTAAAATATTTAATTTCATTAGATATTCTTATGTATGGACCATTTGGCCTGTCAGATTGAATATATTGCTCACTTCCTTTTTCTATTTCATATATAGATTCAAAATTAATCCCTATCGTTTTTGTTGGTTCGTAGGCATCGCCATTGTCGTAATTATCAACGTCTATTGTTAAAAAACTCATATTACTTTTCCTTTGTTTTTACTTACTGCTTGGCAAATCGGTTATAGCCGACATCGAAACTCAGCCAGGGTAGGGCATTACCCACTAGGGCGACACGCATGCTTGGTGGGGTATTTTCAAAGATAAGCCTGACTTCACCGTCTCGTGGCTCAGTTTTGCTGAATGAATCCAGGGTATTTTTGGGTTCTTCTTTAAATTGCCAGTTACCCTTGTCATCTTTAAGTAAATGACTGTTGCCAATCATTGAACGACCAAACTCGCTCCAATCACGCGCTGTCCGGAGGTTTTGAAACCATTCATTACCGCCAAACACCGCATTAAGACCCTTGTCGACAAGCGGTTCGACGCCCATGGATATCCCCCCAATCATCCCCGCTTTTCCCAGTACGCCCTTGATACCCGATGGACTGTTTTTAGCCAATGTTTTCATCTCACGGGTGACATGCCGAATCGATTTCACCATATCGACAGCCCATTTCGTCGTCACAAAAATTAGAATGCCTGCGAGCACGGTTTTCCAACCGCCGATTGCCTGAATAACGCCATCAATATCTTGCCAGACTGCTTTAATAATCGGGCCGATAGTTTCCCAGTTATCGACGATAAGTCCACCACCTATGACCATTAACGAGACCAGCTTACCCAGCGTCGACATTTTCATCACACTGTTAAAAAGCCTGAAAGCACGGGTAACAACACCGACTGCTGTCGCGGTTCCCAATAGATAAAGGCCCCACTTGGCGAAGGATTTAATCAGTTCTGGATTGGCTTTTGACCAGGTGCGAAATTGCTCAATCAACGGCTGGATTTTCTCTGTCGCTTCAACAATTGAAGGTAGAAAAATACTACCAATACTCACGCTGGCAACATGCATCTGATTTTTAAACAGTTGGATAGCATTTGCCGTGGTTGCCGCACGGCTAGCGTATTCCTTTTGCATAGAACCGCCGTACTTTTGTTTATCGGCGACGCGATCTAGGTTAACTTCCAGTAATTTAAGGTTGGTAAGCAGGGGGGCAATGGCTCCAAGTGATTCAGAGCCAAACAAATCATTTAATAATGCGGTCTGATCTTTTTTAGGGACTTTTTTAATGGCTTTCAGCACCATCAACATGGCACCTTTCGCGTCTTTCTGCATCTGTGCGGCCAGTTTTTTGGGACTGATTTTTAAGGTGTGTAGTGCGATTTTTTGTGCTTTTGTCGCTGATTTCCCCTTGGTTAACGCCAGCATAAAGTTTTTGATACTGGTTGCCGCCACGTCTGATTCAACCCCCATCCCAGCAATGGTCGCGCCCAGCGCGGCAATCTCACCGGAGGCAAGACCGGCTACTTCACCCAGCGGGCCAATGCGGGTCACAATTTCAGAGATTTTGGCGGCATTGGCTGGCCCGTTATTGCCAAGGTAGTTGATTTTATCGGCCAGCGAGACGACATCATTTTGCGTTAACCGGAAGGCGGTACGCCACTGTGCCATCATCTGCCCAGATTGCTCAGCTATCTGGTCAAAGGCGATACCCATTTTTACGGCGGATTGTGCGAAGGACATTAATTCTTCTTTCGCTATCCCTGCCTGACCGCCTGCGGCCACAATCTGACCAATGCCATCTGCGGCCATCGGCAATGCTGCCGACAGCTTAAGAATATCTTCCGACATCTGTTTAAACTGCGCAGGCGTATCAAAATCAACCACCTTGCGGACATCGGCCATCGTTGATTCAAAGTCTATCGCTTGCTTGATAGGGCCAGCCATTGCGGTAACAACGCCAGCCCCTAATGCAGCAGCCCCTGCCAGTCCTGCGCTAAACTCCTTCTTGAAGGACTTCATTTCACGCCGCATCCCCTTTAACGGGGCAGAGAGTTTATCGACGGCAGTGATGATTGCTTTTAACTCAAAACTATTAGCCACCCTGTCGCTCCTCGTTGATGCGAACAGCCTCCGCTTCCAGATCAAAGAACTGGCTTAGCGGATGCTGGCGTAATTCAAAGGGGTTTATGCGCCAGAACCAGGCAACGTTGTAAAATCGTCGTCTGAGAGATCCAAGTTCTGGGCACTGGTAAAAAAACTCACGATGGTCATCGAGGCGACAAATACATCATGTAACGATAACTGTTGCGCTGAAGAGCGTGGGATATTAGCCAGCTCAGGAAGATAAGCGAGTGCTGAGCGCGTATCCAGGCGTGTATCGCCTCGCTCGGAATAACTAAACGGAATACCAAATTTTTCTACCTGATCAAACGTAGGTTCCTGAATATCCAATACCGATACTTCTTTGTTCTGTACCTTAATTGGCTTACTGAGTGTAATTGATTTCATTGATAAAATCCTTCATCTCCGTGAAACTCCATTTCGACAGTGCCTTCAAGTGGGTTATAGGTAGATTCACCTGACAACCATGCGCCAGACAATACGTACACCATGCCGTTAGCTAATTCGGCGGTAATGGTCATTTCATCAGCAGAGGTTAATTTTTGGATTGGAAAACTGTGTTCTACTTTGAATTCAGCCTTAATATACGGTGCCTTGTGCGTTTCTTTGTAATGTACACTGCCATCAGCGCCGACAATGTCCTCTCGAATGACGGTATTCATCGGCACTTCCAGATTACCGTTTACTGATAATTGATTACCATCTGTCTTAAAATACACGACGCCGCCTATTCTTCTTTTGCCCGTCATCACACTACCTCACCTTGGTTATATTGCAGCCTGAATTGATTCGCCAACGCAAATACACGTAATTGATTGATATAATCCGCCGGAAAGACGACATCAATTCGATTAGCGTCATTTCCGTTACGTTCAACGATAAGATTTTTACGAAAAGCATCAAAATTCTCGACAATGCCTTCTTTTTCCAACTGACGATAAACCGCACAGAGTTCGCCTTTAATCACGGCTGGCGTCGCAATCGCTTGCCCTGACCCAAATCGAGTACCATCACTAGCCAGTTTTTGCCGCCCGTATTTGCTGGTGATGACGGATTTTAATCGCCGCAAAACATAGGCACTGGTATAGAGTGTTTCACTGTCCAGATAGCTGTTATCGGCGACGCCGTAACTGTTTTTCTGATACGTCGTTACATCGCGCTGAATGCGTAATACGCCACCTTCGACATTGGCGGTGGCGATACCGTGTGAAAGCAGTGATTGCTGCTCTGTCAAGGTGAAGCGTTTGCCCGACGGTGCGGGTAACACCCCGTTTAACTCACCTGTATGGGTGGGTCTGGCCGGATCATTACGCAAAAATATCGCGCACCGTGCCAGTCGTGCCGCAACCAGTTCATCCAGCGCAGTTTGGGTCGCTTTCTCATAGCCTGCAATGGTGAGATGCGGATCATTAAGCGTGTCGCCAAAAGCGACCAGTTCACCGACCGTCCCTTTTTTTGCGGTATAAACATGACCGTACAACTGCTGATAGGGACTCCAGCGCCCGTTCTTGTCGTTCATCGCCGCGCCCATCTTTTGCAAAGAGGCAGCATCAGAGAAAGGCAGCCCAATAAAATCAAATAATAAGTCACCCATTGCGCTGATAACGCTATCCATATCGGGTGAGCCAGCGCCGCCACTCATGGCAGTGATGGTAATATTGAGACCGTGAGGCGTAGTCTCCCCGCCTGTCGGCGAATAGTAATTCATCATCAAGGGAATATCGTTGCCGGTTAACCCTTTATGTTTTGCCGTCAAGCTGATTTTGTCAGCATCTATCGTCACGGTGACGGGTAAGTCCTCGTTATCGTTAATGGCCTTGCCAAGCGCGGCGGCAACCGTATTCGCCGTATCCGATTTCTTGACGGCAGCTAAAATACGTTGATTGCCGATATACAGCGTGACGACACCAGAATCGGTTGCTGTCCCGCTAATCGTGATGTCGCCTTTTGCTTCAGTGCCCGTTGTTTCAGGTACAGCAATGACAAACAGTTCACCGATAGTATCAATCCGGCGATATGCTCGCACCATGCGGTGTAACTGACTGCCACGACCGGCTAATTGTTGCATCATTTCTGCCGAGGGCATGATCATCGGTGAATTCAAAGTCATTTGTGCAGTGGGTAATGCATAACCAATGAGCAAGGCAGGCCCACTTGTTTGCATCGTATTGGCAGCGCTGTTATCCATTTCGGGATAAAAACCAGGCACACGCAGATTAGCGTTTACGGTATTAAAGCTAATCGTCATTCTTGCGTCTCCTCTTTAGCTTTTTTGAATTTGGTTCTTGCGGGATCAGTCGTTTCTTGCACGATTGGGGGATTATCAGATTGACTCACTTCTTCAATATCATCGTCCTGTTTTCTTCTGATCCAAAAAAGCGTTTTTTGAACCTGCAAACCTTCTTCGGGCAGATATTTCCCAAAATATTCTTGGGTATCGCGCATATATTGAGGAATAGGCACTTTTCGCCCGTACTTAGGCTTAATAAAAACAATTTCTGGTTGTGTCCCCATCATTTTATCTTCATCTCCAGATGCGATTTTACGTTGCCTGACTGTTCGTTTAGATCAATAGCAACGGTATGCAAATCGGGTAAATTGTTCAGGTCAGCATCGTGGCGGGTATCTTCGGCGTTGATGTCTGTTTCAGTATTAAATTTAAACAGGTACACGAGTTTCGCACCGGCATATAAAATTCTAGAAATGGCTTCAGAACAATAATTAATCTGTAACTTGCTAAGACGTATAAATTTACTTAAATTACAATAAGTTATTTTTAATTTATGAGATTTTTTCTATTTATATATTATGCTGAATTAAACTTAAAAATAGAGCGTTTTTTTATTGGTGCGAAACTCGTGAGGTAGTGATATTCGGCGCGGTTTGAATCGGCGTCCTCTGCACCGGCATAATTAATTGCACCACAACCCGGCTCTGGCTGCCAACCCAGTAATGCCCGCCAGATTTCAGACCTGACTTCATTTAATGTGTCGACAGAGGGATAGTGTCCCTGTTGATTACGTGCATTATTTAAAATCACCACGACATAAAAACTTTCGGTTAATGATTGCCAATAATCCGTTTGTGACCGTTGTTCACCGACAACATCTTCTCCCGGAATAACGTAAGCAGCGGGTAAAGCCAGTTTGCCGCAATTGGGTAAATCCTCATATTGAGAGACACTGCCCACTCTGTTTTCAAAACGGGGGCACAAGGTTCGTAATGCCGCAATAATGGGACTAAGTTTCATGATTTTCCTTTCCTTCGCGCTGCCCGCAGTGATTGACGCAGTGCTCTTTTTAGGGTGTAGGACGTCCAACTTTTCAGCCGCGTTAACGTGGTAACCATGTAATTTTGACGTTTTTCAATGCGCCAACCCCCGCGTTGGTGGTGACGTTTTTGTCGTTTGTGCTGTTTAGACATGCCGCGAGAAGCGCTACGTACCCCGTAATGCAGAAAAACAGGGTAGAAATTGCCTTCAATAACCTGAGTTCGGGATAAGCATTATCAATTATACTTGAAGATACGTACCTGCAACAGGTATCTTTGGTTTAGATGGCATTAAACAATATGCAACCAGTCCGCCTAATAAATTCACTACAAAGTTAGCCGGAGAGCGATGTCGCGTATGCTCTATTTGACAAAGATTTTTTAACTCATCAAATACCGTTTCAATGACAGAACGATGACGCAAGATGGCTTTGTCGAAACAAGTCTGTTTAATAGGCTTCATTTTCTTCTTGATATTCGTTATAAGGCTAATTCCCATCGTTTTGAGTTGCTGTTTCAGTGAAGCCGATAAATACCCTTTATCTGCGTACAAACAACCAGAAAGATCCTTTGTCAGCTCAGGCAATGGTTTCCGATCATCGGTGTTTCCTGGTGTGAGTCGAAAACTGAGTATTTCCCCCAAATGATTGATAATTACATGAAGCTTGAAACCAAAGAACCAACCTGTTGAATTTTTTCCCCGTTCAGCTATCCCATTGAAGACTTTATGTCTGCGGATCCGTAAGTTATCACACACCGCTATCGGAGTAGAATCGGCAACCGATAGCCCCGTGCATTTTCCCTTAATTGACTCAAACAGTGCCGTTAACGCTAAGGCACTACGCGGAAGTAACTCTACACAGCGTGAATAGGATGGCAAGTTAGGAAATTCCTTCCGGAGATATAAGCGGACATAATAGAGATAAAATACCTTGAATTGCCTGAATCGGAGTTGATGAAACAACACAACCAGTGTCATCATTTCCGCCAACGAAAGCTGAGTAGACCGTCTACGACGCTTAGTACCGTTAGTCAGCAAATATTCATGCATTTTTGGCTCGAAGTCTTTGCAAAAATCATCCATCAGGCAATAAAGTTCAGTAAGATTTTCCATAATTGTTTAACAATGCTCTACTCTTTAACCAGACTGTTAGAGTATTTTAACAAAACAGGCTCATTCAACTATTTGAATATCAAGACTTTCTCTTTATTTCTTATCCCGAACTCAGGTTCAATAGGCCGACTACCGACACCCCGTTTCTGATTGGGGGCGATCTTAACCATTAACCCAGGTCGCCGTGAGGAAGCGCGAGGGACGTAATAACCGATAGATCGCGCTAATTGTCCGGTTTGCCATCGTGGAGTTTCACCGGGTCGTGAACGGCCACCCCGCTTCATCAGTTGACGACGTGCTGCTTTCAGATGCATTTGACCGATTTTCACAAAAGCACGACGAATCCTGGCGCGATTAAAGACAAATTCTTTGGGTTGATGAAAATCAATCACGAGTTTCGCACCAATAAAAAAACGCGCTATTTTTAAGTTTAATTCAGCATGATATATAAATAGACAAAACCTTATAAATTAAATACAACTTATTGTAATTTAATAAAATTTATGTGTTTTAGTAACTTGCAGATTAACCATTGCTTTTAAGCCATTTCTAGAACTTTATATGCCTGTGCGAAACTCGTGTCAATATGGAGATTATCCAAAATCATTTCCCCTTTCTGGTTGACTGCTCATTTCTTCACAGGAAAAAGACAGAAAACGCCCCGCACTGTCGATATCAATAACGCCCCGTATGAGGTAGACGACACTGTTAATCAGTGCTTGATCACTTGAGTAAAGCGATTGTCTGTATCTCACAATGATTTTATGCGTGATGGTTTTGTTGATTTGAAAAGAATGGAGGCGAAGTGTGTCACTCACGGGGATCAATTTTCCCCAGACGGTATGCTCGTCTAGATTTGCTGTCTGTATCCCGCTGCCGCCTATCGGTTCATCCTGTCGCGTATAAAACAACACGCGCTTATTTAACTCCCCGGGATCGGGGAAACGGGAATACGGTCTGCTATAATGCAGTTTCATAATCCGCTAAGCCTGTAGTCATCAACTAAAAACTTAAAAAACGGAAAAATAGACCACTGTTCCATATCGGATATACCCCCACGATGTTCATATAACCCCGTCACCAATAGCAACATACCCTGAATAATCGCCGCATTGATAACCAGGCCGTTAGGGTCAGTTTTAGGTACGGAGGCTTTGTAGAGATTACGGTTAAGATGTGCGATGGTTTTTTGCTCTACGGCGGCGATATAACTATCAAGCAGCACATCTTCACTGTTATCGTTTAATTCAATCCTGCATTGTCGTTTGACCTGTTCTTTGTCAATAAACATGTTGGTTTATTTCCAGTAAAAAAATGGCCTACATCGGTAGGCCATCGAGTTTAATGTTGATGACTAGCCACCACTACCTGATTGACCGCCTTTCCCAGCCCCCCCTGCATTTGACGGTGCGGCAGGCGACACCGCTATTTTGGTTAAATCCCCTTTGATAAACGCTTCGGGGCGGTAAACTGCGAGTGCCAGACGCTCTTCACAACGAATCGAGATCATGTTCTTCTCAAAATCATCGGTATTTTCGGTGCTAATCACCACGTTGGCTTCTTCACGGTCAAACAGTTGCGCACCTAAATTGAAAGCCCCCACCAGGAATTTATCTTTAAACTCAGCGGCTTCTGTGACAACAACGGGTAAGCCCCACAATGTCGGTGTCGTCAGGGCTGCCGGATTGGAGAGGAGATAACGCCCCAGCGTATCCTTGATAAGTTCAATCTGTGCCCAGTTAGTAAAGTGCAACACATGGCCTGTCGCAGGGATCTGTGCCAGTTGCGCTTGTAGCATGGCAAGCCGCAGATCATCAATCGCGGTTCGATGTGCCGGTGTTAATTCCGCTTTGAATGTTGTGGCCTGAGTAAAGATCCCGTTCAGGTTTGAACCGGTACCGTCACCGAAGAGAATTTGCTGCTCTTCAACGTATTTCAGGCCATAACGTAGCTCCATATCGATAAGGGAGGCCAGTTGCGAAAAATCATCTAAAATTCGCTTGGAGGCCTTAAACATATGGGCAATCGTACGAACAGGTACTGTTGCTTCTTCAAATTCAATCGTGCTATATGGCTTAGCAGTATTTTCCGCAACCGTCTTGGCATTATTGGTAAATCCTTTCTGCTTCACGTAATAAATCGTGTTGCTTTGCCTCTTTCCGCTGGCAATCAAATCACGAATAAACAACCGTTGCTTCGGCTTGGTCAAGATATCTGATTGACGGTCGGGGGCGACAATCGTTCCGGCGACATCCGATGAAATAAGTGCGGCGTTAATCGGGGCTATCACCCGCTTACTGGATTCCATGCCCGAGCCTAAAGCCTGCACGACCTCCATGCCAACCACCTGTTGACCGATAGAACTCACCACGTTCAACGCATTGGCGATCGGCATTTGGGCAAGATGTTGTTCAACTTCGCCTACCTGGGCTTTCAGGGTTTTTTCTGCTTCGCGTAAGGCGTTCAGTTCAACCGCCATTTTATCAACGACCGCTTTGGTTTCAGCGGAAAGCTCACCCGATTTTTGCGCTTCCTTCAGGGTTTTCTCTGCCTGAGCGCTATATTTGCTGCTGGCTGATGCGGCGTGCGATATTTGAAGCCAAAACGTGCGATAAATGGCAGGCTACTTTTGTTTCCATCAGTGCAACGAAATTACACTGTCATTTTTCATCGGAGGCACTTTGGTCTGTTTGAGTGGCACGATCAGCGGGACAATATTTGTAGATGCTGGTCAATGAAATCCCATACAGTAATGCAAGCTGTTTTCTGCTATGACCATTCGCCAATAATTTTTGAGCTTCCTGTTGCTGTGCAAAAGATAGCGACTGAGGTCTGCCGCCAATACGCCCCCTACTTCTTGCCGCTGCCAAACCTGCCTTAGTACGCTCAACAATCAGTTCTCGCTCCATCTGTGCCAACGCACTCATCACATGAAAGAAAAAACGGCCAGCGGACGTAGAGGTATCAATGGCATCCGTCAAACTATGAAAATGAATACCTTCATCTTCCAGTTTGGATATTAAAGTAATCAAATGTTTAATGCTGCGACCCAGTCTATCCAGCTTCCAGACGACTAAGGTGTCACCCGATTTCAGTGCATTTAGCGCGCGTTTTAATCCGGGTCTCTGGTCTGTTTTTCCGCTGATTTTATCCTCAAAAATCTGCTCACAATTTGTACAAATGAGTGATTTTTGCTGTAAATCGGTGTTTTGGTCATTTTTTGACACCCTCATATAGCCTATTTTTGCCATTTTAGCCTCTTATTCTCCCTCTGAAAGCCTTGTCATTGCTGGTTTTGGGCAAAATATTAGCTAAATTCTCTATTTAATAAAACCAAGGTTTTTTATAAATTGATTTTTGTCCAGGATGTCCGCCCCATTCTCATTTTTTGCCAGTTTTTGACTCAACAGTTGCATGACGTTTTCAGCAAATTTGGGGTTATTGCTGATGGCCTGGGCCAGCTTGTTCAGCGTATCTAAATCGGACGGCGCTTTATCAACAACCGCATTCACCCGGTCATTGACCGCCTTGGGTGTCGCGGCGGTAGTGTCGTCCGCGCTGCGAGGGGAACTGTTTAACTGCACAATCCCTTTGCGGTGCACCGTGGCTTCCTGAATACCGTCCTGGGTCGCCAGTTTGCCCAGCCCCAGATGCGTGCGGGCCTTTTCCTGCGCCGTCTTACCCGCTGCCGCAATCTCCGTCAATGCCTGGGTTTTCAGTAACGCCTCCTGACCGATAATCGCCCGGATAGCCAGCGTCAGCTGATTTAACTTGCCCTTATCCGGGCGGATGCCCGCGGCGTCCAGCAAGGCCAGTTGTTCAGCTTGCTGGATATTGAACCAGTCTTCCCCCGGCCAGCTGATGCCCTTGTGGCCGTCGCCCTCGGTAAACCATAACGGCGTGGTGCTCTGGGTTTCTTTCAGCGGCGGCATGGTGGCAATGCCGCTGTTGTTATCTAAAAAATACATTAGCCTTTCTCCTTTTTGTCAGCATACACATAGCGAAAGTCCTGATGCGCCGGCTTATAGCGGTTTAACAGGCATTCCAGTATTCCTGCATAATAAATACGCAGCGGCGTGGTGATCGGGTCAAGCACATGCATCGGGCGATAGTCCACGTCGGTCTCAATCGTCACCATCGTGACCCACTGATTATCCGGTAAGGTGCTCATGTTCACCGTAAAGCCGTAAGACCGCGCCAGGTCAATGTAAAACTGCCGGTTGAGGCTCGGTTTCATGCGCAGTTTGTTGGCCGCATAGCGCTGGCGCTCATCGATACCGGCATCGTCGCCGATATCACAGTCCGGTAGCCCTAAAAAACGCTCCCAGTCAGCCAGCAACAGTGTGGCGGTCAGCGGAAAACGCTCGGCCAACAATTGCTCGGCGCGTTCGGTGACGCGTGCTGTGCTGCGGGCCAGGCCGTCGGCCAGCGACGCCAGCAGCGTATCCGGCGCTTTGTTCCAGGCCAGGCCATTAGGCAGCAGTTGCAGCAGTGCGCGCTGGTGTGCTTTTAAAGCCATGTGATATCCCCCATCACCAGTAGCTCGGTTTTTCCGCTACTGACCGGCGTCAGCGGGTTTTTCAGGGCGTAATCATCCAGCCCGCTTATCCCGGACAGCACACGCCAGAATGCCGAAGGCAACAGGGTTTCGCCTGGTTTGGCCGCGGTGTAAAACAGTTGCCTGAGCGCCTCGCGGATACGGGCCTGGTTATCCGGGGTATTGGGGGCGATACGCAGCGTGATATCGACCTTTTTTGCCCCTGGCGCAAACACCGTCACCGTCGGCCCCTCCGGTTGGCCGACCCACTCGCCGGTGGCCGGGTCCCGGTGGCGCGCGAGATAGTCGGTCACCCGCGCAATATCGGTCGGGCCGGGGAAGATATCCGGGTGATGGTCCATCACGAAGGTCACGCCCACCGTGCCCGCCCCGTTCCAGGTGGGCAGACACCAGCTACGCGTGACGCCCGGCACCTCGCGCGCCCAGCGTTCGTAATCCCAGCGCGTGCCGCCGCCCGGCGGAAACTGCACCCGATACAGCAGGCGCGACAGCAATTCCTCCACGCGCTCGCGGTCAGCGCCGCCCCGAATACCCGGTGCTTCCGTCAGCGCCTGCTGGGCCACCCCGGCAACCGGGGTCACAAAACCGAGGGACTGTCCCGCACCGCAGTCACCCGCCAGCCCCGGCTGGTCGGCCTCAACGTTGACCGTTACGCTGCCGGCCTTGCCCTCGGCGGCGTCTGTCAGGCGGTAAAGCGCGCCGTCAGCCCGTTGCAAACGTGTGCCGACCGGCACACTGGCGGCATCATACAGCGACAGCCTGACCGGGCCGCTGGCCCGTGCGGCCTGTTTGCGCACCACGCCCCAGAACGCACAGTGTTTGAGCAGTTCGCTTTCGTCGGCGTCGCTCGGAATGATTTGCCGGGCTATCCAGCCCAGGTGCTCATGCTCCAGCGCCGACAGCCCGGCCTGCGCCATCGCCATGGCACCCAGCAGACTGTCCTGGGCCGGTAGCGCGCCCGGCAGGCGTTGCGCCACATCCTGCTGCGTCTGGCTGATAAGCTCGCCGAGCGTGGGTATCTGATACGGCATTTACATCCCCTCCAAACGGGCTTTAAAGGTAAACGGGCGCGCACTGCCGTCCTTGAGCGTCAGGCGCACGGTCAGTCGCAGCCAGCCCGGCAGCGGCGCACTCGCCTGGCAATGCAACTGGCTTATCATCCCGGCGTCCAGCAGGCCACGCAGCGCCTCATGGGCGTAGGCTTCCGCCCGCGCCAATACCGCAGGCAGCGCCTTTTCCCGTGACAGCAGCCACAGCCGCGCGCCAACCGGGCGGTCGCGGTAACTGTCCGCCCACCATCCGCGCCGGTCATGGCCGCCATCCGGCAAACAGTCGGAGACCTCGGCACGCCGGTCGGTAAACAGGCACAGCAGCACCGTGGTCGTCAGGCTGTCGTCGGCGAGTAAATCCGCGCCCTCTTGTACCAGCATCCCCTCGCCATTCATCCAGCGTAGCGCCGCGTCGCTCATTGCGGCCCCCCGGTCAGACTGCCCCGGCCATTTTCCTGATGGCGGTGAGCACTCTGTTTGACACCGCCGATAACGGCTTCCGGTGCGGTTAAGGTGCCTTTAGATTCAGCACTGCCCTCAATCGTGATGTTCTGTTTCACGCTCACGCTCTTTGCTATTTCCACATCACCGGTAAAGCGCGCTGTCGGAGTGTTAAACACCGCCTCCTGCTCGGCGACCACTTCCAGTGTTTTACAGGTGATGATGCAGCGCCCGTCCCGGGTCAGACGCAGACGATGCCCCTCATAGTGATACAGGCCGCTATCCCCGGCGGGCAGTCCGGTGGGTCGATAACGGCGGTCTTCTACCACTAGCACGGTCGCCTGGTCACGACTGCCGCCCAGGCAGGCAAACACCACCTCAGCCCCCGGCAACGGCACGCTGATATGCCCGTATTGCTGCGGGCGCTCGACCTCATCGAAGGTTTCGCCGTCCAGCGCCGTCAACTGGACGTTTTGCGCTTTCAGGCTGTCATTGACCCCGGTCAGAACGCCACGCCCAAACAACAGCCGGATCCCGCGTATCACCGGGGCAAGCAGCCGTTGCAGTGCGATATTACTCATCGAGTTTATTCCCCTGGTTAAGCCAGGCCCGCACCAGACCGTCGACGCCGCCGTCAGTACCGCCCGCCTGACGCTCGGCCTCCGCCGGCACAATAAACGCCTCGCGCGGGGCCAGTGTTAACGTTGTGCGTTCCCCCTGGTCCGCATCGAGATCAAACTGCACCTGGCTAATCAACAGGTCACGGCTGACCATCGACAGACGCGGCGCAATGACGCGGGTCAGCCGATTGGTCTGCCACAGTTCACCGCTTTCGCGCCGCCAGCCCTTGACCACGGTGGTAAAGCGTTCTGACTGGGCCAATGCCCGTCGACTTTCCCGCAGGGCGCGCGCCCGTGCGGTGGCGGGGGTCAGTGTGCTGTCAGCCAGAATCACTTTGGGGCGGTAACGCCCCATCGCGGGGTCGTCGCTTTCTCCCTTGGGGGCAGCGCGCAGTGCGTTGGTGTTGGCGTCGCCGGCGTGCCCACCGCCGCCGCCGTGGCCTTTAACCCGATACTGACTGTGGCGGTCGCGCCAGTCCTCGGTGTACTCGGCGGACAACAGATTTTCACCCAGACGCAGGGTGTCAGTGGCGGTGTTCGCCGCCTGGGTAAACACCAGATCGCCATCGGCATCACTGGTCACCAAAACCCCCCGGTAACGCGCCGCCCGGCTCAGCACATCCGCTACGCTTTCAGACAGTTCAAGGGTAAAGGAGGTAAAGGGTTTGGCGGCCTCGGGGTCAGACACCGCCCAGCGCACCGCAATGCCAAAAGGGCTGCACAGGTCTTGCGCAATCTGTTGCAGGGTGCGCTGACGCCATTGCCCGCCCGGATAGACCGCCGAACAGTCCACCAGATCGCCGGTTTTATCCCGGCCCTTTATCGTCACCTGTGCCGCGTCGGCCGCCATCTTGTGCGATACGCTGTCCAGGTAGCCGGTGATGACCGGTTGCCCGTCAAGGGTCAGCGCGAGCGTTCCGCCGGCGCGCAGGCTGTCGGGCAACGCCTGGCCGGGCATCATGATCCCGAGGGTAAAATCCCCGGCCAGACGCGACAGCCCGCGGGTAATACTGACCGAGAGCCAGTGGGTGAAAATCCGGTTGTCGATGCGCAACGCCACCTCAGCCACCGAGCACCTCCACGCGCTCGCCCCCCGGCACAAACAGCGGATGACGCAGCCGGTTGCGACGAATAAAGCGCGCCGTGTCACGCGCATCGCCGGTGATGCGGTACAGGGTCACCAGCGCCGGCTCGGTGATTGTCACTGCGGCCTGGATCAGGCCGGGTAACGCCACGCCGCGATGGGATAAATCCGCCACAAAGGCGCGGCTTAACGCCCGCACCTGCAAGGCCAGGCTCTGATAGCCCAGCGCCGAGCTGGTCAGGGCACACGCATCCAGTCGGCGCGCGACCTGCTGGCTGACGCGCACCACATCCGGCGTACTTTCCAGCCAGACGCTGGCGCTGTCACTGAGCGGCAGCGGGGCGGGCGAGACCGTGTGTGGCAACACCTGCGCCGGTGCGTTTTGGCCGACCGCGGCCAGACTGGCGGTAAGCAGGGACGACAACATCTGTACCTGCACCACCGCCACCGCCAGGCGCAGCGTATTGTGCAGCAGTTGCAGCGTGGCGCGGGTGGCAGGTTGCAGCCCCTGCCTATCGCGCAGGCGATCCTGACGGACCAAAGCGCTGTCCAGCCGGTCGGCCAGCTGGACTATCTGGTGTTGGAGAGCGCCGGGCTGCGGGGAGACCGGCGCGCGTGCCCGGTTTTTTATCTGCTCAGGTTGGGGGTAAGCCGGCAGGCGCTGTATGCCCTGAAAAATGCCCTTGAAGGCCAGCGCCAGGCGGTCGGGGGTGCTGATAAGCCCCTGGATATTGCCGCGCAGGGCGGTAAACGAGGCACTAAAGCTCTGCATATCGGCCAGCAGCCCCAGACCCGTGAGGGCGCTTTCCAGCGTGTTGGCCTGCTCGCTAACGGTATCCATCAACGCCTGCGCGTCATGCAGCGAGGCCTGCCAGCCATCAGCCAGCGTTGAAAAGAGTGCGGCCAGTGTGCTGTCGCCCTGGCGATTGACCACCCCAGCCGTATCTTGCGCCACCGCAGGGGCGGTCTCATCGGCCACCGGCACCACCGTGACGGTAAACTCCACCAGACGCTGGTTATCGACGCTGTAGCGGCTTTCAAAATGTTCAACCAGCACCGACAGCGTACCCCAGTCAGGGTGCAACACCTCGCCCGGTCCCGGCGCATTCAGCGCCTGCGTCAGCCGTACCCGCTGCGCCTGCACATCATCGCCGGTCAGTGACAGGGTGAAGGTGTGCTCAGGCAGTTTTTTTCCTAAATCGTCTGCCCCGCCGTGTTCGCGCAGCGGGTAATCACGCCGCACCACCCGGCGACCGCCGCGACTGCGCTGCTCTTTGTAAACCCAGAAAGGCACGCCGCGAAAGCGGCCCTGACCGGTACTTTTCATCTGCGCACCTCAATAAATACGGTAGTTGTCGCCGTTATACACATCGAGCTGTAAGCCAAAGGCGTTGCTGTCGGTGACGGCGCTGTTTTGCAGCACCAGGCCCGGGGCCAGGGCGATACGCATGTCGGCCTGGGCTTTCACTGCCTGCGGTATTGCCTGTTGCTCGTCCTGCTTGTCCCACCGGGCGTAGATATCGCCCAGCCAGCCGCCGAGTTTTTCGCCGAGTACGCTACCCAGCATCGAGCCGGCCACCGCGCCAATCGGGCCGCCGATAGCGCCGACGAGTCCGCCCGCCGTCGCCCCGGTTGCCGACCCCAGTGCGCCGCCTTTATCTTCGGCTGTCGCGTCTTTATCGAGCAGCGTAGGGGCAACCGACAAAGCCGTGAGTAACGGGCCGCCGAGCCGACTGCCAAACCGCAGGGCACCGCGACCGAGTGCGCCGGCCTTATTACTCAGCCAGCCGGTCGCGCCCGACAGTGTCTGCATTGCGCCGCCGAACAGGCCGCTGGCCCGCTCGCCCACCTGACTCAACCAGCCGCCGGCGCGGCGGCCAATGGAGGCCATAAACCGGCCTGCACGAGCCACACCCGGCACGCTGCCAAGCAGGGTGCCTGCACGATTGACCAGGCCGCCAAAGAAGCCTGAGACGGCGGAGGCCGCCCGCCCCAGACGGGAGCGCGGCA
>NZ_JAZHPL010000004.1:640911-973733 GCF_036919435.1 Arsenophonus sp. PmNCSU2021_1 | reverse complement strand
CTCCGGCACCTCATGCTGCTTAAGCTGCCCAGACTATTTTTGCTGAACAATCACCGTCATAAACACCGCGACGGGTAATTCATCCTGGCGACCCTGTGCCGGGTTATAGCGCTGCAGGCTACCGCGACATTGCAGCGGATACGCCTTGAAGGGATTGGCGGTACGCAGCGCCACTTCTTCATACAGGCTGGGTCCAGTGAATCTCCCCTTCCAGCTTGTCAAACCCCGCCGGTAACTGAATTTTGCCTATCATCCCCAGCGCCTGATGCTCCTGCTGCAACGACGTTGATTTCCGGTAGCTTGATTTCTTTTTCCCGACCTATCAGGCTATTGCCGTCCAGGTAGACGTTGGCATTGGTCATAAAATGCAGTGCATTGCCCGCCATCATCTCCTCCTTATCGTTATCTTATTGACCCTGTGGCGTCACGCTCATGTGGAAACCCCACTTTTCAGGAAGGTGAGATAGTCATTAGTGATTTCCGTCTCAAAGGTCAGGTGCTCCATCGGCGGCGGTGGGGTGTATTTGTAATTCAGTTTCAACTGCCCCAGACTGAGCGCATCCTTGGTGTCTTCGCCGGGTCATACCAGCAGTGAAAACCCAGCAGCGCCCCATCGGCAATCAACCTCCGACCATAGCCATTCACGGATTCGGTCAGCGCATCAATCAGCCCCTGATTAATGGGGCGATCAATATATTGCAGACTGAAATGGCGGATAGATTCATTAATCATATCCCCGGTGCGCCGCACATTTTCAAAATTCTTCAGATGCGTCACGGTCGGCCAGGCCGCGGTGCGATTGCCCCACAGGCGTAATCCGCTACCAAAGCGGTTAAACACCGTGGTAATGCCGTTCTGGTTAAGCAGATTGACCTCGCTATTGGCATCATCAATGCGCGCACTTAACGGGCGCTCAATCCCGACAATGCCCATCAATTCCTGATTGGAAGACGACCACCAGAACCCTTTTCCCGGTCAATTTTTGCCCGCAGGCCGCCGCGCGCGCTGAGAGCGGCTCCAGACGATTCTGATTCGTCGCCTTGTCATAGACCTTGACCTGCGGATAACACAGGCGTACCCGGTCAGAGGCGGTATTAAAATTATGGTGCCCTTGTGGCCCGCGTCCGGCTATCGGCCTGGGCAAACGTCGTCCCCGCAGGCGCATCAATATAGGCGATGGCTTCACAGGGGTGCGCCAGGGCAATCATGGCGGCAGCCACCGCATTTTGGTGCGAGAAGCCGGGCACAATCAGCAGCTTTGGGCGAAAGCCAAACAGGCTGTCGGCATTTTCCAGTGCTTTCAATGCCGGTACGCTGGTCGGCGGCATTGGTGGCACCCAAAACGTCAGCGGCGGTGATTTTTGAGACATCCGGGGTGTTATAGGTCACACTGACGGTGGCCCCCTGGGCAATACCGCCGGTGGTAACACGGGTGACGTTGCCCGTTGCGGCGGCCATGGTATAGTCGGTCGCCACCTGATAGGGGGTCTGCCCATCGACGCTTTTCACCACCATATCGCCCACGGGTAACTGGCTCAGTGTGGCACTGTGGTGCGTGCTATCGAAGGTGACACTTTCTGCGGTTATCGTTTTCTGATGGCTTTTGGGGTCAAACACATTGACCACCAAAACGGTCCCGACACCGTGGTCATTAGATAGCGCGCAATGCCTGTGGCAGGGTAAATCCACTTCGCTCATCGCCAACTGCGCCGCATCCTCTTCCGACAGGCACAGGGTCAGGGTATTGACCGGGCCTTTGGGCGCGGTACCCGACCAGGCCAATCACGGACTGATTTTCCCGTTTTGACCGGACGGGTCCCGCGTTCATATTTCAGCGTATCGACGCCGTGATGTGTTCTCTACTCATGGGGTGACCTCGTTACTTTTGGTGTCTGCTGGTACTTTGCCGCGTTTTCTGGCGGGCATCGCTAACGATGAGCTGACCGGCACTTCGACGGGTTTGGCCTCATCAGGGCGGGGAGCAGCGGTGTCGCCCGATGAGGTGATTGCCGGTGCCAACGGGTGCAGCCACGATGGGTTTGACGGGGGTTTCCTGCTTCCTGACCCAGAAAGGTTAAATAGCCCTGGGCTTCCAGCCCCAGCACATAATCGTTATCCATCGGCAAGGTCACTTCCTGACCCGGGCCAGAACATCACATCCAGGATGCGGCCATCCGGTAAACGTAATGAAGGCACCCCCCCATCTGTTCGCCGTCATAACGATAACGGGCCGGTTTGCCGGTCGGCTGTTGAGCCTGTTGTGATCGTTGTTCAAAATCAGTCAACGGTTTTGCCGGTTCAACGGGCGGATCGGGATAATCAAAGCCCAGAAAAGTCAGATAGCCCTGCGCTTCCGAGCGAGACAATAAACGGATGATCGACACGGCACAATCGACCACCTGACCGGGATAAAACATCACATCCTGGGTACGGCCATCATCCAGACGCAGGGGGGGCCCCATATTCGGGGATTCACCGTTGTAGCGAAACTTCGCCATAGACCACCTCATTACTTTCTGTCTTCATGAACTCTTCCCGAGTACGCGGTAAGGCGTCGTGCGGGGCGTCCTGCACAAACCAGGTTTCTGTCGCGACCGTCAGCGCGTATTGCCATAAACCCTCCGATTGCCCCAAAAAAACCTCATCAATCAGCCACAGTGGGCGGCGACAGTCCGGCGGCATAAAGCCGCCCACCGCCTGACGCAGGGTATCGAGCAGGGCAATCGCCCCCTCGTTACCGTTAAGCTGGCGCATCACCAAGGTCAGCGTGAAATGCAGCACCCGCGGCTGAAACACCCTACCCACATCCTGAATGTCGCCAAAACGCGAGCGGGCAAAACTGAGCAGCACCGCGCCGAGCGGATGATTGAGATGAAAGGCTCGTTCCGGCTGCTCAGGAAAGAAGGTGACGTCCAGTTGCGGCAACCGCTGTTTCAGCAGGCCCAGGAGGGCGCGCATGATATCGAGCGTCATTCAAAGTCCTCCAGTAAGGCCGCCGGGGCCGCTAAAGCGCGCCGGACGGGCGCGGACATGAAAAGCCCCCGGCTCGGGGAGCACCTGACCACTTGCGGGCGATACCTAACGTCAATTTTCCGTCACGCAAGGCTTCCAGCATTTTCAGGCTGCCGCGATACACCTCTTTTATCGCCTCGGGCAGTTGGCCTTCGGGACGACGCAGGTACAATCGATGCGTCACCAGATTGACCGCCATATCGCGCAGTACCGTGGGAACGGTCTGCAAGCGGCAAGACGTAACGCCCGCGCAGATCAGCATCAATCAGCTCATCGGCATAGCGGATAGCGTCGCTCAGCCACCTTGTCGTGAATCACATTGGCAGGCTACCCATCAGCGCTTCGCCTGAGACATCCTGCGTCAACCGAACCAGCGTATGGTGTGAGAGCAATTGCCCGATATCCTCCAACGTGCAGTAGGCCATCAGATACCTCTGACCATGCGGATAATCTCGCAGCGGCGGTGGCGGCATCCAGGGCCACGCCCACCGTTGAAGCGGGCAGCCCGCCACCGGTTAATGCGCTTTCTGATACCACCCGGCCTTCACTGTCGGCCTTGAGCAGTTCACCGGCGCTAATCGCGGCACCGGCTTCTACCGCCATGATGCCCAGCACATTAATCGGTACGCTGTCGCCTTTTTTACCGGAGACCTCGGCGACACCGAGTTCCGTCCCGGTGCCCTTAAAGGGTTTTGCCGTGATGCTCACCAGACGATGGACGGTTAACTCCTCCACTGCCACCACGGTCGTGGTGAGTACCACCTGTTGCGTCACCATGTTTTACGCTCCTTTAATGCCACTAATCAGATACCCGGCCTCACTGCCCACCACCGCGACCTTGTAAATATCGGTGTAGCGGATATTGACCACCTTGCCGCCAACACTGTCAAAGCGGTCGGCCAGGGGCATTCCCTGCCGGCGGAAGGTATAGCCAAAGGACGGCCTATGCTCATCCGCGCTATCACTGCCCGCAGAGGCGGGGACTGACCACATGCAGCATCAGGTTATCTTTCCACAGGTCGGTGGAGGTTTTACCGTCTTTCGCCAGCTGAACCGGCGCGCCAATCAGCACCTCATCCACCTGGAATAAATCTTTTAACATCTCGGTGGTGATACGTTTGCGTTCATTCCCACCCCAGCGCGTCTTGCAGCACCTTATGAAAGCGCAACAGCGCCATCACGCTCGCCCCCATGGTAATGACGTTGGGTCGCAGTCCAATATTGGCCCGCACCACTTCCATTCCGGCTTCAATATCTTTCAGCGGATCGCCTTTTTCTTTATTCCAGGCGGCATCGCCGGTCAGGGCCTTTTTTGCATTGCTGGCATAGACCGAGGTCGATTGCGCCAGCTCCGCCACATACTGCTCACCGGCGCAGCAAAATACCGTCGGTGGCGCGTTTAATCGCCTTGATTTCTTCATTGAACATCGATTCCGCCTGTTCGCGGTAATCGACCGGCACCGCTAAATCATGCTCATCGAGCACGATATCGGTAAACGCCTGTTTTTCTCTTAACAGGATATTGCTGTTGGCCCCGACCGCGCGTTTGGTTTCATACAGCGCCAGCCGTCCTTTACCAAAGGTCGGTACCTTAACGCCTTCTTTTTCTACCCTGACGAGAGGAAACAGCTTCTCTCCAATCAGGCTGGCATTGCGGTATTCAGCGGCAATGTGGGTCAGCACCGGGTCGTTGGCCCGTTTGCTTTTTAAATAATCAGACATGGGACTCTCCTGTCAGGCAGCGTTTCACCGCCGCTTCGTAAGGCATGGACTCACGCGCCTTAAGCGCCATCGCCTGTTGATGCAGCGCATCCGGATCGGCGGCCTGCTCAGTAAAGGCAGCGCACCCTTGCGGTGTAGCGCGTCTGCCCGGCACCGCCTGTGGGCGAAAATCAACCAGCGGGGCGGATGAGGTCAGCAGCGATTTAACCGCTTCTACGAGCGGACGGGTGTGACTGCCTTCGGTAAACTCCAGCGGTTTTTCGCTGTGGGTCAACGCATCCAGTAACGCGACAATCACCGGCTGTCCCGCCGGGGCCAGTCGTCCGTCGTTCATCAGCGTTTCGGCAAAGGCCACATTGGCGTCATGAGCGACTTTAGCGGCCTGCGCGGCTTTTTCGGCCTGATGAGCGCTGAGCTGTTGCTTTAACGCCGCGTTCTCAGCTTCCAGCTGTTTTTCGGTTTCGGTTTTTTCCACAGTAAGGCTCTCCGTTGTGGGATAAGGGTTGACAACCCCAGGCTCAGAAAAGGCCAGGGTCTCGGTGGTTAGCGCAGGGGGTTCAGATGGAGTACCCACATAGTGGCTCAGTAACGCCCGTAGCCGAAGTAGCAGCGAGTCGTGGCTGTCATCCCGATCTTCGGTAAATTCCACCACCCCGTCCTCGGTATCTGCAAAAGAGACCGCGCGTAGCCCTTTGACAGCGGGCGGCTGTGCGCCAAGAAAACCGACATGGCGTAAATACAGGGCACCCGGTGCCGGATTATTCGGCGCGTGGGGTAAATAGAACGACGCCGAGATTTTTTTGTAGCGGCCCGCCGTCACCAGTTCAGAAAAAGCCGGATCAACCTGCTGCGGCTCTGCCAACAAATCACGTCCTTGCGCCGACAGCTGTTTGATCCAGCCGTAAGCGGGCGCATCGGTAGTCGGGTGACCGGTCACTATCGGGGCTTCATGTAACGCCGGATCGTAGGCATCCGCACAGGCGCGTAAATCCTGCTCGCTGACGTTCAGTACCTGCCCGTGGCTATCCGTATGCCGACCGCGCGTAAAAATATGCAGGGATTTCATGGCACCTCCATTAACATCATGGCAGCAGTGTATGCCAGGTCGGCGCATTTCCCTTTTAAAGGGCTTTAAAGATTTTCATTTGAATATTTTTGATGACAGAAGAATGCGGCGGCGGCTATCGGGGATAACCGCGTCAGGAAGGGGTTTATAAAGCTTTATAAAGGGCGGAAACGTCCTCGGGTATCGCGTTGTATCCTTTAACCACCCGAGCGCGTCAGGCAGCGCTTAGCGGAGGCTAGCCTGTTGCAAATAATCAAGCACCTCATCGAGCAGCTGGCGTTTGACTTCAGCCTGTAGCTGTCCCCCCTCGGATACCGGCAGGTAAGGGCGCGGGGGCAGCGTCACTGACCCACCCCGCCCCGCTTTCCCGCCCTGTTGATGGATACGTGCATAAACGCGATTCGTGCCGACCCGTGCCTGATGCGCATCATAGTCCGGCGTCACGCTGCGGCGTAAATACCCGTCCTGGGAGAGCGTCATGCCCTGGCGGGCGAGGGCCGCAACCGACGGCTGCCAGCGTGGCCGCCCCTGCGCCTCAAAGTTCAGGTCAGTAGCGGTTTTCAGCGTTTCAGACCAGCGTCGCATCAGCGGGGTCAGGTCGTAAGCGGCGTTCTCCAGGCGCTTTAGCGCCTGTTTCAGGTCGTTATCGGTTATCTCAACCGACAGGAGAGTGGGTTTCATTGAGTGCCCCCGAGTGCTTTGCTAGCGACGGCGTGTAACGGCCCCTGATAGCGGGTTAAGTCCGGTCGATACCCTTCACCGGGGTTATACGACCAGCCGATATCCGGGGAAAACACCGTATGATTGTCAAGTGTCAGCTGGGCCACCGGCTGCATTTCGCCGGTTTTGCGCGAGACGACTTGCAACGACCAGCGCAGACGGTCGCCGGACGTTTCCACCGTGAGTCCTCGCGCTTTGATGTCCCGTTCAGACAGGGCTATCACGCTGCAGCGACAGCGCCAGCCATTGGGCGGGTAGAGTGCACGCCATACCGGGTCATCGGCAGGAAACACCCGGCCATGCAGCGCCAGGTGGCTTTTGCGGGTGCGGTTATCGCGTATTGCCACATACATCCAGTAGGGACGCGCCGCAACATTCTCCCGCATTTCTGCCCAGCGCCCGGCGTTGTACAGGGTAGTGAGATTGGTGCGGTAAATCGTCTCCAGTCGCGGCGGGCTGCCTAATTGCACCGTGACCGGCTGCCCGCTCACGGGGTCGGTGCTATCCTGCTCCCCCCACCATCCCTTGGCCTGCAGTACCGGGGTCAATTCCTGAGCAAACCACTGGCCGGTTTTGCCTTCCGCCAAGGTGGTTTCCAGCGCCTGATAAATGTCCTGCAGAATATCCAGTTGTGTCACCTTGGCCACCGTCGCGCTCTGGGCATGGGCCTGCTGCCAGACATCCTGCCAGTCCCAGGAAAAGGTAAAGCCTTTGGCTTTCAAGTAGGCTATCGCCCGTTTGGGCGGCAGGCTAAACAGTGCCGTCAGTGCGTTATCATTGAATGTCGGCATGTAACCTCCCCCAGACGTTGGCAACAAACATCACCCTGGCCAGGGTTTCCTGTAGCGCCTCTGCCTGCATCTCGGGGTAGAGTGCGGCCAGTTTTCCCCTCAGTTC
This sequence comes from Arsenophonus sp. PmNCSU2021_1, assembly GCF_036919435.1. Taxonomy (NCBI): domain Bacteria; kingdom Pseudomonadati; phylum Pseudomonadota; class Gammaproteobacteria; order Enterobacterales; family Morganellaceae; genus Arsenophonus; species Arsenophonus sp. PmNCSU2021_1. The sequence goes on along the minus strand of NZ_JAZHPL010000004.1, from coordinate 966,316 downwards.
GCGGGGAGCCACACCGGATTGTACGGCTTGAAATAACGGTGACAGTAGTGGTTGTAGCGTCTTATCTAACGAGCCATCTTTCATCAGGCTGTCTAGGGCACGGTCAAGCTGTGCCTGGGCATCGGATGCGGTCTTGGTGTCGTTCTCGGCAAAGATCAGCGGCGGTGCGGCGGAAGAGGTGGCGTGTGGCGCGCTTTCCATCAGCAAATCGCCCGGTTGCAGGCCATATTCACGCTGATAGTATTGCGCGCTGAAAAAGCCTGCCGTTTGCGCCAGACTCTGGTCACGTTTGGCCTGCACCTCATCAATGGTCTCCTGCTCCCACAGTCGCCAGGTCGGCACCGGCACATCACCAAAGTTCAGTTCAACCAGCCAGCGAATCACCTGATTCACCGCACTCATCACCATCACCGCATCGCCATCGCGGATATCGGCGGCCACTTCCAGCCCGGCCTGGGCCGAGGCGTGATTGGTTTCGGCTTCGGTAGTCTGGTTCTGGCCCAAGAGCGCAATGGTAATTTCACTGCGCGCCATCTCAATCAGGTCTTTATACAGACGGCTCGACGCACCTTTGGTGGCGGGCTCCTTGAATTCAATACTGCTGTCATCCGGGATAACCGCCACCGCATCCTGCACCATCTGCTCGAGGGAGTGCAGCAGCGGGCTGATATGCGCCTGGTCCTGGCTACGCGGATGATACCCCACTACCCAGGGGGTGCCGTATTTTTCACTAAAGCGCATCCAGAACGACCAGCCGGCCTTCTTGAACGTCACCGGCCAGAAGCACAGCGACAGGTCGGCAAAGCCGTAAGGGTTATCAAAGGTGGCGTCTTGCGTGGCCACCACAAATTTGCGCGGCGGTAATAACTCGCCCGCCAGTCCCGACTGCTGGGCCTGAAAGCGCAGGCGATTCTCGGTATCAAAGGTAAACCACTCCGGTGGCTTGCCCACCACATCGGTGACCACCAGATGGCGACCGTCTTTTGCCCAGGTCAGTTCGGCGGGTTGATAGCCAAAAAAGGCCGCCTCCAGCAGCTCCCCAATGAGGCGGTTCATGTCCCACTGTGCCAGCCTCTGTTCAATAAAACGCACCACAGGCGCAGGTGCCTGCCCCGGCTCCAGTCCGCGCTCCAGGCATTTGACCGCCGATTTACGCCGCCGGATACTGCTACCCACCAACGGCTCAGCGCGTAACTGGCGGTAGACGCTAATCGCCTGGCCTCTGGCGCGTAATATCGGGTCGGGATTGGGTAAATGGCCGAACAGTTGACCCAGGCCCGCCGGACTGCGGGCGCGGGTCGCGATGTCACTGAACAACGCTTTTTTATCGACAATCATCAATATCCCTCCAGCAAGGATGAGGCCTGACGTGGGCAACAGGAGTAAGCCCGTACTGGCCCCTGCGGCTGGTCGGCAGCGTTAAGCGCTAAAAACAGCGCCCAGGCACGGTCAGCGTGCCCGGCGGCATCGCTCTCGGCCACAAAACGCGGCGCGCCAGTCGGACTCATCACTTTTTTCAGTTTATGCAAATCGGCCCGTAGCGCCCCGTCTCCTTGCGGCAAACGCAAGCGCCGGTCTTCAAACACCTCTTTACCGCGTGTTGCCAGCGTCAGCTTGTTGCTGGGCGTGAATAACACCCCTTCGACCCGCGTGCTGCCATGACGGCGTTTGGCATCTTCCACCGGCTTTTCGCCGAGACCAGTCTGGTCGATGCAGCACCGCAGTACCCGGTAGTGGGCAAAGACCGCATCGAGCAGCGCATCCTGTTCGGCAAAGGGGGCACGCTTGCGGGTAATGATGTCGCGCGTCCAATACACATCGCCCACCTGTTCAATCACCCATATCACAAACAGGTCATGGCGCAGACCGATATCGATACCGACAAAACAGGGGCCACCCTGATAGTGCTCAGGCTTGCCCGCCTGCGGGTGTTCAACGCCATCAATCAGGTCATAGGAAAGCCAGGCGGCGGCTTCATCCAGCCAGTGCAGTTCAAATTCCTGCGCCCAGGCGTCTTCATCATTGAGCGCCTGTTTGAGGGCGGCCACATCCCGTGGCAGGCCGTCTTTGACCGCCTGGTAAATATCGACCCGATGGCGCGACCAGACGCTGTCCAGCGACGGGTCGGTCATCAGCTCATAAAACTTGTTGCCCTTGCCATTGGGGGTGGAGGTGACGCGCAGCTTGTAGCCGTTCGATATCACCGGAAAAAGCGCCGCCCAGATTTTGCGACTGTCGGCATGAAAGGCAAATTCATCGAGAAACACATTAGCGGCAAAGCCGCGCGCCGTATCGGGGTTAGCCGGGAGTGCAGTAATGCGTGAGCCGCCGGGCAGCACCGCCTCCAGCAGGGTGTAACGTTCGCTGCCTGGGCCTTTTACGCTGCCTTCAATTTCACGGATAGCCAGACCGTAGGCCTGACAATGTTTTTTCACCCCTTCTTCCATCGCCTCTTTGGCCTGGCGCTCACCGCGCGAGAGAATGACCCAGCGGGTGCGACCGCCACGGGCCTCGGTCTCAAAGCAGTCGTCAACCAGCTCTAGCGTGGTGGTAAAGGTTTTGCCGGTCTGACGGGCAAACTGGCCGATTTTAAAGCGCGACCGGTCGAGCAGCCAGTGCTGTTGGTAAGGGTAGAGTTCAGCATTTTTGCTCATGCGATAATCCCATAAATTTCTTCACGCACCCGCTTCAGGGTCTCCAGACTGACATGTCCCTTGCCTTGCTGCGCTGCTTCCTGCTCCAGCGTGGCCATTTCCGCGCTGATTTTTTTAAGCTGGCCTTGCAGTTTTTTCAGGCTGACGCTGGCATGAATAATCGGGGCCAAATTTTTCGCCATGCGGGCAAAACGTTCAGCCCGTTCAACCGGCGACCCCGCTTCTTCCTTGATGGTTTGTGCCTCCAGCAGGCTATTGAGTAATTCAGTCTGCACCAACGCCATAATGGATTCTGAGCGGGTATCCTGGTCATCGGGCGCACCCTTGGTCAGTTGCCGCGCCGCTTCAGTCGCGTCACGAATGGCGGCAAAGCGGCGTTGTACCTTCTGGCCATAACGAGAAATTTGCGCCCGACCGATGCTATAGCCTTTCTCACGCAGCAAGGCTTCCAGCTCCCGGTAGCCACTGAAATTACGCTCGGTCAGCGCCCGGTCGAGCCATTCACGCACCGAGACGGGCAAGACTTCGATATGACTGCGCGGTGCCATCGTCACTCCCTCCAGTATTTGGCCGGGCGGGCAATGCCGGGGATATCGTCGGTGACGTATTCCACCAGATTGACCCCTTCCGGCGTCAGCGTGGCCGTCCATGAACGTGCGGGCGGTCGGGTCAGGCGAACCAGACTGAAGCCCTCAAGGAACAGCAACTCTTTTTGCAGCTCCAGCATGGTCATGTCCGGGTAAAGCGAATGGCCCACATCCCACAGTAGCCGGTCATTGGCCGGATACGGCCGCGCCTTGTTGACCACCTGCAGTAACACCCAGCGCAACCCTTCGCGGCGTGCCTGTTCGGTCTCTATCATTCTTATCCTCCTGCCACCTGACGCAGTTGTATCGTTTCCAGCTTCTGGTAAATCGCGTCTAACCGGGACTCCACCACCTGCTGATAATGAATAAATTCGTCGCGCCGGACGTAACGTTCCGGCACCTCCACTTTGAATTCCAGTACCTCGCGCTCAAGGCGTACCCCTTTATCGGACGCCTCGCGCATCAACCGCTCCAGTGATGCAAACCGTTCGGCCTGACGCTTTTCGGTCTCGCGGATAAACCAGCGGGCCAGCCCCGCGAGAAAGCCCGCCAGCCCAAACAGATAGCTCACCAGTACCCAAAAATCGACCTGTAATGTCATGGTGTTAATCCTTCAATATAATCCAGTAATCCATTGACCTGTGCCCGCCAGACCTGACATTGCTGCCCGTTGTCGGTGATATTGGCGAGGATATCACGCTGGGTAACTGGACTCGGGGTGTGTCGCTCGCCAGGGGTCTCAGCTGACCGGGTCGGGTTGCCAGTGCCGCCGGTAAGGGCGGCAACGCCTGAACCATCAACGTCTGACAGCCCGAGGGCGGCGTTGTAGTGCTGCACGAAGCCACGAGTAAATACGCAGGACATAGCATGAGGCTGGCCTTTTTCATCCCGCCAATGTTGGGTAACATCCTCTATCCGCCTTGTTAAGTGTTGGGTTTTGTCACGAAGTTGCGCAATGCGATTCAGGTAGTCCTGTTCAGCCTGATGCGCCAGCTTCACCTGATGGGCAAATCGTTGTTGCAGGGCTTGCAGGCTTTGCGCGGCCTGCTCGGCGCGCTGTTTTTCCTGCATGGCAAACGTCTCGCGCAGCTGACTGAGGGTTGCCACGCACCGTTCGGTTGCGCGACCTGCGCCTTGCGTGTAGCCGTGCCACCAGATACCCGACAGCAGCGCCATTACCAGAACCCCGCCGAGGCTTTTCAGGCTGACTGCACTAAACACAGCTTGCCCCTCCCCAGGTCAGGTAACGCGGTGCCAGGCTTTTTAAAATACGGCGGGGATAATGGCGATTCTCACGCCAGGCACTCACGCGACGTCCGGCATTGACCCGTTCAATGTGGTGAAACCAGCGCCCACTGTCGTGACCGAGACGTTTGGCCAACTGAAGGTCACGCTGCACCCAGCCCAAACCGCCGTTGTAGGCCGACAGGGTCATCGCCATACGTTCACAGCGATTGACCGCCGATAATCGTTGCCATAGCTAGTTATCAAAACTCACCACCGCACGTAAACTCCAGCTGGGATTGAGTGGCGCTTTGGCCGCCAGTGCCGGCATTACCTCCCCAATCCAGGCCGTGGTCGCGGGCATAAACTGCCCCAGACCCTGCGCACCGATACGGTTGGTGATGGCCGGCTGCCAGCCACTTTCGTGCTCAATCTGGGCGGCAAAATCCGCCACTGGCGCATTAAGCCCCCACACCAGACGGGCGTTGCGTATCAGCTCAGCCCGGTATGGCAGTGCGGCTTGTGGGGGACGCGCCGCATCGGCATCAAGCGCGCCACCAAGGAGCACTATCAGCAAAAGGAATAACAGCCATCCGGGGTCGCCCTGCGGACGTTGATAGCGGTTCATGGTCATAACCCCATCGCCACACTCAGACACACTGCTGCCACAATCACCGCGCGACGCAGTTGGGCTGCCGCAAACACCTGATGGCAGCCGCCGCGTACCGGATGTCGACCCTGTGCCACCTCCGGGTGGTCATGGTGCAGATATTGACCGGGGCGGGCCTTGGGGAACAGCGAACGGTCAAGCCAGTAACCCACGACTGCCGCCAGGGTGATTAAGGCCAGCTTGTAGAGCACCACCGGCAATTGCTGCGGTGAGACCAGGCCAATCACCAGCAACAAACCAGCCGCAGTGAGCAACCAGCCGCCGAGGCGTGGGGTTTTAAAGGGGGGTAACATCAATTTTTTTCGGGTTTTCATGGCGGTCTCCCTCAATATCAGGCAGACAGTGTGACAAGGCAGTGCGCTAAACGCTTTTAAAGCGGTTTACTAGTGGGGATAGCCGGTAGTCGCTAGATTACGCTCAGCAATTGCCCCGAATGGTGCAAGGGAAAAAGCGCGACCCACCCGGTGCACGAACACCGGACAGGCCGTCAACACACAGACCCGACCTGTGAGTCAACCGTGGCGCTTTCCGTCCTCGAGAACAGGAAAGAGTCTACACGAATTTCCATTAGTGAAAAAGGCTTACAGTGAATGCAACAACATTTTTTACCGATACTGCCCTGGATAGGCGGTAAACGGCGGCTGGCAAAACAGATTTTACCGCGCTTCCCGGCGCACACCTGCTACGTGGAGCCGTTTTGTGGCGCAGCGGCGCTCTTCTTTATGAAGTCACCCAGCAAGGCGGAGGTGATTAACGATATCAACGGCGAGCTGGTTAATCTCTATCGGGTGCTGAAACACCATCTGGAAGAGTTTATGCGCCAGTTTAAATGGGCACTGGTCAGCCGGGCGATGTATCACTGGTTGAAAATCACGCCGACCGAGACCTTAACCGATATCCAGCGGGCGGCACGCTTCTACTACCTGCAAAAACAGGCGTTCGGCGGCAAAGTCGCTGAACACACCTTTGGCGTGACCACCACCACGGGGCCACGCCTGAACCTGTTACGCATGGAAGAAGAGCTGTCGCTCGCGCATCTGCGGTTATCACGCACCACCATTGAACACCTGGACTGGGCCAGCTGTATTGCCCGTTATGACCGTCCGCACACGCTGTTTTACTGCGACCCACCGTACTGGGGGACAGAAGGCTATGGCGTGGATTTTGGCCTGGCGCAATATGAAAAACTGGCGGGGATGGGACGAGACCTGGCGGGCATGATGATTATTTCCGTTAATGATATTCCTGAAATGCGAGCAGTGTTTCAGGGCTTTGCGATGGAGAGCGTCCCGATTCGGTATACTCTTAATAGCAATCAGCCCACGCAACGGCGTGAGCTGATTATTACCGTTAAATAATCCCCTTTGCGCCAACGAAGGGGGAAGGCTTAAGCGCGGTGACGGGCGACTTTTTTCTCTGCCATTGCAGCCAGGGTACGTTGTGCTACTTCGCGTGTTTCACCAGGAATATGTCGGAACGTCGTCAATAAAGTTGCTTCCTCCTCATCTCTCACCACATCGAGCGCACTGGCTTCATCGCTGCGCTCCCCGGTAATAAGAAAGAGTAAATCTACCCCAATAGCTTTTGCAGCAATCAAGTAAGCGGTATCAGGATGCCGCTCACTTTTTTCGTAGTTATATTGGGTGAGTTTTTTGACACCACAGCGTTCGGCGAAGATTTCCTGGCTAAGCCCCAATCGTAGGCGCTCGGATTTAAGGCGTTCTCCCACCCCTTCGAGTGTCAGTGTCACCCACTGCTGGGTATCGAGTGGTGTTTGTTCATCGCTCGCAGCAACCGACGAGGTTTTGCCCGCCAGTTGCTGGCTTAGCTGTTGCAGTTGCTTCTCTTTTTCGGCGACCAGTTGCTGGCTGCGTTTAAGGGCTGCTTCATCTTTACGTAGTGCGGCGCGCAGTTCTCGCACCGACATGCGATCAACCTCATCCAGCGTCAGGCCCGCGATAGTGCCCCCTTCGGCTAAAACATCTAGATCCTCATCATTTTCAGTTAATAATTCATAAAGTTTAGCTTTTCCCAAAACGCCTAACGTTGCGCGTTTTGGGGTTTCAATTCCATCACCTAAAAACTTTAGGCTTGCCTGCATCATTCTGCGAGCTGTTTGCGGTATAAGCCCTAAATCCTTTTCAAGGATTTTTGTAAATTCCCCATGAGGTTCATTCTCTTTCAGAATAATCAGCCGCTTCCCGGCCTCCAGCATGGCTTCGGCACTTTGCGCCATATAGAAGCGCGCTTCATGCACAATGCGCTCACGCTCATAGGGCAGGCCATCACCAAAACGCGCCATTACCTCCTGTTGGGCACTATTTTCTGCATTTTTTTCAGGGTATGCAATTGCCCCCCCCCCCCCCGCAATCGTGATATTGTCCGCTGCACTCACAGACAGGCTGGTTGCCGCTTTTTTCTTTGCCATACAGCTCTCCTTTAGGCCGATAACAGCCAGTGATTTTTAACGGTGATAAGAAATATACAAAAACAGACAAAAAAGACTTTACATCATTTTGTATGTTAATGTATATTTATTTTTAACTTTTTATAACGGAGATAATACCATGTCACTGCAACACCCCGCCGACTTTAAGCGCAATTTTTACGAGCATGTCTATCAGCAATATCCTTCGGTCGCTAAGTGGGCAGAGGAATCTGGTTTTAAGCCTCATGACATCTATGTGTTACTGAATGGTGCTTGCCAAGGCACACGCGGAAAAGCCCGTAAAGCAAAACGCGCTATTGAACAGATAGTAGGTTCAGCGATGCCACACAGTAAAAGACGCCATAAAAAATAACATTTTTCTGTTTCACTGACGGTAACACAATTTCCATTAATGAAAAAGAGACATCCGATGAAAAACACCTTATTACTGCACCCTTCTTCACGCACACGACGGGCGCTGCGTATTTTGAAAGCCATGAAAGGGCATTATCGCGACGGCCTGTCCAATAAAGCCTTGGCGGCGCTAATCAATGACTCTGCGGCCAATATCAGTCGCACCCTGCCATTTTTAGTGGAAGAAGGGATGATTGAAAAACGCCTCAATGGGAATTACGCCCTGAGTGAAGAATTGATACAGATTGCCCTGGCATTTTTCGATGAAACCGAACGCGCACAAATCAAGATGGCAGAACGACATGGGCGCTGCGTAGCCTCATCGTCAAAACTGTAAGAGGAAAAAATCATGGGTAGAAAAGCATTGCCGATGACGGCTGAAATCGCCCCCGAACAGGCATTGGCACCGGATTTAATGAACAACCTTAACGCCCTGGCTGAACATCAGCAGGCTATTATGGACAAGTACGGTGAAGGCTTGCCCTATCAGCGCGAGCGGATTGTGCATGAAGCGCGCTTCTATATGGCACAGAGCGCCGAAGCCATGCTGGAAGCAGGCAAACGACTCATCATCCTTAAAGAAAATGAGCCACATGGTAAATTTATGAGAATAGTTGAAGAACATCTAGGTCTCAAATATCACATAGCTAGAAAAATGGCTCAGGCTGCATTGAAGTATTTATCTCCAACACTGAATTCTAAATTAGAAACGTTTCAAAGTTTGGGGCGTTCAAAGCTCTATGAACTGATGTTAGAAGATGACGAAGATCTCGCCGAACTCGCCGAAGGCGGCACCATTGCGGGCCTGACACTGGATGAGGTTGACCGGATGTCAGTGCGAGAACAGCGCGCAAAACTGCGAGATACGGAAAAGTCACTTGAAGCCAGCCGCCGTCTGGCCAATGAGAAAGATCAAAAGATCAATGAACTGAGCGAAAAACGCCTGCTTAATCAGCATCGCCCGTTAGGGGAAGAAGGCATACGCCAGCTCCGTGAAGAAATTGGCCTGGTGGGCTTTGATGTTAAAGCCATATTAATGGGGCGCTTTCGGGAAGGGCTGGAAAAACTGAGCAGCCACAGTGGTGATATCACATCCCACGCCGACTATTTAGCGGGCTTGCTTAATGATATTGAGTTTGAAATCAATGTGTTACGTAGTGATTTTTCGTTACCCCACCACGCAGTATCAGCGTTGGTGCCTGACTGGACAAAAGCCGATGCGGATGCCGACGATGCGGATTTTCAGTTACCGGAACACCTGCGCGGCACCGGACAGGATAATGTCGAGGAGGTGGTGCAATGAACCCCATCCTGACCGAACGTCTGTTAACCATTGCCCAGACTGCTGAAAGAGCCGGGCATGGCGGCAAAGACGCGGTGTATCAGACAGGCTGTCAGGCACTCGGTATTTCCAAAGCCACGCTGCTGCGAAAAATCAAACAGGTCAGTTATAAACCGCCGCGCAAGCAGCGGGTGGATTATGGTACCAGCGCCCTGACACGCGACGAAGCCCTGCTGATATCCGGCGTCATCATGGAATCTGAACGCAATAATGGTAAACGCCTCTACAGTCTACAGCAAACGGTTAATGACCTGCGGGCGAACAACCTGATTGATGCCGGGTATATTGATAATGAAACTGGCGAGTGGTTTCCGCTGTCGGTCGATGCCATCAGCCGGGCACTGTACCATTATCGCCTGCATCCCAACCAGTTACGGGTACCTGCCCCGTGCGTTCAATTAAAAACCGGGCATCCCAATCATGTCTGGCAGCTGGATGCGTCGCTGTGTGTGCTCTATTACCTGAAAAATCCCGCCAAAGGGCGCACCACGCGCGATAGCGGCCTGCGCATGATGAGTGAGGCCGAGTTTAACAAGAACAAGCCCAAAAATCTGGCCCGTATTGTCAATGACCGCGTCTGGTCATTTGAACTGACCGACCACACCAGCGGCTGGATTTACGCCGAGTACCGCTTCGGCGGCGAAACGGCACAAAACTTTACCGATGTGCTGATTAATGCCATGCAGGAGCGCAGTGGGGCCGACGTATTACATGGTGTACCGCGTATCCTTTATACCGACCCCGGCTGCGCGCTGGTCTCAGCCACGATGCGCAACCTGTGCAAAACCCTCGGTATTCAACTTATCGCCCATAAAGCCCGTAATGCCCGCGCCACCGGCTCAGTGGAAAAGGCGCGCGATATTCTGGAGTGTAGTTTTGAATCCGGCCTGCGGTTTGTGCAAGTCGATAATATTGATGAACTGAACCACCGGGTCGGGTTATGGCGTAAAAAGTATAACCGTACCGCGCTGCATCGCCGTACCGGCATGACCCGTACCGACAGCTGGCTACGGATCACTCCGCAGCAGTTAATCAAGGCACCACCCGTTGAAGTGTGCCGCGAACTGGCGGTGAGTCTGCCGGAAAACCGTAAGGTCAATGACTATCTTCGCGTGTCATTTGGGAGCAAAGAATATGACGTTAGGGGTGTGCCGGGTGTTTGTAACAACGATTGGCTACAGATAGTCCGTAACCCTTGGCGCGACAGTGAAGCACAGGTGGTGATAATCAATGAGGACGGCATGGAAGTCTTTTACCGGGTACCGGAAGTGGTGAAAGACGAGTACGGTTTTCCCCTCAATGCCCCAACATTAGGCGAATCCTTCAAGGCATTACCCCACACCCCGGCGCAACACCATCTGGCGGAAGTCGAGCAGGCGATGTATGGCACCACCTGTCCCACCGAAACCGCTGCCGCGCAAAAAGCCAAAGCGCTGCCACTGGGCGGTCGCTTTAACCCTTATCTGGACAATGAACGCGATACCCCACCCATTTACCTGCCCAAACAGGGCCAGGCTTCCACGGTTTGCGCGCCACGTTTTGAAGAACGTTTAAACCCGGTCGTGGTGGTTCAACAGTTGCGCGCGCGTTTCCAGGCGGCGGGCAAGACCTGGCGCAGTGAATTTTACACCACGCTAACCCAACGCTTCCCGGACGGCATACCCGCTGACCAGGTCGACGCGCTGGGTGATGAGCTGATGGCCCAGTCCACCGAGGTGGTGGTCAGTCTGGCCAGTCACGGTTAACGGGAGGCCATCATGCTGAAACTCAAAACCCTGTTACAACACCACAACCTGACCCAGGCAGCACTGGCCCGTGCGCTTGACCTTTCCGAGGCGACGCTGGCGCAAATAGTCAATCACCATCAGTGGCCGAAACAGGATACCGACGCACTAAAACACCGCATCCGTGGCTGGCTAAGTGACCAGGGCATCGCGGCGGACGACTGCTTTGACGGGGTCACATCCAGCAGCAAGGAAAAGCACACACCACCTAGCAACGAGGAAGACACCATGTTACTGAAAAAACAGGTATTACTGACTGCCACCAAAAAGCATTTTGGGCTGTTTCGTGCCCCATTTGACGACAACGCGGTACAAGGTCATGAAGATGTGTTTTTAACCCCTGAAAGTCGTTATGTGCGCGAGGCGTTGTACCAGACCGCCAGCTATGGCGGCTTTATCGCGGTTATCGGTGAATCCGGCTCGGGTAAAAGCACGCTGCGACGTGACCTGACTGACCGCATCTATCGGGAAAACGCCCCGGTGGTGGTGATTGAACCCTACGTGCTGGCGATGGAAGACAACGACCATCAGGGCAAAACCCTGAAAGCCGCCAGTCTCGCCGAGGCTATTGTCCATACCCTGGCCCCACTGGAAAAACTCAAACGCTCGCCGGAGGCCCGCTTTCGTCAGCTACACCGACTATTAAAAGAGAGCAGCCGCGCCGGGTACAGCCATGTACTGGTGATTGAAGAAGCCCATTGCCTGCCCATCCCGACCTTAAAGCACCTTAAACGCTTCTTTGAGCTGGAAGACGGCTTTAAAAAACTGCTGTCCATCGTCCTGCTGGGACAACCCGAACTGGGCGACAAGTTATCCGAGCGCCTGTTAGCGGTCAGGGAAGTGGTACAGCGCTGCGAGGTAATTGACCTGCCGCCGCTAGATGAACACTTGAACGACTTTCTTGATTTCAAGTTTAAACGCGTCGGCGGCGACCTTAGCAAAGTCCTTGGCCCGGATGCGATACCGGCACTGCGTCAACGCCTAAGCTGGCTGCGCCCGAAAAAAGACACGCCGGTCAGCCTGCTTTACCCCTTGGCTATCGGCAACCTGCTGACCGCCGCCATGAACCTGGCCGCGCAAAACGCCATCCCGGTTATCGACGCCAATATTATTCACAGTGTGCATTAAAGGAGGCTTTTATGCTGAACCCCGCCGTGACCATTAAAAACCCGTCAGCGATGACCTACCAGGCCATCCAGCAGCAGTTCAGGCAATGCCTGTCGGTGATGGATAAACTCAGCCAGGAAGGTTTTATCGTCAGTCAGTTTACCGTTGATGGCTATAGCCGTCCGACCCTTACCCTGCTGCATGACCGACGGTGTGATGCGTTATATAAAAACGGCCATGCCGTTCGCTATGCCCTGGGTACTGACCGTCAGGGCCGCTGGGAAAAATACCAGTTCCTGCAAGATAACTGCCGAATCACCTGGGAGGTACGTTAATCATGACAACACGCCCTGTCCGTATTACCGCTCGCCAATCGGTTTATTTGGCAAAGACCGTCGATATGCCGGAACAGGACGATGAAACCTATTTGTCGATTTGCGAGAACTGCCGTGATTTTGATGAACAAGACCAGCGTCTTGGTGAAATCGCGACCCGATACAACATGAATTTATTTGAGCATATTCAACACAGTGACGCCCTGGAAGACATTATTTTCGAGCGCGTTTAATTCCCGACGTTGTTAATGAAAAGGTAAAAAAGATGGCAAAGAAAATAACGCGGCTTAAAGCCGCGGCGGGTGCCTGCACGCCGCAAACCCGTGAGCAGGTAATAAACGATATTAAAAATCTGGGCGATATCCAGCGGGAAATGACCCGACTGGAGACAGAGATTAATGATGAAATTGCGCGGTTAACCCATCAACATGCGGCTGATATTGAAGCCAGGAAAGCCCGCATCACCCTGTTGCAAAGAGGTATCCAGACCTGGTGCGAGGCCAACCGTGAGGCGCTTACCCAAAACGGCAAAACCAAAACCGCCAACCTGATAACCGGCGAGGTGTCATGGCGTAACCGCCCACCGTCCGTTTCGGTAAAAGGGGTGGATGATATCATTCAGGCGCTGGAAGAAAACGGACAGACCGACTGCATTATTCGCAAAGCACAGCTTGATAAAAATGCCCTGCTCAAAAATCAGGACACTATCCAGCGACTGAATATTCCCGGCATTACGTTTCGCAATCAGCTTGAGGATTTCATTATTACGCCCTTCGAGCAGGAGGTGACCTCATGAGCTATCAGGAAATAAAACCTCTGCGCCGCCAAATTGAAAGGCACATAAACCGCGCCATGCATCACCTGCAGGCAGACCATTCTGCCGCCGCGTATTGTGAATTTCAAAATGCCTTCGAGATATTGGCCGAACTCATCGTCGCCTTAGATAAGGAAAACACGTTATGACCATTACCTGCATCAGCTGCCATCAGGCAACGCGACGCCTGAATCCTACCCAGGCCGAGATCATCCAACAACCGGAAAGCGGCGAGTGGGGGATTGACCTGTTACTGACCTGTCCACACTGCGGACAGCGGTATAGCGCCTGGGTACTTAATTGGGATGTCGTGCCGCTAAAAGGTATCACGGCAAAGTCGCCATCAACACCACCCCATCATCAAACGCACGAGGTAAATAAACCATGAACCTTGACCTTTGGTTAGTTTTTTTAGGCGGTGCCTTGCTCAGTGCCGTATTACCCGGCGCTGGCGCTATCCTCACGCTTAACCATGCCTTCCAGCGGGGATGGTGCAAGACGCTACCGCTTATTGCCGGTCAGGCGACCGCATTAGGCTTGATGGTACCCATTGTGGCACTAGGCACGGAAGCGTTGCGCGCTTCAGCGACAGCCTGGCTGTTACTGAAAGGCATTAGCGTACTCTGGCTACTGTTTGCCGCCTACCGAACCTGGCGCGCACCAGTCATCATGGATGCTTACGATGTCGTGACATTGACCCGCTGTGCGCAACGGTTCTGCTGGGGTTTTCTGACCGATATCACCAACGCCAAAGCGCTCGCCTTCCTACTTGCCACACTACCGGTCTTTCTTAATCCGTCCCAATCGTTAGGGCCACAAATTACCCTTATGACTCTGACGATGGTAATGGTCGATGCGCTGATGATGACGCTTTACGCGCTCATTGCCGCCCGCTTGCGGCCTTATTTTCAATCGCCCGAAACCCGCAAACAACAAAACCGCCTGTTTGCCGGTTTCTTGGTGTTCATTGCGGTCAGCCTTTGTTTTATTGAACATCCGACCTTAATTCAGTGAAAGAGGATAAATTATCATGTGGATATTAATTTTAGCCCTATACGCCAGTCCCTATGCCGGTAATGCTTTTTCCACGCTGCATACACAGGCGTTTGACACGGCAACCGCCTGTCAACAGGCCGCCAAACAGTTCGCAGAAAAATTTGAAACCTTCAAGGATATGGATGCCAAGGCGATTTGCGTGAAGAAGTCATAGCGGAAAAGCGGCGTTTACTGCATTCAATTGTATAATAACGATATTCATTTTATAATCCTTCAAAACCCGAAGGATTATTTTTTTATTCATGGCATAAGGAATCCTGACCCCGACCACAACGATAAAGGACGCCTCCGATGACCCGACAAAAATACCTGCAGTTAATCCATATTGCCGCCCACCACCTCAAACTGGATGACACGACTTACCGCCAGATGCTGCACAGGCTAACGAGGAAAACATCAGCAAAAGCCCTGAATATCGGTCAACTGGCGCAAGTGTTAAACGCCCTAAAAGCCAAAGGTTTTCGTATCCAGCCGACTCAACCCACGACGAAAAAGCAGACCGACCGTCCGCAAATCCAGAAAATGCAGGCCCTGTGGCAGGCAATGGCCGATGAGGGCATTGTCCGGGATGCGTCAGCAACAGCCCTGGCCCACTTTGTTAAACGGGAAACCGGCGGTGATTCGCCTTACTGGCTAGATAGCCAACAGGCCAGCCAGGTTATCGAGAAACTCAAGCAGTGGCAAAAACGCGTGGCAAGGACAACCTCATGCTAGAGCATACCTTTCGCAGTAAAGGGCCGGAGTTACTGGTTGAGCTGGCCGACCACACGGCGCAGATCGTCAGACAGATTATCGATGTTGACCCCGCTGTTGCCAGCCAGATAGGCGATGCCGTCGCCAGTCAAATGATGGCGGTATGGGGCGGGCAAAATGTCTATTTCCCGATGGGGCTGATGTGGAAAATAAACCAGCGCGACCGGGAGATATTTGCCGACTTCAATGGCCATAACCACCGCGCCCTGGCACGCAAGTACGAAGTCTCGCTACAGTGGATTTATTCCGTGATAAAACGGGTTAAAAAAGAAGAAATTGCTCGCATCCAGGGCAATCTGTTTGAAGATGAAGATAAGCCGTCTCGATGACTGTTTCTCGTTTCACATAGTGAAACGTCGGAGAGAAAAATATAACCTATACACCAGATAGTGAGCATTGGTTTAATGCTAACCAAACAATAGAAGGATATTTCATATGCTCGATTCATCACTGCTAAATCTGCCCTGGGCAACATTGGTGACGCTGGCTTCTGGCTATGTTGGATACTTTATTGCCAATGTTGGTCTGAAAGAGCACCACAAAACCGTTGACATAACGTTTTCGACATTAGTTTTTGGTCTTATATCTGCAACCGCTTATGAATCCGTCGCCGTATATGCGGTTTACTGGTCAACCCTTGTAGCGCTGGTTACCGCAATAATAACAGGAGCCGTATGGCGTAAATACGGGCGTAGATGGATGTACAAGCTCATGCGCGCCTTAAACATCTCATGGTCTGATGGCACCCATTCCGCGTGGCAGCAGCTGTTCGGACAGATTGAGTACCGAGCCACTGAAGTGTTTGTTATTCTCAAGGATGGCAGCGGGTTATTATCGCGGCCTCTGGCTCGTTTTGAAGGGCTCCCTAATGGGCCGTTTGCGCTGGGCAATACGGGAGACGTCATTCTTTATGTAACACACCATAGCGCACCAGATAGTGATGAATGGCGCGAGTTTGCTGGTGTGATCGATGACTCCTGGGGGGCGCTGGCGACCTACATTCCTGCAGAGCAAATAGCTAGGGTGGAAATTAGGAGGAACAAGATTAAAACTGCATCCACGCCTCCTAAGGTTTAGCTATCACTCATTTTTTAGGACGGATACCAGGCGGGTTATTTGACTGTTGCGATGGGGTGGGTTTATTCTCCTTGCTGGCATCTTTTTCAAACGTGACTACTCGGTCATTTTTGGGATTCTCTGTAAAGTCGGAACTATCATGATTGTTGTTCTTGGTCGTCATGGAAACTTCCTCTAAATGAAATCAATCGTAGTAGATTCGATTCTATACTCAACATACTTCAAGATGCAGGCGACTATTCAGCAAAAAGCACGGGTAGTAAGGCCGTTAAGCTTCCTTTCCCTGCATCTTGAAGTTTATTGAGTATAGTTCAGTAAAGAGGATGGTTTCAATTAATGGGTTTTAAAACATGATTTCTGTTTCACTATGTGCAACTTAATCCCTCTGACTTGTCCCAGATAGATCCAGTTTGTCCCAGGTAGATCCACATTTATCGCACGTTTCCCGTTTAAATATCTCACGTCCTATCACCACGGTGAAGATACCCCGTTACCGACGTTATGACGATACACGGGTCTCGGCCTCATAACGCTGACAAACGCGCGGATAACTTTCAGCCGGCGTACCCGGGGGGAGTGTCGCCAGCATGCAGCGCCGATGCCAGCGCTTAAGACTTTCAAGCACCTTGACGGCCAGGGCGTTATCCTGATTGAGCCAGGCCAGCTGTGCCACCCCCAGGCCACCGTTCTCCCTTGCCGTGGTACGCCTTATCCAGGCATTCAGTGCTGCCTCATCGCCGGACTGCACAAACCCCTGGCGGTGCATGGTCTGCCAGATGGCAAGGATTTTAGCGACCGGTGACGCGGGTTTAACGCCGCGTAAAACCGGCTTTGAACGCACGGTAAAGCCTTTTTGCTGAAAGGCATGTAACACCCTGACCAGCTCGGGTACCGTCATTTCCCGGCAACTGGTTTTATCGGCGCACACCTTCATCAGCGCCGCGCGGTAGGTCGCTTCGTCCAGCTGCAACTCCCGACGGGCCACATGGATAAGTTTGATTAAGGTAGCCCGGTTCATGACTTATCCTTCCCCCGTGTTTATCGTCGCCGGTTGTTGGGTCAATAGGCGTTGCGACAAGGCGTCCAGCTTGCGCACTTTTTCATCGTCAATCATCGCCGCCAGACCGTTCAGGCGAAGCTGGGCGAGCATGATTTCCATGTCCGCCACGGTTTGACAGACTTGTCGCATATTCTGCCCCTGCGAAAGAAAACGGCACAGCGCGCCGGCCAGTGCCCCACAGCGCTCAATGGTTTTTAACATTTGCCGGTCATGGCGCCAGGGCGGCATCATAAATAGACTGTTCATTCACTGACATAATATGTCCTCGGCTGAATTTGGCGCGCACGAAGCCCTGACGCACGCGCCGGATTTAACACTATTAGAACCTGAGTTCGGGATAAGGAATATAAATTTTTTCATTATATATTCAATTACTTAAATTAAAATTATTACATAAAACAGTGCTAAATTTTGGCTTTTTTCATGATTTTAGCAGAGAAAATAGCTTATTTTTTAACCTACAACCAACTAAAAATATTCCTTTTTTTATCATTTTATTGATTTTAAAAGGTTTTTATTGATAAATGAGCTATTTTTATTTTCTCATAACTAACGCTTATCCCGAACTCAGGTTATTAGAGGTAAAACGAAATAACGCGCGCGGAATTATCCGGCGTCTTTTTGTTCAAAAGGCTTGATTTCAAAGTCCTCCACACCGTTTTTCACGGTAATGCCGACAATCCCTTTTACGGCACTGGGGTCGTTTAAAATCGCCTCCTTGTTAATTTCTTCCTTTACCCGAATAAAACGTTCAAGCTGCATACGTCGGAGTACCTCCAGGACCTCATCCGTATGACGGATAGCGCAGGAGGCTGGACGCAATCGCCAACTGACGGTACCGGTGGTAAAGTTGACCGTTTTCACTTTACCGTCGAGCGTCAGCGCCTGACGATGCGCTTCACACCAGGACTGGATACCGTTAAGTAATGCCTTGCCTTCTTTTTTCAGCTGTTCAAGCCTGGGAACATATTGCCCGGTAATATTGGCAATCGCGTCATTCATCTGCGTCTCGGTGCGCACTTGTTCCCGTTTCAGATCGCCCAGGGTTTTTATCGCCTGGCAGACCGCTTCCCGACTTTGTGGTACGGCTTCGCTCGCGGGATTTTTCATACGTTGCACGCTATTTTTCATCGCTTTTATCACTCCTGTGGTCTCTTCTCTTCTGTGGTGTCCCAATACACCAGACACCCCTCAATCTGGCGGGCATACACCTGACGGCGCTCTCCCTGGCAGCAAAGGGTGATTTCCGTCGCGTTATCCCTCTCCCCCGGGCGTACCGGCGGGGTGATTTTTATAAACGGGCGCTGGCAGTAACGCCGGGTATGCAGGATGTCGCTGCCCGCCTGACGTAGCCGGCGGCGCACGGCGTTCATGGCATCAAACATGTTCATCATGATGACCTTTCCTTATTCAGCCTTTTCATTGATAACCGAGCCTCATACAGTAGCGTGCTCAGTAAAACCGGCCCCGATTCGGACGGCACTGACCGCCCGGACAGCAATGCCCGTAAGGTGTGCCAGGCGGCGTACCACGCCTGACGCCGGCTTGGGCCAGAGAGATAACAGCCCAGTTGCAGCGCTTCCCAGACATCCACATCAAATCCCTGCCACCGGTAATACTGTTGCTGGGCCGGGGGCAAGGTCGCCGCCGCCATCTCATACCGGTCCAGCCAGAGGTACGGCGTTGCCCCGCGTGACAGGGTAATATTGGGCCGGATAGTGCCATCAACGTTATAGCTGGCGTAGCGGGCCATACGCCGCAGGGCGCGGACTTCATGGCGTAAAGGGTTATTCATCACTGGCTCTCCTGAGTAACTGGTTCATGTCATGACAGACCTGCATCATCACCTCCTGCGCATCCGGCAACACATAGAGCGCGTCTCCCCGGTTGCCAAACGACACTAACAGGCTGTGTGACGATTCCAGCGAGACAGACACCACCCGCCGGGTATTGAGCAGCACCTGGCGTCCGGCGCTGTCGGTAAAGAGCACACCGCCCATACTCACCCCCTTGCCGGCAGCAGGTCGGTATCGGTATACACCTCCCTGAAGGCCGCCTTGATGTATTTTTCCCCCAGCTGGACCTGTGCATCACCGCTGGCCATCAGCCACGCCTGGCGCAGGGTGTGCGACAATACCCGCAAGGCACCGGCTTTCTGGGCAATGGCCTGTACCAGCGTCAGCTCACTTTCGCCGGTAATGCCCCAGGCGGCAGCAATCGCGGCCACATCGGCTTTTTTGGCCTTTAACAGCCGTTTGGAGCGGGCGATACGGCTGTACAGCCGAGCCAAGTCATCCGCCCCCTGGGTTGAGCGGGCCGATTTCGACAGGCCGCGCGGGTTACCAATCAGCACCATCCCGACCCCGGTCGCATCCTGAATGGCGCGCAGCTGCTCCAGGCCGTCAATGCCCAGGTGGTCAGCCTCATCGACAATCACCAGCCCGTGAGTGCCGGTCAGCCGCCGCCGTATCGCGCGCGCCAGCGTCCCCTTGTTTTTGGGCAGGTCGCTAAGACCCAACGCTTCCGCCAGCTCCAGCAGACACTCGGTAATGCTGGCGTGGGCCGGGGAAAGGGTCACCATCCAGGTATTGGCATGCTGGCAGTACTGACAGGCAGCAAAGGTTTTGCCCACCCCCGGCACCCCGACAATCACATTCATGCACTGCGCCAGCCGGACAAACTGGAACACCGCCCATATCTCCTTGACCGTGGCCGTCTCCACAAACTGCGGCGGCGCGGGCAAAGTCTTTTTTTGCTGATAATCCGTCAGCCAGCGGGTTAACAGTTCACCGACGCGCTGGTTATTGCCGTTATAACTACCGTTGATAAAGCTGGATATCACTGCACTCGACTGGCCGGTTTCACGGGCAATCTGCGCCTGTGTGACCTGGCCTGAATCAATCAGTTGATGCAGCGTCTTGATAAGATCATCATTTTGAGTCATCATCTTGCCTCTTTGAAAGAAAGTGTTTTTGTGTTTCGATAAGGCCATTCGGTTTGCCGACCAGATGGCTTTTTTACAACAGCGGGTCAATCTGCTGGGCTTCCAGTAATGCCAAACCCCGTTGTAACGCGGCTTCCGCATCAAGGTCGCTCTGTTCTTCAACCTCAGCTTTTAATGCGGTATTCCCCAATTGCCGATAAACATTGACCGGTAAGCCGAGGTCATTGACTTTTTCAGCCGGCAACGTCAGGGTATTTTCTGCCTCTGCTAATGCCACTTTCTCCTCACCCCGCTTACGCATCCCTTTGATACGTTGCTGCCGGTTGTGGTATTCCGCCGTTACCGGGAAGGCCAGCTGTTTATTGCCGTCCCACAGGGCGTCACAGAGGTAAGTACCGTCCATACGGCGCACGATAACCTTGCTGGCATCGTGAATGTCGTAACTGATTAACACCTTGCGGTCGTGCTCCTCGGCCAGTTTGGCGGCATAATAAATATTGTTAAGGAAACGGATTTCACAGCGCCTGACCGTGCGCTCGGTCTGTGGCATAAACAGGTCGCGCAGTTCAAACTGTGTCAGCCACTCCAGCTCGGTGGCTTCGTTTTCCAGCTTCCAGCGGCGAAACTCGGCCGGACTGTAATGCTGGCCATCGGGGCGTTTGGGTAATTCACTGTGCGGACGGGCGTTGTACCACTCGACCCCGGCCTTGATTTCATCAATCAGCCTCTCCCAGGAGGGCAGCTTGCGTAACGTGCTCTGCTGGGCGACCGTCAGTGCATGGCCCTTTGCCTGAGCGTTTAAGGCGGATTTAAGCGCCTTGCCAGTCTTGCGCACGGTTTCCCGGTCAGCGCCGGTACCGTAATAAGTGGCAAAGCGGCGGGCAAGGTACATGGGCAAGGTACGGTTAAGGCGTTCGATAATGCCGCGCCCCTGGGGATTGCCGGCGATACCGGTCGGGTGGTCAATCTCGAGCCGCCGCAGAATACCGGTCACGTCTGCATCCAGGGTGAGATTGGTTTCACCACTGCCGTTATCTGAGTAGTAGAGAAACGGTTTGCCGTGAGTGGCAATGCCATACCGCAGGGCATCGGTAACGGCAATCACGTTCTCGGAGAGCGACAGGCTCCAGCCGGTGATATAGCGGCAGCTGCCATCGATAATAAAAGTCACTTCCGGCGAAAAGGGTTGACCGTGGTCGGGATGGGCGACTTTCATCTTCATGCCGTGACCGTCGCCAATCCAGACGTAGTTAACCGGCAGGCTGGTCCAGTCGCGGCGGACAAACCCTTCCAGCTGGCGATATTCGCTGCCGGTTTTGCGCCCGCGCTGTTTGACGATTTCGGGGAGTTTCTCCATCGCGTACAGCACCGCATCGTAGGAAGGCTGCGCGGCCAACATCAGCGGCTCATCGGCATAGCGTTGTTGCCATTCGGCGCAAAAATCCACATAGGCCTCTTTCATGCTGCACCCGTTTGGCTTGCGATAGTGCGCCAGATAGTCATGTAACCAGGCTATCTGCTCCGGTTTGACCACCTCGCGCTTACCCGGTGCCAAGATAATCAGGCGCTCGGCGGGCGTGGCGGCTTTTTTGTAGTCGGCCAGCCAGCGCTTAAGGGTGATTTCACTGAGTTGACGGCTTTTGCCCTTCTTGGCATTAGCCACCTGTGCCGCTTGCGCGATGCTTTCGGGCAACTGGCCTTTTTTCGCCTGCTGGACAATAAAGCGGATGGCCTGTGCGCAGCTATAACGCGGCTGTTGGCCGATAGTAAGGATATGCTGTACCAGTAACATTCTCGCATCGGCAATCTGGCGCTGCTTGTCCGTCAGGTCGGCCAGTTTATTGCCAATCAACGCAGGGCAACGGCGATAAACGTCCAACTTGCCAAGCTTCTCCGGATCGGTGTTGACCTTTGATACAGTGGGTTGTTTGGCAGCATCATCCACCGGTGCAGCGATCATCAGTTGTTGAAGATGACGCTCACGGATCGCGTTCTGGGCTTCAGGTGGTAAGCAATCAATGTGGTACTCGTAAGCCTTGGTGCCTGGACGTTTGCGTTTCATCGAAACAGAACCAGCGGCCCATTTATTTAGAGACCAACGCAAGCCTTGCACAGTACTAGGTAAACCAGGTATCCCGATTAATTCATTCACTGATACAAACATAATCAGGCTACCTCACGGGCACGACGATACCGACTTGGCCAGATTTCTTCAGGAGCAACACCGATCGCCTCCGCAACAATACGTTCGTATTTTTTACAGGGGCGATATAGCACGTTTTTTAGTGAATCTGGCTTTAATCCTGCCTGAACGGAGAGCTGGCGAAGTGTGAACCCTTTCACATGCACCGCAGCCACAATATGTTGGCGGTGCCAATCACGGTTTAAAACTTCATTTATAAGCATTATTCGATTATCCTAAAAGGTTAGATATGCAGATAACATGGGTGTGTTATCCATAGATATTATTATCTTAACTTGAATCAAAGTAAAGCAAATTAGCTCCTTTCTTTTCGTTTTTAACACGAAAATTGCTCAAGTTAAAACAAAGCCTTTTGATTCAATAAATTAGAGGAAAAGAAAATGACAGATGCTAAAAGCAAAGATTTTTCTTTGCAACATACTGAAAAAGAAAGTTTTAAAGACCGATTGAAAGCACTTATAGGTAGCAGAAGTGTACGAGCAGCCGCAAAAGACTGGGGGATTCCAACATCAACTTTGAATAACTACTTAAGCAAAAATACTCAACCTTTACTAAGTATGATTCAAAAAATCGCTTGTAAAGAAAATGTCAGTATTGATTGGTTAGTTAATGGCCAGCAGCCACAACAGCCACAACAGCCACAACAGCCACAACAGCCACAACAGAATGAGTCATTACTTGATCGTAACTTGCAAGATCTTAATGCTATTTTAAGGTCGTTGGAGCCTGTAGAACGGGAAAAGTTAGCTAGATTACTTGGGCGCAAAGGTGCTGAATTATTAGCTTTATTACTAGAACAGGGGGGTGTAGATTTACTTAAACTTTCAGGAGAGGCAAGGGAGGCAGCTCTTAGTTTGCAGGAATTACCACCTAATCGCGTAAGAGAGATTTTGCGTGAAATCAAGCAATGTAGTACCCTTTCCGAAGAAATAAATCATAAGCACCAAGCCAGTGCTTGAGGCGCTTGCTAAGCTAATGCTTTTTACTATATTAAAGCTATTTTAAAACGGTCTTAAATCCATTGCAGTAAGTATCAAATATTTTGCCTATAGGCTCATTTTTGTTCATATTTTGCTCATCGGTATCAAATAGATAAATCCGAGCTAACCCTAAGAAATCCCATGAGTTCCCGCCAATTCCCGGATGTTCCCACAAGTATCAAATAAATTACTTCTTTATAGTAAGCAGTTTAAGATACTCTGGTTTAGTGTTATCAGAAGTAAGCCCATCGCCTTTATCTCATGACACTGTTAGCCGATGGCTAAAAAGTAGATGTTTTAGACCTAAAGACCTATGGCGATTAGTTGAACCTTCTATAGACAAAAAAAGCCCTTGCGTACTAATTGCCGATGATACATTGATTGCCAAAACACGTAGTAAAAAAATAGAGATGGTCCATTATCGATATTCAGGTAATGAACATGAGGTTATTGCTGGCATAGGTTTAGTTAATTTGCTTTGGCATGATCTGACAAAGGTTGAATCAATTCCTATCAATTATCGTATTTATGATAAAGATTCTGATGGAAAAACAAAAAACACGCACTTTTCCGAAATGCTCACTCTTGCTAAAAAAAGAGGGATCATGCCAGAAGCGGTAGTGATGGATGCTTGGTATTCTAGCCTGGATAACCTGAAATCAATTCGCTCTCATGGTTGGATCTGGGTAACCACGCTGAGGAAAAATAGGATTGTTAACCATAACAAACAACTGAACAAGTTAGACATCTCAGAAGAAGGAACGTCAATACACTTGCGAGGATATGGTTGGATAACCGTTTTCAAATTTACAGCCAAAAACGGCCGTATTGATTACATAGTAACAAACAAAGAGAATCCCACCCGTCAATACCTCAAATCTATCATGGATGCCCGTTGGTCTGTTGAAGTTTATCATCGAGAAGTTAAACAAAACTGTGGTATTGAACGCTGTCAGGCTCGCACGAGCCGAGCGCAAAGAAATCATATTTTTCTCGCTATTTCTGCGTGGTTTGAACAACATAACCCTTTATCAACAAAATTGGGACGTAATCAAAAGTGCTATTACTGAGCAAATCCGTGTTTTATTAGCGTACCCAAATTAGTTTTGTGCGAAACTCGTGGTTGATTTTTATCATCATGCATTAACCAATCGGAATTGGTTTTTCTGACTATGGGGTCTGATGAATTAACTACTGTTCCAGCTAATGCTTCAGTGTAAAGTTGTTGAAATTTACGATAATAAAGTCGCTCAGGAGTTGATGATAAAAAGGTATGTTGAGCGTTAAAGGACATCATAAAATGATAACATTGACCATTAACCGCTTTACTTGCCGACAGTAGACTTGCCTGATTTAACGGTTTGGTTAATTGAATATCCGTTTGACGGGCAATCACAACTTTATCCATACCCCCACTATTGATCAGTTCTACTGCCTGAGTGGTTAAATCGTGCCATTGTTGATATTCAGGAAGGTGTTGAATTCGCTTAATACGGCTATTAATCGGCAAGATGGGTTTGACTGATTGCAATTTGGATAAAAATTGCAGGGCATCTGGCAGATCTTGTTGATCAATAATATTGATAGCCAATATCCACTTTTCCTTACAATGACGAAACTCAATTCGTGGTAAAAACAAATAGCTATCATTACCAACAAAATCGGCATAATATTCATTATCCGGCAGTGGCTGCCAAGCGTTCAATCCCCAGATACGAATGGTTGGTATTGCTGTTTGTTGCTGTAAAAATTGTTCAGCATCAGCAATGTTGCTAAAATGTTTTGCCTCACCGAGTAAAACCGCTTCTTCATGACCATCGCGATGATACCAATAAAATTGAGGATAAAATTGCTGACTGGCTAACCAATCTAAAGCAGGAAATGTGATATCAGCGGGTAAAGGGAATTCATATTGTCGCACACTTCCAGCATCGATTTGTTGTTCAGATAAAAATTGATGAACACTTGCCATAAACTCGGTAATATTAACCACTATTACTTACTATCCTCTTGACTTACCATCCAATAAATCATTTTATCAAGCCAATTGGCTAACCTCGTATTTATTCTGCTATTTGTATCTTTAGCAAACCATTGGTTAGTTTTTTCACTTTTGATAACATTGAGCGTAAAAAACCCAGCGATATTAGCGCTGGGTTATTAACGTATACTGATATTTATGCCGCCAAGGCAGCAACCGCAATCTCAAACAATGGTTGTGGCCATATTCCCAATAAAATTGTAATAACAGCACACAAGAGCGCAAATAAAGTTGCTAAATTAACATTTGACTGTTTATCAGATTGATTATTTGTTATTGGCTGACGGCTATATAGACTGGCCATAAAACGTAAATAATAGTATAAACCCATCGCACTACCGACAATAACGGCAGCCGTTAGCCACCACAGCTCAGCATTGATAGCGCTAATGATGAGATAAAATTTACCAATAAAACCTAAAGTAATCGGTATGCCAGCTAACGACAACATCATGATAGTCAAAATAATCGCTAGAACCGGTTGGCGCCAATATAATCCCCGATAAACACTAACATCGTCTTTATCATCGCCACAATAAGGACTGGATAGAATACTTACCACGCCAAAAGCCCCTAAACTAGCGAATAAATAGCCAATAAAGTAGATTGACACTGTAATTTGTGCTGCAACACTATCAGTCTGTAAAGCAATTAACGGTAGTAGCAAATATCCCATATGGGCAATAGATGAGTAGCCTAACAGACGCTTAATACTCTGTTGTGAAATAGCCATCAAATTACCAAACAGTATAGAAGCAATGGCAATAACGCTGAGTACTGACAATAATGCCTGACTTTCTGCTATGGGCGATGTCATCAGTAGACGCATTAAAACCGCAAAAATAGCGATCTTGCTGGCAGTTGCCAGAAATGTCGCAACTGGTGCAGGCGCACCTTGATAAACATCCGGCGTCCATAATTGGAATAGGACAAAAGAGAGTTTAAAACCAATACAAACCAACATCATGCCTAAACCAACCATAAGGACTGGATAGTGAATAATATGCTCATTTAGGCTTGAACCTAATTTGGCAAAGGCTAAACTGCCTGATTCAGCATAAAGTAATGCCATACCGAACAATAAAAATGCAGAAGCAGCGGCGGATAGTAACATATATTTAATGCTAGCTTCTAATGAACGCTTCTGAGTAAAGGCATAACCAACCAAGCCAAATAATGGCAATGAAATCAATTCAATACCAATAAATAAGGTTGCTAAATGATTAGCCATTGATAACAGAATCCCGCCAGTTACCGCAATACTTAGTAATAAATAAAACTCTTCTTTATTATCCGGATACCCTGCAAGCCATCGATAGGCATAAATTGCTGTGCCAATACCGGCAATCAAAATCAGTATGCTATAGAAAAGTGAATATTTATCGACATAGATTAATGGCGTCACTTCAATCGGCAACCTATCTCCAATTAACAAGCAAGATAGCAGGGCAATAATAAAACCGGTTATTGTTAATGTGACATTGATTAAATGATGGCGTTGCCAGGCAATGGATAACATCACAATCACCACTAATAGCCCAACGATCAAAAGTGGTGACAATGCGATCAATTGTTCAAAAGTTATGGTCATGACGAATTATGGCCTTAATGTTGAAAATGAAATAGAATATAAACTGTGGAGTGATTCCATCACATTTTTTGAAGTATCTAACACCGGTTGCGGATAAAAACCTAATACCACTAATAACAGTGCTAATGTCAATAAAACCAACACCTCGCGACCATTTAAAGCAGGCAGTGCTTTTTCCGATTTTGCAGTACCATAATAAACTTGTTGCATCATCCGAAGTGCATAAATAGATGCAAATACCACACCGAATACCATAATAATGGTCACCAATTTGAATTGGCCAAAAGTACCAAATAGGATCATAAACTCACCGACAAAATTTCCGGTACCCGGCATTCCTAAGGTTGCAACCGCAAAAAATAGTGATAGCGCAGGCAGCCACATGATCCGTTTCCATAATCCGCCCATCATGCGCATATCACGTGTTCCGGTGCGTTCATAAAGTTGACCACTAATAATGATCAAAGCCGCACCTGATAAGCCATTGGCTATCATCTGTAACACAGCTCCTTGGTAAGCAAGAATGGAGCCTGCATAAATGGCGACGGTAACAAACCCCATATGCGACAAACTACTATAAGCCACCAGACGTTTGCTATCTGTCTGTTTAAATGCTAACCATGCACCATAAAATATACTGATCACACCTAACGTCATGGCGATAGGGGTAAATTGAATCGATGCTTCAGGAAATAGCGGTAAAGTGAAACGCAATAAACCATAAGCGGCCGTTTTCAGCATGATACCTGAAATATCAACGGAGCCGGCCGTTGGGGATTGTTCCTGCGCGTCTGCCATCCATCCATGAAAAGGTACCAAAGGCATTTTTACCGCAAAGGCAATAAAAAACCCCAGCATCAATAAATACTGTGTCAGCGCTGACATTTTGGTATTTAACAGATCGTGATAGGCAAATGACCAATGACCCGATGATTGATAATGAATCAATGCCAATGCCACAATCGCCAGCAACATAATCAAGCCACTTGCTTGGGTATAAATAAAAAACTTAGTTGCAGCATTAACATGTGCACGTTCTTCTGAGCCTTTATGTCCCCAATTAGCAATTAGGAAATACATCGGGATCAACATCATTTCCCAGAAGAAAAAAAACAAAAACAGATCCACCGCCATGAAAATTCCCATCACGCCGGCTAAAATCCACATCAAATGGAAGTGATAAGCACCCTGATTAGGTTGATTTTCACTCCACGAACTCAATATGGAAAAAATCCCCATAATAGCCGTTAGCACTATCATTAGTAATGATAAACCATCAATGGCTAGGGCAATATTAATACCTAATGGCGTGATCCATGGCATGAAAAAGATCGCCTGCCATTGGGGTAATGCCAACGTATCAGGCAACGAATAATTTCCCTGCAACCAAAGTAATACAGAGAGGAGCAGAGTTAACCCCATCACAAGCAGTGCCAAATAGCGTGGTGCCCATTTATTGAATCGTTCGGACAGCCAACATAAGACACCACCGATGAAGGGGAGAAGTATTAGCCAAGGTAATAGCATGGCGCAATGTGTCCCTTATTAAACCAGAAGTAACAGTGCTAACATCAACACTGCCCCTAACCCCATAGAAGCCAAATACCAACGGATCTGCCCATTCTGGCTTAACGTTAAGCCTTTATTGCCCCAACGTGACATCACAGCGGGAATATTCATTAATGAATTGACAGGATCATTTGCCAATAATTGAGCAATTGCTTTAAATGGTTTTACAAAAATAAGGTTATAGAGTCGGTCAAATCCCCAAGCCTGATACCACCAAATAGTAAAGAAACGCCCTGCTGCGCTTTTAGCAATTGATTTAACAACCTTACGTTTGCCTATATAGAGGAATACCGCCAGTGCCAACCCCAATAATGCAACAATTGCTGAAATTATTTCCAGCCTAACTTTACCCGACTCATTGATTGTTTCATTGACAGGAAATATGCCCGCTAACGGTTGAACAATCTGTGCACCAATAACCGTAGATAAAACTGCTAATACCGCTAACGGCAGAGTATGACTAATACCACCGACAGTTTGAGCTGAGGTCTGTTTTTTGCCATGGAAGACAATAAAAATCATACGGAAGGTATAAAGTGCGGTCATAAATGCACCAACTATACCAGCCCAGAGTAAAACTGTTTCTCCTTGAAGGGCTGCTCCCCATAAGATATCGTCTTTGCTATAAAAACCGGCAGTAACTAGTGGTATTGCCGCTAGCGCGCCACCGCCGATTAAAAAACAACCATAAACAAAAGGTAACGTTTTACGTAAACCACCCATCTTGAATATATTTTGTTCATGGTGACAGGCAACAATCACTGAGCCAGCGGATAAAAAGAGTAAAGCTTTAAAGAAAGCGTGGGTCATTAAATGAAAAATAGCCGCATCCCAAGCCTGAACACCTAAAGCTAAAAACATATAACCTATTTGACTCATCGTCGAATAAGCTAATACGCGCTTGATATCTGTTTGTACTAAGGCCGCAAATCCAGCCAATATTAGGGTGACTGCACCAATAATAGCGACTAAGTGCAATATTTCCGGTGCCATCAAAAATAGGCTATGCGTGCGTGCGATTAAATAAACTCCAGCAGTTACCATTGTTGCGGCATGAATAAGCGCAGATACTGGAGTTGGCCCCGCCATTGCATCGGCTAACCAGGTCTGCAAAGGCAACTGAGCAGATTTACCGGCCGCACCGCCAAGGATCGTAAGCGTAGCCCAATTAATCAGCGAAGAGCCTGCACTAATTTGTTGTGGTACCAGTATGCTCAATTGATGGAAATTAAGGGTGCCAAATTGGTTATAGAGAATAAACATGCCAATAGCTAAAAATACATCACCAATCCGCGTGACAAAAAAAGCCTTCATGGCTGCTTTGCCATTTTCTGGATTGGTGTAATAAAAACCGATTAGCAAGTAACTACATAACCCGACGCCTTCCCAACCCAGGTACATTAGCATCATGTTATCAGCCAAAACTAAAACAACCATACTGGCAATAAACAAATTGGTATAAGCAGAAAAACGAGAATAACCTTCTTCACCACGCATATACCAAGAAGCGTATAGATGAATTAAAAAGCCGACACCAGTCACAACTGCCAACATGGTTAACGATAAACCGTCAAGTACCAGTGTAATTGGGATGTTAAAGTCGCCTACTGCTATCCAGTGCCATAATGTTTGACGATCAGCATAACCATCGTCAGCATTATTAGCGCAAAAATCAATCGCTAGCCAAAATGTTACCAGTGCTGCCAACCCTACCGAACCAACCCCGATGATAGCGGACACATTTTCCGACCAACGTCCGCGAGAGAATGCGAGTAGTAGAAATCCCAATAGTGGCAGCAGAATGGTTAAATAGAGTAAATTCATACGCGCATCTCACTGACTTCATCAATATTAAGGTTCTGGCGATGACGATGAAGTTGCAATAACAACGCCAATCCTATACTTGCTTCCGCGGCAGCCAAGCTAATCGTTAGAATATACATGACTTGGCCATCAGCTTGTCCCCAATAACTACCCGCCACCACAAAAGCCAATGCGGCTGAGTTAATTATTATTTCTAATCCAATTAACATAAAGAGAAGATTGCGCCGGATCAGCAGACAACTTAAACCTAAAACAAATAAAATTGCCGCTAAAATTAAACCGTGTTGCAGAAGGATCATACTTGTTCCTCCACATCCGAATGACTATCCAGAGAGTTAAGCCGCTTTTCACGCCCAATATGAAATGCCACGACAAGACCCGCCAATAACAGTAAAGAAATCAGTTCAACGGCCAATACGTAAGGACCAAATAAGCTCATACCAACCTCCTTAGCACTAATCATCTGACCTTTTATCTGGCTATGTTTTATTGAAACAATGGCATAGATAATCACGCTAAGTAAAATTGCTGAAAGGATAGCTGGGCCAATCCATGCTTTTGGTTGTAGCCAGGCACGCTCCTGATCAACGACTGATTTACCTAAATTAAGCATCATGACCACAAACACAAACAGCACCATAATAGCCCCGGCATAGACGATAATCTCTAAGGCACCGGCAAAATAAGAACCAACCGAGAAGAAAACGATCGATAAAGCTAACAGAGAAACGATCAGATACAACAGCGCATGTACTGGATTGGTATGTGTTATTACCCTAAGCGTCGCCAAAATAGCCACCAATCCAGCGACATAAAATGCAAATTCCATAAACATCGCTCCTTATGGCAACAAATCTTTAACATTAATAGGCTTAGCTTCATTATCCGCTTCACCTTTATCTTTACCACTAATCGCCATACCCGTTTTGTGATAAAAATTATAATCTGGATATTTACCTGGCCCTGAAATCAACAAATCTTGTTTTTCATAGACCAGATCTTGGCGTTTATATTCACCCATTTCAAAATCAGGCGTTAGTTGAATAGCGGTAGTCGGACAAGCCTCTTCACATAAACCGCAGAAAATACAACGGGAAAAATTGATCTGGAAAAATTCTGGATACCAACGGCCATCTGGCTGTTCCGCTTTTTGTAATGAAATGCAGCCAACCGGACAAACTACCGCACATAAATTACAAGCCACACAACGTTCTTTACCGTCAGGATCTCGGGTCAATACAATACGCCCGCGATAACGAGGAGGTACATAAACCGGCTCCTCCGGGTACATTTTCGTTTCACGTTTATGAAAAGCATGTAGCCCGATCATACAAATACTACGTATCTGGGTGGCCAAACCAACCACTAACTCTTTTAATGTCATGGCTCAATCCTCCCTTATTAAGCGTTGCATAGAATAACTGCTGCGGTTGCTAACAGATTGATCAACGTCAATGGCAAACACACTTTCCAACCAAAAGCCATCACTTGATCATAACGCGGACGTGGTAATGAGGCGCGAACAAGAATAAACATTACCATGAAGAAAGCTGTTTTTAATGCAAACCAAATAAAGCCAGGTAAAAATGGGCCAAGCCAGCCGCCGAAAAATAAGGTCACAATTAATGCAGAAACGGTGACAATACTGATATATTCGCCGACGAAAAACAGACCAAATTTCATACCGGAATATTCAATATGATAGCCATCGGCCAGTTCTTGTTCTGATTCAGGTTGATCAAATGGATGCCGGTGACAAACAGCAACACCCGCGATGACAAAGGTTAAAAAGCCGAAAAATTGTGGAATAATATTCCATAATCCAGCTTGCGAATTGACAATATCAATTAAGTTAAAGGAGCCAGCCCGGGCAACGACCCCCATTAATGAAAGGCCGAGAAAAACTTCATAACTTAACGTCTGAGCTGAGGCGCGCATCGCGCCTAATAAAGAGTATTTATTATTACTTGACCAACCTGCAAACAGTACCGAATAAACCGCTAAGCCAGCCATCATGAAAAAAAACAGCAGACCTATATTAAGATCGGCAACATACCAAGTTGCGCTAACCGGAATAATGGCAAATACCAATAACATGGAACAAAAGGCAATTACTGGTGCCAACATAAAAATGCGCTTATCTGAAAATTGTGGGATCCAATCTTCTTTAAATAACATTTTAATCATATCAGCAGCAATCTGTAATGAGCCTCCCCAACCTACCCGATTAGGTCCATAACGATTCTGGAACAGTGCCAATAAACGACGTTCGCCAAAACTCATTAAAGCGCCGCAAATAACCACCACCAGCAAAATAACTATTGCTTGTAGAACAGCAATAATCGCTGCGGTGACTTCAGCAGAAAATAGGGTCATTATGTCGCCCTCCGTAAATTTTTCACCGCCATACCTGCCATCGTTGGTGCAATCCCAGGCATACCTAAAGGTAAACCAATCTGTCCTTGCGCCAAATGATAACTGAGACGAACTGGCAATCGATAAATTTGCCCACCATAACTGAATTCAAGCACTGCCCCAGCTTTAACAACCAGGTTTTCAGCATCCTGAATATTGAGCATAATGTAAACTTCTGGCATACGTTGTTGTATTGCTTCAGCTCGCTGTGAGGTTTCATCGCTACCAAATAAATGATAGTAAGGTGCAATCGTCCATTGATTATCCTGCCGCTGCCAGGCAAGCGGAATAGCAGTAAAATAATCTAAGCGACTATCAGTTGAATCAAATAATCGGATCCCCGGATCGCCAAAACGTAAATGGCCACCGACTTCAGCTTGAAACTTATTCCACGCTTGAGGTGAATTCCAGCCTGGCGACCATGCAAACGGAATTTGCTGGCGAATAGCGGTGGGGCTATTATTACCTTCCATCGAAAAAGCAAATGGCGTATCAATGTCACATGGTTGACCAGGTTCACTGACCTCTATATCAGCCAATATTGAGGTACGTCCACTATAACGCTGGGGTGAACGGGCTAATTTTTGTCCATGGATACGGAATGTGGCATTAGGTGCCGCATCGACAATAGCCGAAAACTGCGGCATAGCGGTTATACAGGCCTGGATAACATGATCTAATTGTAACCAATCGATTTGACGTGTTTTGAGCTCTGCCTGCAATGAATGTAACCAACGCCAACTTTCATTAATGGCAATATTAGCTTGGTAATAAGTCGGATCAAACACCTGAAAATAACGTTGCGCTCGACCTTCATTATTAATTAATGTTCCACTGCTTTCAGCAAAGCTGGCAGCGGGTAAAATCAGATCCGCCTGATCCATAATAGTAGTATGTTGATGATCCGCAACAATCAATTTATTCAGCTTTTTCAGAGCATTATTAACACTATCAACATTACTATGCCGATAAAGATCATTCTCCATTACTACCGCAGTATCAACTTCACCGGATGAAATACGCTCCATTGCGATATCTAACGATTGAGCATTCATTAAAGCCAAGCCAAAGCTATTAGCTTCAGCTGCAATATAGCTAATTCCAACTTCGACATTTTTCGCTTTTAATGAAAAAGCAATATTAGCTGCGGCCTGGATAAGTGCTTCACTACCAGAATTACTACCACTAATAATAAGTGGCTTTTTGGCCTGCAATAACGCTGCAGCAACTAATTCAACATTTGCTTTAATATCCGCTGGCAAATCATCCACCGCTGGCGCTTTGCTGTCCAAAGCATGGGCAATAGCAAAGCCAAAGCGAGCTTGATC
Organism: Arsenophonus sp. PmNCSU2021_1; assembly: GCF_036919435.1. NCBI lineage: Bacteria > Pseudomonadati > Pseudomonadota > Gammaproteobacteria > Enterobacterales > Morganellaceae > Arsenophonus > Arsenophonus sp. PmNCSU2021_1. Next base: position 932,116 of record NZ_JAZHPL010000004.1, on the reverse strand, counting down.
ATCAACCGGCGCGCGATAATTTAATGCAGCAACATCATCTAAACGGCTATCATCAATATTAGTGATAAATAATGGGTATTTAGCCTGTTGGCCAATATTTAACACGGCGGCAATTTGCCAATCTGTCACTTTTTGTGCTTCAGCCATTGCCCTTGCTTTACCTTTAACCGCCTGACGAACCGCTAATGCTATACGAGCTCCAGTTTGGGTTAAATCCTCCCCCAAAACCAGCACCGCGTCATAATTTTCAATTTCACGCAATGTCGGCGTATAGACGCCTCCTTTTTGCAGAATATTAACCATTAGTTCGAGATGACGTTGTTCTGCTGTCGATATACCTGAATAAAAATTTTCTTCGCCAACCAGTGCCCATAATGCATAATTGCTCTCGATACTAGCTCTTGGTGACCCAATACCGATAGTCTTTATTGCTTGGCGTAAAATTTTGGCGCCCGTTTGCATCGCCTCCATCACCGAAATAGTGTGTCGTTTTGCTTTTTTAACTAATTGAGGCTGACGAGGTCGATCTTTGCGATTAACATAACCGTAACCAAAGCGGCCACGATCACATAAAAAATAGTGATTTACCACCCCATTATAACGGTTTTCAATCCGGCGTAATTCACCATAACGTTCACCAGGGCTTGTATTACAACCAATACTACACTGTTGACATATACCTGGCGCAAATTGCATATCCCACTTGCGATTGTAACGTTCAGAATGGGTTTTATCAGTAAAAACCCCCGTTGGGCAGATCTCAACTAAATTGCCAGCAAATTCACTCTCTAGCGTACCGTCTTCCACCCGGCCAAAATAGACATTATTATGGGCGCTATAAACCCCCAGATCGGTGCCATCAGCATAATCTTTGTAATAACGAACACAACGATAGCAAGCGATACAACGATTCATTTCGTGACCAATGAATGGACCTAGATCCTGATTATGATGTGTTCTTTTGGTAAAACGATATTTACGCATTGTATGACTAGTCATCACCGTCATATCTTGTAAATGGCAATTGCCGCCTTCTTCACAAACTGGGCAATCATGTGGATGATTTGTCATCAACCACTCAACAACACTTGCACGAAACTGTTTGGCTTCATCATCATCGATGGAAATATAGGTTCCATCAGAAGCCGGTGTCATGCAAGACATTACCAGACGACCACGTGTGTCGTCAGCATTTTGATATTGCTTAACTGCGCATTGACGGCAAGCACCAACACTTCCTAACGTTGGGTGCCAGCAAAAGTAAGGGATATCCAGGCCCAGAGAGAGACAGGCCTGCAATAGGTTTTCAGCCCCATTTACATCATATCGTTTGCCGTCTACATATATTGTAGCCATAGTCAGGATGCTTCCTAATGGCCTGCTTTTTCAGCAGGCGTTAATCAAAAATTCAGTCGACTTAAATATGTTTTTATTCAGCTTAGCGTAAGTTATCACCAACGCTGCTTTAACAAATTTGTTTGAATGCCAGTAATTGGACTCAAGTTGGTAAAATTCTGTTGGCTGATGCCCGCTTCAAATTCAGCACGAAAATATTTGATAGCACTCTGTAAAGGTTCTACCGCACCAGGTGCATGAGCACAAAAAGTTTTACCTGGCCCAAGAAAGCGACAAAGTTGCTCTAATGTCTCAATATCGCCTGGTTGTCCTTCACCACGCTCTAACGCCTGTAGAATTTTCACACTCCAGGGTAAGCCATCCCGACACGGTGTACACCAGCCACAGGATTCGCGAGCAAAAAATTGCTCTAAATTGCGAGTTAAAGAAACCATATTAATTTCATTATCAACCGCCATGGCAAGCCCGGTACCCAGACGGCTACCTGCTTTAGCGATACTGTCGAAATCCATTGCTAAATCGAGATGCGCTTCGGTTAGAAAGTCGGTACCAGCCCCGCCTGGTTGCCAGGCTTTAAGCGTTAAACCTTTACACATTCCACCGGCATAATCTTCCAGGATCTCGCGAGCAGTAATACCAAAAGGTAATTCCCACAACCCTGGATTATTAACCCGCCCGGAAAATCCCATCAGCTTAGTTCCGGCATCTTTACTTTTACCTTCGCTAAGGCCGAGATACCACTCTTTACCATGTTCAATAATCGCAGGCACGTTACAAAGTGTTTCCACATTATTGACACAAGTCGGCTTACCCCAGGCACCGGATGTTGCCGGAAAAGGAGGTTTTGAGCGCGGATTTGCCCGGCGCCCTTCAAGGGAGTTAATCAGCGCTGTTTCTTCACCACAAATATAGCGCCCAGCACCGGTATGCACAAAAAGCTCAAAATTACAATCCGTACCCAGAATATTCTTACCTAATAAACCCGCTGCTTTCGCTTCCTCAATCGCTTTCCGCAAATGTTTAGCAGCTTCGATATATTCACCACGCAGGAAAATATATCCACGGTACGCTTTTAATGCAAAGGCGCCAATTAACATTCCCTCGATCAACAAATGCGGTAGCTGTTCCATTAAAAGACGATCTTTATAGGTTCCAGGCTCCATTTCATCCGCATTGCAAAGTAAATAACGGATATTCATGCTGTCATCTTTCGGCATCAAGCTCCATTTGAGGCCGGTAGAAAAACCAGCACCACCGCGACCTTTAAGACCAGCATCTTTAACTAAGCTAACAACTTGATCTGGCGACATACTTTTTAGGGCGTTTTTAGCACCTTGGTAACCATTTTTACTTAAGTATTCCTCTAACCAGACCGGCTGTTGATCTTCACGTAACCGCCAGGTTAATGGATGTGTCTGCGCACTACGGGTAATTTGTCGCTGTGTTGTCATGGATACTTCTCCAATAGCCGTTGAATATCAGATGGCTTTACATGACTATGGGTATCCTCATCAATCATCATAGTCGGACCTTTATCACAGTTACCCAGACAACAAGTTGGTAATAAGGTAAACCGGCCATCAGTAGTTGTTTGGCCGGGCGCAATCTTTAATAATTTGATAATTGCAGCCTCAATACCTTGATAACCGGTAATATGACAAACCACGCTGTCACAATAACGAATAATATGGTGACCAACAGGTTGGCGATAAATTTGACTGTAGAAGGTGGCCACTCCTTCTACATCACTAGCCGGAATACCTAACAGATCGGCAATTGCATAAATAGCACCGTCTTCCACCCAACCGCGTTTTTTTTGTACAATTTTTAATGCTTCAATTGAAGCGGCTCTGGCATCTTCATAGTGATGTTTTTCTTGCTCGATCTCTTCTCGCTCTTCTGTCGTCAAGGCAAAATCATGTTTGGTGTGAGATTCTACCATGTTAGCGACATCGAGCCACTTTTGCTGTTGATTGGGATTAAATTCATCTTGCATCATTAACGATCCACATCTGACATGACAAAATCAATGCTACCAAGGTAGACAATAAGATCAGACAACAGGCTGCCTCTGATCACCGCAGGAATTTGCTGTAAATGGGCAAAACTTGGTGTACGAACGCGGGTGCGATAACTCATAGTATTACCATCACTGGTCAGATAGTAACTATTGACCCCTTTTGTTGCTTCAATCATCTGAAAAGCCTCATTTGCGGGCATAACTGGCCCCCATGAAACTTGTAAAAAATGATTAATCATGGTTTCAATATGCTGTAAAGTGCGTTCCTTCGGTGGTGGAGTAGTTAGGGGATGATCGGCTTTAAATGGTCCTGCAGGCATATTATTTAAGCATTGCTTAAGAATACGCAGGCTTTGCCGCAGTTCTTCCACTTTTAACATCACTCGATCATAACAATCGCCATTGTTGCCGATAGAAACTTCAAATTCAAAATTTTCATAACCTGAATAGGGTCGCCATTTACGAATATCGAAATTAAGGCCCGTCGCGCGTAATCCGGCGCCAGTGACCCCCCAATCTAATGCTTCTTTAGTCGTGTAAGCAGCGACACCAACTGAACGCCCTTTAAGAATACTATTGTGCAATGCTGCCTTGACATATGAATCCAATTGCTTTGGCATCCAGTCAAGGAACTCCTGCAATAGTTTTTGCCAGCCTTTCGGTAAATCATGAGCAACACCCCCGATCCGAAACCAAGCTGGATGCATACGGAAACCGGTGATCGCTTCAACAATGTCATAAATTTTCTGACGATCAGTAAACGCAAAGAAAACCGGCGTCATGGCACCGACATCCTGAATAAAGGTACTGATATAGAGTAAATGGCTGTTAATACGGAATAACTCTGACAACATAACGCGGATAGTCTTAACTCGATCAGGAACGTCAATTCCTGCTAGTTTTTCTACCGCTAATACATAAGGCATTTCGTTAACACAGCCACCTAAATACTCAATGCGGTCAGTATAGGGAATATAACTGTGCCAGGATTGGCGCTCGCCCATTTTCTCTACACCTCGATGGTGGTAACCAATATCCGGTACACAGTCGATAATCTCTTCACCATCTAGTTGCAGTACAATGCGAAAAGCTCCGTGAGATGAGGGATGATTGGGGCCCAGATTCAAGAACATAAAATCTTCATGTTCGTTGCCCCTCGCCATTCCCCATTCTTCGGGTTTAAAGGTCAGTGACTCCATCTCTAAATAAAGCTTTTGTTTGGTTAAAACAAAAGGGTCAAATTCAGTGGCCCTGGCCGGATAATCTTTACATAATGGATGTCCTTCCCAGTTCATTGGCATTAATAACCGTCGCAAATTCGGATGGCCATTAAATATTATGCCAAACATATCCCATACTTCACGTTCATACCAATTAGCATTGGGAAATAAAGAAACGATAGAGGGAATATTAAGATCTTTCTCACTAAGCGCCACTTTCAACATAATATCGCGGTTACGCTCAATAGAAATAAGATGGTAAAAAACGGAAAAATCCGCTTCAGGCAAACCTTGCCGATATACTCGTTGCCGCTCATCAACCCCATGTAAGTCAAACAGCATTACATAAGGTTTAGGCTGTTTTTTCAAAAACTCTATTACGGCAAGAAGTTGTTCACGTTTGATCCATATAACCAACATTCCGGTACGAGTTGATTGAATGGTGAAAGCATCTAGACTGAATTGGTTACGCAGTGTCAAAATTATTGGATCATCACAATGATCATAAGTTTTCCATGCCGGCCTGACACTCTCTTGCGTTATCTGATCTGTTATCATTATGCACCACAACGCTTGATCAGGTTTATTACGACCGCAACACATTGCTTCTGTTACGCTGAATAGCTTATATTTTTAAGCCTTATATTTCATCGGGTGTTCGTAGCGTTTTGACCGCTATTCTTTCACCACGCTTACGCTCTTTTTCAGATTGCATATTGGCGCGATAAACACCCTGATCGCCGACCACCCACGATAATGGACGACGTTCTTTACCAATCGATTCTTGTAATAATAATAAAGCTTGCATATAAGCTTCAGGGCGTGGTGGACAACCTGGTATATAGACATCAACAGGAAGAAATTTATCAACCCCCTGTACAACAGAATAAATATCGTACATACCACCAGAGTTAGCACATGCCCCCATAGAAATTACCCATTTAGGCGCTAACATCTGATCATAAAGTCGTTGAATAACAGGTGCCATCTTAGTAAAACAGGTTCCGGCAACAACCATAAAATCAGCCTGTCGCGGTGATGCCCTTAGTACCTCAGCACCAAATCGGGCGACATCATGCACCGCAGTGAAAGAAGTCACCATTTCAACATAGCAACAAGAAAGGCCAAAATTGTACGGCCAGAGAGAATTCTTTCTGCCCCAATTCACCATATTATGTAAAGCATGCTCTAATTTACCCATATAAACACTACGATGAACATGCTGCTCTAATGGATCCCCGGCAACTTTCTGTGTTTGCAAGGGATAACGGTCATTCTCACCATTTAAGTCAATGCGAGTGAGCGTATAATCCATCTTTGAATGCCTCAATTTTACTAGGGGTGACGATTGTTGGTTTTAATTATTTCACTCGGTTTTGCAACATGGCGACGTGAACGCTCTGGCGTCCAATTAAGTGCCCCAATACGAACCAAGTAGAATAAACCCACCAATAGCACCAAAATAAAAATACTTGCCTCAATAAAGCCTAACCAACCACTTTCTTTAATAGAGACTGCCCACGCATAAAGGAATAACGCTTCAACATCGAAAATAACAAAAAACATTGCAACCAAGTAAAATTTGGCTGATATACGCAAACGGGCACTACCAACAGAATTAATGCCCGATTCATAAGGGATATGCTTTGCTCTGGCTTGGGATCTACCACCGAGGTAATAAGCACCAAGTAACATTAAGGAACACAGACCAAGAGCACCGATAAGATATATTGCAAAAGCCCAATGATGAGCAAATACTTCAATAGATGTAGACATACTCGCTGCTTACTCATTATAAATAAAAACGGTGTCATTGCTTTGCTCTTGAATTAGCGCAATATTACACCACACTAACCATAATTAGATGAGAAGAAAAAATTACAATAGACAGAAATACATCAATTTTCTTCAACTTAATTCCTCTCACCACTATTTTGTTTATAGAATAACGCTCTCTCCACACCTTTTACCCTACAACTGTAAATCAAAAAATCTCGCCAGCTAAAACGTTACAGCTCATTCAACTAATACTAATAGTTAGTAACTAGTGTAACTGATATTTCGTTTTTACTACACCATTATCTCAGGAAAAACCTGTTTTAAAACCGCTTCACTTCCGCTATTTTATGATCACGCGCACAATTCTGTTGAAAAAACTGAATTGATTATAAAACAATCAATTTTATTTGATTATATTAACGACTGTCATTTTTCACAAATTTATAAATAACCCTAATTATTAGATAAAACCCAAACCTTTTAAGCCACCACAAATTTTTCCAAAATAAAATTTAGTTCCATTGATAAAAAATATTTAAATAATTTTTGTTAAACAATTCTTTTCTTTATCACAATAATAAAGAATATTTTATGTACTAATATTTTTAGCTATTGTCAACTAAATAAAATAAGCTTCTCTAGGAAAAATAAAAATGCACTGCTATAACTATATAAAATAGAGAAACAGTGCAGGAATAATAGCATCGCACGCGATATTTAACTTAAATAACAACGTTAACTAAAGCGTAATTTACTAATCGTCAGATTTATAATATTTCTTTATTAATTGTCTCGCTAATCGGCTGTACTATATAAGGTGTTTTCTTATTTTTAATTGCACCAAATACAGTTAAAATAGCCTCGTTTTGCTCATTAATATTACGGTATAACCAATAACGAATTTCGGGTAAACGGGGTAAACCATCACTTTCGCTTAGTATTCTTAAATCACCAGTCTGCATTTCTAGCGGACGCGCAGTGATACCGACTTCAGCATTAACCGCAGCAAGCACTGCCGATAACGAAGCTGCTTCATACGCAATACGCCATTTGATACCCGCAGCATTAAAGGTGCTTATCGCTATTTCACGAAATGGATTGGTTTCATCCATGACAACCAAAGGGATTGGCTCATTTAATTGATGCTCAAAATCAGGTGCACAATGCCAAAGGAGCGGCGCAGAACGTAACAACGTACTTGGATATTGACTCAATTCTGTGGGTATTAGTGCTAAATCAATTTCACCATTATCCAGCATTTTTTTAATAAGATGGGCGCGCTTTATGTAAATATCAACGGCCATACGCGGATATACTGATGCGATACGATTTAGCAGAAATGGTAATAAAGTATTGGTAGTGTCATCAGAAACACCAACTCGCAACTCACCTTCAGCATCATTATATGTTAGCGAAGCTGAAGCATCATCATTAGCCCGTAATATTTGCCGCGCATAACCTAATAACTGCAAACCATGATCCGTTAATAATTTATTACGGCCATGGCGTTCAAAAAGCTCACGGCCCACTAACTGTTCTAAACGCTGCATTTGTTGGCTAACGGCTGATTGAGTACGACAAACAGCTGCAGCAGCTGCCGCAAATGTATTAAGATCAGCAACAGCAACAAAAGTCCTAAGTAAATCAAGATCGAGATTCATAATTGGGCGATTTGAATTTATCATTTTATTCTCTTATATCATTCCTGGTGTTTTTACGAATTCAATAGATATTAAAATCATTGATAGTTAAAGAAATAAAGATAAAACCTTACATATTAAAATTTATTTCTATTAATGCAGTATTTATTACTGTGTATACACTTTTATTAACTTAAATTGTTTAATAATAAGCATGTTTTACATATTGATAAACAAAATGCCAATGAGAATGTTCTTCTTCTCGTTTTTATTAGAATAATTTTTAATTCCAGTCCTATGCCAAAATAACGATTTTTCAAACAGCAAAAAAATAGGTTATTCTCAACAAAATAACTGTCAAAGATAACGCAGCTAGGAAAAACTATTAATTGATAATCAGCAACAAAACTCTATTTGCCCAGATACGGCAATAACATATTAACTTTAATTATATGTTATAAAAACAATATTTCTATCATGAAACCACCAATGGTTTGTAACAAAAAATGCACTGCCAAATCTATTCACTAAGTAATTTATTCTTTGTATACTAAAAATCATCTCACACCTAAAATATAAGACTAACTTATGCGAGATTTTTGAATTTATTTATCTAATTAAGTTATATAAAAAGTTTATTTGACCTAATTTAATTATTTAAACCAACCTTTTCTACCAAAAATAAGCCTATATCTTCAAAATTTTTCCAACTAAGAGTAGAGTGTGAATATAAATATGCAGCAAAATTTCCTCATATTCTATTAACGTTGAGGTTCAAACAGAGTAAATGAATACAATAACTAAATCCAATAAATTGGATAACGTATGCTACGATATAAGAGGGCCTGTTCTTAAAGAGGCCAAACGTCTTGAAGAAGAAGGCCATAAAGTTCTTAAACTTCATATTGGTAATCCAGCGCCTTTTGGTTTTGAAGCGCCGGATGAAATTTTATTTGATGTTCTACGCAATCTTACTCACTCACAAGGTTATAGTGATTCAAAAGGAATTTACTCCGCCCGCAAAGCAATCATGCAACACTATCAGGCTAGAGGAATGCTTGACATTAATATCGAGGATATCTTTATTGGTAATGGTCTTTCTGAACTCATCGTGCAATCGATGCAAGCCTTACTGAATAATAACGATGAAATGTTAGTCCCAGCTCCTGACTATCCGCTATGGACTGCTGCGGTATCTCTTTCCGGTGGCAAAGCTGTACACTATAGATGTGATGAAGAACAAAATTGGTTTCCTGATCTAGATGATATTCGCAAAAAAATTACCCCTCGCACACGTGGCATCGTCATCATTAATCCCAATAATCCTACTGGTTCTGTTTACAGCAAAGCATTATTAATGGAGATTGTCGAAATCGCTCGTCAGCATCAGTTGATTATTTTTGCCGATGAGATCTACGATAAAATTCTTTACGATGATGCTGAGCATCATTCAATTGCCGCGTTAGCACCGGATCTATTAACCGTTACTTTTAATGGTTTATCAAAAACTTATCGGGTTGCTGGTTTTCGTCAAGGCTGGATGGTGCTTAATGGCCCGAAAGAGAATGCCAAAAGCTATATTGAAGGCTTAGAAATATTAGCCTCCATGCGGCTTTGTGCTAACGTTCCTATGCAACATGCAATCCAAACCGCATTAGGCGGTTATCAGAGTATTAACGAATTTATCTGTCCTGGTGGGCGATTATATGAACAACGTAATCGCGCTTGGGAACTGATTAATGAAATTCCTGGGGTATCATGTGTTAAACCGCAAGGTGCTTTATATATGTTTCCCAAAATTAATATTAAAAAGTTCAATATCTCAAACGACCAAAAAATGGTACTTGATTTACTCTTACAGGAAAAAGTTTTATTGGTTCAGGGAACAGCTTTTAATTGGCCTGAACCCGATCATGTCAGAATTGTTACGCTACCTTATGTTGGCGAGCTTGAAGCTGCAATTAATAAATTTAGCCAATTCCTGCTAAACTATCGCCAATAGTTGTCCAATAATAGAGCATTCTTAATCTACATTAAGGATGTTCTATTTTGTTATTTACTTGTTAATCTAATCAATCCACAATGCTTATCACTATAACAATCCCATGAGGACAGTCTATGAGTTATTTTTTTGCCCATCTTTCTCGGATGAAATTAATTAATCGCTGGCCATTAATGCGCAATGTACGTACCGAAAATATTTCAGAGCATAGTTTACAAGTTGCCTTTGTCGCTCATGCCCTTGCTTGCATTAAAAATCGAAAATTTAATGGCCAACTCAATCCTGAACGTATTACACTGCTCGCTATGTATCATGACGCCAGTGAAGTGATCACCGGTGATCTGCCAACACCAATAAAATATCATAACCCACAAATTGCTAACGAATACAAAAAAATTGAAAAATACGCTCAGCAAAAACTTATCGCTATGCTACCAGAAGAATTACAACAAGATTTTCAGCCGATTTTGGATGATGAATATCATACTGAGGAAGAACGCGCTATCGTTAAACAAGCGGATGCACTTTGTGCCTATTTAAAATGCTTAGAAGAGCTATCTGCAGGCAATACCGAGTTTAATCTAGCTAAAATACGACTTGAAAAAACACTTTCTGAACGTTATAGCGATGAAATGCAATACTTTATTGAAGTTTTTGTACCCGGATTTAACCTATCTTTAGATGAAATCAGTAGCTAGTAAGTTATATAACATATAAATAGTATTATTATCTTACTGTTTGTTACATAAAATAGGCGATAACTTTAAAATGGAAACAATTTAGGAACAATAACAGTAGTGATAACCATAACTAAAACAGTAAAAGGAACCCCAAATTTAACGAAATCAGTGAATTTATAGCCACCAGGCGCCAAAATTAGAGTATTAACCGGTGAAGAAACTGGGGTCATAAAAGCCGCGGAAGCTGCAACACTTATCACCATAGCAAAAGGTATTGGCGAAACACTCATATGATTAGCAACAGCAATGGCAACCGGTGCCATTAATATTGCTGTTGCGGTATTAGAAATAAATAATCCAGTTACTGCACAAACAATAAATAAGCAAAGCAACATTATCCTTGGTCCCATGCCACCTGCAATATCTATTAGTAAATTAACAATCAAATCAATACCACCAGTTTTTTGTAATGCCAATGCAAAGGGCATCATGCCAACAATCAACATAATACTCGGCCAGTGTATTGCACGATAAGCGCTTTCCATATCAATACAGCGAAATTTTCCCATTAATAAACACGCAATCAGTACAGCAATAAAATTGGGAATTTCATCTATTGCCATCATAGTAACCATTAATATCAAACAAAAAATTGCATGTGGCGCTTGCGATGCAGCAGGAGCAGGAGCAACTGCCTCTACCTCAGCGCCCAAATTTAACACAATCACGAGTTTCGCACCAATAAAAAAACGCTCTATTTTTAAGTTTAATTCAGCATAATATATAAATAGAAAAAATCTCATAAATTAAAAATAACTTATTGTAATTTAAGTAAATTTATACGTCTTAGCAAGTTACAGATTAATTATTGTTCTGAAGCCATTTCTAGAATTTTATATGCCCGGGCGAAACTCGTGACAATAAAATTACGTCTATCAGTTGACAATAAACGAATTAATTTCCAGTCACCCACGATCAGTAAAACATCACCTAAACGCATTGGCTGATCAATTAATTTATCATCGATAGTTTTTCCTTCACGGTAAATGCCAACAACATTAAGGCCATAACGCGTACGAAATTTAATTTCTCGCAATGTACTGCCTAATAACTCAGATTGCGGCGCTAAGGAGAACTCAGCCATTCCGACTTCACGCGCACGTGCGGAGAAATATTCACCTCTCAAAATCATCGGGGCCAATTTTTGTTCATGACAAAACTCATTGAGATCAACCTCACTATCCGACATATCAACTAATAACACATCACGTTCATGTAACTCTGTTGCAGCTGTTACACTTAGCATAAGTCGACGAAAACGATGCCAACGCTCAATACCAATAATATTCGCACCATAACGTGTGCGTAGATGTAACTCATCGAGTGAGTAGCCTATTAAGGGGGGAACCTGGACAAATGGCTAAACAACGAGCACGACCTGTTAGCTTATAATCACGAATAAAGTCGTGAAATGTGCGCCGATGAGGAGCAGAACCCGCTGCAATTTCGCGGTTACCTAACCTACGACGAACCAGCCACATATAAATAATTGCCAGCAACAGCACCGCAATTCCAATCGGAGTAATGGCAAAAAATTTGAATCCGGCATAACCTTCTCTAACCAGTTCACTATTGACTATCATATTTGGTGGGGTCGCTACTAACGTCATCATACCACTGATAAGTCCAGCAAAGCCTAATGGCATCATCAAACGTCCTGGTGGGATTTTCATCTGTTTAGCAACATTAAGAACAACGGGAATGAAGATGGCAACAATGCCGGTTGAACTCATAAAAGCGCCTAAACCTGCGACTGTGATCATCAAAAAAATCAGCATCTTATTTTCATTATTACCGGCTGCACCAACTAACCAGTCGCCAACTTGATAGGCAATACCAGTACGGACTAATCCCTCACTAAAAACAAAAAGTGCCGCAATTAGCAGCACATTGGGATCACTAAAGCCGATTGTTGCTTGTTTAAGCGTCAGAGTTCCACTCAATACTAAAGCCACAATGACTAATAATGCGACAACATCCATACGGATCTTATTAGTCATAAGAAGAGTGACGACTATTAGCAGTAAAATTAATACCCATACCAGCTGGCTATTCAAAATGACCTCAAATTAAGTCTATTCATAGGGCTCATTTGCCATAAGTAGCGTAAATTTGCCGGCCTAATTTATGAAAGTGACATATTTTTATCGCTGAGTCACCGTAACAATACCTTGGTTATCTGGTTTTGAAATATTTAATTCAGTAAATGATTTGATAATTAATGAAATTTCTTCTCGCCGTGGCATATCTGCTGGCGCATGAACAGCGATAACCTGGCAACCCGCATCTAAAGCAGAATAGATCCCTGCCAGCGCATCTTCAACCGCAATACAGGCTTCAGGCGGTAAATTTAGTAGTTGTGCACCAAGCAAAAAAGGATCTGGCTGCGGTTTACCGTGTTCAACTCGTTCAATCGTGACCCAGTGTTTCCGTTCCGGCAAACCTGCCACTTTACTACGATTAAAAGCAATTGGCACTGTGCCAGAAGTCACTATTGCCCATGGAATAGCAAATGTATTGAGTTGTTCTAATAAAGCAATTGCACCAGGTAGTGCTACAATACCCGAAGTATTGGCTGCTTCTAGGTTTTCCAGCCAATAAAAAATTTCATCAATTTCAGTTTCTGAGGCATTTGGCATAAAATGACGGATAGAACTGATTGCCGGTTTGCCATGAATATAGTGCAACACATCGCTTTCTGATACACCAATTCGACGGCTAAATTCTCGCCAGCAATGTTCAACATTAGGTAACGAATCAACCAGCGTGCCATCCAAATCAAATAAAAATCCCTTACATTTTAATACCATTGATGCTCCTTAGATAAGTCATGCATTAATGATTTGATTAATTTCTACTGCACAAAGATGATACTGACGCGGACAAGATGTCCAAACATTTAACATTCTTAGATATTTATCCCACATAGGTGTCTGAGCATTAAAATCATCACTACCACTGACAAAATGACGGTAGCGACCCTCATTATTAATCAAAAAACGAACATAATTGAGATAATGTGCTTCCGTAACAGCATCAAAGCCTAAAAAGATAACTCTTCTGTCGGTAATATCGGTTTTAGACGACAAATTTTCCCAGGAAACTTGTAAGGCATGATACATTTCCACAATATCAATGATAGTCTGGCAATTTTCTTCTGACAACTCAGTAAAATTTTTCTCTAACTCTTTCATTTGCAAGCCAAAACCATTTTCAATGATAGTTTGACAGCGTTGATAATGTTTGGCATTATCCGGATCAAGCTTGATCAGCATTTTATACTGGTTAGACAGAATTAAGCGTTGTGCATTAGTCATTTCCATTATGGTTCTCCTATACTTGGAAATTTGCTAAATCATCGCATTACCGACCTTCTTTTTATAGTGATAACTTACCTTTTATTGATCTAAAAAGGCTTTTCAAACTTTAACCATTAATAATCTATTTTGTAATGCCTATTATCTCTATTGCTGACTAGCTAACCCCATAACTATTCAAATTATGTTAAATACCATCAATAAAAGAGCGATCTAATTGTTTAAAAGCACGTTTTAACAATTCAGCTAATGCCTGATAAGTCGGTGTTGCTTTGACGGGTCTGATGGCAATTCCAGCTTGATTAAATTTTTCACGAATTTCATAAAACCAAGTTAGTAATGCCGACGGTAGTGGCGTAACTGAACGCTTACCTAACCACCATAATCCCTGCAAAGGTAAGCTACAGGCAAAAAGCCCTGTCGCCACAGCCGGTCCCAGCTGACCACCTAATGCAATCTGCCAGGTAAGGGTAAAAACAGCAACAGCAGACATATAACGAATCGCAAAGCGACTAACTGTGATCACCCGATGTTCAGGAAAAATAGGCATCAAACATTTTTCTAACGGAAATGTCTTGGCATATTGCCGGCCTAGTTTCAACTTTTGTAAGAAACCTGGGGTCGTTTCTGGTGTCGTATTCATCAATACCTCACATGACTTCAATCAATTTCTCATGCAAAATTTAAAAAAAATGTATAAAGCATAAAATCTTTTTAGTAGAATTTATAGGGCAACTTTGGTTGCCTGAGGCCACGACTTCTATAATCTATAGAAAAAACTTATATCATATAAAGTTTATATTTGGTCTATTACTATGTTTTCAATCCATAATGTTAATATTATATTGCATCTTTAATACTAACATTGCAAACATAGTTATTTAGTCAATAAATACAGTTAAAATATCATAATATTGCATAAATATGATATTAATCATTCAGTATGATCCCAGGGATAAGCTAGGCTACTAGCATTCTATTGGATTGATGTTTATTAACCCTAGTCTTCCTGGTTAATCTGACAAAAAAGAAGACTCCATGATAACGATATAGTAGGTAATTCCATGTCAAGTAAGCTGGTACTTGTCCTCAACTGCGGTAGCTCTTCCCTTAAATTTGCTATCATTGATCCGATTAACGGCGAAGAACAACTATCTGGTTTAGCAGAATGTTTTCATCTACCAGAAGCCCGTATTAAGTGGAAAATAGATGGCACTAAAAACGAAGCTGCTTTAGGTTCAGGCGCTGCTCACAGTGAAGCGATGGCTTTCATTGTCAATCAAATTCTCACCGCAAAACCAGAATTAGCGCAAGCCATTTCGGCTATTGGCCATCGTATTGTTCATGGTGGTGAAAAATTTACCAAATCGGTTATTATCAATGATGAAGTCGTTGAAGGCATTAAAGCCTCTATTCCATTTGCACCATTACATAATCCTGCTGGTATTATTGGACTTGAAAAAGCTAAAAAAGCATTTCCGCATTTAAATGACAAGCATGTCGCTGTATTTGACACCGCCTTCCATCAAACCATGCCGGTTGAAGCTTATTTATATGCTCTACCTTATAATCTTTACAAAAAGCATGGTATTCGTCGTTACGGTGCGCACGGTACCAGTCATTACTATGTTTCCCAGCAAGCTGCCAAAGAATTGAATAAATCGATCGATAAACTGAATGTGATCACCTGTCATTTAGGCAATGGTGGATCAGTTACCGCTGTCGTTAATGGTCAATCTGTGGATACTTCAATGGGTCTCACACCGCTAGAAGGCTTAGTAATGGGAACCCGCAGTGGTGATATCGATCCAGCTATTGTGTTCCACCTTCACGACGCCTTGGGTATGAGTGTTGATCAGATCAATACATTATTAACCAAAGAGTCTGGCATACTTGGATTAACAGAAGTTACCAACGATTGTCGTTATGTCGAAGACAATTATGACACTAAAGCAGATGCAAAACGAGCGATGGATGTCTATTGTCATCGTTTAGCCAAATATCTCGCCGCTTATTGTGCATTAATGGAAGGGCGCCTAGACGCTATTATTTTCACCGGTGGTATTGGCGAAAATTCAGCTTTAGTACGTGAATTAACCCTTAAGAAGCTATCTTTAATTGGTATTAAATATGATCACGAGCGCAACTTAGCCGCCCGTTTTGGCAAATCAGGCAAGATCACAACTGACGATAGCATTCCTGCTCTGGTTATTCCAACAAATGAAGAGTTAGTTATTGCACAGGACGCGAGCCGTCTAACGGCATAAATAGATTAGAAACTGTCAGTCTACTGATTGGCAGTTCTGAGTTAAACATCTTGCAATTATTAAAGAGGTACTTGTGTCCCGTACAATAATGTTAATACCGACTGACATTAGTGTTGGCTTAACCAGCGTCAGTTTAGGGGTCGTTCGTTCAATGGAGCAAAAAGGGGTTAGTCTAACGGTTTTTAAACCCATTGCTCAACCCCGTTTTGGTAATAAAGATCAGACAACTGAAGTATTACGCTCCCACTCTAGTGTTCAGGTCGCTGAACCACTAAAAATGAGTTATGTTGAATCCCTACTGGCTAATGATCAAAAAGATGTTTTAATGGAGGAGATTGTTGCGCGATACCATGACAATAGGCAGCAGGCTGAAGTTATTCTGATCGAAGGTTTAATGCCTACCCGTAAGCACCCTTTTACCCAATCGTTGAATTACGATATCGCTAACACACTGGGGGCTGACGTTATTTTTGTCACCGCACTGGGTAACAATACACCAGAACAGTTAAAAGAGCGCATTGAGTTAGCCCGCGCAGAGTTTGGTGGTGGACAAAATAAAAATATCACTGGAGTAATTATCAATAAACTCAATGCACCAGTTGATGAGCATGGCCGTACCCGTCCTGATTTATCAGAAATATTTGATGAATCAACTAAAGCCACAATCGCAAAAATTGACAGTAAAACGTTAGCTGACAATTGTCCGCTACCAATTTTAGGTTGTATTCCGTGGAATTTTGATCTGATAGCCACCCGTGGTATCGATATTGCGAATCATCTGAATGCCGCTATTATCAATGAAGGCGCATTACAAACCCGGCGCATAAAATCGGTTATTTTCTGTGCCCGCAGTGTGCCCAATATGGTCGAGCTGTTTCGTCCCGGCACATTGCTGGTAACCTCTTCTGATCGCCCAGATGTTATTGTATCTGCCTGTCTAGCTGCCATGAATGGTATCGAAATTGGCGCATTACTGTTAACCGGCGGTTACCCTATTGCCAAGCCGATACACGATCTCTGTCACCGTGCTTTCGAAACGGGCTTACCGGTGCTGATGGTAGATACCAATACCTGGCAAACTTCATTAAGTCTACAAAGTTTCAGCTTAGAAGTGCATGCGGATGATCATGAGCGGATTGAAAAAATACAAAATTATGTTGCTTTACATATCAACCAAAAATGGATCAATTCACTGACTGCTGATTCTGAACGACCCAAACGGCTATCACCACCGGCTTTCCGTTATCAATTAACCGAGCTCGCACGTAAAGCTAATAAACGTATCGTGCTACCGGAAAGTAATGAACCCCGTACGGTAAAAGCAGCGGCTATTTGCGCTGAAAGAGGTATTGCCACCTGTATTCTGCTAGGTGAACCTGATGAAATAAAACGGGTTGCCGCAGCGCAAGGAATTGAATTAGGTGCGGGGATCGAAATTGTGGCGCCTAAATCAGTACGGAAAAATTATGTTGAGCGCTTGGTTGAGCTGCGTAAAAATAAAGGCATGACTGAAATTGTTGCGCGCGAACAGTTAGAAGATAATGTGGTGTTAGGCACCATGATGCTGGAAAAAAATGAGGTTGATGGTTTAGTTTCCGGCTCGGTTCATACCACCGCCAATACTATTCGCCCACCGTTGCAACTAATCAAAACTGCGCCAGGTAATTCAATCGTCTCCTCGATATTCTTTATGCTGTTACCTGAGCAAGTATTAGTTTATGGCGACTGCGCGATAAATCCAGACCCAACGGCCGAACAATTATCGGAAATTGCCATTCAGTCAGCCGATTCTGCCAAAGCATTTGGTATTGAACCGCGTGTGGCGATGATCTCTTACTCTACCGGTAACTCCGGTACCGGTAGTGACGTAGACAAGGTCCGTGAAGCAACCAGTTTGGCGCAAGCAAAACGGCCAGATCTGGTGATCGACGGTCCACTACAATATGATGCCGCCATTATGGCCGATGTGGCTAAATCTAAAGCACCAAATTCACCGGTAGCCGGTCAAGCCACGGTGTTTATTTTCCCTGATCTCAATACTGGCAACACCACTTATAAAGCGGTACAACGCTCAGCTAATCTGGTTTCTATCGGCCCAATGCTACAAGGGATGCGTAAACCGGTTAATGACTTGTCTCGTGGCGCGCTAGTTGATGATATCGTTTATAGCATTGCGCTCACTGCTATTCAGGCAACACAAAATCAAAAATAATGGATTTTGCTCACTAGTGAAAAAGCTGAAACACAATGTGTTTCAGCTTTTTTATTCGCTATTTAATTTATTACTATTGATACTAACTAACAAAAATAAAAAAAGTGATTATCATAAAAAGGTTTTTAATATGAAATCGTTAATAAAAAGTGATATTCAATATAAATAGAATGCATCTAAAGAGATTGTAAGCCATCGAGGAATAGACAAAAATGCCAAAGAATCAATCCATGACAAAATTGATCGGCTTCAAATAGTAAAGTTTTTTCATTCAATAATAATCAGCAAACATATTATTCGCAAATCAATCTATTCCATAATATTTGTAAATCAATTTAATACAAAATATTATTTTTAGCTAAAAATCGAATTAAAAATAGGCTTCTTAGCGCTAAGTTTGTTCACTATACTGAACAAACTCACTCACTGAATACCTATAAGTGAGTGGGGATGAATGTAACATTAATACTCTTAATTTAAACATTGGAGGTTTTATGTCTATCTCTACCTCTTCTAGCTCAATTCATCAAGGCACTCCCACTATCAAAGTACAAGATAACCGGGGCTTAGCAATTCGAACATTAGAATTTTATCGAACAACGACCGAAGATCCCCCAGAAATACGTCTGATCCAACAAAAGTTTTCCGCTATTTCCTAACAAGATCCACGACTTACTATCCCCAATTTCCTTTATCAAACATCATTAACAGGCAATATCATCTATACTAAGAGCCAGGACAGTGGTGACTTATTCACCTTAAACAACATTGAAGGACGATCTTTTTATCAACAAGATGCAAGACATACTCAGCGTAACTGGCTATATGAATCGGCTGAATCACCGTTTATGGGCAGGTTACTTGCTATCGATGAGCAAGTCGCTAACCAACCATCACAGATCCGTGAACGCTTTATTTATGCACCAGCAACACCAGAAAGCCAAGCATATAATTTATGAGGTCAAGTCATTCGTCACTATGATACCGCCGGCTGTCAACAACAACAAAGTTTTACCCTTCAAGGATATCTTCAAATTCAGCAACGCCAGCTATTGCTAAATTTTTCTGAGCAAAGCGATTGGCAGGGTACAGAACAACAGTGGCAACAAAAAATCGTCCCAGAAAATTTTATTACTCGCCAAGACTATGATACTCAAGGTGGTTTACTACAACAAATTGATGCTGACGGTAACATTCAACAACAGAATTATAACCGCGCAGGACAGTTAATTGCACGCTTATTGCAAATTAAAGATCAGCCGCTAAAAATTGTCTTACAATCGGCTGATTACGCGGCTAGTGGACAAATCAGACAGGAAATATTGGGTAATGGCGTAGTAACTGATTATACCTATGAAGCTGAAACAGGTTATCTATTAATGGTAAAAACCTACCGTCCCGCAGATCATCCTTTGGGTTATTTAACTTTTCAGGATTTACGCTACACCTATGATCCGGTTGGTAATATTATCCTTATCCAGAATGATGCTCATGCCTCCCGTTTTTATCATAATCAAAAATCCGTTGCCGAAAATCAGTACCGCTATGATACGTTCTATCAGCTCATCGAAGCGACTGGACGAGAATCCCTAACCAACCGCCCCCCTGTTGCTCAAACGTTTTTCCTTGCATCACCTGCTGACGCCGCCTATCAAAAGCACCCCTTATACTCGCCAGTATCAATATGATGCTTCAGGTAATTTAAACCGACCATAAAACATTCAAGGTGCTAGTCCAGTGGACAAAGCATATTTATGTTTCTGACACCAGTAACCATGCTTTAGCTGGCTCTTTTTTTTTCCATCAACTCCAAGCTTACCAATTGACGATTACTTTGATTGCCGCTGGCAATCAGCTTCAGTTGCAAATTGGCCAAAAATTTAAGCTGGAATAGTCGAAATCAGTTGGCTGCAGTTGTCCCAATTAGCCGGGAAACAGGGCAAAATGATAGTGAAATCTACTGTTATGACAGCCAGGGAATACGCCTAGTCAAACAGCAGCAGTATCTAGCTAGCAATGTAAGCCACATTGAAACCTGTTGTTATTTGCACGAGTTTCGCACGGGCATATAAAATTCTAGAAATGGCTTCAGAACAATAATTAATCTGTAACTTGCTAAAACGTATAAATTTACTTAAATTACAATGAGTTATTTTTTAATTTATGAGATTTTTTTCTATTTTATATATTATGCTGAATTAAACTTAAAAATAGAGCGTTTTTTTTATTGGTGCGAAACTCGTGATTTTGCCTGGAATTGAGATAATTACTCATGATCTACAAACAACAGATGGACCAATCACAACAGCGCAAATCCCTACGAACAGTCATTATGCAAGAAAATTTGTGCGTATTGCATTGGGCTAGTGAGCAAGATGCGCCAGCAGAAATCGGCAATAATGCGTTACGCTATAGTATAAATAATCAGATCGGCAGCTGCATTTTAGAGTTAGATGAATATGGCCAATTGAGTAGTGAAGAAGAATTTTTCCCCTTTGGTGGCACTGCCTGGTGGGCGGCTGAAAATCAACTTGAAAACCATTATAAAACCTATCGTTATTCAGGCAAAGAACGGGATGCTACTGGGCTATATTATTAACCTGAGTTCGGGATAAGCGTTAGTTATGAGAAAATAAAAATAGCTCATTTATCAATAAAAACCTTTTAAAATCAATAAAATGATAAAAAAAGGAATATTTTTAGTTGGTTGTAGGTTAAAAAATAAGCTATTTTCTCTGCTAAAATCATGAAAAAAGCCAAAATTTAGCACTGTTTTATGTAATAATTTTAATTTAAGTAATTGAATATATAATGAAAAAATTTATATTCCTTATCCCGAACTCAGGTTATTATTATGGCTTCCGTTATTATCAACCATGGGTTGGGCGATGGTTAAATCCAGATCCCGCAGGTATCATTGATGGATTAAATCTCTATCGCATGGTAAGAAATAATCCTTTTAATAACAAAGATATACATGGTCTAATGCCCTGGTCATGGAAGAAAAAAAATAACCAAACAACAAATAGTAATCCAGAAGCTAAACCCTCAACCAGTAGTGGAAATACTACAGCCTCCCAAAAACCATTAAACATTGTTATTGAACGTTTAGTTGATTTAATCGAAGAAGGACGAGGGGGCGCAAGAGCATTAACAGGAAGTAGATTTGAAAGTACAATGAGTAAACTTTCAACCTTTTTTATTGATCTTCAACCAGAAGGCTCTTTATCAGAGGGTAAACAAATATTAATTTCGACTAAAGAATTTAATCGTCCTCCTAAAGATCTTGTTAACCAAACAAGAGAGAGTAAAGACATGTATTCTTTCCTTAAACCATATCTTGAAAGAGATATAAATTCTGAGACTTTTTGTTTACAAAATCTAACTTCTGACTTAGCTAAATTGACAACAAATGTTTTACAAAAAAAACCAATGTATTAACAAAAAACATTGCTGATGATTACATAAAACGTATCGAGCCCGCCTCAGATATCGAAATCGATAAAGGAGAATTTACCAAAAATCCTGCATCTAGAGCCCCAGAAACTCAAGAAGAAGCAATTCAGTATTTATATTACGCTGTAGGTTTATTTGAAAGTGAGACTGATTGGGTTGAATATGCCAAAAACATGTACTTAGACGAATATTCCTTACTTGCAAATATCAGTTATCAAAGAGCACAGCGTATCTATGAAAAAAATAGATCAAATAATGTTTACATGTAGACAATAAACCAATAATTAACATACACAAAATCACTTATTGCTTTTGAAATAAGTGATTTTATTTTAGATAAAACATACTTATCATCTATTTTTATTCATTTACATTGCCACTTAAATAGTGAAATTTAATTCTGATTAAATTTAAATTTAAATTAAAGTTAAATGATGCTGATTAATTAAATTTTCTTATTAAATTAAAGATGCAATAAAAAATAAAAATAACGGTTAAAATAATTTGGCGACAATTAATCGATTCAGCTAATAAATAAAAACAACCTTTATTCAATGACACATAATTTATTATCTTTAATTACAACAAAAAATAATTAACCAATATGAATTTACCCTTTGCTTATTATTAAATACTCATTTCTAATAAAAATGAACTCCCGCGATAATTTAAAATAGAAATAATTACCAAGCTAAATCCATGAAGCGAATAATTAACTGATTTTACTAAAAAATATTTAGTATAAATTTAAATAAAAAATACTAGATTTAAAAATAAAGTATGTTATTATTTTTTTAAATTTAATCCTAATCAATAAAAATAAATTAAAAGATATAAATATAAATAATCACATCTGATTTTTATATTCCATCGAAATATATTCCTTTTCTTTAAAAAAACGATAGAGCCATCTAATATAAGTGAGGGTTTTATGTCATACAAAATTAACGAAAATTCCATTAAGAATATTATTAATAAATTAAATATTAAATCATTCAGTGAGCTAGCTGATTACGCTAAAGAAGAACTTTATCAAGCTGCCGATAATCAATTAAGTTTGCAGGATTGTGACCAACTGTTAGCCCAAGCCAAAAAGATCCAGGCAAAAAATAATGCTCAATACCGGCAACAAATCACCCGCCAAGCCATTCCAAAACAATCAAGACATCTGGTCGCGACTCAATTACAAACAAATTTTAGCAACGCAAAAGCGCAACAACTGCAGTATGACGAAGCCATGTTTTACAGTAACGATTTTATTCCCGATCGTGATAGCGATTTTGTCAATCAAGGTGATATCGCGTCCATGTTTTCACCAGCCGCTTATCTGGTAAAACTTTATCGCGAAGCACAAAAACTGCATCCGGTAAATTCACCCTATTTTATCGACAATCGTCGCCCTGACTTAGCCGATCTGGTTTTGAGTCAGGACAATATGGATACACCAGTAAGCACGCTAACCTTATCCAATCAAATACTAGCGGCCCAAATTGGCAAAAAAATCGGTGATAACGATAAACAAAAAATTCTCGACGCGTTGGCTAAAGATACGTTAAATCCTGATGGCCCCTATTATTATTACACCAATGTTATTCAGCAGGTTTTACAAAACCATAATGTCATGCTAGCGCAATTAATTCAGCCGGAAAATCGTCCGGCCAATACCGATGAAACCTTTATCTTATGTACCGATTTAAAAATATCACCGCCGATTTACACGCTTTTAACCACGGAAATTACTCCAGATAATCTTGACGCTGAATACCAAAAAGTGTTTGGCACCATTCCACCACAAACCCTGACCACAGCGGTTGCACTGGCAGAACATTACGATTTAGCGCCTGATTTTTTTGAACTATTACTACCTAATAAAGATGCGACGGAAAAGCAGCTTAAAGAACGTTTACTAAAAGTGCATAAAGTTGTTTTATTGCACAAAACCACTCAGCTGACGCAACTTACGCTACTTAATTTAGTGGACGACAAGAATGGTAACGTCACAGATGATACCTTAACTGAAATTTTGCAAATAAAACTATATGAACAATACGATACCATTAAAGAACCACAAGCACGGATATTAGCCGGTCAAAAAATTAGCCAAACCACTGTTAATGGGGGAGCTTAGTCAATACGACCAACTATTTAATAACCCGCCTTTATATGGTCAAAAATTCGTCCCAGACGATAAAGATTACGACATTGCACGTAGCGCCCAAAACATCTTTAAATCGAACTTGAAGCAAGCGTTTGCGGTTAATGACCAAGAGTTATATCAAATGTTGCTGCTTTTTAAAGACGATAACTATTGTAAAAATGATCTAGCAACAACCAGCGTTTTTTATTCACTTTATCTACTGACTTCTGCTTTTCATCTCACAGTTGCTGAATTAACTATCTTACTTAACCTACTTAACTATAAAAATATTCCATCTGCCGAGTTAATTAGTAAACTTAATACCACCGTCAAATGGCTAAATAAACAGAATCTTAATGTCGCCAGCTTAGTCGCATTAACGACAGCACGAGTTTCGCACAGGCCTATAAAATTCTAGAAATGGCTTAAAAGTAATGATTAATCTGCAAGTTACTGAAATGCATAAATTTACTTAATTTACAATAAGTTATATTTAATTTATAAGGTTTTATCTATTTACATATTATGCTGAATTAAACTTAAAAATAGAGCGTTTTTTTATTGGTGCGAAACTCGTGGACAGATAATTTCGATACCAATCAATCACCTGAAATTGAAAATCTGATTATTACGCTAAGAAGCAATTTGGATGATCCGAATTTATCAGATAACGTGCTCAAAACCGCGCTGGCATCCTATTTTGCTTACCAGTTAGCGCTTTCGTCAGCAGATATCGCCTACCAATTACTGATTTGGCTGGATAATATTAAAACTCGTCCTGAAGACCTAGACATCAACCAATTTTGGCAACAAATCAGTAACATTAACATTGATCAACCCTTTACTCTCACTCCAACAGCCATCCGTTATTGCCATCGGATTGCCCAATTAGCGCTTATAACCAACCTGTTTAAGCTATCACTGGCTGAAGTCACGCTGATTGTAAACCAACCAGAGCATTTGAAAAAAGCGTTAACCAAAGTTTATCTAACGGTAAACAATTTACAATTTATCACTCAATTCCACGATTGGACCATCCTATTGGCGACACAAGCACCCGTCGCCATTACTTCATTGGGTAAAGATCAACTCACCGTCAGTATGCTGGCAAAGGCGATTAATGCCCCAGTTGACGAATATACCGCCGCTGCTCAGCAAGTTGATAAACTGGCCACCAGCGATACCATAGTTAGCGATGTCCAACAAGGCTTATTTATTCAGCAGTGGTATCAGGCAGGGGAAACGCTAGCGGTTGATGCCACGGTGGTTGGCAGCTTATACGATCCCACTAATAATTACCCATTAACATTGTCTTCGTTACAACTACAAACCCAACTTCCCATTGAGAGATTAACAAATACTATTGCTGCATTAACAAAAGATTACAATCCAGCATCGGGAGATTATAGTTATCAAGCTGCAATCATTAACAATAATGATGATATTGCATTATGGTATTTGGATAATGAAGAAAGAAATCCTGGCTATATCCTGTTACTTTATCCGCTAGGGAATAATCAATTTAAAATCAAGGCCAAGATTTTTGACTGGAATCAAGATAAACAATATGGTTGGGCTTATGAAACAACATCGAGCATCCAATATTTAGGGGATGCGAAAAAGATCAGTGAAAATGAATATGAACTCACCACATACATAGATTGGACAACATTAAAAATACCTAATGAAATCACAATTTACAATTGTGAAAATCAGCAACCTATTGTTAATCAAAAATATTCATATCAACAAAAAAGTGACCTATATCCAACAACAACCTTTATTGACCAATTGTCTCAAGAGCTCAATATTACCATCCCAATTCAACCCGATTTGAATCCCTTTTTATTATCTTTAGCCACCAGCCTGTTAAATTCCCTTAACAAGTCACAACTCAAAAGCGTGAACGGTATTTTGGCTGAAAACCTCAGTCGCGCTCAATGTTATTACTATCTGGCCTATGTCGCTGATAAAAATCTGACACTCAACAACCGAGACCAATTGTATGGCTATCTGTTGATTGATAACCAAGACAGTTATCAAGTCATCTCCAGCCAGATAGCGGCGGCCATGGCGAGTGTGCAACTCTACATTAATCGTTGTATTCAGCAGCCAGAGTATGAGGTTGGGGTAAATTATTCTGCCCTGCAACGGCCATTTTTCCTAGATTGGGAACAATATAATCGCTGCTATAGTAGCTGGGCGGGCATCAGGGAACCGGACTACTATCCAGAAAATTATATCAATCCGACCCAAAGGATCGGCCAAACTCAGATGATGAATAAGCTGCTACAAGCGATTAATCAAAGTCAGTTAACCAGCGATATTGTTGAACAGGCTTTCCATAGCTACCTGACCGATTTTGAGTTGGTCGCCAATTTAACCATGATTAGTGGCTACCATGACCAATTAGATGTGCAAAAAGGTTTCACCTGTCACCGATCATGCAAAACTGATCCACTAACGATCATCTAAAACTGATCCACTTGGTATTATTCGCACATTTTTGTACGGATAATTTATGTTAACCAAGGAGATATTTGTGGATATTCATGTTCGCTTTGCACAAGGACAAAGCCTTCGAAAAATTGCCCGTGAATTGGGCATATCCCGTAACACCGTAAAACATCATTTACAACAACAGACAATGCCAACTTATCCTAAAAGAAGTCAACAACCGACTAAATTAGCACCCTTTAAACCTTATTTGCTTCATCGAATTGAACTGGCTAAACCTGATTGGATCCCTGCAACAGTCTTATTTGATGAAGTAGTTGAAAGCGGCTATCAAGGCGGTATTGCTCAATTACGCCGATTTGTTTGTCAATTTAAACCAAGCATTGTTCCCGAAGCTGTCGTCCGTTTTGAAACACAGCCAGGTCAACAAATGCAAATCGACTTCACCAGCATCCGGCGAGGTAAAAAATCACTAAAAGCGTTTGGTGCAACGCTAGGCTATTCGCGTGCGAGTTATGTAAAGTTCTTTGATAATGAACGAGCAGAATCCTGGCAACAAGGTTTACGAGAAGCTTTCGACTATTTTGGTGGTGTACCACAGGAAATATTGTGTGATAACGCAAAATCCCTCATCATCGAACGGGATGCTTATGCAGAAGGTGAACATAAATTACATGTCGAAAGATTACGGGTTTAAATTGTGTGCTTGCAAGCCCTACAGGGCAAAAACTAAAGGGAAAGTAGAGCGCTTTAACCTCTATTTAAAAAACAGCTTTATCGTACCATTAAATACCGACCTTCGTGCTCATAATCTTGAACTGGATATTGAGATAGCTAATGCAAGAGTGGGGCCCTGGTTACAACGCGTTGCCCATCAGCGGATTCATGGAACAACGTTAGAGAAGCCAGCAGATAGACTAGCTAAGGAAGTTAAGTATCTTCTACCCTTACCAGCAAGGGTTTGCCAATCTATCCCGCAGACTGATACGCTTAATATCCGTATCGTACCGCCCCTTGAATCTGTCAGTTTGCAACACTCAATCAGCGTATACGAAGCATTGCTGGGAGGTGAACATGTTATTGCATGAACAAATTGAACACCTGTGTGAGTCATTGAAATTAAATTCTATTCCGACTCATTGGTCATCACTTGCCGAACAATGCATTGCCCAAGACAAAAGCTACGGAGAGTTTTTACTGTCCCTATTAAAATGTGAGCAACAACAACGAGATGAACGAACCCGTAATCTTTTGAGTCGGATGGCAGGATTCCCAGCACATAAAGAACTTAATACGTTCGATTTTAAGTTTGCAACGGGGATCCCCAAACAACACATACAGGAATTAAGCGCATTAACGTTTATTGAACGTAATGAAAATGTCGTGTTGCTTGGCCCAAGCGGTGTAGGCAAAACGCATTTAGCTATTGGGTTAGGATTAAAAGCAGTACAGGCCAAGAAGAAAACCCGCTTTACCACGGCAGCTGAACTGATGTTGCAACTCTCAACTGCCAAACGACAAAATAAGCTCAAACAATATCTATCACGTTCGGTGATGGCCCCGAAATTGTTGATTATCGATGAGATTGGATACCTGCCGTTTGGGCGAGAAGAAGCAAACCTGTTTTTCAATGTGATTGCCAAGCGTTATGAGCATGGCAGTGTCATATTGACGAGTAACTTATCATTTGGGCAATGGCCAAATGCTTTTGCTGATGACACAACATTAACTGCCGCTATGCTTGATCGTTTACTTCATCATTCGCATGTACTGCAATTAAGCGGTGAAAGCTATCGATTGAAAGATAAGCGGCGCTCAGGAGCAATGACTGAGTAAAAGTGGATCAATTTTGATTGATCGGATTTAGCTAAAAAGTGGATCAGTTTTCGGTGATCGTTGACACATTAGCGATAATGACGGTTTTATGGGTTATTTGTCGTTGCATATCTCCTTGTTTAAATAGCAACTTCCAGCCAGCGGCACTATTTTCAAGCTAAATAAGACGATGATTAAAATGACTGATTAAACCTTGTTGTTGCCCATATTGCCAACTATTGGATGTCAGCTCAGCTGGACATAACCAGCCAGCAGCTGGATAGTAGATGCCATCATGGTTAACATCAACACCACAAATGGTTTGTAATGTTTGTCGAGTTTAATGGTGTGCAAAATCAGCTGGCCAATTTTTTGTTAATATTTGTTCGATTTTTTGTCGGCTTTTTACGTCATAAGCTAACTGTACTAAACCGTTCCAATCCTGAGCAAATGTGATGCCTAACTGTTGAAGTTGGGTGTAATAGCGTTTAGCAAAAGTAAAGGCGGTAATAAAAAAGCGTTCTAAACCATCGTGGTGACCAGTTAATAATGGATAAAGTGCGCCTTGACGATTGCCGGAAGCATTTTGTGCCACACTGGGATCTTGGCAATATAAAGTTACCTGACTGCCTCTACGTAATAAAGCAAGAGCAGTCATCATACTGGCAATACCACCGCCAATAATGGCAATATCCTCGGTTGTTGATGCGGCTTGTCGAGCGAACCAGGGTTGTCGATTAGATTGCTGATTTGCTAGTAATTGACCGGTTAGCATTTCACGTTTACGGCCATAACCCTTGATTTTTTTTACTTGAAAACCGGCTTTTTCCAATCCACGGCGAACGATACCGGCAGAAGTAAAGGTAGCAAAAGTACAACCATCACGTCCCCAATTTGCCATTGTAGTGAACAGTTGTTCACTCCACATTTGAGGGTTTTTAGCTGGAGCAAAACCGTCTAAAAACCAACTATCTATTTTATTGAAAAAATTAGATTTTAATTGAGGTAATTGTATATTTATATCGCCAAACCAGAGATCGAGAATGATTGCCCCATTTTCCATAACTATTCTATGACAACCTGGTAACGACTGAGGCCATTGTCGACAAATTTGTTTAGAAAAAGTGGCGAGTTCAGGCCAACATTGATGAACTCTTAGCAAATCAGTAATGGACAAAGGATATTTTTCAAAACTGATATAGTGTAAAAGTTGTAACTGGTTGTTAGGCGCTTGTTGGCGAAACTGAATAAATAACTGACAGACTGCCATAAAGTTTAGCCCAGTACCAAAACCAGTCTCTGCAATAACATATTGTTTTGCTGAGTGAGAAAAAAAGCGATTCGGTAACTGATTACCGGCTAAGAACACATAACGCGATTCTTCTAAACCATTTTGATTAGAATAATAGACATCACCAAAGTGTTCAGAGATAGGGATATCTTGCTCGTTCCAGCTTAATTTAGCTTGGCTGATCTCATTTGTATTCAGAAAATTATCTACAATATTTTAAATAATCAGCCAATTTTAACGAATTTAACCTGAGTGCGCTAGCTATCGCAAAATATAAAAGTTAGCCAAGATAATATTTTCTACAAAATTTTACCTGATCGGACTTGTTTAGCTTACAAGTGTAAGCTAAAGTAACAGGCTAAGCTCCCAGTAAATGAATTTCGACTATGAGGTAATATAAGCAATGAAGCGTGCAGTCATCACTGGTCTGGGCATTGTCTCCAGCATAGGTAACAACCAGCAAGAGGTACTGGCTTCCCTGAAAGCGGGTCGTTCTGGCATCAGGTTTTCAGAAGAATTTAAAGAAATGGGTTTACGCAGCCATGTCTGGGGTAATATTCAGCTGACGGAAGATGATATTAAACAAAAGATTGACCGAAAAATTCTTCGTTTTATGAGTGATTGCTCTATTTATGCCTACTTGGCGATGGAAGAGGCAATTCAGGACGCTAAACTGACAGAAGAGCAGATCTCAAATATTCGTACCGGTTTAGTTGCTGGTTCTGGTGGCGGTTCACCCCGTAATCAAGTGGCTGGTTCTGATGGTATGCGTGCCAAAGGATTACGTGGTGTTGGTCCCTATATGGTGACCAAAGCAATGGCTTCTGGTGTTTCAGCTTGTTTAGCCACACCGTTTAAAATTAAGGGCGTTAATTATTCTATTAGCTCCGCTTGCTCAACCTCAGCCCACTGTATTGGCCATGCAGTTGAATTGATCCAATTAGGTAAACAGGATGTTGTTTTTGCTGGTGGAGGTGAAGAACTAAGCTGGGAATTAACCTGTGAATTTGATGCAATGGGAGCATTATCTACCAAATATAATGCAACCCCAGAAAAAGCTTCTCGTACCTATGATCAGGATCGGGATGGTTTTGTGATCGCTGGTGGTGGCGGTATCGTTGTGGTGGAAGAGTTAGAGCATGCTTTGGCACGTGGCGCACATATTTACGCTGAAATTGTTGGTTATGGAGCGACTTCAGACGGTTATGATATGGTTGCTCCGTCAGGTGAGGGTGCGGTACGGTGTATGAAAATGGCATTGGCAGATGTCGAACAGGTTGATTATATCAATACTCATGGAACTTCAACGCCAGTTGGCGATACAAAAGAGCTAGAAGCAATTACTGAAGTGTTTGGTACTAATACGCCAGCGATTTCAGCGACTAAAGCAATGACTGGCCATTCTCTGGGCGCGGCTGGGGTACATGAAGCTATTTATAGTTTGCTAATGTTAGAGCATGGATTTATTGCTCCAAGCATCAATATTGATAATTTGAATGAAAAAGCGCAAGCAATGAATATTATTACGCAACCCACTGATAAGAAATTAAATACTGTAATGTCAAACAGCTTTGGTTTTGGTGGAACTAATGCGTCGTTGGTAATGAGTAAATACCATTCATAATTACCTTAACAAGAAAAACAACAACCTACTGATAGTCTACAGTAGGTTTTTTTATTGTTTTTGATATAATTAATTGATTTAATAAGTTATTGTTCTTTTTTATTAGTGTTACAACGGAGATGGTTAAAAAGCTGTGTCAGTGGCGTACGTAATGGCTGCGCCAAAATAACACCGAGTAGCACTACACCACCAATGGTAGCTGTGCATTTTTTCATTTAAAAATAGGACAGCGATAATGGCAGTAAATACCGGTGCCAGATTCATAAATATTGAAGTTGTATTAGCACCAAGTCGAAATACACCCTGGATCCATAAGTAAGGTGCAATCAGCGAGGCGGCAATGCAGGCAAACAAGATCAAATTAATATTTGCTGCGGTAATTTCTACTGTTTTAGCCAGTAAAAAATTAGGCAATAGTAGGATCACCGCAAAGCTAATTTGGATATAAAGTGATTGCCAATTGGGTAATGGGATTGCCCAATGCTTGGTTAATACACCATATAGAGAATAAGAGAGAGCAGCGATAAACATGAGTAATTGCCCGCTATTTATTCCCTGCATAAAAAATATCATTGGATTACCTTGACTGATAAGCCAGATAAGCCCAATTAAGGATAAGAGGGTACCGATTACAATACCAATAGTAGGAATAGTGCGTAGCACAAAAATACTGAGTATCACCGTTAACAAAGGAATAACCGAATTTAATACTCCCATAAAGGTTGCGCTGACCGTGTGTGCAGCATAATAAGCCAAACTTTGGTAGAGCACCATGCCAAGGGCCCCTAAAATAAAAAGTTTCCAGCCATATTGCATCACTACTGCGCGATTTTTAACTATCCCTTTGATCATAAATGGGGTAAGTAATAAAAACGCCAATAACCAGCGATAAAAAGAAATAGCCGCAGGGTCAATAACATTTGCAGCTGCTTTACTTACGACTGCATTAATTGACCATAATAAAACTGCAAAAAGGGGAAAAAGAAAATTTTTCATTATTTAGTCATATCTATCATTTGGTAATAATTTTGCTATTTTAGCATTGTCTGATTTATTGCATATATTTATAATAAGACAAACGATCCGTTCTTTCTGCCAATATTACTGTAATGGAAAAAATCAAATATATACTTGAACCAAATATTATTGAGCCAGAATCCATAGTTTTTCGTAATAATGAATTGTTAGGTGATACTGAGTGTAAATTACATCTCCATAACTTTGGCCAATTAATTTATGTGGTTAAAGGCATTATAGAGATGCAAGTTGCTGCTCAACATTATATTGCTCCGCCGGAATTTTGTATCTGGATCCCAAGCGGTGTTGAACATGCCACTTACAAGAAAAAAAGTGTTAAGTTTAATATATTAGATATTTCTCAGACACTTAGTCATGTTCTGTGTAAAAAACCGTGTATTATTCGTCAAACAGCTATTTTTCATACCATACTATTAGATTTTTATGCACGTCAGATAAGCCAACCTAACACCGTAGAAGATATGCGCTTAGCCAATGTTTTGATTGATCAATTAAAACGTTCACCTATTCAAAAAACCTATTTACCTGCCAGTAAGGATAAATTTTTAGCGCCTATTTTAGCGCAATTACAGCAAAATCCAGCCGATAATACCGCTTTAGCTATATGGGCCAAGCGGGTATATACCTCAGAACGTACCTTGTCACGCCGTTGTCAGCAGGAACTGGGGATGTCATTTAGTGAATGGCGCCAGCGATTACGTTTTTTACATGCCATAATGAAATTAGAACAAGGTAATAGTGTCCATCAGGTGGCTTTTGATGTCGGTTATAGTTCCTCCTCGGCTTTTATTACCATGTTTCAGCAGATTTCAGGCACAACACCCGAACGTTTTCGACAAAAAAGTGACGGTCACTAGTTTCGCCCGGGCATATAAAATTCTAGAAATGGCTTCAGAACAATAATTAATCTGTAACTTGCTAAGACGTATAAATTTACTTAAATTACAATAAGTTATTTTTAATTTATGAGATTTTTTCTATTTATATATTATGCTGAATTAAACTTAAAAATAGAGCGTTTTTTTATTGGTGCGAAACTCGTGACGGTGACTAAACCGGTTGTTAGGATTTATTTCATTAGCATGGCAAAATAGCAACTTGTTACCTTATCGAATAGTAAAAAACGATGGGTTAATTTTGATAAATATAATTGGGCATTAAATAAGTGAAAATATTGGTTGATGAAAATATGCCTTACGCAACACAATTGTTTCAAACAATGGGTGAAGTCAAGGCAGTTTCTGGGCGTTCAATCTCATCGTCAGAGCTAGCAACAGCGGATGCTTTAATGGTGCGTTCTGTTACTCAAGTCAATGAAGCATTACTTAAAGAGAGTAAGGTAAACTTTGTTGGTACTGCAACGGCCGGATTTGATCATGTTGATAGGCAATGGTTAGCGCAAGCGGGCATCGCTTTTTCTGCCGCTCCGGGTTGTAATGCGACAGCGGTGGTGGAGTATGTTTTTTCCGCTTTATTGGTACTGGCTGAACGTGATTGCTTTGATTTACGAGAAAAAACGGTCGGTATTGTTGGGGTTGGTAATGTTGGCAGTCGTCTTAATGCGCGTTTAAAGGCTTGGGGAGTGAATACGTTACTTTGTGATCCACCTCGTGCAGATGCTGCCGATAATAGTGAGCAATTTTGGCCACTGGAAAAATTAGTTAGTCAGGCGGATATTTTAACTTTTCATACCCCGTTAAATAAATCTGGCCGTTATTCATCTTATCATTTATTAAATGAAGAGTTGCTTACAGCTATGCCGGCAGGACGTATTTTACTAAATACTAGCCGCGGATCAGTTGTTGATAATCAGGCATTGTTAACAGCCTTAGAAAATGGTAAGAAAATCGACGTTATATTAGATGTTTGGCAACATGAACCCTCTATTTCCCTACCTTTGTTAGCTAAAACTAGAATTGGCACGCCACATATTGCTGGCTATTCTCTGGAAGGTAAAGCACGCGGTACCAGCCAGATTTTTACCGCATTTAGCCAGTCTTTAGGCCAAGAACAGCAAATTAAACTAGCTGATTTATTACCTAGTGCAGAGTTTAATGAAATTACTTTTAGCGGTGAATTAACGCAGGCAAGTTTAAAACGTTTAGTGCATTTAGTTTATGATGTCCGTCGTGATGATGCGCCATTAAGAAAAATTGCCCATCTTGCTGGTCAGTTTGATCATCTGCGTAAATATTATCCAGAACGCCGTGAATGGTCATCTCTTAGAGTGAGTTGTAATGATGTCGATGCCGCGAATGCACTAAAAATGCTAGGCTTCAATACCAAATTAATTTGATTAAGCATGCTAATGAAATTGGAGAAAACCAACATGACAGAAGGTTGGAATATTGCACTATTAGGTGCTACTGGTGCGGTCGGAGAAGCCGTATTGAGTTTATTACAAGAACGTCAGTTTCCTGTTGGTGAGTTATTTCTATTGGCCAGTGAAAATAGTGCGGGAGAAAGCATTCGTTTTAATGGCAAGCAATATACGGTTATTGATGCTCAATTATTTGACTGGACACAGGTGCAATTAGCTTTTTTTGTTGCTGGTAAGGAAGCGTCCGCTCGTTATGCAGAGCAAGCAGCGCAAGATGGTTGTATTGTCATTGATAGTAGTGGTTTATTTGCGCTGGAGCCAGATATTCCATTAGTGGTACCGAGTGTTAATCCCCATCTCTTGGCTAATTATCGTAACCGTAATATTATTGCCGTTGCTGATAGCTATGTCAGTCAATTGTTAGTCGCCGTTAAACCGCTAATTAATGTTGCCGGCATTCATCGTTTAATTTTAACCAATCTGTTTTCAGTTTCGGTGCATGGCAAAAGTGCAGTGGATGAATTGGCGGGTCAAAGTGCCCGATTATTAAACTGTTTACCCGTTGATAATGAACGTTTTATTAAGCAGCTAGCATTTAATCTATTACCATTATTAAGTGATGATGAAGGCTCTGCACCACAGGAGCGCAGTTTAGTTGATCAAGTGCGTAAAATTTTACAAAATGATGGGTTATCTATTATTGTCAGTTGCTTACAAGCACCGGTTTTTTATGGCAATGCACAAGTGGTTCATGTGGAAACATTACGTCCAATGACTGTACAAGAAGCCTGGCAAGAAATTGCTCAATTTGATGATATTGAGCTAGTTTGCGAAGATGATTTTCCAACTCAAGTAACCGATGCTTCAGGTAGTGATCGATTAAGTATTGGTTGTATGCATAATGATTATGGTGCACCTGAGATATTACAGTTTTGGTCGGTTGCCGATAATACCCGATTTGGTGGTGCTCGAATGTTAATAGAAACTGCGGAGCGATTAGTGCAGGAGCAATATTATTAATGTTGGAGAAGCAACCCCCTTTGTCGATGGCTAAAATTGCGTTAGGCATTGAGTATGATGGTAGCCATTATTATGGCTGGCAGCGTCAACAACAGGTAAAAAGTATTCAAGCTTGTTTGGAGTTCGCGCTAACAAAAGTTGCCAATGAATCTATCCATGTTTATTGCGCCGGTCGCACTGATGCAGGTGTGCATGCGACTGGTCAGGTTATCCATTTTGAAACATCTGTCATACGTAAAGATTCTGCCTGGACGATGGGGGTTAATAGTTATTTACCATCCGACATTGCAGTACAGTGGTGCAAAATTGTTGAGCCAGATTTTCATGCTCGTTTTTCTGCCACCGCGCGTCGATATCGTTATATTATTTTCAATCATCGACTTAGACCTGCGATATTAGCCGCAGGCGTAACGCATTACCATGCCCCCTTAGATGCGGAAAAAATGCATCTTGCCGCTCAGGCATTGGTTGGGGAGCAGGATTTTACTTCATTTAGGGCTATTCAGTGTCAATCTAAATCACCTTGGCGTAATATAAAGCATGTTCATGTCAACCGTTATGGTGACTATATTGTGGTTGATATTAAAGCTAATGCCTTTGTTCATCATATGGTACGCAATATTGTTGGTAGTTTGCTGGCAGTAGGGTGTGGTGATCAGGATATTAGTTGGGTAGTAGAGCTTTTAGCATTGAAAGATAGAACAAAAGCGGCGGCGACTGCAAAAGCAGAGGGGCTCTATTTAGTTGCTGTCGATTATCCGGCAAAATATAAATTACCTACAACGATCGTAGGACCGCTTTTTTTACCAGAATAATGAATTTAATTTTGCGTTTAATTACACAGCGCTGAAGCTGTCAACTGTTGGATTTTTTATGGAATTTATTACTTTTATTATTGATTTTATTATACACATCGATCTTCATTTAGCTGAGCTGGTTGCTGAATATGGTATTTGGCTATATGCCATTCTATTTTTGATAGTATTTTGTGAAACTGGATTAATTGTTACGCCTTTTTTACCAGGTGACTCCCTATTATTTGTTGCTGGGGCATTAACGGCACTGGAGAGCAATGATCTTAATGTTCATTTAATGGTAGTATTAATAATTATTGCAGCAATTATTGGTGATGCGGTTAATTATACTATTGGTCGTTTATTCGGCGAGCGTCTATTTAGCAATCCTAATTCAAAAATTTTTCGACGGGTTTATTTGGAAAAAACACACCAATTTTATGAAAAACATGGTGGTAAAGCGATTATTTTAGCTAGATTTATACCTATTATTAGAACGTTTGCTCCATTTATCGCAGGGATGGGAAAAATGTCATATCGGCATTTTGCTTTTTATAATGTGGCCGGGGCTTTAATATGGGTTCTATTATTTACTTACGCGGGTTACTTTTTTGGTGATTTGCCAATTGTTCAGCAGAATTTAAAATTATTAATTGTGGCAATTATTTTAATTTCTATTCTGCCGGGTATTATTGAGATTTGGTGTTATCGTCGATCATCAATAAAAGAAAAACAGGTTGTTAAACCAAAAAATAGATAGTCATTAGCAGGTTTGATCAGTTTTTTATCCACTATGCTTTGTCATTGTGGTTTAATGATTAACATAATAATGAGACTGATAATGTAATTTCAGACAGAAAGGTCTATTAATGAGCTGGATTGAAAAGATTCTTAATAAAAGCAATATTAGCCAGACCCGTAAAGCGAGTATCCCTGAAGGGGTTTGGACAAAATGTGATAGCTGCGGGCAAGTACTCTATCGCGCTGAATTAGAAAGTAATTTAGCCGTATGTCCAAAATGTGATCATCATATGCGTATTTCGGCCCGTCAACGTCTGGCCTCTTTTCTTGATGAAGGAACCACGGCTGAATTAGGTAGTGAATTAGAGCCGAAAGATATTTTAAAATTTCGTGATTCCAAGAAATATAAAGATCGCATATCAGCAGCACAAAAAGCGACACATGAAAAAGATGCTTTAATCGTGATGAAAGGCTCGCTTAAAGGTATGCCGGTCATTGTAGCCACTTTTGAATTTGCTTTTATGGGCGGCTCAATGGCTTCAGTTGTTGGTGCACGTTTTGTGCGTGCGGTAGAGCAAGCACTGGAAGATAATTGTCCGTTAGTTTGTTTTTCTGCCAGTGGAGGTGCTCGCATGCAAGAAGCATTAATGTCTTTGATGCAAATGGCAAAGACCAGTGCGGCACTGGCGAAGATGCAGGAACGAGGGCTTCCCTATATCTCAGTACTTACCGATCCAACTATGGGCGGTGTATCAGCAAGTTTAGCCATGTTAGGCGATATTAATGTTGCCGAACCTAAAGCGTTAATCGGCTTTGCTGGTCCTCGGGTTATTGAGCAAACGGTTCGTGAAAAATTACCACCAGGTTTTCAGCGCAGTGAATTTCTGATTGAAAAAGGTGCGATTGATATGATTGTCAGACGGCCTGAAATGAGGGACAAATTAGCCGAAATACTGGCGATGCTCACTCATCAAACCGTTCAAGATGCAAGTCAAATTGATGTTATTACCTTAGTTGACGATGATCTGGAGCCACCCGATCGTGAGAAACCCGAAATTGACAACAAATCAGATCAAAAATGAGAAGATATCTGAACCCTTAATGATACCAGAGGTAACCTCTTCTTTAGCTACCTGGTTAACTTATTTAACCCACCAGCATAGCAAAATTATCGATATGGGGCTTGAGCGGGTTGGTGTCGTCGCTCGACAGCTGGATCTTTTATATCCCGCCCCGAAAGTCGTTACTGTTGCTGGCACTAATGGTAAAGGAACGACTTGCCATATATTGGAATCTATTTTAATCGAAGCAGGATTAAAAGTCGGCGTTTATAGTTCTCCTCACCTGTTAGATTATACTGAGCGCGTTAGGATCCAGAGTAAAATGTTAGCTGAAGCTGAATTTTGTCGGGTTTTTGCCGATATTGAATCGAAACGCGGCACAACAACGCTAACGCTGACCTATTTTGAATATGGCACCTTAGCTGCTTTACAGTTATTTAAACAAGCTAAACTTGATGTGGTTATTTTAGAAGTTGGTTTGGGTGGACGGTTAGATGCAACCAATATCGTCGATGCGGATATTGCTGCCATCACTAGCATTGCATTGGATCACATTGACTGGCTTGGTGGTGATCGTGAACAGATTGGCTACGAAAAAGCCGGTATTTTTCGCTCAGGGCGCTATGCGGTTGTGGGTGAACCGGATATGCCGCAGTCGATTAATCAAGTGGCTCAAACCTTAGGGGCAAAGTTATTTCGTTGTGGAGTAGATTGGCAATTTGAGCTACAAAATGATCATTGGCATTGGCGATCCCATGATCACGATTTTAAACAGTTACCTGTGCCAAATGTCCCACTGGCCAATGCTGCAACCGCATTGGCAATTATTGATTGTTTAATCAAACAGGGTGATGCCATTGGGCAGGCGATATCATTGTCTGCTATTCAGCAGGGATTGATTAAGGCGAAATTACCAGGACGTTTTCAAATTATCTGCGAGCAACCTTGTGTAATTTTAGATGTTGCGCACAATCCCCATGCGGCAGCTTATTTAGCCGATAGACTAGCTCGCTTACCCAGGCAGAAAAATACTAAAGTTCATGCCGTTGTAGCGATGTTAGCCGATAAAGATATAAAAAGTACTTTATCTTATTTGGCTGCGCAGGTTGATAAATGGTATCTCGCTTCATTAAGTGGGATACGCGGTGCCGATGCAGCGCAATTAGCGCAGTATGTTGAATCGCCATATCAATTTGCGACGGTCAAAGATGCTTGGTTGCAGGCTATGGCCGAGGCTGACAAACAGGACATTGTGTTGGTTTGTGGCTCATTTCATACTGTTGCAGAGGTTATGGAACTGCAGACAAAAGAGGAAAGTTTAAGTGGCCAGTAAGTTTCAAAACCGTTTGGTGGGAACGATTGTTATTGTTGCAGTTGGTGTTATTGTATTACCCATATTATTGGATGGTAATAAGAAATATAATGAGACTGAATTTGCAGCGATCCCTTTGGTGCCTAAAGCCAGCGATGAATATGAAATTGAACCTATTGCGCCGATTAATCCGAAACCACTAGCGACATCTTCAGCGAGCGCTGTAGAAGCCATGATTTCTGAGCCCACTTCTGATTCGAAGGCCAAATCAGCAGATAGTCTGTCCGCTCAGCAACAAGCAAAGTCTAAACCAGCTGTCAAAGTTGAAAAACCCGCGCTAGTGCCAGAACATATCACTAAGTCAAATGAGAAAACTCAAGCACCTCAGGCGCGGGCTTATGTTATTCAGTTGGCAGTACTGAAAAATGCAGCAAAAGTGGAAGAAATTATTGCCAAATTACGTTTATCTGGCTACCAGGTTTATACCGAGCCATCATTACCAATTAATGGTCAATTAACTCGAATTTTTGTTGGCCCAAATGCTTCGAGAGATAAATTGCAATCCAGTTTGTCGGAATTGAAAGATTTAACCGGCTTACAGGGGCAAATACGCGGTTATAAACCGTAAATTGGGTATGTACTAATAGATAAAACATATTGATACTAAACAGTTATATTAATTATTCCTGCGGCGATCATGATTTATCTTTGCGCCGTAATTTATTGCTACTTTTCAGCAAAATATCTAACGCAAACGTTCTCGTTTTCTGCTAGAATGCGTTCGACCATGCTGAATGTTTAATTTTTTGGATTAAAATTATGGTTTGGATTGATTACGCTATTATTGCCATTATTTGCTTTTCGGCCTTGGTTAGTTTAATTCGTGGTTTTGTACGAGAAGCTTTGTCACTTATTACTTGGGGTTGTGCTTTTTTTGTTGCCAGCCAATTTTATTCTTATCTGGCGACTTATCTCACCCGCTTCGATGAGAGGCTGATTAAAAATGGTATTGCGATTGCAATTTTATTTATCGCCACTTTAATTGTGGGTGCGGTAGTCAATTATGTGATTAGCTCGTTAGTTGAGCGAACAGGATTATCAGGTACTGATCGCGTGTTAGGCGTCTGTTTTGGTGTATTACGCGGTATATTAATTGTGTCGGCAAT
The DNA here is from genome assembly GCF_036919435.1 of Arsenophonus sp. PmNCSU2021_1. Classification (NCBI taxonomy): domain Bacteria; kingdom Pseudomonadati; phylum Pseudomonadota; class Gammaproteobacteria; order Enterobacterales; family Morganellaceae; genus Arsenophonus; species Arsenophonus sp. PmNCSU2021_1. The sequence goes on along the minus strand of NZ_JAZHPL010000004.1, from coordinate 891,331 downwards.
CCTGTTTTTCCTGGATACTTTTACACCCTTGCCAAAAAGTGAAGATTGGCAACGTTCTGAATTGATACCCCAATTTAGTCATATTATTAGATGGTTTTTTGATTATTTAAAAAATGCGTCAAGTTTTTTACCTGAAAATATCACTCCGTTTGGTTGATGAGGAAAAGTAGATGTGCGGTATTGTCGGTATTGCTGGTTTTACACCAGTTAACCAATCAATTTATGATGCGCTAACAGTGCTTCAACATCGTGGGCAAGATGCTGCAGGTATTGCAACAATTGATGAAAATAAACAATTTCGCCTACGTAAATCGAATGGCTTAGTAAAAGATGTATTTGCTGCCCGCCATATGCTGCGTTTGCGGGGTAAAATGGGAATTGGCCATGTGCGTTACCCAACCGCGGGTAGCTCCAGCGCTTCCGAAGCGCAACCTTTTTATGTTAATTCTCCTTTTGGTATTACATTGACCCATAATGGTAATTTGACCAATGCACATGAATTAAGAAAAACGTTATTTGAAACGGCCCGTCGTCATGTAAATACTTCTTCAGATTCAGAAATCTTGCTCAATGTGCTTGCCCATGAATTGGATCAATTTGATCATTTTCCGCTGACTGCAGAAAATATTTTTACCGCTATTGCTGCGATGCATAACAAAGTTCGTGGCGCTTATGCTTGTGTTGCAATGATTATTGGCCATGGTTTAGTGGCGTTTCGTGACCCATTTGGTATCCGCCCTCTGGTGCTGGGTAAGCGCACATTGGAAGACGGTCAAAATGAGTACATGGTTGCTTCGGAAAGTGTCGCTTTAGATACCCTTGGTTTTGAGTTCTTGCGTGATGTCGCGCCTGGTGAAGCGATTTATATCACTGAACAGGGAGAGCTTTACAGCTGGCAATGTGCAGAAAATCCACAATTAACCCCTTGTCTGTTTGAGTTTGTCTATTTAGCCAGACCAGATTCTTTTATCGATAAAATATCGGTTAATAAAGCTCGGTTGTGGATGGGGCAAAAATTGGGCGCCAAAATTGCCCGTCAATGGCAGGATTTAGAGATTGATGTTGTGATCCCGATCCCTGAAACATCTTGTGATAGCACACTGGAAATAGCTTATATTTTGGGTAAACCCTATCGCCAAGGTTTTGTTAAAAATCGTTATGTGGGACGCACTTTTATCATGCCAAGACAGCAGGAGAGACGCAAGTCGGTTCGTCGTAAACTGAATGTCAATCGAGCCGAATTCCGTGGTAAAAATGTTTTATTAGTCGATGACTCTATTGTGCGCGGAACAACCTCTGAACAAATTGTTGAATTAGCACGCGAAGCTGGGGCCAAAAAGGTCTATTTTGCTTCGGCATCACCAGAAGTTCGTTTTCCGAATGTTTATGGTATTGATATGCCGTCCGCTGATGAATTGATTGCCCATGGGCGTGAAGTGGATGAAATTCGTCAACTTATTGGTGCTGATGATTTAATTTTTCAGGATCTTACTGATCTGATTGCCGCAGTGAGAGAGGAAAATCCCGATATCACCACTTTCGAGTGTTCGGTTTTTAATGGGGTTTATGTTACCAAGGATATTGATCAAGCTTACTTGGATTATCTGGAAAATCTGCGTAAGGACGATCAGTTAAAAGAACATAATGAGATTGAAAATTTGGAAATTTACAACGAAGGCTAACTTGTTGTTATCGTTTGAATTAAGTTAGATTTTAACGGATATCGTTAAGCTGACAATACTGAAATCTATTTTATCGTTGTTATTGAGCAAAAATGATGCAGAGAATAATTATCGGATTGGCAGGCGCTAGTGGTGCAATTTACGGTATTCGTTTACTTGAAGTTTTACGTTCTGTTGCTGAGGTTGAAACACATTTAATTGTCAGTGCAGCAGCTAAGCAGACTATAGCGCTAGAGACCTCTTATCGCCTACGCGATGTTCTAGCAATGGCTGATGTTGTCTATGAAGATAGAGACATTGCTGCGGCGATTTCTTCTGGTTCATTTATTACCTCCGGTATGATTATTATGCCGTGTTCAATAAAAACGTTATCTGGTATTGCCAACAGTTATAACGATACATTAATTACGCGGGCGGCTGATGTGGTTTTAAAAGAGAAGCGTAAATTAATCTTGGGTGTCAGGGAAACACCTTTGCACCTAGGTCATTTGAGATTAATGATGAATGTCATAGAGATTGGCGCGATAATTTTTCCACCGATGCCGGCCTTTTATCATCAGCCAGAAACCGTACAGGACATTGTCGATCAAACTGTCAATCGAATATTAGATCAATATGGTATCACCTTACCACAAACCTTATTTACTCGTTGGCAAGGTATTAAGTAATGGTCTCTTGCGACGTAGTTAACAGTAATGACTCGAGTGCTTCTTTTAATTCAATATAGTGAAATTTAAATCCAGCTTCTTCAAGACGCTTTGGAATCGCTTGTTGCCCACCTAACATTAACGCTGCAGATTCGCCCATAATCGATTTAATAACAAATTCTGGCGTTCTAATCACTGCCGGACGATTAAGTACTTCGGCCAGTATTGCACTGAACTGATCATTATGCACCGGGTAGGGTGAAGTAATATTAAACGCACCAGATAATGAAGGTGACTCAAGCAGGTAATTAATCGCATTGACAACGTCATCAATATGGATCCAGGGAATATATTGTTTGCCTTTGCCGATTGGCCCGCCTAATCCGGCTTTAAATATCGGTAACAATTTCTTCAGTACACCGCCTTCTTTCGCCAGTACCACTCCGGTTCGTAGCAAACAAACGCGTGTTTTATCACTTTCTGCTTCTAATGCCAATGATTCCCATTTTTGGCATAGTTGGTGAGTGAATTCGGCATGTGGCATATCGGATTCAGTGACAACGCTTTGTCCCTGATCACCATAATAGCCAACTGCTGAACCAGAAATAAACGTTTTTGGTGGTTTTTTACTGTCGTTGATCAGTTGGCTTAAGCGTTCTGTCATTTTCCAGCGGCTTTCACACAGAATTATTTTTTGTTCCTTAGTCCATGGTTTATTTGCAATAGGTTCACCGGCAAGATTAATAATGGCATCGAAACCATCAAGATTATTAATCTCATTTAAGCTTGTCAGACAATCAACATGTCGACCAAATAGGCTGTAAACTTTTTGGCATGATCGACTCAATACGGTGATAGTATGGGAATGTATAACCAGTTGTTGAACAAGTCTTGAGCCAATTAAGCCGGTACTGCCAGTAATAAAAATCCGCATTCTCACTCCGTAGTTTTCAATAATGATATAAGTAATTATAGTATTGATATTTAAAGAAACAGCAGATCATTAGACTGTGAATACAATCAATAAACTGGCCAGTAAAATTGTCGCCGATTTGTTGTTTAAAAAACTTCATTAAATATGGCTAATTAATGTTATTTAATACTTTAAATGTTAATTTTTGGTTAGCCCATTGATTAATTAAAACTAAAAAATGAAATAGTGAGTTATATAATAATCATATTTCTTGTAAGACTGTTAAATCAATGCTAAAAATCATATTAGCTAAGTTTATTTATTTTAATTTTTTATGAAAAGAGATTTATATTCATCAATAAATTAATTGTAACAATAAGTTGTTATTTTACAGATTGTTAATATATTAAAAGTAAAGGTAGGATAATAGCAATATTTTATTAATTATTGTTGATATTAGTTGTTATTTATAAAAAAACCAGCCGCTAGATAAAAGTAATTAATATTAAAATGGCTAATATATATCAGTAAATTTTCATCGTTTTATTTAGCGGCTAAAATTAGTATATCTTATTTTTATATTTTGCTAACTTAATGCTTATTATCATTTTTGCTTTATATTATAAAAAGAATTGATGTGATTTTATGAGTAATTTAACTGTTAATTTCAACTATCCCTAGGCTCAGCGTAAAGCCTTTTGTATCTGCTAATAACAGGCTATGCTTATTTAAGCTGTAGTAAAAAACAGGGTGCAAAAAGTGCGCCAATGGCTATCTAATGAAGACTTAATTTGTATCAGCAAGTTACTGAGTTTAGACTCAAGTAAACAGATTGATGACCGCTTAAAAATGAAAAAGGTTCAAAATGGGACGAGTAATAAGCGAAGTAGTCAATGCAGAATGGATTGATATTGTTGACGATAAAAATAAAGTGATTGCTCAGGCGACACGCCAGCAGATGAGAGCAGAGAATTTGTGTCATCGTGCAGCTTATATTATTGTGCATGATGGTATGGGTAAAATTTTGATCCAACGTCGTACTGAAATGAAGGATATTTATCCTAGTTTACTTGATGCAACCGCTGGCGGTGTTGTTACCAGTGGTGAAGGTATGCTGGCAGCAGCCAGGCGAGAGGCAGAAGAAGAGTTGGGGATTGCCGATGTACCTTTTGCAGAGCATGGGCTTTTTTATTATGAAACAACACAATGTCGGGTGTGGGGTGGTTTGTTTAGCTGTGTCAGTCATGGCCCGTTTGCATTACAGGAAGCGGAAGTGGAATCGGTTTTTTGGTTGACGCCAGACGAGATTAATGCACGTCGTCATGAATTTACCCCTGATTCACTGAAAGCCTTGTCACTTTGGTTATCCCGCAATAATAATGAATCGCAAAAAACCAAGTTATGCCAGAAAGTTGATTAAGTTTTGATGAGCAAAAATAAATAATGGTAAAGTAGTAGTGATAAGATTTAATCAGCAGTAATTTATCAATCTATTTGTTGATAATATATAATAATATTATTTTGTAATAAAAGTCTTATATTGAAAATCATAGCATATTATCTTGTTATTTTAGATAATATGCTATCAGTTTAAATAAATTATTAATTTGTTATTTCAGCCGCCGTATCATTTTCATCTTCGCTAACCGTCAACCAAGGATAGTATTGTTGGCGCCGCTGATAGCCTTTAGCGGTAACCGTTCGTGTTTCTCGCCCTAGCGGATCATAATAATGGGTGTCGGCATAGTAGCTATCACGACCGCTATCATCGAGAATATAATGCCAGCTATTACTGAAAAAAGGTTGATATTGGCGGACAACTAAGCCCTTGTTATCATACTCTACTCGACCGGTTACTGCCCATCGTGAGCTGGTGAGAGCCTGTTTTGCCTTACCGAGTTTATTTTTGGCTAAACGACTATCTTTGGTCACAATATAAGCATCACCAGCGGGTACCCGTAATGCAGTTTGCAGAGACCTGTTTGCGCTATCAATAAAGTTGATCTGTTGTCGCTGCTGTTGTTGCTCATCAGGATAATAACGATCGGTAGTGACAGTTAAAACATAGGGCGGTTGCCTTTCGGCATCATCGGCTAACTGTACTTTGTCGACTGGCGTATTGCTATTACGTAACCAACGTTGGTAGCCAATAACATTGACATAACCTTGCTCATTGACAACTTGGTTATATTGATGCTGTGAATTAGTGATTGCTGAGACAAAATCTTTGGTTGCTGGTTTCATCCTCGCTGCTGGTGCATAGAAGTAAAATAGTGCAACCGGTTGTGGTGTTGGCATGCTTAAAGCCGCGTCAATTGTGTCCGGTGGCATAAAAGGAACTTCATCGGGAGGTGGAAATCCGGCTGGCTGTCCTTCTTCTGTACCCCATATTCGACTGGAAGAGATGCGCCCAAAGGCATCAAAATCGACATAACTGATATTATCATTAATATCTTTAATGCGATAAGGCATAAGAAAACGGTAATCATAATCCGCTTGCGTATAGAAACCAGCGGCATCAGTAGTGCTTAATACGACGCAGTAATATTTATCCCATTGATAATTGGTTGCGCCGGTTAATAATGAGTGTCGCTGGCGATAAGGATAATAAAAAGTCTTTTCATCATAATATTCACTATAGTTAAGTCGTGCGACCCAGATATCGGCAGTTTCTTCCCCTGGACGTGGGAATAGGTATTTGGTTTTGATATAACCCGCATTGGTTAAATATGCTTCAATTTGACTTGTGCTAAGTACTGGTTCAAATGCGAGCAAACTTTGTTCATCCAGTTCGGCCTGCTCAGTAAAAGCGACTAAAGCTTGGATTGTCGGGATTTCTACTAGTTTATTATCGCCACCCTCTAGGTAGTAAATTTTACTTTGTCCGGCATATTCTCGCGGTGTGTTTTCACTCAAAATACCATCAGGATTTAACAGCGATTCAAGCGAAAATCCTTCAGCTGGCACATCGCTGGCAGGTAAGGTGATTATATCTGTCCGCTGTATATCAGCAATATTTAATCGCCACTGTTCTGGTGTTTTTAAATTGTGATAGCGGATTTGATTTTCGCTAATGCGTAATAGTAGTTGTTGTGGATCGTAACTTTGCTCAAAAGCACCGTCTGGCAACCAGATGGAGGGAGGAATTATACTAATGGGTCGACGTGGATAGTTGATGGCAACATTATGTCACGAGTTTCGCAATCTCCAAAAAAGAAGTATAAATTTAAAAACAAGAAAAAATCAGGGTGTTCATATTTTGTCGGGTTATCCATGTATTAAAGATATCTATAAAACCTGAGTTCGGGATAAGAAATAAAGAGAAAGTCTTGATATTCAAATAGTTGAATGAGCCTGTTTTGTTAAAATACTCTAACAGTCTGGTTAAAGAATAGAGCATTGTTAAACAATTATGGAAAATCTTACTGAACTTTATTGCCTGATGGATGATTTTTGCAAAGACTTCGAGCCAAAAATGCATGAATATTTGCTGACTAACGGTACTAAGCGTCGTAGACGGTCTACTCAGCTTTCGTTGGCGGAAATGATGACACTGGTTGTGTTGTTTCATCAACTCCGATTCAGGCAATTCAAGGTATTTTATCTCTATTATGTCCGCTTATATCTCCGGAAGGAATTTCCTAACTTGCCATCCTATTCACGCTGTGTAGAGTTACTTCCGCGTAGTGCCTTAGCGTTAACGGCACTGTTTGAGTCAATTAAGGGAAAATGCACGGGGCTATCGGTTGCCGATTCTACTCCGATAGCGGTGTGTGATAACTTACGGATCCGCAGACATAAAGTCTTCAATGGGATAGCTGAACGGGGAAAAAATTCAACAGGTTGGTTCTTTGGTTTCAAGCTTCATGTAATTATCAATCATTTGGGGGAAATACTCAGTTTTCGACTCACACCAGGAAACACCGATGATCGGAAACCATTGCCTGAGCTGACAAAGGATCTTTCTGGTTGTTTGTACGCAGATAAAGGGTATTTATCGGCTTCACTGAAACAGCAACTCAAAACGATGGGAATTAGCCTTATAACGAATATCAAAAAGAAAATGAAGCCTATTAAACAGACTTGTTTCGACAAAGCCATCTTGCGTCATCGTTCTGTCATTGAAACGGTATTTGATGAGTTAAAAAATCTTTGTCAAATAGAGCATACGCGACATCGCTCTCCGGCTAACTTTGTAGTGAATTTATTAGGCGGACTGGTTGCATATTGTTTAATGCCATCTAAACCAAAGATACCTGTTGCAGGTACGTATCTTCAAGTATAATTGATAATGCTTATCCCGAACTCAGGTTATAAAACATTCTTACAAGTAAGCAGTTTAAGATACTCTGGTTTAGCGTTATCAGAAGTAAGCCCATTGCCTTTATCTCATGACACTGTTAGCCGATGACTAAAAAGTAGATGTTTTAGACCTAAAGACCTATGGCGATTAGTTGAACCTTCTATAGACAAAAAAAGCCCTTGCGTACTAATTGCCGATGATACATTCACGAGTTTCGCACAGGCATATAAAATTCTAGAAATGGCTTAAAAGCAATGATCAATCTTCAAGTTACTAAAACACATGAATTTTCTTAAATTACAATAAGTTGTATTTGTTTTATAAGGTTTTATCTATTTATATATTATGCTGAATTAAACTTAAAAATAGAGCGTTTTTTTATTGGTGCGAAACTCGTGTTTATACTTCTTTTTTGGAGATTGCGAAACTCGTGATATGCTTTCAGTCCGAAAGTCTGCCGTCCATACAGGGCGAAGACTAAAGGTAAGGTTGAACCTTTTAATCACTATCTTAAGAATAGTTTCATTGTTCCACTAACCGCGTCATTTCGTCAGGCAGGGCTTACTTTGGATGCTACCGCCGCCAACTCACGTATTGGAGACTGGCTGAGTACAATAGCTAATGTACGTAAACACGGCACTACGGGTGTATCGCCGGAAGAGCGCATGCTACAAGAACGCTTGGCACTGTTGCCGCTGCCGAAAGTCATGCAAGCATTTCCTTTACCGATACATCAGACTCGCCCCATTCCTATCGAGAGCCTACAACATCCTTTGTCCGTCTATCAGTCGATTCTGGAGATGCCGATATGAGTCTTCAGTATGAACGCATCGAAAAATTCTGCCAGCAGCTTAAACTGGACAGACTAAGCACAGAGTGGCCAGCTGTAGCGCAAGGAACTGTCGACAAGAACGTTACACTCGCTGACTTTCTAGAGTCTGTTTTACGACACCAGTATGAAGGACTTACTGAACGTCGGCGTCAAACGATACTCCGTTTATCTGGGCTGCCAGTGATAAAGACGTTGGAGCAGTTTGATTACAAATATGCCAGCGGTGTTCCCCGTAACCAAATACAGGAACTGGCTGGACTGGCTTTTATTGAGCGCCAGGAGAATATCGTGTTGCTAGGTCCGTCTGGTGTCGGTAAGACCCACCTTGCTACTGCCATCAGCTATAGGGCTGCGATGCAGGGATTAAGCATCCGTTTTCTAACTGCGGCGGACATGATGTTGCAGCTGCTTACCTCTCATCGACAAGGTGACCTTAAAGGATATCTTACCCGAGTTATCAGTAAACCTAGACTATTGATTATCGATGAAGTTGGCTATTTACCTTTTGGCAAGGAAGAAGCAAACCTGTTCTTCCAGGTGGTGGCAAAGCGATATGAAGCGGGTAGTGTGCTCTTAACTAGTAATCTGTCTTTTGCTCAGTGGTCAAGTACATTTGGTGACGATGAGACGCTAACAGCGGCTATGCTGGATAGATTGCTGCACCATGCACATATTGTACAGATTAGTGGACAAAATTATCGGTTAAAAGACAAGCTAAAAAGCGGTCAGCTACATAAAAAATTGAAACCGGAACTTAGCGAGTAAATTAAAGGGGGTGGATCAGTTTTACTTTAGCAAAGTGGATCAGAATTCAGTTGGCATTGACACGCTTCATCACCAGCATCGGCACGTAATAGAACAGTTCCCAAAAATAGAGCGCATTGGCATCGGCAAAGTCCATCGGTTCGGTTTTATTATCTCCTTTAGCAAAGAAGCTTTCGACATTATCAATACTTTCTAACCCTGGGAAGGTTCCACCGTTGTAACTGGTATCCAATTCCACTCTTTTTTGCCTGGAACTTTTTTGAATAAAATTCTATTCTGTCACGAGTTTCGCAATCTCCAAAAAAGAAGTATAAATTTAAAAACAACACGAGTTTCGCACAGGCATATAAAATTCTAGAAATGGCTTAAAAGCAATGATCAATCTGCAAGTTACTAAAACACATGAATTTTCTTAAATTACAATAAGTTGTATTTGATTTATAAGGTTTTATCTATTTATATATTATGCTGAATTAAACTTAAAAATAGAGCGTTTTTTTATTGGTGCGAAACTCGTGAACAAGAAAAAATCAGGGTGTTCATATTTTGTCGGGTTATCCATGTATTAAAGATATCTATAAAACATTCTTACAAGTAAGCAGTTTAAGATACTCTGGTTTAGCGTTATCAGAAGTAAGCCCATCGCCTTTATCTCATGACACTGTTAGCCAATGGCTAAAAAGTAGATGTTTTAGACCTAAAGACCTATGGCGATTAGTTGAACCTTCTATAGACAAAAAAAGCCCTTGCGTACTAATTGCCGATGATACATTGATTGCCAAAACACGTAGTAAAAAAATAGAGATGGTCCATTATCAATATTCAGGTAATGAACATGAGGTTATTGCTGGCATAGGTTTAGTTAATTTGCTTTGGCATGATCTGACGAAGGTTGGATCAATTCCTATCAATTATCGTATTTATGATAAAGATTCTGATGGAAAAACAAAAAACACGCACTTTTCCGAAATGCTCACTCTTGCTAAAAAAAGAGGGATCATGCCAGAAGCCGTAGTGATGGATGCTTGGTATTCTAGCCTGGATAACCTGAAATCAATTCGCTCTCATGGTTGGATCTGGGTAACCACGCTGAGGAAAAATAGGATTGTTAACCATAACAAACAACTGAACAAGTTAGACATCTCAGAAGAAGGAACGTCAATACACTTGCGATGATATGGTTGGGTAACCGTTTTCAAATTTACAGCCAAAAACGGCCGTATTGATTACATAGTAACAAACAAAGAGAATCCCACCCGTCAATACCCCAAATCTATCATGGATGCCCGTTGTTCTGTTGAAGTTTATCATCGAGAAGTTAAACAAAACTGTGGTATTGAACGCTGTCAGGCTCGCACGAGCCGAGCGCAAAGAAATCATATTTTTCTCGCTATTTCTGCGTGGTTTGAACAACATAAACGTCGTATATCTGAAAAAATAACCCTTTATCAACAAAATTGGGACGTAATCAAAAGTGCTATTACTGAGCAAATCCGTGTTTTATTAGCGTACCCAAATTAGTTTTGTGCGAAACTCGTGTCTGTTTGCTGATAGGACGTGAGATATTTAAAAGGGAAACGTGCGATAAATGTGGATCTACCTGGGACAAACTGGATCCATCTGGGACAAGTCAGGGTGATTAAGTTACACATAGTGAAACAGAAATCATTACTTAAAATCATCTACCATGACTCGAGATATCTACCTAAGACAATAAAAATTAGTCTTCATATTTATTAGTATATAGCCAAATGACTTCTTTCATATAAATAACACTGCATCATAAATATTAAGTATTTGGCTATATCATAGTAATTACTCAATATCGAATACAGCAGGAGGAAGTGGGTGGATCATTGCTTGCACTCGCGCTTGCGCTACAGCTAACTCTGCGCGAACCTTTGAAAGCTCCAGTTCTTTATGAGCTAGCAGGTGTTTATGTACAAGGAGTAGGTCTGCCATTGCACGCACACCTTCAATCGTATCCCCTGATATAACAACGTCAGTAGCGCGATAAATAACATTTTCCCTTTCGCCCATTTCACATAAAATGGTATCTATATTTTTCATTAGGGAATGCTTGCTCATGGCTTATCTCCATTGGTTTTCTAATCAACATTGTGGTAATTGTGGTCGTACATCAGATTTTCAGTTGCTCTATGCACACCCCCTCTCCGTCAAAAGCACTGATGATCGCCTGCCTAAATGGGTAGAGAGCGATAGCGAATATCGAGCTTTATGCTCTTGTAATTAACCTGAGTTCGGGATAAGAAATAAAGAGAAAGTCTTGATATTCAAATAGTTGAATGAGCCTGTTTTGTTAAAATACTCTAACAGTCTGGTTAAAGAGTAGAGCATTGTTAAACAATTATGGAAAATCTTACTGAACTTTATTGCCTGATGGATGATTTTTGCAAAGACTTCGAGCCAAAAATGCATGAATATTTGCTGACTAACGGTACTAAGCGTCGTAGACGGTCTACTCAGCTTTCGTTGGCGGAAATGATGACACTGGTTGTGTTGTTTCATCAACTCCGATTCAGGCAATTCAAGGTATTTTATCTCTATTATGTCCGCTTATATCTCCGGAAGGAATTTCCTAACTTGCCATCCTATTCACGCTGTGTAGAGTTACTTCCGCGTAGTGCCTTAGCGTTAACGGCACTGTTTGAGTCAATTAAGGGAAAATGCACGGGGCTATCGGTTGCCGATTCTACTCCGATAGCGGTGTGTGATAACTTACGGATCCGCAGACATAAAGTCTTCAATGGGATAGCTGAACGGGGAAAAAATTCAACAGGTTGGTTCTTTGGTTTCAAGCTTCATGTAATTATCAATCATTTGGGGGAAATACTCAGTTTTCGACTCACACCAGGAAACACCGATGATCGGAAACCATTGCCTGAGCTGACAAAGGATCTTTCTGGTTGTTTGTACGCAGATAAAGGGTATTTATCGGCTTCACTGAAACAGCAACTCAAAACGATGGGAATTAGCCTTATAACGAATATCAAGAAGAAAATGAAGCCTATTAAACAGACTTGTTTCGACAAAGCCATCTTGCGTCATCGTTCTGTCATTGAAACGGTATTTGATGAGTTAAAAAATCTTTGTCAAATAGAGCATACGCGACATCGCTCTCCGGCTAACTTTGTAGTGAATTTATTAGGCGGACTGGTTGCATATTGTTTAATGCCATCTAAACCAAAGATACCTGTTGCAGGTACGTATCTTCAAGTATAATTGATAATGCTTATCCCGAACTCAGGTTAATTACTGCCATTACCCTTACATGCTTGATTTAACACTTTGTCCTATAACCCATCTACATAAAAAGGAACTGGGCGTTGATACATTTAAACAGCATACGGTCATTCAGTTTCTGAATCGTCTGGCACCCGTTATAACCTGGTTAGCATCAGGCCCTGTGGCCGGTACCTGTGACGCTAAGATGGCCTACCAAGAACATAAATGGGGACAATGCCTCCACAAATGGTTCGACATCACAGCACGCCATCCAGACTCTACGCTTAAAACACCGACGGCTTTACCTCCAGAATTAGCTAAAGGATTTAACGAATTATCCGGTGTGCGTAGTGTGCCCAGATTTACAGTCATTGCATGCAGAAGCTTATTAGAAAAAGCATGCAAACATACACTTGGCGACGAAGGTCGAGATACTAAACTCATTCAGCTTATAAATAATGCTATTAAGCGGTTAAAAACGGTTGAAGCCATTGCGGACTGGGCTCATACCATACGGGTCATTGGAAATGATGCCGTTCATGGGGATGAATATGACCCCACTCCAGCAGAAGCTGATGAAGCGGTTCGCTTTACTACATTGTTTCTTGAACTACTTTTCAGCTACCCAGAACGCATTAAGACCCTCAGAAAATGAATTGACGTTATATCCCATTCTTCGTTTTTTGCGGGGAGCAGACTATTAAACGTCTTTAATAAAGTTATCTTTTTTACGCCAGCTCTTGTTGTTTGTCATGCATTATGGATGCTAACGAATAACAGCTAGTGGGCTGTACTTAATCCTCTAATGGGGCATTATCCTCAAACAAACTACCTTGTATCCGAGCCAGCTCTTCTTTTTTAACCCGTTTTATCACGGAATAAATCCACTGTAGCGAGACTTCGTACTTGCGTGCCAGGGCACGGTGGTTACGCCCATTGAAATCGGCAAATATCTCCCGGTCGCGCTGGTTTATTTTCCACATCAGCCCCATCGGAAAATAGACATTCTGCCCGCCCCAGACCCGCATCATTTGGCTGGCGACGGCATCGCCTATCTGACTGGCAACAGCGGGGTCAACGTCGATAATCTGTCTGACGGTCTGCGCCGTGTGTTCGGCCAGCTCAACCAGTAACTCCGGCCCTTTACTGCGAAAGGTATTCTCTAGCATGAGGTTGCCCTCACCACGCGTTTTTGCCACTGCTTGAGTTTCTCGATAACCTGGCTGGCCTGTTGGCTATCTAGCCAGTAAGGCGAATCACAGCCGGTTTCCCGTTTAACAAAGTGGGCCAGGGCTGTTGCTGACGCATCCCGGACAATGCCCTCATCGGCCATTGCCTGCCACAGGGCCTGCATTTTCTGGATTTGCGGACGGTCGGTCTGCTTTTTCGTCGTGGGTTGAGTCGGTTGGATACGAAAGCCTTGTGTCTTCAGGGCGTTTAACACTTGCGCCAGTTGACCGATATTCAGGGCTTTTGCTGATGTTTTCCCCGTTAGCCTGTGCAGCATCTGGCGGTAAGTCGTGTCATCCAGTTTTAGGTGGTGGGCGGCAATATGGATTAACTGCAGGTATTTTTGTCGGGTCATCGGAGGCGTCCTTTATCGTTGTGGTCGGGGTCAGGATTCCTTGTGCCATGAATAAAAAAATAATCCTTCGGGTTTTGAAGGATTATAAAATGAATATCTTTATTGTTCAATTGAATGCATAAAGCGCGACTTTTCCGCTATGACTTCTTCACGCAAATCGCCTTGGCATCCATATCCTTGACCGTTTCAAATTTTTCTGCGAACTGTTTGGCGGCCTGTTGACAGGCGGTTGCCGTGTCAAACGCCTGTGTATGCAGCGTGGAAAAAGCATTACCGGCATAGGGACTGGCGTATAGGGCTAAAATTAATATCCACATGATAATTTATCCTCTTTCACTGAATTAAGGTCGGATGTTCAATAAAACAAAGGCTGACCGCAATGAACACCAAGAAACCGGCAAACAGGCGGTTTTGTTGTTTGCGGGTTTCGGGCGATTGAAAATAAGGCCGCAAGCGAGTGGCAATGAGTGCGTAGAGCGTCATCATCAGCGCATCGACCATCACCATCGTCAAGGTCATGAGAGTAATTTGTGGCCCTAATGCTTTTCAGCAACAGCCAGGCGGCCGCTGAAGCGCGCAACGCTTCCGTGCTCAGTGCCACAATGGGCACCATCAAGGCTAATGCGGTCGCCTGACCGGCAATCAGCGGCAGTGTCTTGCGCCATCCCCGCTGGAAGGCATGGTTAAGGGTGAGGATAGCGCCAACGCCGGGTAATACGGCACTGAGCAAGGCACCCCCTAAAAAAACTAACCAAAGGTCAAGGTTCATGGTTTATTTACCTCGTGCGTTTGATGATGGGGTGGTGTTGATGGCGACTTTGCCGTGATACCTTTTAGCGGCACGACATCCCAATTAAGTACCCAGGCGCTATACCGCTGTCCGCAGTGTGGACAGGTCAGTAACAGGTCAATCCCCCACTCGCCGCTTTCCGGTTGTTGGGTGATCTCGGCCTGGGTAGGATTCAGACGTCGCGTTGCCTGATGGCAGCTGATGCAGGTAATGGTCATAACGTGTTTTCCTTATCTAACCTGAGTTCGGGATAAGCATTATCAATTATACTTGAAGATACGTACCTGCAACAGGTATCTTTGGTTTAGATGGCATTAAACAATATGCAACCAGTCCGCCTAATAAATTCACTACAAAGTTAGCCGGAGAGCGATGTCGCGTATGCTCTATTTGACAAAGATTTTTTAACTCATCAAATACCGTTTCAATGACAGAACGATGACGCAAGATGGCTTTGTCGAAACAAGTCTGTTTAATAGGCTTCATTTTCTTCTTGATATTCGTTATAAGGCTAATTCCCATCGTTTTGAGTTGCTGTTTCAGTGAAGCCGATAAATACCCTTTATCTGCGTACAAACAACCAGAAAGATCCTTTGTCAGCTCAGGCAATGGTTTCCGATCATCGGTGTTTCCTGGTGTGAGTCGAAAACTGAGTATTTCCCCCAAATGATTGATAATTACATGAAGCTTGAAACCAAAGAACCAACCTGTTGAATTTTTTCCCCGTTCAGCTATCCCATTGAAGACTTTATGTCTGCGGATCCGTAAGTTATCACACACCGCTATCGGAGTAGAATCGGCAACCGATAGCCCCGTGCATTTTCCCTTAATTGACTCAAACAGTGCCGTTAACGCTAAGGCACTACGCGGAAGTAACTCTACACAGCGTGAATAGGATGGCAAGTTAGGAAATTCCTTCCGGAGATATAAGCGGACATAATAGAGATAAAATACCTTGAATTGCCTGAATCGGAGTTGATGAAACAACACAACCAGTGTCATCATTTCCGCCAACGAAAGCTGAGTAGACCGTCTACGACGCTTAGTACCGTTAGTCAGCAAATATTCATGCATTTTTGGCTCGAAGTCTTTGCAAAAATCATCCATCAGGCAATAAAGTTCAGTAAGATTTTCCATAATTGTTTAACAATGCTCTACTCTTTAACCAGACTGTTAGAGTATTTTAACAAAACAGGCTCATTCAACTATTTGAATATCAAGACTTTCTCTTTATTTCTTATCCCGAACTCAGGTTATCTAAGGCGACGATGAGTTCGGCCAATATCTCGAAGGCATTTTGAAATTCACAATACGCGGCGGCAGAATGGTCTGCCTGCAGGTGATGCATGGCGCGGTTTATGTGCCTTTCAATTTGGCGGCGCAGAGGTTTTATTTCCTGATAGCTCATGAGGTCACCTCCTGCTCGAAGGGCGTAATAATGAAATCCTGAAGCTGATTGCGAAACGTAATGCCGGGAATATTCAGTCGCTGGATAGTGTCCTGATTTTTTAGCAGGGCATTTTTATCAAGCTGTGCTTTGCGAATAATGCAGTCGGTCTGTCCGTTTTCTTCCAGCGCCTGCAGGATATCGTCCATCCCTTTTAGCGAAACGGACGGTGGGCGGTTACGCCATGACACCTCGCCGGTTATCAGGTTGGCGGTTTTGGTTTTGCCGTTTTGGGTAAGCTCCTCCCTGTTGGCCTCGCACCAGGTCTGGATACCTCTTTGCAACAGGGTGATGCGGGCTTTCATGGCTTCAATATCAGCCGCATGTTGATGGGTTAAGCGCGCAATTTCATCGTTAATCTGTGTCTCCAGTCGGGTCATTTCCCGCTGAATATCGCCCAGATTTTTAATATCGTTTATCACCTGCTCACGGGTTTGCGGGGCGCAGGAAGCCGCCACGGCTTTAAGCCGCGTTATTTTCTTTGCCATCTTTTTTACCTTTTCATTAACAACGTCGGGAATTAAACGCGCTCGAAAATAATGTCCTCAAGGGCGTCACTGTATTGAATATGCTCAAATACGTTAATTCTATATCGGGCCGCAATGTCACCGAGACAGCAATCCTGTTCATTAAAATCACGGCAGTTTTCGCAAATCGATAAATAGGTTTCATAGTCCTGTTCCGGCATATCGACGGTCTTTGCCAAATAAACCGATTGGCGAGCGGTAATACGGACAGGGCGTGTTTTCATGATTAACGTACCTCCCAGGTGATTCGGCAGTTATCTTGCAGAAACTGGTATTTTTCCCAGCAACCCTGATGGTCGGTACCCAGGGCATAGCGAACGGCATGCCCCTTTTTATGTAAGGCATCACACCGTCGGTCATGCAGCAGGGTAATGGTCGGACGGCTATAGCCATCAACGGTAAACTGACTGACGGTAAAACCTTCCTGGCTGAGGTTGTCCATCACCGACAGGCATTGCCTGAACTGCTGCTGGATGGCCTGGTAGGTCATCGCTGACGGGTTTTTAATGGTCACGGCGGGGTTCAGCATAAAAGCCTCCTTTAATGCACACTGTGAATAATATTGGCGTCGATAACCGGAATGGCGTTTTGCGCGGCCAGATTCATGGCGGCGGTCACCAGATTGCCGATAGCCAGGGGATAAAGCAGGCTGACCGGCGTGTCTTTTTTCGGGCGCAGCCAGCTTAGGCGTTGACGTAGTGCCGGTATCGCATCCGGGCCGAGGACTTTGCTCGTGTCGCCGCCGACGCGTTTAAACTTGAAATCAAGAAAGTCGGTCAGGTGTTCATCCAGCGGCGGCAGGTCAATCACTTCGCACCGCTGTACCACTTCCCTGACCGCTAGCAGGCGCTCGGATAACTTGTCGCCCAGTTCGGGTTGTCCCAGCAGGACGATGGACAGCAGTTTTTTAAAGCCGTCTTCCAGCTCAAAGAAGCGTTTAAGGTGCTTTAAGGTCGGGATGGGAAGGCAATGGGCTTCTTCAATCACCAGTACATGGCTGTACCCGGCGCGGGGGCTCTCTTTTAATAGTCGGTGTAGCTGACGAAAGCGGGCTTCGGGTGAGCGTTTGAGTTTTTCCAGTGGGGCCAGGGTATGGACAATAGCCTCGGCGAGACTGGCGGCTTTCAGGGTTTTGCCCTGATGGTCGTTGTCTTCCATCGCCAGCACGTAGGGTTCAATCACCACCACCGGGGCGTTTTCCCGATAGATGCGGTCAGTCAGGTCACGTCGCAGCGTGCTTTTACCCGAGCCGGATTCACCGATAACCGCGATAAAGCCGCCATAGCTGGCGGTCTGGTACAACCCCTCGCGCACATAACGACTTTCAGGGGTTAAAAACACATCTTCATGACCTTGTACCGCGTTGTCGTCAAATGGGGCACGAAACAGCCCAAAATGCTTTTTGGTGGCAGTCAGTAATACCTGTTTTTTCAGTAACATGGTGTCTTCCTCGTTGCTAGGTGGTGTGTGCTTTTCCTTGCTGCTGGATGTGACCCCGTCAAAGCAGTCGTCCGCCGCGATGCCCTGGTCACTTAGCCAGCCACGGATGCGGTGTTTTAGTGCGTCGGTATCCTGTTTCGGCCACTGATGGTGATTGACTATTTGCGCCAGCGTCGCCTCGGAAAGGTCAAGCGCACGGGCCAGTGCTGCCTGGGTCAGGTTGTGGTGTTGTAACAGGGTTTTGAGTTTCAGCATGATGGCCTCCCGTTAACCGTGACTGGCCAGACTGACCACCACCTCGGTGGACTGGGCCATCAGCTCATCACCCAGCGCGTCGACCTGGTCAGCGGGGATGCCGTCCGGGAAGCGTTGGGTCAGCGTGGTGTAAAATTCACTGCGCCAGGTCTTGCCCGCCGCCTGGAAACGCGCGCGCAACTGTTGAACCACCACGACCGGGTTTAAACGTTCTTCAAAACGTGGCGCGCAAACCGTGGAAGCCTGGCCCTGTTTGGGCAGGTAAATGGGTGGGGTATCGCGTTCATTATCAAGGTAAGGGTTAAAGCGCCCACCAAAGGGTAAGGCATTGGCTTTTTGCGCGACGGCGGTTTCCCCCGGCGTGGTGGTGCCATACAGGGTCTGCTCGACTTCCGCCAGATGATGTTGCGCCGGGGTGTGGGGTAATGCCTTGAACGATTCGCCGGGTGTCGGTGCGTTGAGGGGAAAACCGTACTCGTCTTTCGCCACTTCGGGTACCCGGTAAAAGACTTCCATGCCGTCCTCATTCATCATGACCACCTGCGCTTCACTGTCGCGCCAGGGATTACGGACTATCTGTACAGTGTCGCCCACGCAAACGCCGGGGACTTGCCGTACATCGTATTCACTCCCCCTGAACGATACGCGCCGATGTGCGCTAACCTTACGGCTTTCCGGCAGACTCACTGCTAGTTCACGGCATATTTCAACGGGTGGTGCCTTGATTAACTGCTGCGGGGTGATCCGTAACCAGCAGTCGGTGCGGGTCATGCCGGTACGCCGATGCAGTGCGGTGCGGTTATACTTTTTACGCCATAACCCGACCAGGCGGTTGAGTTCATCAATATTATCGACTTGCACAAACCGTAAACCGGATTCAAAATTGCACTCCAGAATGTCGCGCGCCTTTTCCACTGAGCCGGTGGCGCGGGCATTACCGGCTTTATGGGCGATAAGTTGAATACCAAGAGTTTTACACAGGTTGCGCATGGTGGACGAGACCAGGGCGCAACCGGGGTCGGTATAAAGGATGCGCGGCACACCATGCAGTACGTCGGCCCCACCGCGTTCTTGCATGGCATTAATCAGTACATCGGTAAAGTTTTGCGTTGTTTCGCCGCCGAAGCGGTACTCGGCGTAAATCCAGCCACTGGTATGGTCGGTCAGCTCAAATGACCAGACACGGTTATTAACAATACGGGCCAGATTTTTGGGTTTGTTGGGGTTAAATTCCGCTTTACGCATCATGCGCAGGCCGCTATCGCGCGTATTGCGACCTTTGGCGGGATTTTTCAGGTAATAGAGCACACACAGCGACGCATCCAGTTGCCAAACATGATTAGGATGGTCGGTTTTTAACTGGACGCAAGGGGCAGGTGCGCCTAACTGGTTGGGGTGCAGTCGATAACGGTACAGCGCCCGGCTGATGGCATCCACCGACAGGGGGAACCACTCGCCGTTCTCGTTATCAATATACCCGGCATTAATCAGGTTGTTCGCCCGCAGGTCATTAACCGCCTGCTCCAGGCTGTAAAGGCGCTTGCCGTTCTTGCGATGCGAGGCCATCATCACGCCAGATATTTGCAGGGCTTCCTCACGCGTCAGGGCACTGGTGCCATAATCCACCCGCTGTTTGCGCGGTGGTTTAGCGCTTACCTGTTTGATTTTTCGCAGCAGCGTGGCTTTGGAAATGCCGAGTGCCTGACAGCCTGTCTGATACACCGCGTCTTTGCCGCCATGTCCGGCTTTCTCTGCGGCCTGGGCAATTGCCAGTACGCGTTCGGTCAGGATGGCGTTCATAACACCGCCTCCTCGCCGTTATCCTGTCCGGTGCCGCGCAGGTGTTCCGGTAACTGAAAATCGGCATCGTCGGCATCCGCATCGGCTTTTGCCCAGTCAGGTACCAACGCTGATACTGCGTGGTGGGGTAATGCAAAATCACTGCGTAACACATTGATTTCAAACTCAATATCATTAAGCAAGCCCGCTAAATAGTCGGCGTGGGACGTGATATCGCCACTGTGGCTGCTCAGTTTTTCCAGCCCTTCCCGAAAGCGGCCCATTAATATGGCTTTAACATCAAATCCGACCAGGCTAACTTCTTCGCGGAGCTGACGTATGCTTTCTTCCCCTGATGGTCGAGGTTGATCGAGTATCAGCTTGTCACTCAGTTTATTGATTTTTTCTTCTTTTTCTCTGACTCGGTCGCGGCTAGCTTCGAGCATCTTTTCTGTCTCTCGCAGTTTTGCCCTAAGTTCCCGCACCGACATGCGGTCAACCTCGTCGAGGTTAAGGCCCGCAATGGTGCCGCCTTCAGCGAGTTCGGCGAGGTCTTCGTCATCTTCGGTCATTAACTCAAACAGTTTTGCTTTGCCAAGTAGTGCCAACGTTGGAACTTTTGACTGGATGGCGGGGGATAAGTACTTTAGTGATGCGTTCATCATCCTATATCCAGTGCTTTTAGTTAAACCAAGTTGCTGAGTTAAAATGTTAGTGAATTCTCCATAAGGTTCATTTTCCTTAAGAATCAGCAGTCTTTTTCCCGCCTCCAGCATGGCTTCGGCACTTTGCGCCATATAGAAGCGCGCTTCATGCACAATGCGCTCACGCTCATAGGGCAAGCCCTCGCCGTACTTCTCCATAATGGCCTGCTGATGTTCAGCTAAGGCGTTAAGATTATTCATTAAATCCGGTGCCAAAGGTTGTTCGGGGGCGATTTCAGCCATCATCGGCAATGCTTTTCTACCCATTGTTTTTTCCTCTTACAGTTTTGACGGTGAGGCTACGCAGCGCCCACGTCGTTCTGCCATCTTGATTTGTGCCCGTTCGGTTTCATCGAAAAAGGCAATAGCAATCTGTATCAATTCTTCACCGAGGCCGTAATTCCCATTGATGCGCTGCTCAACCATCCCTTCTTCCACTAAAAATGGCAGGGTGCGACTGATATTGGCCGCAGAGTCATTGATTAGCGCCGCCAGGGCTTTATTGGACAGGCCGTCGCGGTAATGCCCTTTCATGGCTTTTAAAATACGCAGCGCCCATCGTGTGCGTGAAGAAGGGTGCAGTAATAAGGTGTTTTTCATCGGATGCCTCTTTTTCATTAATGGAAATTGTGTTACCGTCAGTGAAACAGGCGAATGTTATTTTTTATGGCGCTTTTTTCCCGATGGCATGGGAGAACCCATGATTTGTTCAATCGCCTGTTTGATTTTACGGGCTTCCCCACGCCAGCCCTGGCAGCGACCACTCAGTAGCATGGATACGTGATGGTGGTTAAAACCGTTTGTCTTGGCCCATGCTCTCATGGATGGATAGTGCTGATAGACATGGTCATAAAAACAGCGCTTAAAGTCGGCGGGGTGTTGCAGTGACATGGTGTTATCTCCGTCATAAAAAGTTAAAAATAAATATACATTAACATGCAAAATGATGTAAAGTCTTTTTCGTTTGTTTTTGTATATTTCTTATCACCGTTAAAAACCACGGGCTGTTATCAGCCTAAAGGAGACCTGCATGGCAAAGAAAAAAGTGGCAACCAGCCTGTCTGTCAGTACGGCGGACAATATCACGATTGCCGGGGGGGGGGGGGCAATTGCATACTCTGAAAAAAATGTAGAAAACAGCGCCCAACAGGAGGTAATGGCACGTTTTGGGGATGGACTACCCTATGAACGCGAGCGCATTGTGCATGAAGCGCGCTTCTATATGGCACAAAGTGCCGAAGCCATGCTGGAAGCGGGAAAAAGACTGCTGATTCTTAAGGAAAATGAACCTTATGGAGAATTCACTAACATTTTAACTCAGCAACTTGGTTTAACTAAAAGCACTGGATATAGGATGATGAACGCATCACTAAAGTACTTATCCCCCGCCATCCAGTCAAAAGTTCCAACGTTGGCACTACTTGGCAAAGCAAAACTGTTTGAGTTAATGACCGAAGATGATGAAGAACTCGCCGAACTCGCTGAAGGCGGCACCATTGCGGGCTTGACGCTGGATGAGGTTGACCGCATGTCGGTGCGGGAATTGCGAGCAGCATTACGTAAAGATGAAGCAGCCCTTAAACGCAGCCAGCAACTGGTCGCCGAAAAAGAGAAGCAGTTACAACAGTTAAGCCAACAACTGGCGGGCAAAACCTCGTCGGTTGCTGCGAGCGATGAACAAACACCCGTTGATGCCCAGCAGTGGGTGACGCTGACACTCGAAGGCGTCGGAGATCGCCTTAAATCCGAGCGTCTGCGGTTGGGGCTTAGCCAGGAGATCTTCGCCGAACGCTGTGGGGTCAAAAAACTCACCCAGTACAACTACGAAAAAAGCGAACGACATCCTGATGCGGGCTACTTAATCGCGGCGAAGGCGTTAGGGGTTGATCTCAATTATGTGATGACAGGGGAGCGCAGTGATGAAGCCAGTGCGCTCGATGTGGTGCGTGATGAGGAAGAAGCGGAAGTGCTAACAGCCTTTCGACATATTCCCGGCGAAACCCGCGAAGTGGCTAAACGCACCTTGACCGCAATGGCAGAGAAAAAAGCCGCCCGCAGCCGCGCATGACCCATCCCTCTCCGTTGCAGCGGAGAGGGTTATTTAACGGTAATAATCAGCTCACGCCGTTGTGTGGGCTGATTGCTGTTCAGATTATACCGTATCGGTACG
Organism: Arsenophonus sp. PmNCSU2021_1; assembly: GCF_036919435.1. Taxonomy (NCBI): domain Bacteria; kingdom Pseudomonadati; phylum Pseudomonadota; class Gammaproteobacteria; order Enterobacterales; family Morganellaceae; genus Arsenophonus; species Arsenophonus sp. PmNCSU2021_1. Next base: position 868,246 of record NZ_JAZHPL010000004.1, on the reverse strand, counting down.
CTCTCCATCGCAAAGCTCTGAAACACTGCCCGCATCTCGGGAATATCATTGACCGAAATAATCATCATGCCCGCCAGGTCTCGTCCCATCCCTGCCAGTTTTTCATATTGCGCCAGATCAAAATCCACGCCATAGCCCTCTGTCCCCCAGTACGGTGGGTCGCAGTAGAACAGCGTGTGTGGACGGTCATAGCGAGCGATGCAGCTGGCCCAATCCAGCTGTTCAATGGTGGTGCGTGATAATCGCAGATGCGCGAGCGACAGCTCTTCTTCCATGCGTAACAGATTCAGGCGTGGCCCCGTGGTGGTGGTCACGCCAAAGGTGTGCTCAGCGACTTTTCCGCCGAACGCCTGTTTTTGCAGGTAGTAGAAACGGGCTGCCCGCTGGATATCGGTTAAGGTTTCGGTTGGGGTGATGTTTAACCAGTGATACATCGCCCGGCTGACCAGCGCCCATTTAAACTGGCGCATAAACTCTTCCAGATGGTGTTTCAGCACCCGATAGAGATTGACCAGCTCGCCGTTGATATCGTTAATCACTTCCGCTTTGCTGGGTGACTTCATAAAGAAGAGCGCCGCTGCGCCACAAAATGGCTCGACGTAGCAGGTGTGCGCCGGGAAGCGCGGTAAAATCTGTTTGGCTAGCCGCCGTTTACCGCCTATCCAGGGCAGTATTGGTAAAAAATGTTGCGTCATTGTCTGTAAGCCTGTTTCACTAATGGAAATTCGTGTAGACTCTTTCCTGTCCTCGAGGACGGAAAGCGCCACGGTTGACTCACAGGTCGGTGCTGTGTGTTGACGGCCTGTCCGGTGTTAACGCACCGGGTGGGTCGCGCTTTTTCCCTTGCCCCGCTCGAGGCAATTGCTGAGGATAATCTAACCACGCCCTGCCATTCCCACTAGTAAACCGCTTTAAAAGCGATTGGCGCACTACCTTGTCACACTGTCTGCCTGATTCTCAGGGAGGCCGCCATGAAAACCCGAAAAAAATTGATGTTACCCCCCTTTAAAACCCCACGCCTCGGTGGCTGGTTCCTCACCGCCGCCGGTCTGCTGCTGGTGATTGGCCTGGTCTCACCACAGCAATTGCCGGTGGTGCTCTACAAGCTGGCCTTGATCACCCTGGCGGCAGTCGTAGGTTACTGGCTTGACCGCTCGCTGTTCCCCAAAGCCCGACCCGGTCAATACCTGCACCATGACCACCCGCAGGTAGCACAAGGTCGACATCCGGTACGCGGCGGCTGTCATCAGGTGTTTGCCGCCGCTGTCTGCCTGAGTGTGGCAATGGGGTTATGACCATGAACCGCTATCAACGTCCGCAGGGCGACCCCAGATGGCTGTTATTCCTTTTGCTGATAGTGCTCCTTGGTGGCGCGCTTGATGCCGATGCGGCCCGTCCCCCACAAGCCGCACTGCCGTACCGGACTGAGCTGATACGTAACGCCCGTCTGGTGTGGGGCCTTAATGCGCCGGTGGCGGATTTTGCCGCTCAAATTCACCACGAAAGCAGCTGGCAGCCCGGCATCACGAACCCCATCGGGGCGCAGGGGTTGGGGCAGTTTATGCCCGCGACCACGGCATGGATTGGGGAAGTAATGCCGGCACTGGCAGCCAAAGCGCCGCTTAATCCCGGCTGGAGCCTGCGGGCGCTGGTGAGTTTCGACCGCTGGCTATGGCAACGATTATCGGCGGTCAATCGCTGTGAACGTATGGCGATGACCCTCTCGGCCTACAACGGCGGTTTGGGCTGGGTGCAGCGTGACCGTCAGTTGGCCAAACGTCTCGGTCACGACAGTGGGCGCTGGTTTCACCACATTGAACGGGTCAATGCCGGACGTCGCGTGAGTGCCTGGCGTGAGAATCGCCATTATCCCCGCAGTATTTTATACGCCCTGGCACCACGTTACCTGACCTGGGGAGGGGCAAATTGTGTTTAGTGCAGTCAGCATCAAAAGCCTCGGTGGGCTGCTGGTAATGGCGCTGCTGTCGGGCATCTGGTGGCACGGCTACACGCACGGCGTCAATCGTGCCACGGAACGGGGCGAGGCAACCCTCCATCAGCTGCGCGAAGCGTTTGCGGTTCAGGAAAAACAGCGCGCCGAGCAGGCCGCGCAAACCCTACAAGCGCTACAACGGCGTTTTACTCATCAGGTGAAGGTAGCGCATCAAGCTGAACAGCACTACCTGAATCGCATTGCACAGCTTCGTGACAAAACCCAACACTTAACTAGGCGGATAGAGGATGTTACCCAACATTGGCAGGATGAAAAAGGCCAGCCTCATGCTGTGGCCTGCGTATTTACTCGTGGCTTCGTGCAACACTACAACGCCGCTCTCGGGCTGTCAGACGTTGACGGTTCAGTCCCTGCCGCCGCTGCCGGCGGCACTGGCAACCCGACCCGGTCAGCTGAGACCCCTGGCGAGCGACACCGACCGAGTCCGGTCACCCAGCGCGATATCCTCACTAATATCACCGACAACGGGCAGCAATGCCAGGTCTGGCGGGCACAGGTCAATGGATTACTGGATTATATTGAAGGATTAACACCATGACATTACAGGTCGATTTCTGGGTACTGGTGAGCTACCTGTTTGGGCTGGCAGGCTTTCTCGCGGGGCTGGCCCGGTGGTTTATCCGCGAGACCGAAAAGCGTCAGGCTGAGCGGTTTGCGTCACTGGAGCGCTTGATGCGCGAGGCGTCCGATAAAGGCTCACGCCTTGAGCGCGGGGTGCTGGAATTCAAAGTGGAGGTGCCGGAACGTTACGTTCGGCGCGACGAATTTATTCATTATCAGCAGGTGGTGGAGTCACGGCTTGACGCGATTTACCAGAAGCTGGAAACCATACAACTGCGTCAGGTGGCAGGAGGATAAGAATGATAGAGACCGAACAGGCACGCGGTGAAGGGTTGCGCTGGGTGTTACTGCAGGTGGTTAACAAGGCAAGGCCCTATCCGGCCAATGACCGGCTGCTGTGGGATGTGGGCCATTCGCTCTACCCGGACATGACCATGCTGGAGCTGCAAAAAGAGTTACTGTTCCTTGAGGGCTTAAGCCTGGTACGCCTGACCCGACCGCCCGCACGCTCATGGACGGCCACACTGATGCCGGAAGGGGTGAATCTGGTGGAATACGTCACCGACGATATCCCCGGCATTGCCCGCCCGGCCAAATACTGGAGAGAGTGACGATGGCACCGCGCAGTCATATCGAGGTATTGCCCTCCTCGGTGCGTGAATGGCTCGACCGGGCGCTGACGGAGCGGAATTTCAGTGGCTACCGCGAGCTGGAGACGTTGCTGCGGGAGAAAGGGTACAGCATCGGTCGGGCGCAGATTTCCCGCTACGGCCAGAAGGTACAACGCCGCTTTGCCGCCATTCGTGAAGCCACCGAGATGGCACGCGTCATTACCGAAGGGGCCGAAGACGACCAGGACAAACGCTCGGAGGCGATTATCGCCACCATTCAGGCCGATATCCTGACCGCGCTGATTGACGTGCGTGAGGCCAGTGATGAAGAGATGGAGCCGGCAGAGCGCGCCTCGCTACTGGCCAAAGTCGGTAAAAGCATTGCCACCCTGACCCGCTCGTCAGTGAGTCTCAAACGCTATCAGGCGGAGGTGCGCGAGAAAATCGCCGCCCGCCTCGATGAGCTGGAGCAGGAAGTCAAAAACAACGACGGCCACGTCAGCCTGGAAACCGTGCAGCGTGTCCGTCAACAAATTTACGGGATAATCCAATGAGCGCGGCACTCAAGCTTTACCCTTACCAACAGCACTGGCTCCTCGACCGGGCGCGCTTTAAAATCGGCCAGTTTGCCCGCCAGACCGGCAAAACCTTTACCACCACGCTAGAGCTGGTTGACGACTGTTTTGAGACCGAGGCCCGTGGCGGTCGCACCCGCTGGGTTATTCTCTCGCGCGGTGAGCGCCAGGCCAAAGAGGCAATGGAAGAAGGGGTCAAAAAGCATTGTCAGGCGTACGGTCTGGCCATCCGTGAAATCGAAGGCAGCGTGAAAGGCCCAGGCAGCGAACGTTACACCCTGCTGGAGGCGGAGCTGCCCGGCGGTTCGCGTATTACTGCACTCCCCGCCAACCCGGATACGGCGCGCGGCTTTGCCGCTAATGTGTTTCTCGATGAATTTGCCTTTCATGCCGACAGCCGCAAAATCTGGGCGGCGCTGTTTCCGGTGATATCAAACGGCTACAAGCTACGCGTCACCTCCACCCCCAATGGCAAGGGCAACAAGTTTTATGAGCTGATGACCGACCCGTCGCTGGACAGCGTCTGGTCACGCCATCGGGTCGATATTTACCAGGCGGTCAAAGACGGCCTGCCACGGGATGTGGCCGCCCTCAAACAGGCGCTCAATGATGACGATGCCTGGGCGCAGGAATTTGAACTGCACTGGCTGGATGAAGCCGCCGCCTGGCTCTCCTATGACCTGATTGATGGCGTAGAGCACCCACAGGCCGGCAAACCGGCGCAGTATAACGGCGGCCCCTGTTTTGTCGGGGTCGATATCGGTCTGCGCCATGACCTGTTTGTGATATGGGTGATTGAACAGGTCGGCGATGTGTATTGGACGCGCGACATCATTACCCGCAAGCGTGCCCCCTTTGCCGAACAGGATGCGCTGCTCGATGCGGTCTTTGCCCACTACCGGGTACTGCGGTGCTGCATCGACCAGACTGGTCTCGGCGAAAAGCCGGTGGAAGATGCCAAACGCCGTCATGGCAGCACGCGGGTCGAAGGGGTGTTATTCACGCCCAGCAACAAGCTGACGCTGGCAACACGCGGTAAAGAGGTGTTTGAAGACCGGCGCTTGCGTTTGCCGCAAGGAGACGGGGCGCTACGGGCCGATTTGCATAAACTGAAAAAAGTGATGAGTCCGACTGGCGCGCCGCGTTTTGTGGCCGAGAGCGATGCCGCCGGGCACGCTGACCGTGCCTGGGCGCTGTTTTTAGCGCTTAACGCTGCCGACCAGCCGCAGGGGCCAGTACGGGCTTACTCCTGTTGCCCACGTCAGGCCTCATCCTTGCTGGAGGGATATTGATGATTGTCGATAAAAAAGCGTTGTTCAGTGACATCGCGACCCGCGCCCGCAGTCCGGCGGGCCTGGGTCAACTGTTCGGCCATTTACCCAATCCCGACCCGATATTACGCGCCAGAGGCCAGGCGATTAGCGTCTACCGCCAGTTACGCGCTGAGCCGTTGGTGGGTAGCAGTATCCGGCGGCGTAAATCGGCGGTCAAATGCCTGGAGCGCGGACTGGAGCCGGGGCAGGCACCTGCGCCTGTGGTGCGTTTTATTGAACAGAGGCTGGCACAGTGGGACATGAACCGCCTCATTGGGGAGCTGCTGGAGGCGGCCTTTTTTGGCTATCAACCCGCCGAACTGACCTGGGCAAAAGACGGTCGCCATCTGGTGGTCACCGATGTGGTGGGCAAGCCACCGGAGTGGTTTACCTTTGATACCGAGAATCGCCTGCGCTTTCAGGCCCAGCAGTCGGGACTGGCGGGCGAGTTATTACCGCCGCGCAAATTTGTGGTGGCCACGCAAGACGCCACCTTTGATAACCCTTACGGCTTTGCCGACCTGTCGCTGTGCTTCTGGCCGGTGACGTTCAAGAAGGCCGGCTGGTCGTTCTGGATGCGCTTTAGTGAAAAATACGGCACCCCCTGGGTAGTGGGGTATCATCCGCGTAGCCAGGACCAGGCGCATATCAGCCCGCTGCTGCACTCCCTCGAGCAGATGGTGCAGGATGCGGTGGCGGTTATCCCGGATGACAGCAGTATTGAATTCAAGGAGCCCGCCACCAAAGGTGCGTCGAGCCGTCTGTATAAAGACCTGATTGAGATGGCGCGCAGTGAAATTACCATTGCGCTCTTGGGCCAGAACCAGACTACCGAAGCCGAAACCAATCACGCCTCGGCCCAGGCCGGGCTGGAAGTGGCCGCCGATATCCGCGATGGCGATGCGGTGATGGTGATGAGTGCGGTGAATCAGGTGATTCGCTGGCTGGTTGAACTGAACTTTGGTGATGTGCCGGTGCCGACCTGGCGACTGTGGGAGCAGGAGACCATTGATGAGGTGCAGGCCAAACGTGACCAGAGTCTGGCGCAAACGGCAGGCTTTTTCAGCGCGCAATACTATCAGCGTGAATATGGCCTGCAACCGGGCGATTTGCTGATGGAAAGCGCGCCACACGCCACCTCTTCCGCCGCACCGCCGCTGATCTTTGCCGAGAACGACACCAAGACCGCATCCGATGCCCAGGCACAGCTTGACCGTGCCCTAGACAGCCTGATGAAAGATGGCTCGTTAGATAAGACGCTACAACCACTACTGTCACCGTTATTTCAAGCCGTACAATCCGGTGTGGCTCCCCGCGAACTGAGGGGAAAACTGGCCGCACTCTACCCCGAGATGCAGGCAGAGGCGCTACAGGAAACCCTGGCCAGGGTGATGTTTGTTGCCAACGTCTGGGGGAGGTTACATGCCGACATTCAATGATAACGCACTGACGGCACTGTTTAGCCTGCCGCCCAAACGGGCGATAGCCTACTTGAAAGCCAAAGGCTTTACCTTTTCCTGGGACTGGCAGGATGTCTGGCAGCAGGCCCATGCCCAGAGCGCGACGGTGGCCAAGGTGACACAACTGGATATTCTGCAGGACATTTATCAGGCGCTGGAAACCACCTTGGCGGAAGGCAAAACCGGCCAGTGGTTTGCTCAGGAATTGACCCCGGTACTGCAGGCCAAGGGATGGTGGGGGGAGCAGGATAGCACCGACCCCGTGAGCGGGCAGCCGGTCACGGTGCAATTAGGCAGCCCGCCGCGACTGGAGACGATTTACCGCACCAATCTCACTACCCTGTACAACGCCGGGCGCTGGGCAGAAATGCGGGAGAATGTTGCGGCGCGTCCCTACTGGATGTATGTGGCAATACGCGATAACCGCACCCGCAAAAGCCACCTGGCGCTGCATGGCCGGGTGTTTCCTGCCGATGACCCGGTATGGCGTGCACTCTACCCGCCCAATGGCTGGCGCTGTCGCTGCAGCGTGATAGCCCTGTCTGAACGGGACATCAAAGCGCGAGGACTCACGGTGGAAACGTCCGGCGACCGTCTGCGCTGGTCGTTGCAAGTCGTCTCGCGCAAAACCGGCGAAATGCAGCCGGTGGCCCAGCTGACACTTGACAATCATACGGTGTTTTCCCCGGATATCGGCTGGTCGTATAACCCCGGTGAAGGGTATCGACCGGACTTAACCCGCTATCAGGGGCCGTTACACGCCGTCGCTAGCAAAGCACTCGGGGGCACTCAATGAAACCCACTCTCCTGTCGGTTGAGATAACCGATAACGACCTGAAACAGGCGCTAAAGCGCCTGGAGAACGCCGCTTACGACCTGACCCCGCTGATGCGACGCTGGTCTGAAACGCTGAAAACCGCTACTGACCTGAACTTTGAGGCGCAGGGGCGGCCACGCTGGCAGCCGTCGGTTGCGGCCCTCGCCCGCCAGGGCATGACGCTCTCCCAGGACGGGTATTTACGCCGCAGCGTGACGCCGGACTATGATGCGCATCAGGCACGGGTCGGCACGAATCGCGTTTATGCACGTATCCATCAACAGGGCGGGAAAGCGGGGCGGGGTGGGTCAGTGACGCTGCCCCCGCGCCCTTACCTGCCGGTATCCGAGGGGGGACAGCTACAGGCTGAAGTCAAACGCCAGCTGCTCGATGAGGTGCTTGATTATTTGCAACAGGCTAGCCTCCGCTAAGCGCTGCCTGACGCGCTCGGGTGGTTAAAGGATACAACGCGATACCCGAGGACGTTTCCGCCCTTTATAAAGCTTTATAAACCCCTTCCTGACGCGGTTATCCCCGATAGCCGCCGCCGCATTCTTCTGTCATCAAAAATATTCAAATGAAAATCTTTAAAGCCCTTTAAAAGGGAAATGCGCCGACCTGGCATACACTGCTGCCATGATGTTAATGGAGGTGCCATGAAATCCCTGCATATTTTTACGCGCGGTCGGCATACGGATAGCCACGGGCAGGTACTGAACGTCAGCGAGCAGGATTTACGCGCCTGTGCGGATGCCTACGATCCGGCGTTACATGAAGCCCCGATAGTGACCGGTCACCCGACTACCGATGCGCCCGCTTACGGCTGGATCAAACAGCTGTCGGCGCAAGGACGTGATTTGTTGGCAGAGCCGCAGCAGGTTGATCCGGCTTTTTCTGAACTGGTGACGGCGGGCCGCTACAAAAAAATCTCGGCGTCGTTCTATTTACCCCACGCGCCGAATAATCCGGCACCGGGTGCCCTGTATTTACGCCATGTCGGTTTTCTTGGCGCACAGCCGCCCGCTGTCAAAGGGCTACGCGCGGTCTCTTTTGCAGATACCGAGGACGGGGTGGTGGAATTTACCGAAGATCGGGATGACAGCCACGACTCGCTGCTACTTCGGCTACGGGCGTTACTGAGCCACTATGTGGGTACTCCATCTGAACCCCCTGCGCTAACCACCGAGACCCTGGCCTTTTCTGAGCCTGGGGTTGTCAACCCTTATCCCACAACGGAGAGCCTTACTGTGGAAAAAACCGAAACCGAAAAACAGCTGGAAGCTGAGAACGCGGCGTTAAAGCAACAGCTCAGCGCTCATCAGGCCGAAAAAGCCGCGCAGGCCGCTAAAGTCGCTCATGACGCCAATGTGGCCTTTGCCGAAACGCTGATGAACGACGGACGACTGGCCCCGGCGGGACAGCCGGTGATTGTCGCGTTACTGGATGCGTTGACCCACAGCGAAAAACCGCTGGAGTTTACCGAAGGCAGTCACACCCGTCCGCTCGTAGAAGCGGTTAAATCGCTGCTGACCTCATCCGCCCCGCTGGTTGATTTTCGCCCACAGGCGGTGCCGGGCAGACGCGCTACACCGCAAGGGTGCGCTGCCTTTACTGAGCAGGCCGCCGATCCGGATGCGCTGCATCAACAGGCGATGGCGCTTAAGGCGCGTGAGTCCATGCCTTACGAAGCGGCGGTGAAACGCTGCCTGACAGGAGAGTCCCATGTCTGATTATTTAAAAAGCAAACGGGCCAACGACCCGGTGCTGACCCACATTGCCGCTGAATACCGCAATGCCAGCCTGATTGGAGAGAAGCTGTTTCCTCTCGTCAGGGTAGAAAAAGAAGGCGTTAAGGTACCGACCTTTGGTAAAGGACGGCTGGCGCTGTATGAAACCAAACGCGCGGTCGGGGCCAACAGCAATATCCTGTTAAGAGAAAAACAGGCGTTTACCGATATCGTGCTCGATGAGCATGATTTAGCGGTGCCGGTCGATTACCGCGAACAGGCGGAATCGATGTTCAATGAAGAAATCAAGGCGATTAAACGCGCCACCGACGGTATTTTGCTGCGCCGTGAGCAGTATGTGGCGGAGCTGGCGCAATCGACCTCGGTCTATGCCAGCAATGCAAAAAAGGCCCTGACCGGCGATGCCGCCTGGAATAAAGAAAAAGGCGATCCGCTGAAAGATATTGAAGCCGGAATGGAAGTGGTGCGGGCCAATATTGGACTGCGACCCAACGTCATTACCATGGGGGCGAGCGTGATGGCGCTGTTGCGCTTTCATAAGGTGCTGCAAGACGCGCTGGGTGGGAATGAACGCAAACGTATCACCACCGAGATGTTAAAAGATTTATTCCAGGTGGATGAGGTGCTGATTGGCGCGCCGGTTCAGCTGGCGAAAGACGGTAAAACCACCACCGACCTGTGGAAAGATAACCTGATGCTGCATGTGGTCAGTCCCGCCTCTGCGGGCAGTGATAGCGCGGATGAGCATAGGCCGTCCTTTGGCTATACCTTCCGCCGGCAGGGAATGCCCCTGGCCGACCGCTTTGACAGTGTTGGCGGCAAGGTGGTCAATATCCGCTACACCGATATTTACAAGGTCGCGGTGGTGGGCAGTGAGGCCGGGTATCTGATTAGTGGCATTAAAGGAGCGTAAAACATGGTGACGCAACAGGTGGTACTCACCACGACCGTGGTGGCAGTGGAGGAGTTAACCGTCCATCGTCTGGTGAGCATCACGGCAAAACCCTTTAAGGGCACCGGGACGGAACTCGGTGTCGCCGAGGTCTCCGGTAAAAAAGGCGACAGCGTACCGATTAATGTGCTGGGCATCATGGCGGTAGAAGCCGGTGCCGCGATTAGCGCCGGTGAACTGCTCAAGGCCGACAGTGAAGGCCGGGTGGTATCAGAAAGCGCATTAACCGGTGGCGGGCTGCCCGCTTCAACGGTGGGCGTGGCCCTGGATGCCGCCACCGCCGCTGGCGAGATTATCCGCATGGTCAGAGGTATCTGATGGCCTACTGCACGTTGGAGGATATCGGGCAATTGCTCTCACACCATACGCTGGTTCAGTTGACGCAGGATGTCTCAGGCGAAGCGCTGATGGGTAGCCTGCCCAATGTGATTCACGACAAGGTGCTGAGCGACGCTATCCGCTATGCCGATGAGCTGATTGATGCTGATCTGCGCGGGCGTTACGTCTTGCCGCTGCAGACCGTTCCCACGGTACTGCGCGATATGGCGGTCAATCTGGTGACGCATCGATTGTACCTGCGTCGTCCCGAAGGCCAACTGCCCGAGGCGATAAAAGAGGTGTATCGCGGCAGCCTGAAAATGCTGGAAGCCTTGCGTGACGGAAAATTGACGTTAGGTATCGCCGCAAGTGGTCAGGTGCTCCCCGAGCCGGGGGCTTTTCATGTCCGCGCCCGTCCGGCGCGCTTTAGCGGCCCCGGCGGCTTACTGGAGGACTTTGAATGACGCTCGATATCATGCGCGCCCTCCTGGGCCTGCTGAAACAGCGGTTGCCGCAACTGGACGTCACCTTCTTTCCTGAGCAGCCGGAACGCTTTCATCTCAATCATCCGCTCGGCGCGGTGCTGCTCAGTTTTGCCCGCTCGCGTTTTGGCGACATTCAGGATGTGGGTAGGGTGTTTCAGCCGCGGGTGCTGCATTTCACGCTGACCTTGGTGATGCGCCAGCTTAACGGTAACGAGGGGGCGATTGCCCTGCTCGATACCCTGCGTCAGGCGGTGGGCGGCTTTATGCCGCCGGACTGTCGCCGCCCACTGTGGCTGATTGATGAGGTTTTTTTGGGGCAATCGGAGGGTTTATGGCAATACGCGCTGACGGTCGCGACAGAAACCTGGTTTGTGCAGGACGCCCCGCACGACGCCTTACCGCGTACTCGGGAAGAGTTCATGAAGACAGAAAGTAATGAGGTGGTCTATGGCGAAGTTTCGCTACAACGGTGAATCCCCGAATGGGGCCCCCCTGCGTCTGGCTGATGGCCGTACCCAGGATGTGATGTTTTATCCCGGTCAGGTGGTCGATGTGCCGGTCGATCATCCGTTTATTGTCTCGCTGGAAGCGCAGGGCTATCTGACTTTTCTGGGCTTTGATTATCCCGATCCGCCCGTTGAACCGGCAAAACCGTTGACTGATTTTGAACAACGATCACAACAGGCTCAACAGCCGACCGGCAAACCGGCCCGTTATCGTTATGACGGCGAACAGATGGGGGGTGCTTCATTACGTTTACCGGATGGCCGCATCCTGGATGTGATGTTCTGGCCGGGTCAGGAAGTGACCTTGCCGATGGATAACGATTATGTGCTGGGGCTGGAAGCCCAGGGCTATTTAACCTTTCTGGGTCAGGAAGCAGAAACCCCCGTCAAACCCATCGTGGCTGCACCGTTGGCACCGGCAATCACCTCATCGGGCGACACCGCTGCTCCCCGCCCTGATGAGGCCAAACCCGTCGAAGTGCCGGTCAGCTCATCGTTAGCGATGCCCGCCAGAAAACGCGGCAAAGTACCAGCAGACACCAAAAGTAACGAGGTCACCCCATGAGTAGAGAACACCATCACGGCGTCGATACGCTGGAAATTGAACGCGGGACCCGTCCGGTCAAAACGGGAAAATCGTCCGTGATTGGCCTGGTCGGTACCGCGCCCAAAGGCCCGGTCAATACCCTGACCCTGTGCCTGTCGGAAGAGGATGCGGCGCAGTTTGGCGATGAGCGAAGTGGATTTACCCTGCCACAGGCATTGCGCGCTATCTATGACCACGGTGTCGGGACCGTTTTGGTGGTCAATGTGTTTGACCCCAAAAGCCATCAGAAAACGATAACCGCAGAAAGTGTCACCTTCGATAGCACGCACCACAGTGCCACACTGAGCCAGTTACCCGTGGGCGATATGGTGGTGAAAAGCGTCGATGGGCAGACCCCCTATCAGGTGGCGACCGACTATACCATGGCCGCCGCAACGGGCAACGTCACCCGTGTTACCACCGGCGGTATTGCCCAGGGGGCCACCGTCAGTGTGACCTATAACACCCCGGATGTCTCAAAAATCACCGCCGCTGACGTTTTGGGTGCCACCAATGCCGCCGACCAGCGTACCGGCATGAAAGCACTGGAAAATGCCGACAGCCTGTTTGGCTTTCGCCCAAAGCTGCTGATTGTGCCCGGCTTCTCGCACCAAAATGCGGTGGCTGCCGCCATGATTGCCCTGGCGCACCCCTGTGAAGCCATCGCCTATATTGATGCGCCTGCGGGGACGACGTTTGCCCAGGCGATAGCCGGACGCGGGCCACAAGGCACCATTAATTTTAATACCGCCTCTGACCGGGTACGCCTGTGTTATCCGCAGGTCAAGGTCTATGACAAGGCGACGAATCAGAATCGTCTGGAGCCGCTCTCAGCGCGCGCGGCGGGCCTGCGGGCAAAAATTGACCGGGAAAAAGGGTTCTGGTGGTCGTCTTCCAATCAGGAATTGATGGGCATTGTCGGGATTGAGCGCCCGTTAAGTGCGCGCATTGATGATGCCAATAGCGAGGTCAATCTGCTTAACCAGAACGGCATTACCACGGTGTTTAACCGCTTTGGTAGCGGATTACGCCTGTGGGGCAATCGCACCGCGGCCTGGCCGACCGTGACGCATCTGAAGAATTTTGAAAATGTGCGGCGCACCGGGGATATGATTAATGAATCTATCCGCCATTTCAGTCTGCAATATATTGATCGCCCCATTAATCAGGGGCTGATTGATGCGCTGACCGAATCCGTGAATGGCTATGGTCGGAGGTTGATTGCCGATGGGGCGCTGCTGGGTTTTCACTGCTGGTATGACCCGGCGAAGAACACCAAGGATGCGCTCAGTCTGGGGCAGTTGAAACTGAATTACAAATACACCCCACCGCCGCCGATGGAGCACCTGACCTTTGAGACGGAAATCACTAATGACTATCTCACCTTCCTGAAAAGTGGGGTTTCCACATGAGCGTGACGCACAGGGTCAATAAGATAACGATAAGGAGGAGATGATGGCGGGCAATGCACTGCATTTTATGACCAATGCCAACGTCTACCTGGACGGCAATAGCCTGATAGGTCGGGAAAAAGAAATCAAGCTACCGGAAATCAACGTGGTGCAGCAGGAGCATCAGGCGCTGGGGATGATAGGCAAAATTCAGTTACCGGCGGGGTTTGACAAGCTGGAAGGGGAGATTCACTGGACCAGCCTGTATGAAGAAGTGGCGCTGCGTACCGCCAATCCCTTCAAGGCGTATCCGCTGCAATGTCGCGGTAGCCTGCAGCGCTATAACCCGGCACAGGGTCGCCAGGATGAATTACCCGTCGCGGTGTTTATGACGGTGATGTTCAGCAAAAATAGTCTGGGCAGCTTTAAGCAGCATGAGGTGCCGGAGATGAGCAGCAGTTTTACCTGCAGCTATATCAAGCAGGTGATGGATGGCCAGGTGCTGCTGGAGCTGGATGTGATCGCCAATATTTTTAAAATCAACGGTGAAGATATGCTCACCGATTATCGCGCCAATCTGGGCGCTTGACAGTAACAGGTAAGGAATAACCCTCATGACACCGTCTTTACATTACACCTTGCAATACCCTTATGCCCTGGGCAGTGGTGAAAGGCTAACCCAGGTCAGCTTAAACCGGCTCAAGGTCAGTGACATCAAGGCGGTACGCCGCTTAAGTGAAAACGCCAATGACTGGGACAGTCTGTTGATTGCCCGTATGACCGGCCTGATACCGGAAGATATCGACAATATGGATTTGGTGGATTATCAGCAGTTGCAAGACCACTTTCGCCAGTTTGCGGGGCTGGATGCACTCGCCGAAGGCGCTGCGTCAGGCGCAGGCCCTGTTGGCGAGATGGTTCCGTTGGCAGCCGAGTGAGCTGGATGCGCTGACCGTGGTGGAATTTGAGGACTATTTACAGGAAGCCGCCGCCCAAATCCGGCAGGAGCACGGGCAACGCGGGACAAGTACTTAACCGTTAATCAGACGTAACACAGGCAGGTGACTCGGTGGCCAACACATTTTCGATTGGGGTGGTGATTAAGGGGGCGGTGGCCAGTGCCTTTCGCTCGGCGATGGGTGACTCCCGACGTAGCCTCAATCTGTTAGGGGACACCACCCGTCGTCTGCAGACTCGTCAGCAACAACTGACCCAGGCAATGACCCGCTACGGTCAGTTGGGCGGTCAGGCTGCGCGTAACCTTAATAGCGAGCTGGGTCGGGTGGGTCAGACACTTTCCCGTCTCGAGCAACAGCATCGCCGTTTGCATCACACTATGATGGCCAGTCAGATTGCCGGGCAACAACGACAGGCCCTGATGGGGCAAGGACTGGCGTTAGGGGCCACCACGGCGGCAGCGGTGGGCGCGGTCGCGCCGTCTGTCAAGCAGTCGATGACCTTTCAGGACAATCTGGTCGATATGGGTATCACCGCCGGTTACGACGGTGCCACCCAGGCGGCGCTGGGTAAAGATATCCGCGCCTGGAGCCAGCAATACAACCAGACGCAGGATGATTTACAGGCCGCCACCCGTGCGCTTATTGGCAATAACATTGACAGCCTGGACGATATCCGCGCCTACCTGCCACACATCGCCCGAGGTGCAACCGCCACCCGGACGTCGGCTGAACTGTGGGCACAGGCGGCGGTGACCACCCAGCAGTGGTTGGGCATTGCCGCGAAAGATTTTGCTGTGGTACAGAACATCATGGCGCAAGGGGGTAAGGCTGGGTCATTTGAAATCGCTGACCAGGTGAAGTGGTTGCCGGAGCTGGCACCACAAATGGCCAACATAGCCCAGGGTAAAGCGGCGGTGGCCGAGATGGTCGCTGCCTTGCAGGTAGCCAAAATGGGTGCCGGTAGCACCGATAAAGCGGCGAACAATTTCAATAACTTTCTGGAAAAACTGTACGCCCCTGAAACTAAAAAACGTTTTGGTGATGTCGGTATCGATATTGAAAAATCACTCATGCAGCAAAAAGCGCACGGGATTTCGCCGATTGAAGGGATGATGAATACCCTGCAAACCTATCTGGCGCAAAAGAGTCCCGAGGCGCTGGCGCAATTTAAATCAGCGATGGCGCTGCAGGACGATACCGCCCGCGATAAAGCGTTACTGGCCCTGCAGCAGAACTTTGGCTTAGGTGAACTGTTTGCCGATATGCAGGTGATGGCCTTTGTGCGTCCGATGCTGGCCAATATGGACAAGTACCGGCAAATCCGCGCCCAGGCCCTGGCGGCCGCGGACAAGGATGTATTAGGCAGTGACTATAAAAAACGGCTTGAATCCCCCATTGAACAGATGAAAAAGTTAGGCATTGCCAGTCAGGATTTGTCGCTGAGTCTCGGTGATGCACTAAAACCAGCGGTAGAGAATTTAGCCGCCACGGTACTCCCTTATGTGAACGCCGCCAATGCCTGGGTCAAAACCCACCCCCAGCTGGTCAGTGGTATGGCTAAAACGGTGGGCGCGCTCCTGTTGTTTAAGGGGGGATTGTTGGCCACAAGGTTGGCGTTCAATCTGCTGGGTTCGCCGATACGCCTGCTGTGGGGCGGGTTTACCCGGCTGCGTACCGGTTGGTTATTACTCAGCACCGCCTTTGGCATGGGTGGGCGCTTAAGCCGCTTCGCGGGCAGTGCGGGACGATTAGGTAAGGTGTTGGCCGGCGGACTGGTGACGGGCCTGCGCCTCGCCGGACACGCACTGCTGTGGCTGGGGCGGGCACTGATGTTTACCCCTATCGGCCTGACTATCACCGCGATTGCCGCCGGCGCTTACCTGATTGTCCGCTACTGGACGCCGATAAGCGCTTTCTTTCAGGCCCGTTGGGCCGAGGTGAAACAGGCGTTTTCCGGCGGTATTGCGGGCGTTGGGGCACTTATCCTTAACTGGTCGCCAGTGGGTCTGTTCTATAAAGCCTTTGCCGGGGTGATGAGCTATTTCCATGTTGAACTGCCCGCCCATTTTACCGATGCGGGTCGCCAGCTGATTGAGGGTCTGGTCAACGGGATCAAGAGTCGTTTAACCGCCGCCAAAGAGACGATTGTCCATTTTGGTGACAGTGTGTCGGGCTGGTTTAAGGAAACGCTGGGGATCCACAGCCCTTCTCGTGTTTTCGCCGGATTGGGGGACAATATTGTGCAGGGGGCGGTGCTGGGCATTACCCGCACCACGCCCGCGTTAGAACGCGCCGTCGGCGGCCTGATGCCGCTGATGCAACCGCCGTCCCCGCGTGTGCCCCACTGGCCTGATACCCCGATCTCCCCTGCCGGTCAGGGGAAGGCTTTTTCAGGCATGCAGATCACCTTTGCGCCGCAGATTGTGATGAACGGTCAGTCGCAGACGACCCCGGCGGCGTTGCGTGATGCATTGGCTATCAGTGTGCGTGAGCTGGAAAAACGCCTGGCGCAGCTGATGCACCAACAACAACGGCGGGCCTTTCACTGATGCTGGCGATACTCGGTGAGATTGAAGTGCAGTTACAGACCGGCTTTACCGCGCTGGAAGCCACCCTTGGCGGTGAGTTTGCCGAGCAGGCGCGCATTGGCCGTAAACCGGGTCTGCAGTGGGTCGGCGACAAGTGCGATGAATACAGTTTAAGCGTGCGGTTTCATCAGCAGTACTGTCAACCGACCGCGCAATGGCAACGGCTACAGGCCGCCTGTCGTGCCCACCAGGCACTGGCGTTTGTGCTCGGCAATGGCGAGTACCTGGGGCATTTTGTGATCACCACGCTTACCGGTCGTACGGTGTTGGCGCATGCCGACGGTATCGCCCAATGCCTGGAGGTCGATATCAGTCTGCGTGAATTTACCGGCGATCTGCGCCAACCACTTAAGCCGCCGGCGATGGCCACGACACTGAACAGAAAAGCCGCCGGGCTAACCCGGGCAATAGCCACCGGTACACCGCTATCGCGGGCGGTGGGTCTGGCCCGTCAGGCGCAGTCGGCACTGGCCACGGCCTCACAGGCGATCCGGGTGGTGCGCCAGATGAAAACGGATCCGGTCGCGGCGTTAACGCGCCTCCCTGGGGTCATTACTAGCTTAGGTGAGGTGGCCACCCCGTTGATACAGGCGCAGCCGTTGTTGGCCGGCCTGGAAGCCCATTTTCCTGCGGCCAGTCAGCTGACCCGAGCGGCGGGCAAGGTGGCGACCACGGCCAGCCAGGCGAAAAACACGCTCAGTGCTCTGACCCCCGGTACCGGCCAGGCACTGCCCGGTGCACTGGATACGGTGGCCGGTCAGGTGGGCGGTGCCCTCAGTACCTGGAACGACGTCACCCCGCTGCTGAGCCGTCTGACGAGCCATCTGGTGACGCGCCGCTAAAGGAGAACAGGACGATGTTTGCAAGCCAACAGGAAGAAGAACATAAGCCAGGTGTCTGGCAGCATATTACCCGTGAGGGCGAGCGCTGGGATACGCTGGCCGCCTACTATTACGGTGACGCATTGGGCTATGTGCGGATCATTGCCGCCAATCCTGATATCCCCATTACACCGGTGTTGCCTGCCGGCATCACCCTGGCTATCCCGTTGATTAACGCACAGGACAGCGTTGAGGAGACACCGCCATGGTTGCGTTAATGACACAACGACAGCAGGCGGTACCGGCCCCGACCTGGACCCTGCATTATGGCCAAAAGGACATCACGCACGATATCACCCCGGACGTGCTCGGGATCCGCTTTACCGATCAGCTCAGTGGCCAGTCTGATGAGCTGACGGTCGAACTGGAAGACAGCGCCGGGCGCTGGCGTGGGGCCTGGTATCCGGGTAAAGGCGACACGCTCTCATTGGCGCTCGGCAGGGTCGGCGCGCCATTACGTCCCTGTGGCACCTTTTCGATTGATGAAATAGAGCTTAGTGGCCCGCCGGATACGGTGTCGCTGCGTGGGTTATCCGCTTCGGTGACCACCGCGCTGCGAACCCGGAGCTACCGGGCGTTTGAGCAGACCAGCCTGGCGGCCATCGCCCGGCGGATTGCCCAAAAACACCACCTGACACTGGAAGGGCTGATTGCGCCGCTGCCCCTTGACAGGGTCACGCAGCAACATGAAACCGACCTGGCTTTTTTGCGCCGGCTGGCGGAGGAGTACGGCTATATCGTTAAAGTCACGCCGAGCAGGCTGATTTTTTCTGAGCGCATCAGATTGCGAGAAGCCTCGCCAGTTAACGTCATTACCCCGCAAGCCGTCAGTCATTACAGCCTGCGCGATACGCTTAACCGTATCTACCAGCAGGGCAAGGTGAAATACCAGGACAGCCAGCGCAAACAACTGGTCACGGTCGGTATCAAGGCCGATGGCACGATAGGCGACGTGGCGCGAGAAACGGCGCCTCAAAAACAGGGACGTTCAACCAGCGCCGATACCTTAAGACTGCACAGCCGGGCACGGAGCCGGGAAGAAGCGACTGCCAAGGTGTGTGCGGGGCTGAACCGGCATAATGAATATCAACGGGTGGCGACGGTAGCGCTGGCGGGCAATACGGCGTATCAAGCCGGGTTAACCGTGCGCCTGGCCGATTTTGGTCGCCTGTCCGGGGTGTGGCTTATCACCGAAGTCCGCCATGCCCTGTCGCGCCAAAGCGGGTACACCTGTGAACTCACCCTGGGCCAGGGGCCGATGGCGCGCACCAACAGGAAAACGACGCAGGCGGATAAGTCGGCGACCCCACCGGTGATGGGGGTGAAAGCCGATGGCAGTGTGGGGCCGCTGAATGAAAAAGAGATGACAATCGGAGAAAAGCCACCATGAAAGCACTGCAATTGATGTTCGGTACCGTGAGCCAGATTGATGAGCAAAACGTCCGGGTACGGGTACGGCTGCCGACCTGTGACAATCTGCGCACCGCCTGGCTGCCAGTATTGCAACGTAATACCCAGCATAACAAGGATTACGGGCTACCCGATGTGGGTGAGCAGGTGAGCCTGCTGCTGGATGCTGACGGCGATGATGGCGTGGTGTTAGGGGCAGTGTATTCCGAGGTAGACCGCCCGGCAGTGGCAAACCGCGATAAACGGCGAGTGGATTTTGCCGACGGAACCGTTGTCGAGTATGACCGCAAAAATCACGCGATGGCTATCGGGGGCGAGATACAGACCCTGACGCTCACCACCCAGACCACGGTGCTAATTCAGACGCAAAATGCGACGGTGAAGGCAAGTCATACCCTGTTGCTGGATGCGCCGGACACCGTCACAACGGGCAACCTGACGGTGCAAAAGCGACTGACTTACCAGGGCGGCATGAGCGGTTCGGGCGGCAGTGGCGCGGCCGCCATCATTGACGGCACGCTCCAGGCCAGCGGTGATATCCAGGCGGGTCGGGTGTCGCTACAAAATCACCAACACAGTAACGGGCATGACGGTAAGCCTACCGGCAAGCCGTTATAAGCAAGGGAGGAGGAACTATCATGATGAACACAATGACCGTTCTCAGCAGCGCAGACTGGCAACCTGCGTTGCATGCGTCGGGTGAACGGGTCAGTGGCGTCGAGGATATTCAGCAGTGCCTGCGACTGATTTTAGGCACTCCGAAAGGCAGTGACCCGCATCGAGCGGATTTTGGCAGTGACCTGCATCGTTATCTGGATATGCCGGTAGAACGCGCCTTGCCGCATGTGGTGCGGGAAACGGTGGAGGCCATCAGACGTTGGGAGCCCCGATGCGAATTACATCAGGTCACGCTGGCTGCGCAGGGTGAGCGGGTCAATCTCCTGCTGCGCTGGCGACTGCAGGGCAGTCAGGTCAACGCACAAACGGAGGTGGCATGGCGTTAACCCTCGAGAAGCCGGTTTTTGTTGCAGCGGATGCGCAGGCCATTACCCGCGAGATGATCACGGCCTATGAAGCGGCCAGCGGCAAGATCCTGTGGCCGGCGCAGGCTGAGCGGCTATTGATAGACCTGTTCGCCTACCGGGAAACCCTGGTGCGCAGTGCCATTCAATCCGCCGCCGAACAAAACCTGGTGGCCTTTGCCCGTGCGCCAATGCTGGACTATCTGGCTGAGCTGGTCGGCGTTTACCGTCTGCCAGCCCAACCGGCGCGCACTACGGTGGAATTTTCGCTGGCGGTCGCGCCTCCGGTGACGATAGCGATACCGGCTGGAACACGGCTCAGCGCCACAGACAGCCTGATATTTACCACCGACAGCGAGGTCAGGCTGACGCCAACGGCATCCCGGGTGACGGTGAGTGCCACCTGCAACGAGGCAGGGATACAGGGTAATGGCTGGCAACCGGCGCAAATCAGTACCCTGATGGACGCCATCGATGACGGGGATATCCAGGTCACCAACACGATACCGAGCGCGGGCGGTTCAGACGCCGAGGACGATGAACATTTGCGCCGCCGTATCCGTCTGGCTCCGGCGTCGTTCAGTACCGCCGGTTCACGCGAAGCCTATCGTTTTCATGCCATGAGTGCCCATCCGGGGATTTGTGATGTGGCGGTGACCCGCCCGAAACCCGGCACGGTCAACCTGTATCCGCTGCTGACCAGCGGGCTGCCGGACAAGACGGTGCTGAGTCTGGTGACGGCCCTGTGCTCGGAAGAGCGGGTGCGCCCGCTGAACGATACAGTGCAGGTGCTGACCCCTGAAAAGGTTGACTATACCATTACCGCACAGCTGACCTGTTATGCCAGCCAGCCGGGCGAGCCGGTACTGAAACAGGCGCGGCAGGCCGCTGAGCAGTATGTGGCCCGCCAGGCTAAACAGCTGGGACGGGATATTGTGCCCAGCCAGATTATCGCGGCACTCTCGGTACCGGGCGTTTACCGGGTGCAGCTCACGAGTTTCACTACCCTTGAACCGACGGTACTGTCGGCGCAGCAATGGGCGCATTGTAGCGACATTCAGTTGACCCTGGGCACGGAGAGCAGCGATGACCGATAACAGCCTGTTACCGCCGCCGCTGGCGGCAGAGAGCCATTTTCAGGCGCTGGCGGCACAGGCGGCACGGTTACAGCAAATTGACCTGACGCCGCTCTTGGTTTATCTGCTGGATATGACCGAGGCGTCAGTCTTGCCCTGGCTGGCAGAGCAGCAGGCGTTAACCGGGGTCAATGGCTGGCATCTGGCAGAATCGGATGATGCGCGCCGTGCGATGCTGAAATCGGCGATAACCCTGCATCGGTATAAGGGCACCCCCTGGTCGATTCGCGCCATGATACGGGCGCTGGGATTGGGGGAGGTGACGATAACCGAAGGGGGAGCCGCCCTTAAACCTGAACAGGCCACCGCGTATCCCGATGGCGAGACGCACTGGGCGCTGTATCGGGTCATCCTCAACCAGCTTATCACCAATGACCAGGCGGCCAGATTACGCGAGACGCTCGCGGCCTTTGCGCCGGCGCGCAGCGAACTGGTGGCGCTGGATTATACGGCGGTTCCGTTGCGTTATAACGCTCAGACGACCTACCACGGGCGCTATAATCATGGCAGCAGTTAAGGGTATGCAAAAACACTTAATGAATAGACAAAAACAGACTACACTATGACTAACAATCCGCCCAACGAGGGGATCCAGCCCGATGGAGGACGATGACATGAGTTATTTAAAAGAAACGGCTGCCTGGGAGGACGGTATCTACCAGATAGAGACCTCCGACCCGGTATTGGGTGGGCCAGACGGCATCACCAACCGGCCCACACGTGAACTGGCGAATCGCACCGCCTGGTTAAAGCAGCAATTAAAAGCGGCGGAAGCGGCGTTAAAGGGGCATACACGCTCCCGAAACCACCCGGATGCGAGCGTAAGTGAAAAAGGTTTTGTCAAGCTCAGCAATGCCAATCAGAGCAGCAGTGAAACGGAAGCCGCAACCCCTAAAGCGGTGAAAATTGTCAATGACAGGTTGAATGCGGTGATCGACAGTGCACCCTCAACATTGGACACACTGAATAAACTGGCAAAAGCCATCGACAATAACCCTAAATTTGCTGAAAAACTCAATCAGCTTCTTGAGCAGAAGTTATCAAAAAATGACAACGGTGCTGACATCCCAGACAAGAATCAATTTTTAAAAAACCTTGGTTTGTTAGAACCTCGCTTTTCTACCTTTTTTAACGGTGGTGTGTTTGCCGTTCCAGAAAGCATTACGACCGTTTATGTTTCAGGCTGTGGAGCAGGGGGCGGTGGTGGCGGTGGACTTGGCTATCTGAATGGTTATACCTCTGGCGGAGGTGGCGGAGGTGGCGGAGGTGGCGGAGGTGGCGGAGGTGGCGGAGGTGGCGGTGGTGCGGGAAAAACGGTTATACGTGAAGCTGTGAAAGTAACACCAGGTGAACAGATAACCATTACGATAGGTCGTGGTGGCAAAGGCGGTGCAGGAGGAGCGTCGAATAATTCAGGAATAAAAGGCGGAAACGGTGGCCTGACGGCGCTAGGCGATTTACTCACGTTACCCGGAGGTGATGGTGGGCCACCTGGTATAGGAGGAACAAATGGCTACGGTGGTGCCGGTTATCCCTATGGCGAGACGGCTGTTGGCGGCAACTTGAATGCCATGAGCACTTTTTATATGGTAGCGGCTAGCGGCGCATCCTGCGCTTTTGGTGGAGGTGGCCCAGGTGGCCATGTCGGGTCACAAGGAGCGCACCATGCCCGACCTGCTTACGGCTATGGTGCTGGAGGGGGTGGTGGCGGTGGAACACGCATCTCTGGGACGGCTGGCGGTAACGGTAGCGATGGTGCCAATGGTTGGTTAACGATTGAGTGGTAATGAAAAATACCGCGTGCTGCTAAACCGTGTCGATATCAGCAAAACGCTGGATATTGCGTGACCGGAAGCTCCGAAAAGATAAAAACTTTATGCTGCCCTGACAATGTAGTTAAACGCGACATTTCGCGGCCTTGTTTCTGACGCGGTTCTCAAACCAGATTGAAAACTGGCTGAGCAATCAACAGCGAATACGCCGCTGGTTCCAGAACCAATACTGCTGCCGCCTGTTCGACTACCCATTTTGAAAATCCCACTGGTTGGTGATTGACCGACAAACTGAATGCCGGTTATGTTTCCAGTGAAATTTTGAAGGGAATCACCTTGTACGCTTAATATTTTGCGTCCGTTATCCACTTTTCGTCCTGCATCCCAGCCCCGAATAAATTCGCCGCGTAAATCAGGGAGCTTTCCCGACGGGTAAGCCAGCGCTAAAAGTGGATATTGTTTTTTATCAAAGCTCTCACCATTGCATATACGCCAATCTGTCGGAGGCGTTTCAGTAGGCCAAAGAAGAGGAACGCCGACAGGGATTTCTACACGTAATATTTCTGGAGTAACAGCATGAACATCGGTTGCGGTTAGATGCACATCCTGAGTCAGCGTTTTGCCGTTAATTTTACGCTGATTGGGTGTGGCATTTTTAGCCAGATTTATGGTTTTCAACAAACCAAGGTTTTATTAAATATGGAATTTAGCTAAAATTTTGCCCAAAACCAGCAATGACAAGGCTTTTAGAGGCATGATAAGGGGATAAAATGGCAAAAATAGGCTATATGAGGGTGTCAAAAAATGACCAAAACACCGATTTACAGCGAAAATCACTCATTTGTACAAATTGTGAGCAGATTTTTGAGGATAAAATCAGCGGAAAAACAGACCAGAGACCCGGATTAAAACGCGCGCTCAATTGCTTAAAAACGGGCGATACGTTAGTTGTTTGGAAACTCGATAGACTGGGACGCAGCATAAAGCATTTAATCGGCTTAATCTCTGAACTGGAAGAGAAAGGGATTCATTTTCATAGTTTGACGGATTCTATCGACACCTCTTCGTCAGCAGGTCGTTTTTTCTTTCACGTGATGAGTGCGTTGGCACAGATGGAGCGAGAACTGATTGTTGAGCGTACTCAGGCTGGTTTAGCCGCAGCAAGAAGCAGAGGACGTATCGGAGGTAGACCTTGCTCGTTATCTTCTGCACAGCAAGAGCAGGCTAGAAAGTTACTTGAGTCTGGCAATAGTAGAAAACAGCTTGCATTACTGTATGGGGTTTCATTAGCCAGCATTTACAAATATTTTCCAGTTAATCGAAACGCTCAAATAAGCTCTGATGAAAAATAAAGATGTAATCTCATTGCTCTGATAGAAATTAATTCTTCACCACAAAACCCATTCCTACGATTAACAATTTCCCCAACCGCTCGCCGCCATAAACGGCGCTGCGGCTTTATTTTAGCAGAGGTCACTATGACAATCCTTAGAATGGATGATGAGATTTTCAATCTTCCCGAAGCGGCTCAATTTCTTAAAAAATCGCCCAGAACTATACGCAAACTTATTAAAGATAAACGACTTCGTGCGAGTAAATCTGGATGTAACGGTGGTGGACAATTCGAGATTTTGAAGTCTGCATGCCTTGAATATATCCACTATCAGCAACATAATCAGGCCGTGAATGTAGAAAACGGCCATTCAGAGAGGAAATCTAAATGGCAATCAAACAACGTTATGGCAATTGGTACTGTGACTTCGTTGAACCGGGTGGCAAAAGAATTAGACGCTGCCTTAACACGACAGACAAAAAGCAAGCGCAGGAACTCTATGATCAGCTGAAAGCGGAAGCATGGCGGATAAGTAAATTAGGAGAAATCCCTGATCATACTTTTGATGAAGCTTGCTTACGCTGGATCAATGAAAAAGGGCATAAGCGTTCTTTAGACGATGATCGCACCAAGATAGCGTTTTTCCTCACTTATTTTTCAGGGAAATCTTTATCCAGTCTAACAGAAAATAATATTATGCAAGCGGTAGCAAAAATGCTAAATCGTAAACATCGTCAGATATGGGAGGCCAGACGCGATGCTGCACTACGTAAAGGTCTACCTATTCCTGATTATGTTGAAAAACCGGTATCTGCGGCGACGCGGAGCAAGCACCTCTCTTTTATGCGAGGCTTGTTGAAGATCGCTGCTGACGAATGGAAGTGGATTGAAAAATCACCTGTGGTCAAAGTCAGGAAACCCATTAGTCGGCGGATCCGCTGGTTAACGCAAGATGAGGCATCCACATTGATTAAATGTATGCCTGAAAGTTTTCGACACATCGTCATCTTCGCGCTGGCCACAGGGTTACGCCGCTCAAATATCATCGATCTTGAGTGGTCACAAGTGGACATGCAACGGAAGGTTGCCTGGATACATCCGGAAAATGCCAAAGCAGGAAGAGCGATAGGCGTTGCACTGAATGATACTGCATGCAAGGTTCTGAGAGACCAGATAGGCCGCCACAATCGTTATGTCTTTGTTCATACTAAAGCGAAACATAAAGCAGGAGGAGGGAAAACACCCGAAGTCAGGAAATTACGCGTCGATGATAATTCAGCCTGGAAGACTGGCCTAAAGCGCTCAGGAATAAAAGATTTCAGATTTCATGATCTACGTCACACATGGGCAAGCTGGTTAGTACAGGCAGGCGTACCGTTGTCCGCCTTACAAGAAATGGGTGGCTGGGAATCTATCGAAATGGTACGTCGCTACGCACACCTTTCACCTAGCCACCTGACTGAGCATGCCAAGAAAATTGATGAGGCGTTGGGGAACGATGTCACTAATCTGGCACTTTTAAATAATGCTTAGGAGACAAAACTACGTAACTCCTTGATTTTATTGGCGCGCCCTGTAGGACTCGAACCTACGACCTACGGCTTAGAAGATAGTAGAGCATAATATAACTAACTGAAAAATAATGATTTATCCGCGTTCGCTTTGATGATTGTGTCACTATATGTCTTTTCAGGTAATATTATGTCATTAGCTGCTTTTAAATCACGACACAAATACGACACAAGAAAAATATAATGAAATCTGAAAGAACAATTAGAATGTAAGATAGGTAAATTAAAATGATTAACTCGATGAAGAACAGAACTTTACTGATATCTTCGGTAATAAGAAAATGAATAATGATTGGTGGGCTATGCAGGGTTCGAACCTGCGACCGATGGATTAAGAGTCCACTGCTCTACCAACTGAGCTAATAACCCATAATATAATTTATAAGGCTGGCATCAGAAAAGCTTTAACCACCAGAGAGAGAATACCTAAAATACCCGCACCTAACATCCAGCGGATTAATTTTTGTTCAGCACGAATGCCAGACATTTCAAGTTGCAGGTCTTTGCGAACTAAGTGCATATCCTTGCGAACATCAGATATTTCAGCGTCTACTCTTTCGAAACGTAAATTCATCTCAGCAAATAAGTCTTTACGAACATCAGCT
This sequence comes from Arsenophonus sp. PmNCSU2021_1, assembly GCF_036919435.1. Lineage (NCBI taxonomy): Bacteria > Pseudomonadati > Pseudomonadota > Gammaproteobacteria > Enterobacterales > Morganellaceae > Arsenophonus > Arsenophonus sp. PmNCSU2021_1. The sequence continues at coordinate 841,632 of NZ_JAZHPL010000004.1, read as the reverse complement.
ATTTGAGACTCAATTTTCTCGAAGCGAGCATCAACTTTATCAAATCTGATATCAATTTCTTTTTTGGCATCAGATATTTGGGTAGTTAAATCTTTACGAACATCATCAAGATCTCTTTTAGTAGCTACATCAACTGCTTCATGTGACTTACGCACAGCAATCGATATAGCTTTCGCCTGATTTTTTGGCAATCCTTCTTTTTCTAATGTTTCAACAAATTCTTGTGTATCAAATGCAACCTGACCCATAACAATACCTCCTTTTGATGGAAGTATAACATAATCATACTCAGTGAGAAATCATCGCTGACTGAAAGGAGTGTGAATCCCAACAGCCAGCTAACCCTAAACCTACCATAATAGGAGTAAGGCTAATGAAAAAGTCTAGCTTTCCTGTGTCCATTTGTGAAGCACAATCATTAATACAACATGCTAATCTGTATACAATGGAAGGTGTCGCATGATGAAAATCGTTGATATCTCCCAATATCCAGAATTACGCAATCTTTTCCCAGAGTTAACCCCTGTTGAATTTGAAACATCATTACTCTTTGCTTTTGGTATTCCGCAAAAGCAGATTTCAGTGTTACGTTCAGTTAACTATCGATTGGTGCAGCGCGATATCGCAGCAGCTAAATCAAAGTTTGAAACAAATTCATTGAATCAATTATTGACCGTATTTCATATTCGTTTGGTGTTATTTGCACTATATGGAGGTAAAAGAAAATAATTGAATGCATAGAACATTGAGAATGCCTAGATCGCATTAAGCGATCTATTTTGGATTATTGATTGAGATAATAATGCTTTCACAGATAAAACAATCCATGCCCTTTTAGCTTCATCATTAATCATAAAATATATTCCAACACCAGGGAAACCTAAGCCAACCACTAGAGCTGGCATTTTCGTTTTCAAGTATCCATTGACGAAAGAAGAAATCATGCGCTATAGTTTACTTGCATCTGAGAAATCAGATGTCGGGATTGTCACCCCGAAGGATAAACCGCGCCGATAGACACGCCGCGAGCGTGTTTTTTATTGGTCACAGCTAAGCCTCTATATAAACGGTGGCTCAGGCGGGGGAACCGCAAGGTTCGCTGGTTGGTTTATCCAGTTGTGACAACCCTGTTTGGGCTACCACCAATGAGATTGTCACCTCTAGTGGTAGTAAAATTGGCATAAACCATAGGAGAGGTCATTATGACACTTCCATTATTTTCTAATACACCCAATGTTATTATTCATAACGGTAAAGCCATTACCACTTCTTTAGACGTAGCCGACTATTTCTGTAAATTACACAAAGATGTTCTAAAAAAGATTAAGGCTCTTGAATGTTCCACTGAATTTACAGAGCGCAATTTTTCGCTTTGCTATAAAAACAATGAGTTACAAAATGGGAAACCACAAAAGTACTACGAAATGACCAAAGATGGCTTCGTATTCTTGGTGATGGGATTTACCGGAAAGAAAGCAGCGCAATTTAAAGAGGCTTACATTGCTGAATTTAATCGCATGGAATCAGAGTTATATTCAATGCCTAAGCGTAGACCAGAAGCACCCGAACTCTTAACAGATAACGATACACGCAATTTGGCTCATCTTGTCTGGAGCATGGCTAATGGATTCAGATTTGAGAGAGCATGGACGCAAGGTATCTGGTATGCTCTCCGTCATGCTACAGGAGTCGCATCACCTCAACACTTCGAAGTTAATCAAATATCGATAATAGCAGAAGAATGTCGACGGATTTACGGCATGACTAATACGCTCAAATCCGCTATTTTTGATGCTGAAAAACAAGTTATCCGTCGTCTACTCCGCCATAAGGAAGATGTCGAGACCGTACTTCGTGAAATGCAGCAACTGCTAGAAGCCAGTACTCACGAGCACAATAGCGTCATGACTCACTCGCTTGAAAAATGGCAACAAGCTAATGTTAACAACTTCCTTCAACGCTGCTAATATGATGCCCCTTGGATGGGGCTAATTTGTTATTATAAAAATTGAAATATATGAAAAAAGATAATCTTAACTATATAATTTTGCTATTAATATTTTTAGTATCGATACTTCTGAATATTTTTGTTTTTGAAGAAGATTCTAGAGTCCCTCATGTATCTACTTTTACTATTCTCTTAATAACCTTTATATTAATTATTAGTAATAGCAAAATAAAAAAGCTCATCGGGATATTTCTTTTATTTTTAATTAGTTTAAAAATTATATATGCGTTATACTCTAACGGTAATGTGACAACTGCTGTCCTACGTTCAATTCTTGAAACAAACACTCATGAAACGCTATCTATGATCAGTGCTTTATTTTTGAAGTTGATTTTACCTTCATTTATCATCACTGCTGGTTCATTTTATTTCATCGATAAAATCAAGAAAAATGAAAAAAACACATCTCTATTTTTGTATTCGATATTATTCTCTGCAATACTTTCTATTATCCTGATTGCTTTAGATATAAAAAATGATCAAAGGTTAATTTCTCATATTAAAGTAGATAAATTAGAACTTGGTGTTTTTTTTCAACATAAAATACCTTTGGTTTTTGGTGATATTATTTATTTGATAATATCAGCAAATGATGATAAGTATTTAAATACCGCCGAAATTGAGAAATTTAATTCTTCCATTCTTTCGAAAAGAGAAAATAATAATAAAAATATAATATTAATCATGGGTGAGTCTTCTTTATTTTCACGTTACAGCGCGTACGGTTATCATTTAAATACAACTCCACATATGCAAAAAATCTTTTCTACAGAGAATAGTTGTATAGTTAATAACGCACATTCTAGCGCTCCAGTAACTAGAGATTCAATTCCTATGACTTTAGCATTCAATACGCCAGAAAGTGCTAAAAACTTGTCAGAAAATAAGTCTATTGTCGAAATGGCCAGCGCTAATGGATATAAAACTTATTGGTTGGGGTCTCAAGAACTACAAGGTATTTATAGCTCCAAATATGGTTTTATTGCTGGAAAAAGCGACTATGTAAAGTTGACTAATTATAAAGATAATCAATTGCCTAACATTTTAGCAAAAGTGCTATCGGACAGTGCTCCAAAGCGATTTATCATTATTCATCTGTTTGGTAATCACATGCCATACGATAACTATGATGAAGTAGACAAAAAAGCACTACCAAACGCGGAAAAATATGATTTGACCATCCATTATACTGACAGAGTTGTTAATGATATATTTAATGTCATTAACGAAAAGAAAATTGATTTTAATTTAATTTATACATCTGATCACGGCGAGAAAGTAAATGTTGGTCATGGATCATTAAAAGGCAAAGAACAATATTTAATTCCTTTTATGTATAAATCTACTAATCCTATCTACGATTGTCGGTTTATCGAATCTTTTCGTAATAAAGATGGATATCTGAGTGGGTTGATGAATAAGTATATTTTATCTGAACTTCTCGGTTATGAAATTGATAAAAATATTCTTAAAAAAGAAAGAGATTATGACAGAATACTAAACGCTAATGAAAAGCCAATACTGTTTGCAGAAATCTCTGAATAAGGATAACAAAATTAACCCGTCTTTTCCGACAGGTTTCATATAAAATACGGCTTTGTTGAATAAATAGATTTTATGCTGGCAGCCCAGTGAAACGACGGATCCTAGCAACGCAAAATCATGCAGTTAGGCCTCATGAGGCTTTGTTGAATAATAGAGAATTGTGCTGTTTTGCCATACTCGTTTTGGCGGAAAATTCTTATCACCCTAGGTGTACCGTTTTATCACGTAGCCTAACTGCATGATTTTACGTTGCTACAATCAGCAGTTGCACTGGAGAGGCAGCATAAAATCTGTTTATTCAACAAAGCCGCCTCATGAAAAAACTGTACACCTGATATGACAAGCATTTTCAACCAAAACTGGCATGGAAAAACAGCATGATTACCTATTATTCAACAAAGCCATAAAATACAATAATTTTATAACACGGGTTTTTTAGGCCATTCAATATCTGGTGCAGCCGATGTGTCTATTCGATTAAGTAGTATACGATATTTTTTCCATTTTCCAAGTTGCAACTTTTCATTTTCAGTAGACATATTTAAATCAACAGCATCTTGAAGAGGATGTATTATCATATTCGTGTTATTCATTAAGGAATATTTACTTTGCTCAGCTTGTTGAATCAATTCTTTTTTTGTTAATTGATAACGCTCAATTTCACCATTGATATATACCCATTTTTCATCAATATTAAAATCATCTGGTAATTCTTCAATATCAACTATTGATAATTCATGAGGATAAATTGCTGAAATATCCTCAGAGAGTGTTCTAATAATTCTATTTTCGTCGAAACCTATTTTATACTTCTTTGAAAATAATTTAAATGATTCGTAAAAATCAGTCCCATCTTCCGATATAAAATATTGAACCCTAACCCCATCTGAAGGATTCTCCGGCTCATATCGTTTGAAGTTATTTAATTGCATTATACATCCCCTGCTAATGTTTTCCACTTACCATTGATAAATATTTGGAGTGGGCGATACCAATTATTAACACCCCATTCTGTATTACCTTTATGGACAACCTGAGTTAATACACAACCAGATGGACATTCATTTGGCCCCCATTCGCTAGTGTCTGGTGATTTAACTTTAGCACCTCTGCGGATATTGCTAATAAAATCAGAAGATAAAGCAAGTTCACCGGATTTTTGGGGAAACACAACCGTTGTTTTCGAATTTATATCATGCACTTGCGTTCTTTTTGAACTTCTGACGTAAGAAATTTCAGAACCAGAAGAGCCATTTGTGCCGCCCAGATTAAAAATCGTATCACCTGTTGCTGATTCAATATTTAATCTTCCAGCTTTGAATGTGTCTGTTGATGAGGTTAATGCCAGCGTGCCATTTTTATTTGACGGAATAGTGATGACGCCTTTATTTTTTCCTTCCGCATCCCTGTAAACGAAATAGGCATCATTGGGTGAAGTTTCGAGCAACAGAGTATCACCACTACCTTTTATAAGGATCAAACTGGAGTAGTTACCGCTGCTCTTTATATTTATTTGACCCGCGGTGAATTTTTCCCAAGAGTCTTTCTTGGCATAGAACTCGTCACAGGCTTTTTGGCTTATCACTTTATCCGTGGCATCACCCGTCGTTTGTAATACGCTTGCTTTATCGAATTTTTTATTGATTTCATCAATACTCACCGTTTTCGCTAAGTCATAAGCAATTTTGACAGCTTTAGGCGTTGCGGCCTGTGTTTCATCGTCACTATTCGTCGCACTACTGAGTTTCGTTATCCCTGCTACTGTTTTTGTCGCGGCAGGTACGGTATTATTCACATTTTTCGATAAGGCACTGATGAGTCCGGCTTTGAGTTTGTCAACGTTGCCGTCGTCAAGTACATCACTGTTATTGGTCTCTGCAATAAATTGCGCTATTACATGCGCAATCATTGATGACTGACGCCAGACCTTGTTTAGCTCCTGTGAGCGAGCGACACCTGCACTAAATCCGTTATTACGCGCAGGGAGTTTCTGATACTCCTCTGCTGGCAATACGTTAGCCCCATCTGCAATTGCAAACGGTAAAATTTCATTTTTTGCCATACTATTTCCTATAATCTGACTGCCCAGCTACCGACATCAAAGCCATCGATATAACGATTGTTAACATCAAAGCCAAAAATACCGTTATCCCCTTCGGAACCGGTATAGGCGTTGAGTCTTACCCCTTCGGGTTTAATATTGAGATACCCCTGTTTGATAACCGCTTTTGTCACTTCCGGTATGACGCCACCGGTCAGATACACATCCATTGACATATCCTGATTGTCGATAAAAAAGATTTTTACCGTTTCATCAGGAATAACACCCTGATAAATTTCTGAGAGCATCTCGCTTGTGCCGTCCCAGTGATTTGCGCGTATTTTTGCTCTCAATATAAAGCGGTAGGTTTCATCATCGAGTTCGGTAAAGCCACTGTCGGCATCAAAGCGTCGTTTCCAGCTTCCCTGGTCAAAGCCCACCTTTTCGGTATCCAGTGAAAAATAGACACCTTTTATTGGCGTTTTGACAAATCGTGATAGTCCTATCCATTCACCGACGGCATCCAGTTGTTTTCCTGTTCCATTATCGATACTGAAAAACGCATTAAGCTGCGCGGCCAAGGCTGCAATATCGCTTAGAGGTTTTGTCATTAATTCAATATGTTGCGTAAACTTTTCCGCTTGACGATGTTGCGGGGTAATGTATTCGGTGTAATCTCTCATGAGGTTACCACCAGTTTGACGTTATTCTCACGACAACTAACGGCTTCATTAAAAGCCACAATCAAATTTTCTTCTTTGACATCCGCCTCTGTTCGCCCGATTTTTAGCGCCGTGATATCAAACGTTTTCCCTTCTTCATCAGCGGGCAGATTTGCTGGTGAATAAAGACGGGTCAGATACAGATTGTCGCCAATGAGTTGTTGGTTGATATAGTCTGCAACTTTACGTCGGATTTTATCGCCTGTTAGTGTGGTAAATCCTAAAAATGCGGTTAAGTCGATTTCAACATGCACATCAACCGTCTTGGGGCGTGAAAAGCGAATCGTAATTGGCATATCGTAACGGTCTTTGACCGTAATTGAAGTGTCGCCAAACGTGCCCGCCCCTGGGGTTTTCTTTTGGGCGATTGCGTTGGCAATCGTGTTCACATCGCCACCATCCACAATCATGGCAATAGAATGCGGCGGAATCCCATTTTTATCGGTTTTGCTGGTATCATTTTCAAAACCGCGCTGCCTGGTTACCCCGTGTATCAGGCTAATTGCGCCCTGTATACCTTCCAGTACCGTGCGTGAAGGGAGTGAGACCGATTTTCGCTGCCGCTCCCGTAACTGATTATCCGTTTCAATCGGCCTGCCTTGTGTTGCGGATTTGGGATTGCTCACCGTTTGCCAGCCTCGCGTGGGTGTGGCTATCTCGGTTATTTCACCAGCTAATGCGGTAACACTTCCAGCAACCAGACAAACAGCCGTCACCGTCGCTTCGCCGTGCGTATCGAGCGTAACCGTTTCAGGTAACCGCCAGATATTGCCGTTTTTATCGCGTACACGACCATTTTTTATCACCGTACCCACTTGACCCGTTAATACGACATCCACATTGGAATAACCCGATGCATGACGGGAAATACCATTAATGGCGACATTATTTGATAGTGCAGCGCCTTTACTCGTGCTTGGGCTAAAACTGTTGTAGGTGGCGATAAGCGCATTATTGGCATCATGGATGGCGAGCGCGTAAATGGCTATCATCTGGCCGTCTTTACTATCCGGTGTTAAATACGCATCCTGCCCATAAACTTCATGAAAAAAATCGGTTAATCGCATCAGTATGGTCTGATAATCCGGCGCACTGATGCCGTCGTCAGTCACTTTCGCTGACAACCCTAACGTATCAAGATTTAACATTATGCCTCGTGGATAAAGGAAGTTTCGCCGTATTGGGTTTGTATTTTTGCGGTGATACTCAGTTTTCGGGTCGTTGGATTTTGGCTGACAGTAAAATCGGTTAACGTGGTTACGCCCTGTGTATCCAGTATGCGCTCTTTGATGGTCATACCGTAAGCCTCCAAATAAGGCTTACCTAATACCGATTGCAACCAGGGCGTACCTTCTTCGCTGTCTAAAAACCATTGTCCCTGCCAGAGGGACAAACGGGTTTTAATCGCCAGGGCGACGGCATCAGGGCTGTTGGTTAAAAACGTGTTATCGCCTTGCCCAAAGCTGTAATCGCCCCCATTTGTTTCTCGTCGATAACGCATCAATAGAACCCTTTTACTGTTGCTTTTTATTTTTCTCAACTACCTTGATGTCTTCCAACTTGAGAGAAGGCTCATCATTAAGAATTAATAAAAAAATCACGCCCAGAAGTCGCCATGCGGTTTTTAGTTTGTGCAAATAAGAACCGCCAAAAAAAATGTTAACACTTTCTTTCATTTAATTTACCTCACCTGAACTCTCCCCACCGGCTTTGACGCCTTTGTGGGTATGTGTTTCATCAATCCGTTTGCCATTAGATGTCAATGTGCCCAAAAATTCAATCGCACCGGTAATTTTTGCGGCCACACCGGAGGGCGTTGAACCGACCATGCCGCCTAGCCAACTTAATAGTCCTTTGATGGTCACTCTCTCTGAGAAAATGGCCTCGGGGGTGATGATTTCAATACCCCCAGGGGCAACAATTTTCATTTTTTGCGTTGTCGGGTTTACTTCAAAATAGGTTGCGCCATCGTCACTTCTTAACTGCATGGCACTCTCATTGATGTTGCTTATTTTTTTCGCTTGTGATTGCACACCGATAAAAGCGAAGGCATCCGATAAATCATGCTGTCTGGGGTCAATCGCTTCTTGAATTCCGCCATTTTGCCACCAAAAATCAATGCACCTGTCTGCAAAGACCACCAGGCATTCGTCACCGCTTTTGATGGGAAAGGTCATTGTCACACCGCCACCACGCGGGAACACAACGGGCACGTCAACCAGTAGCGGTAAATTCACCGACTGCACATTCCCTTGGCTATCAGTCAATGTCCCCTTTATCGCTGGCTGTACAACACAAGTGACTTTATTGGCATCGAATGACTGAATAATGCCTGGCATGGCGACGCGAAGTTGTGATGAAATCGCATGATTGAAGACTTTGAGCAATTGTTGCGGGTCACCAATACGCTCTGAAACGGAAATTGCCATTATCCCACCTTCTTAATATCGATTCGGTCATTTGACCCTTTGGCAATACACACCAAGTCCATATACCACGGCTTGCCGCGCGTATCACCGGTATACGTGATGTTTTTCACAATATAATCCCCATCGGTGGAAAGACTGGCCGGTTGTGAAACAGCGCCTTGGGTTTGCCGTAAGCCACCGTCATCGTTTTCGCTTAACTTGCCATATCCCAGTGCAATATCACTGTTGGGTAACATCGTGCGATAAACTAACGCCTGGTCAAGACGAATAAGCCCATTAATTTGTATGTTTGGGTTAATCAAACAACGCACATTCACCCCCGCCTCAATCGTTTGTTGCGGTAAGCCAATCAAGCCCGTTGCACTATTAAGCACAATGGCCTCCTGAACGTACCTATTTTCTGGCACCATCACGAGCTGGCCGTTAATGTATTGCCACGAGGCAAGGCATTGCCCCGCCAGATTATCAGCGGCGTCCCTAACCATACCAAAATACACTTTACCCCTTGGAAAGCGGGTGTTATCAAATTCAGGTGTTACCCCTTTAATAATCCCGTAAGGGGCAAGCCCTGTCAGTAACGTATTGTGTTGTTCTGCCTGTGTATGCCCTGCGCTTAAGGTAGTATTTAACGTGGCGTAGTCATATGCCTCATGAGAATCAATCGCCTGAACAATAACAAACGTGTCAGTAGGATTATCTCTACCTGAAATCGTGTAGCGGATTTTTCCAGTAAATATCAGACCCGTATTATCCTGATAGCCTGCCATGAGCTGAATGTTAACAAACTCCTTTGCCTGAATTTGACTGACGGTTTCTTTTTTCAGATTCCAGACTTTAAACACCCCCGTGCGAGGATAACGCGTATCTGGCCACGTGATATTGAAGGTGGCGCGAAAATCCGATAACTCAATACCCTCACCTTTTTTATCAGAAACAATCAGTGAGCATTTTCTTATCCAGTTTTTTGACATGGCGATAGATTCACTTATTTATCTGCTAACGCATTAATAATGTGTGCATATTTCTGCTGAGTTAACTGCAACGCTTTTTCGAAAGACATAGCAGCATTTTGACGTTCAATAACTTTATTTGCCTGGGGTGTTTTTGGCAGAGATTCACTCATTTTTTTATTTAGCATCCCGTAAATCCTCAATCGGTTATCCAGTATAATTTTACGGTTGTGCCCAACGTATCCGCGTTGATGTCGCTTTCCCCATCCGATAGCAAGACAAGTTTCCCTTCGGGGATAAGGTGGCAGTATTGGGCAACTAAATTTTCACCCACAACTAGAGGAACACCCTGTATCACGGGTTGATTATCAACCGTAAGCATATCCAGCACCCAGCCAGCGCTATCACGCCAGATAAGGCGAAATTGCCACACGGTATCGGATAGCTTAATCGTAAATTGCTGGTTGGTGGGGGTAAGCGGTATTTCGTTAATTTCCATTAAAAAATGCGGCTCCTCGCTGTAATAGACTGCGATTATCTACGGGTTTTGGCGTTTTCATACCGGTATTACTCACGCCACTCGTTGCATTCCCTTCCCGCATATTTTTTGCATCGGTAGATTTTATATTAACCGTTTGGGTTTGGGTGATGTTAAGCTCCCGTAAGGTTAATATCGCCATCAACACGGTTTCCGTGTGTTTATCGGTGGTCACTTCGATTGCCCGAATTAGCATATTCTGGTATTTGCGCTTACCTGTTATCACATCAAACGGTTGACGGCTGGCTTGAAGCGCTAAAATTTGCTGGTAGATTTCCGGTGCGCTTAACCCTACGCTAATACCCAATTTTGATGTGTCCCAAAAATCCAGCAGCGATCCCCCACTTGAAAAACCCACCTCCATCGTCACTTCCGCCGGACGTTTGTAAGCGTGATCGGCTATTTCCGCGCCGAGTTCAACCGGATGCTCGGTGATTTCAAGGGTGTCGTGATGTTTTTCTGAGATAATGACATCCGGCACCAGTAAACCAATTTTGCGCGAACGTTGAGAAAAAAGCGTAGAAAGCATATCCATCAGTAGGCTCGCTGGGTTAATTGTCCAATCAATCTGGCGTTAACGCCCGTTTGTTTATCTGCAATCTCATTGGCAGTAGCGAGGGGATCTAAGGCACCTTGAACATAAATATTCGTTTCCTGAGCAACTGAATTTCCGCTAGATCCAGGCATGTTGCCTAATACTTTCGGAATGTAATTGCGGGTTTCCTGTGGCATTAACGCCATACCATGCCTTTGCACATTGCCAATCCCCCAATTGTAAGAAGCTAATGTCTTTTCAATATCCCCACCGTTCATCTTAAACAGTTGAGCGAGATAACGCGCGGCCGCTTGCGCTGATTTAACCGGATCAAATACCTCATTCCCGTTTAGCCCAAGATCACGGGCGGTGCCATCCATTAACTGGAATAATCCTTTTGCGCCAGCGCGGGAAATCGCAAACTGATTGCCGCCAGACTCTGTGATGGCCACACTGCGAAGTAAGCCTTCAGGGAGTCGATAAAGCTGCTCCAGTTTGCCAAGTGTCGGTTGTAACCACCCAAGGAGTTGTCTGCCTGATGCATTGGGTTTGGGTCTACCCGTCGGGACATCGGCGATATTATCTCGGATATTTCCGCCTTTCTTTTGATTAGCCCAACCGTTATCAATACCAAAAAAACGCAAGCCATCGCCAATCGCGCGTTTGGCTTGACGGGTGTTGTAATCCCAAGACGAACTTGCGCTGGCTTTAATATTGTTCTTGTCTTGGTCTAGATACAGCATGTAAGCGCTGAGTCCAGCCATCCACGGTGGCATCGGCAACTTTTTGATTTGACCAAAAGCCCCCAATACCTTGGTTAACCACCGACCAGCAATAAACACCGCCACTAGCTCAAGCGCATTTTTCCAACCGCCTACCAGGTCAACCAATCCTGTTAATTTTTCACCTAACCACTTAAATGCCGCTTTTGCTTGGTTTATTTCACCTTCCCACTTCGACCAGTTGATAAAGGATTTTCCCCCTTCTTTCCACGTCTGGTAGTCTTCCCAAAGTAACAGTAAAGCAGCAATAAGACCGGTGATAATCCCGATGGGCGAGGCAAAGAATGCGCGATTGAGCACCCAGATAGCCGCTGCCAATCCGCTAAAGGTCGTGATGAGTTTTTTAGATTTTTCGTCTAAATTGCGCCACCAGTCAAAAACCTGTCCAATTACCTCACTGACTCGCCAGATAACCCGACCCACCATTTCACCCGCTCGAATAATACCTTTGATTATACTGGTTAACACCCGTTCAATTTTCGGGAAATTATCCAGCAGCCTTTTTCGGAGATTGTCTATCTCTCTGCTCAATCCCCCTGCTAAGTTTGACCCAACCTTATCGCGCAAAATGCCAAATAACCCCGTCAATCCTTTCATCGAGGTCATAAACTGGTTTGACTGTTTGGCAGCAACGTCTGCGTTAAATCCGGTTTGTTTGAGCATCCGCTGGTAATCCGCAGAAAAGGCATTAATGCCTCTACGCATTGCCATTAGCGTATTTTCATCAATGCCAAGCATTTGAGCGTATTGATTGGCGCGGTAATAGGGCATAGAGGCCAGTTTATTCCCCACACGGGTAAAAATAGCGCTCATATCCTGCAAATTGCCCTTGGCATCACGGGTTTGCACCCCAAGGCGATTTAAAAACCCCTCAGCACCTGGACTATTTCTAAAAAATCGTGCCAGATTTTCAAGTGAACCGCTTGCCGCTTCTGCGCTACTGCCGGTGAGACTGGCGGCATACCCTAATGCTTTTATACCGTTAACACTGGCGCCTGTACGCTGTGACGCCCAGTACATCTTATCTAGTCCTGCCGCAATTTGCGTGGTAAACCCCACGACGGCCAGCGCTGCCCCCTCAACAGTCGCCCCCAGTTTGATAACATTAGCACTCACCCCTGTAACAACGGACTGAAATTTTCGCATGCCACTGTCATCAACCTTAAAACCGAGGCTGATGAGAAAGTCCCGCAATGTTTCAGCATTCGTCATGGCGATCCCTCCAACGCGCAATTCGCGCTTCGTTATCCTGTTCGATGTCTATCCACTCATTCATTTCAGCTAAATCTGCCAAATCAATTGAGCCATCTTTTAATTTGTCGAATTTAATGTAGCCATACTTAACAGGAAGGCGTAAGAAGTCCTTACCATCCGGCAGTGAATCCAGTGTTAATCCTGTGCTGGGAGGCTGGCTGTCTCGTCGCCTTGGGGTGCGTGAAAAAAATTACCGAGGGAGTCCCCAATCACCTGCGCCACAATCTCAAGCAGGGTCTTCAAGTCAATATCATCAAACATCAACTCGCCCTGGCGAAAAATCGGCGTCCATGCCTTGGCATTTTTGCGTGAAACCACGGCTAAACAAGGGTGCAAAATCGCATTACAATCTTCATCGCTCATTTGCGCAATGGCATTTGCCATAATGGGTAGCACCGCTGCCATTGGCATTTCCCCTTGCTGTAATTTTTGCCATTCACCGGTTAAACCGGATAGCACCGGCAATAACTTTCGCGTCACCTTAAGTTGGTCAAATACACTGAGTTTTGTCGCGCGATACGCATGACCGTTAATTTCAATTTCCACTAGAATTCTCCTAATAGCGCATCGATTTTGATGCAGTCGAAGACCCAAGCTAACGTGCCCGGCGCTTTCGCATTTTGCAAATCCGGTATTTTTTGAAAAGCGCAACTACGGGCGGTGATGATATCGCCGGATACCGGATTACGGATCACAATCACATTATTACCCCAAAGCGTAGATGACACGCTTTGCGCGTTATAAGCAATCATCAATTTTTTATTAACCGGTGAGGCCTTAATCAGTGTCACGGTAATTGTGCCGGATTTTCCGCCATGTCGGGTATGCATCCCTTCCCCATCGGCACCAATGGTCATGGTGTTTTTAGCCTCGGTCATTGTCACCACAATGCCTTCTTCCGAGTTCGCCGAGCCAGCGCCCAAATCTATCACCCCCGTGGGGCCGGTTAGCGTGGCGGAAACATCCACAAAACTATAAGTGGCCATTTTCTCTCCTTATCGAACAATGGTGATTAAGATATCCGCGAAATGCACCGCACCCGCTAACTTACAGGCAACCTGAATCGGTGGCGCCTTGCGTTTTTCGCGTTCAGACTGCGCTTGCTCTACCAGCGGTTGAATATAGACGTAATACCCTTTGGTAAGTGTATCCCCGCTTGCTAATTGACCTATATCGCCCCCGTTCCATACCCCAGGCGCGAGTAGTCCATTGGTGACCGCCTGAGCCAGGGATTGCTCAACATTGGTCAAAAGCGTCGTGCTGCCTTGCTCCGTTTGAGAGACTTTGGTGGTACGGGTATACAACAGATTATACAAATTGGTTTGCACAAAATTTTGCAACCAATCCAGGCCGTGGCGTTCATCGAAAAAATCACCATTGGCCATCACACCTTCCTGGATGATGGCAGTGTCGTTATCGTAATTGACAAACACGTTGCAGTTTTTTGCCGCCAGCGTATTCGCCTGAGACGTAGTCAAGGTCTCCGCTTTAACACCAGGCTCCTGTTTGAATTTAAGTGTGATCGTGGTGTTATTGCCGTTGAAGTTGACGGAAAACGCCCGACCAAAAGCCGAAGCCGCTGCATAGGGCGTCGAAGCGGAATATTGGGTAAACACCCGTTGATATTTTGCTTGTTTTAACTGGGAAGCGATATCATCCGCTTTCGTGCTATCAAGGACAGCGGTATCTTGGGTGGTATAACCAAAAACGCGGGAACTGCCGGCCGCGCCAATAAAGTTGGCGATACCTTTGACTTCATCGGTAGAAAGGGCAGCGGTTACCACCAGTCCATACCAATTGCTGGAAAAATCCGCCAAGGTTGTCACCGCATCAACAATAGTTTCACCGTCCATACCTGAAACCGGCGTTGCGCCGCTCTCTTGGGTTAGTTTCAACAACGCCGATAAGTCAGTGCCTGATTCCGGTGCGGAAGCAAAACCCACTGCGCTTATTTTACCTGCCGTATTCGATGTCATCACAAATCGACTATCGTTATTATTCCACGTTATTGTAGATGTGCTTATTTTTTCACCAATTCGAGCGGCAACCCCGTTTAAATTGGTTTCTTGCGAAAAATCAATGGCACTTAACTTAACCGTTCTTCCGTTTACACTGATATTCATCGCGCCATCGGTAATCACCTTAAAATTGTTAATTTTTGTCTCTTCTTCGGACAAAATGCCACCGCGCAATAATGCGGGTGAGGCTGCTTTTACCCAGCGTCCCACGTATAAATCAACGGGTTTGGGTGACTGCTGGTAATAGAGTGAAGCCGCCTGATACTCGGGTGCGGTTGTACCAAAATCATTGGCGACTTCCTCAATATTGGAATACGCCCGTAATCGCTCAAGCGGATCGATAACGGGTGAGTCACCTAAAAGCAGCAGTGAACCAAAATTACGGCCACTTGCCGCGCGCGGTGACATATCAAGCGTGACCTTAACCACCCTTGAAACGGGTAAACCTGTTGACATTATTTGTCTCCCAAAAAGGTGACGTGGGCATCTGTCACTGATTTGATGTGATAGCGACGCACCACTTTGCGACGTAGATGAACGGTTATATCAAACCGGTTCACCCACTGATTGTTGATAAGCTCAGGAAAAGCATTAATTTGACTGTAACTACCTAAAGTAAGATTGGATTTATTCAGTTCAGCGTTATTTTGACTAAGCATAAGGCCATCACGAAAACGGGCGGCATAGTACATGCCGTCTTTTCCATAGAAAGAGGCCATACACGTTAAGGTCTCGTACTGCCAAAGTTCGCTTAGTTCATCACGTTGATTGACCATGGCGGGATTTGGCTCACTCTCAATATCGATGAGGCCAAACGCGCACCAGTTAGTATCAGGGGATGGCAACGGTGCCGGATCGCGTTGCCAGCGAGGTAAAACGTGTTTTGCGGGCAACCCCGAGACGCCACAAACCCAAAGACTTAACAGACGATTTAAGCCTTCATTATACAGGGCATTATCATCAAACGGCGTTAGCCAACCTGCCTCCGTACTGCTGTTATTGCTCATGAGCCATACCTCCGTCAAACGGCATCAGTTCACAATGCGCCTGAACAAATCCCGCACCATAAGCGGTGTAAGGATCGACGGATTTCACCAGATATTTTCGTCCCTGATAGGTGACAATATCGCCAATATGATGCGTTTCGCCGGCAATCAATCGGGTGGTGGTGATCACCAATATTCGTCCACTCACTAGTTGACCCGATGTTCGTATTTGCGCCTCAATTGAACTATCTACGGTCACTACGCCTGAAAAAGGGTAAGTACTTTCTTTTGTCGAGGTGATACCTTCATCATCAATCAAAATTTCCCGTCGTGTGTGAGTGAGCGAGGTATCGCAAAAATCCGGATCAAAAAGCACATCGGTTACATCAAGCATTGGCATTTTTCTTCCTCACAACATAAGTGATAGCACGCCGATAGGTTCCCGTATCAATCAGCGGTTTAGCGTTGTTGTTATCGGGCGGTAAACCGGCTTTTCGATTTTCCAGCTCTTGCGCCGCCCCTTTACGTCCTCGTCGTGCCCGAGCAGCTAATGTACTGTCAGCCAGCGGGGTAAAATTGCTTTGGGTAATGACAGTCTGCACCCCTTGAACGGCGATTTGGCCTGCTCGATTTAATCCTTGCTCTGCTTTATCCGGTTGAGAATCCAAAATGGCTTTAGCGGCTATTTTAAGTTCAGAGGTTGTTTTGGTTTCAACTGAACGAATACCAGGTATTAGATGGGGTCTTGCCGGAATGTTTTTAACGGGCGAACCAAACTCGTTGAGATAACCAATCACTGCATTGCTAAAGAGAATGTCATCGCGATTGCTATTTTCAGCCGGAATGCCGACCAGTACCTCTTTTTTACCAAGTTGAACGAGGGCATCAAACAATTTACCCGTGTTGTCGATACGTAAGGTGACACCACTTTTCATAATTGCCGTCCTCCAGCTCCAAACATAAGCAACCATTGGTAAAACTCCGCGCCATAACGGGTGTTATTCCAAAATCCGGCGTTGGGGTTGAGTGTCATACTGTTGTCATAGCTGACACTCACCTTATCCACTGACTTAGAGGTTGCCACCCCTGAACTTGAACCGCCCACACCGCCAGCCTTTAAATATCGTTCATCCATGGCATAAAGCGTGAGGTAATGCGCAACAAATAACCCCACCCAGTAAGGAAAGACATCACTCCCTGAGACATTTTCACTGAGGAATTTGTCGGCTAAATTTAAACGAAGCTGAATTTGTGAATCAGGAAATTTAACCTCATCGTTAAACTGAGGAAAATCATTGCGGAATTGTTGGATCGTTGGCAGGTGTTTGTTCCGTTGACTGATCGATACCCTCTTTATTTTTAGGTTCCTGGTTGATTTCTTCTTTCCCTTTTTTCTTGGTATTCACTGTTTCTTTGGTTTGCGCTTTTACGGGATTAAGGACAATACTATGTGCCTTGGCAAACCAATGCTCCGCCGTGCTTTTACTTACCTCATGAATACCCACATCAAAATCGG
Organism: Arsenophonus sp. PmNCSU2021_1; assembly: GCF_036919435.1. Lineage (NCBI taxonomy): Bacteria > Pseudomonadati > Pseudomonadota > Gammaproteobacteria > Enterobacterales > Morganellaceae > Arsenophonus > Arsenophonus sp. PmNCSU2021_1. The sequence continues at coordinate 824,308 of NZ_JAZHPL010000004.1, read as the reverse complement.
TTTGCTCACCTGACTCATGGGTAAGCGTAAAAGGGGTATGTACCTGAATTTTCATGAATGAACTCCAAAAATGAAGCCCCAATACGGGCTTAGATACCATCACAGTAGGCAAGTGTTTCGGGATAAACCGCTTCAACCGCACCAAGACGACCATAATAAGTCACCAGTTGATACAATCCTCGATACTGGATAGGGATACTCTGTAACGGTACCATTGGGAAGCGAACATATTGTTTATCATTGGTATAAGCGATCATGCGATCTTTGTTGCTAACCCCCCGCCCTTTTAACCATTTCACCGCATAAATATTGAGTGGCACCCCGTTTTGGTGATACGCAATGGTGTTGGTTTTTAGATACGTCAGTAATGACTGGTTACCCGCACTAGAGACGATAACACTGGATATGTGAGCAAATTGTTCTGGTGGTATAAGTAAGTCGGTGGGAACCATCGAGTAAGCCGATGCAGCCCATGCATCGCTTAAGATTTTGTTGATACTGTCACGTATCTCATCGGCAGTCGACTGGCTCCACAATTTGGCGGCATTGTTGGTCTTGATATTATCAAGATTGAGTAACCCTTTAATACCTAAACCGGAATCACCAATATAAACCTGTTCGTCCATATCCATATTCCATTTCAGACGCATCCCTTCATGTTTCTGTGCATCCACGGGGCGACCTACTTGTCTGGCGGATTGTAATTCGACAACCGTCCAGCCCAACTCCATTCCCCAAAGCGGCAAAGGGAAGCCGTATTTTTGAATATCGATATTGATGCTCGCTAATGCGGTCGAATCTGTACCAATCCAGTTTTTCCCATTCGGGTTGGCGCCACTGCCTGCCGCCGCAAAACCCGTACGCGTAAAACTCGAAATTTCATCCGCAATCGAGACATCTTCCCTGCGTTGGACATCCCGACTGTTGGTGTATTGCACCAAAGGCATATTAATCGTTTGGTCTAAACGCTCGAGCTCACCGATAAGAAAAGCACCGGTTGAGTCAAACGTGCGTTGGTCATATGTTAACATGGGTTAATTCCTTAAATTTTGTACGAGATTTCAACGTTGCCGTCAGCATCACCGTGGCCGGTAAACTCAGCATTCGCCAATATCACGGTATTGATTTTTTCTGACGCCCCTGACCCTGTTTTTTCTTCGGCAATCAAAATAGAACCCAGTGGGCTTTTATCCGTTGCTCCTGCCACTCGCACATAGACCTTGGCGCCTTTTTTAACCTGTTGACTATCCACACCGATATTCACCAAGACATATCCGCGTTTTAGCGCATCGCCAGTAAAATTTTTCTCTTTGCCGACTTGCCGGATAAAATCCTGCGTTTGCGTCGTTGGATAAGGGCGAATATAAATGCCTTTGATGACGTCTGCCGTGTCATTTTCAGCAAGCGGCACAAAATAATCGTCGTCATATTTACCTGCTAGTCCATAGTCCGGAAAACTGTCTTTAGATTTTAGTAACACCGGTTCGGTGGTTAAATCACGGTAACGGGAGATTGCACCGGCGATACCCACTGGCATCCGGTATAAATAAGGTTTCATCATTGTTGTTTACCTCGTGTCGCCCAAAATTCGGCATTTGACTTGTTTAAATCCGCAATCGCATTGCCGGATTTTCGGATTGAATCGATAGTGGGGGTATTGGCTGTATTGCGGTTTTTCGAAAGTTCTGCCACCGCATTAAACGCCATATCCACCGTGCGCTTGGGTAATCGGTTAATTTCTGCATCGCCCACAATTGAGCGCACCATAGTTTGGTCTGCATTGGCTAACACCTGACGTTTAAAGATGGTGGGTTTTATCGGTGTGGATAACGCTATCCCTGGCATAATCAACTCTGCTTTATACGCCGCATCGCCGGTAATGGTTTCTGCCTTTTCGTTTTTTTCCTCGTCATCAACCGTACCGGCTGTTTTATCCTCCGGTTTATCGCCACTATCAGCGGTTTTCCCCTCAAGGGCATCTAATCGGGTCAAAATAGCCTGAATGACATCATTAACACCCTCATCACGGGTCTCGACTTCGGGTTTTTCCGCTGGCATCGGATGTTGCGGACTAATATTAATATTAATCGCCTTTGGTAGTTCCTCTGTTCCTTCATCGCCCGTAATTGACTCGGGCGCGTTATTTAGTGCTGACTCCATGGCAACGGCATCTTTCGTGCGATGGGCACTTAGCAGCCGTTTGAACCAGGTTTGTGTTTTGTTTGACATGCTGTCTCCAATTGCACACCGTATTCCCGCTCTGCCTTTAGGGACCAGAGCGACATGATTGCCAACGATTTCATACTGACGTGCGATGCCAGGCGCAATCTGTTCGTATTGCGCGTCATAGCCACACGAGACTTCGTCGTTGCCGTGATTAATTTCCTCGATTGCGAGCGCATCTTTGATAATTAAATCCGCGATTATCAAATCCGCCTGTTCCCCTTCTCCCCGTCTGACGTTTTGTAAATGCCCTTGCGCTAAATCGCGCCAATTGTCGGTGTCAACAAAAATGACATTGCCTTCCCCATCTTCGGGATGCAGCAGCGTGACACTCATACCTTCAAACGAGGCCAGCGTTTCAGGACGAAAAACTTCATCTTCACTTCTTTCAACGAGAATTTGGCCACGATTGTCAGGCGTCAGATTCGGCAAATCCAAGGCGGAATAAACTTGCGTGCCTGTTCGGGCAATCGGAACGTTTTTACACAGTAGCGAGCCGTCCGCCATCTGATAACGGGTGTTACCCAGACGGGTTTTAAAAAAATATTTCATGATGTTATCTGTCAGAAAAAGAGACTTCACAATAGCAACGGCAATTAGGTAATGCACCCGCGTGCCCTGTCAACCCATCCAAGGTGGGTGGGTTGTGCCAATCGATAAATTGACCTTCCAGTTGTTTGTGTGATGGCCTTACATCACCATCATGGGCGGTCCGCCAAATATAGCCGGTTGAGCCAATTGCCAATGCTCTCGCTTGAGTTAAGGCTTGCGTTGCTTTGCCTAATTCGGTTCGGGCTAGTATCTTTGCCCGCGATGCCGTCACTTTGCCGGAATCCGCTATCATTGCGATAAAATGTTCAGGGCGCTCACCGTTCGCAACCGCCTCAATCGCCCGGTTTTGGATGTCATAAACCCTGTCAGCGGCCTCAATCGGTAAGGATTTGATATACTTGATTTGCTCATGAACAAGTGATTGCATCACATGACCTACTGGCGCTTGAGCAATCAATTGCTTGAGTTCTCTGCGCATTTCATGGCTATGTTGCTGCCACAACTTCGCATTATCTTGTGATACGGTTTCGACAAACTTTGTCGCTATCCGCTTTGCCCAGCTATCGATGAGTGCGCTGTAATCCGATAACGCTTGCTGGATTTCCAACACAGAATCATTAGAACCATCGTAACGCTGATTGATGATAGCGCCGATTTCACGGGCAACTTGAATAAGGCTCGTTCGATATTGGGTTTCCGCCCGTTTTGACCGTTGGTGCGTGGACAGCACTGAGCCTTGGCGGTACTTCTTCTTCCGCATTCGCTATGTCCTCATCGGTGATGGTACTGCCAATACTAATAATATCGGACAAATCCCGTAGCGACGACATTGCCGCTTTCATTGACAGCATGCCGCCATCCTGCGCGGCATTGAGCGCATTAATCATGTTAACCGCAACGGCAGACTTATCCATGTCTGACATTTGCCACAGCGGGTTAAAGGCAAACGCAAAATCATCGGGCAACGGTTTACCTAATGTCGATTGATGCGCTATCTCAAATAACTTTCGTAACGGTTGTTTTAGGCGCCTTGCTTGTTGTGTCGCGATATTATCGTAGTAATTGGCTAAATCCGCATCGCCGGTATTAAATCCTGATGGCGATTGACCAAACAATCGGACTAAAGGAATACCGGTTGCCCCACTGATTTGTTCAGCAAACCGCGCCAGCACGTTATCCAATCCTGAAAAGGAATAGCTATGCGTTTCAAAGGTATCGTCAGCGTCCATCAGCGTCATGCCTTCGTTACTTTGGTACTGGCGTATCATATTCATGTGCTTCATCAATGCTTGGTATTCTTCACCGCCAAAGCCAATAATTTCACGGAGCTTATTGACTTTAAAGGTTCGTAAATGTGCTTTATAGACCAGTTGCGCAATACCCGTTGTGGTGCTATCAAAGGCAGTTAACCGGTCAAAAATACGTTCAATGACTGACATACCCCACTCATTCTCCGTTTTAGCTTGCTGATAAGGGAGGGTGACGCCATCAAATCGAATTAATCGGCTATAATGCACTCGCCAGGCGGGTATCCCGTTCTCAACGGTCACAATGTCGTAGAATTCTGGTCTACCTAAGTCCTTGCTCAATGTTTTGATACGCCGATTCAAATCGGGGTTAACCTGCCAACGGTCAAGCGGTAAAATGCCTTTGAATTTACCCTGACCTATCGTCTCAACACGTAAGGGGGTAGAAGGCGCTTGCCCTTCTATCATAATAAGCCCTAATGCGCCGCCGTAGAGCCGTGACCACTTAATGGCGTTATTCAGGCTTTCCCAGATTTCCAATTCGTCAAACAAGGATTCGATTGCACCTTTATCGGTCGACTCCATTTGTGAGGTGATCCGCACGCCTTTTCGGGTCATATCATCGGCGACGGTATCGACCGCCGCACCAATGATCCACGATGAACGATAAGCATATTCAAGCAATAACCTGTTTCGACTTGTCCAATCAGGGCGATAAGTGGAATCCGCATGTTGATTGGGAGTTTGCATCCCGACTCGGGCGGTAAAATTCTCATACCCGTCAACGGTTTTTTGAGAGTGTGATTTTTTCTTTTTTGTCATGCGCTCCTGCCCAGTAGTGACCAAATTTCAAGTGACGTGTTCATTGGGGCAAAGTTAATCATCACCGAATCGGCTAGATTGGGGGACTTTGTCCCATCGGGTTGTTTATCTATGACGATTTTCCCCACGGTGTTAATAGAATAGGTTGGCTGCGATAGCTCAACGATGAGTTTGTCTTTGAGTCGCATTGCGCCATTAATGGCAATCAGTTCATCCGGTTTGAAGGGTTGTTTTTCCACCACCGCACGATAGACATTTTGAAAGCGTTTGCGTAAATGCCACCAACTTTGTGCCTTGGCATTGGCGAAAAAATCCTTGTTCAATCGCGCATTCTGTCCGTCAAAACCAGCAACCGCCTCTTTGTCTGGGTCAAATACACCAGCGCTACCGCGAAACGGCACTGCGTCAATACGTACGGCTCTTCTTTGTCTGCGCTGGTCATTGATAATACGTGCATCGCCTCGTACACCTGCCCCTAATCCATCTTCATCAAAGCGAAAACTTTCAAGCTGATATTTATCGGCTAAATTGAACACCTGCTCAACGCTGCCAAAAATATCACTGCCTTTTCCCGACCATTCCTCAATGCCTTCAAGCAAGAAGCCGTGACGCCAAGAAAAAGCGTTCTTGTCTCTGCCCTCATCCGCCACATCAAAGGCGCCCAGGCGGATACCGGTTGGGGTAATGCCAAGTTTCGTGTGGGCATCAATCGCCGCCTGTACCCACTCTGCCGGAATTAAGACACCTTCAACCGACGCCTGATAATTCAAATCCAGTTCTTGCGCCACAATGACCGGATTATCAATTTTCTGGCACTCTTTTTCGTACCAATGCTCATCTTTACGGGGGTCACTGCGCCAGTGAAAGGTGAATACCGGAATGCGTCCGCTATGACGTTTTTGGGCAAACGGATTATTCATACCGTTAACCGAGCTTAAATCAATGCGACAGCGAGTCGTTTGCGATAAGGCGGCATCAATCAGTAACGGACGCGGTAAAAAAGCGGCTTCATCGACAAAATAGAGTGTTGTGCGGTCGCCCCGTCCGATATTATCCCCTGCTTCACCTTTGATAATGGCGCCAGTGTTTGGGAAATTGACCCGCATATAAGGCGCATGCTTTTTCGCTTCCCATCCCCCCCTGAATTCTTGAGGTAGCGTTTCCACAAACTTGCGCGCTTTCCAAAATAGCGCTTTCGGGTCACCCGTGCTGTCAACATACTCTTCTTTGCGCGAGCCAAAGCCAATCACCATTTCCTTGTTGAAGAGACATAACGAACAGGCCAATGCAATGGACGTCCAGCTTAAGCCCATTTCGCGGCTTTTTTCGGTAATGCCATTTTCCCGCCCACGCCAGCGGGTCATTATCCAGTCAATCCAGGCTTCCTGTTTCGGGAACAGCAAAAAAGGAATAGTCACCGGTAGTCCATAATCAATGTTACGTGGATCTGTGGTCATACCCCAGTCAATGATAAATTGTGCAGGGTTTTCATTGTAAAATCGGGTTAATAGTTTAAGACTTTTCGGCTGCTCACGGAGACGTTTTAATCGCTCAGCACGCCACTCAAACACCTGGACATAATCCGGCTTTTTAAAGTCAAAAGGAAACGGTAATGGCATGGAAAAATGTCCGAAAAAAGGCGAGTCAAAAAAATATATCGCACATAACTGCGTACATAAAAAATAAAAAACAGGATATTAATGTATTATTTTTATATAAATATTATTTCTAGTGAAAATAAGTAAGGGATTTTTAGCTCTTTACCCCATCAATTTTTTATAGGCTTCTGCCGCCTGTTCAGGCGTCATGTCATGGGTGATTAATTCAACCTGACTATGTGAAGTTGCTGAATGTTCTATTTTCTGTTTATTCGTATACGCATCACCGCACTCTTTAGCCGCCTGCTCTATCATTTGTGCCGTGAGCAAAAAATTATCCATCGACTCTGTTCGAATAGCCATGCGGTTTAACACACGCAGTCGATACGCTTTATTGGCAATAGGAATGTCACTAATCTCTTTTTTGAATCGCTCTCTCGTAAAGTGAAAGAGATCAACCCATTTTTGACCAAGGCTTTTTCCAATCGCTTTTGTGGGGTCATAGGAAGAGACCTGTTGTACGGTAAGCGTTAATCCATATTCCAGTTTCACCTGTTTGAGCACCTGAGTTGGGCTATCGAAACAGGCTAACGACTGCACGATGAAGGCTTTAACCTCTGGAGATAATGCCGCCATTGGTGTCGTCCTCCTGCTAAGTTAATATAATTATTGAGATCATTATGGTTATTTGATGAGGAAAAAAGTCGTTACTTTGAATTAAGGACAGGAAATGAATACCCGCTTTGTCGTGAAATCTTTTTCTTCAATTTCTTGATAGCTACAGTTCAGTCATACCGGTTTCGCTGGCGACAAATCACTCTCATCGAACCACCTATCAAAGGCATAGCCATCCGCCGTTAGATGATGAAAATAATACTTGTTACTCATGTTTGTATATTCAGCCCGCCCTTTGATACGGCCCTCTTCCCCACTGATAGTAATTTGAACTACCTGACCTAATTCATGTTTGAACATATTGCTTTTCCTTTTAATGGAATTGACACGGTGTTTTTATGTACTGCTGTAAATAATCTGATCTAGCTACACGTCAAATACACTAGCTTTTGATACCAAGGTAATTTCTCTTGAAACTGTGGCTCAATATTTAACCTAATCTGTGTTTTAAGTAGCGCTATCGATTCCAAACAAGGCCAGATGATTTCATCGGTACTTTCCAGCTCTAACAGACGCTTTCTTAATTCACTATCATCAAATTTAGATTCATGGGTATAAAGTTTTAGATAATCAAACGCTTTTTTCTTTGCAGCGCCTGATTTTTTACCAAATTGGCAAGTTGATTGAATGGCGGAAAGGACAACAATTGACATACCAAAAAAGAAAGGATTTCCATTCAACACAATCACTAAACCAGAAATGAACAGTAATCCCGAAATAAATCTGTCTATGCGTCCCGCGATTATTGCAAACAACTGTTCAAGATAGTAACTGTAGAGAATTCTATCGGTGATTTCTCCTGACATCGTATTACCTCCATGTCTTGATATAACGCTGCAAATATTCCACCTGCTTCTCATTCTCTACCATCATTTCTCTGCTCTTGAATTCGCCTTATCGCCTGTTTGTCAAGATTACACTGCTCAATCACTGTCAGTAACTGCTCATTGAGTATCAGGCTATCACGCCATGTCATCATACCCGTGATGGCTGGCGGCAAGCAGTCAGCGAGTAGGTGAGAGGGTATCGGAATGTGAAGAGCCTGAACGTATTCGGTTCGTGTGCTGCTGCAACTCGACAACAGCACCATTAGGGATAACGATATTGGCTCAATCCTGATTGACGATATGCCTTTTAATTGCTGCTTGCGTTGCCTCAGAGTCAACCACTTTACGCCGACGCGTTTCACTATTGATGCGTGCAATATCATTGATTACCCTCATTGACTGAAAAGCATTAGTCGTGATGGCTACCTGTTTATTGAGGTCAACGGTGAGTTTTTTATTCAATGCCCTGACTTCGTTTAAGGATGTTAACAACCAAGACGCCCATAAGATTAATCCTGCAATAATCACTACGACAAATGCGTAAGGTCGCCATAACATATTACGCTCTCTATCTCTCGACGGGTCATTAACCCTTTCCACTTTCTACCATCGACATAAACCCATCGCTTCATCTCATCACAAGCGCTCTTTCGGTCATTGGCGTTGAGCTTTTTGAGTAACGTTGATTTAGCAAAATTCCCCACACCCACGTTATAAGCAAATGAGTAAAGCGCAGCTTGTGTGAGCGTGTTGATATTGACCTTAATCAACGGGTCAACGTAACGTTTTACCGCTTTTAAATCGTCATCAAGCCAATTGTCGCAATATTCTTTGGTGTACGTCCGGTTACGCTCAATATCGCTTCCTGTGTGTCCATAACAGACAGAAAGAATACCGCCACCGTCAAAATAGGGCTTAAGTCTCAATCCTTCGAAATGGGTTATCATGCTTGAGGCCAGAAATAACGCACTACCGCCTGTTGCCATCCATATTTTTTTGGGTATTTTCATACTGACGCTCCTTGAGTTTGTACTCCTTTTTGCGGTAGTACACGTTGATTGAAAATGTCCCTATCGTGCAGACAATACCTATCACCGCCACCCATTGTTCAAGAGTGAAGAAACCTAAGATGGTTGTCATAATGCCCCAAAGGTAGGCGGTGGGTGTTGAGTATTTTTCAGACATGCGCATATACCCTACCGTTGAGGGTTCCTTTGCTTTGAGTTAAATAGGGAGCCAATCGCTTTACCGATTTAGATTATTCGGTCTGTCAGTTTTACAGTGGTACAAATGAAAAACCCCACGTTTTCACATGGGGCTATGCACTACTGGCTTATTTACCTATATGTACCCTACAAGATTATAAAAAGTAGTGCGATGTCAGAATATAATAATTTTATTTCAACTTTTAATAAAAAGCCCCCGCAAAAAGCGAGGCTCTAATGTATGTTTAAGCGCTAACTCAATAGCTTTGCGCTAATATACCACAATTATATGGTCGACCGGTCGACCAGTCAAGTATTTTACTGATGATTTGATCAGTATTTAACGGCGCTGTAAAAATTGCTGTATTTCCGCTTGTTGCCAACGTGTTAGTGTATCTGCCAGAACGAGAGTCTGTTCCTGATAACTCTCTTCAAGTAATTGCTTCATCTCAGCTAACACCTTGTCTGCATCCTCACGTTTGCGAAGTACTCGCCTTACGGCCTGTTTCTCTGCCTCATAAATAGCTTCTTTAACGCCATTAGTGAAGTTATAAATCTTTTCGCATTCTTTTGCGATGATGGGTATCTGATTAACTTCAAAATGTTGAGGTGACTCTACGCCTGTTGCATGACGTAGCGCATACCAGATACCTTGCGTCCACGAACGCTCAAATCTGAATCCGTTAGCCATTGTCCAGATGAGACGAGAAAGATGTGAGGTGTCATCTGCGGTTAGTAATTCTCTTGCTTCTGGTTTATGATTAGGGTGTTCATATTTACCCGTTTTGCGGATAGATGGAAGAACTTCGTTAAAGAGCCAATCTTGAAATTGTTTTGCTTCAGGTTTATTGCTGCGAAAAATCACACGGTACAAATTAGGTTCATTCACAAATGCTGCTTCTTGTTCTCTTCCGATAGAATCAGTGATGTACGTTTTGCGTACCCCATCTTGATCTAGTACTTCAGAAGCTACACGTCGTGAATTTGTGATCGTTAGAACTTCACAAACATCTTTAAGACAGAACCACGGTTCAGCATCAATTATTTTTATGCGTACATTATGGGTTTCTTTGAAAGAAAATGAGATTGATAAAGCAGCCATGTTCGGCCTCCTTATGTATTTAGTCTACGACTACCAGTTAGTAACTGGTAGCCAGGTGTCAACTGAGCTACATAAGACGCTCCGGGCATATTCCCCTTTCGAGTATTTTATTACGCCTCTCCACCCGGCCTTCGGATGTGATTATGCCGTATAACGGACATAAAAAAGCCGCATGGCTATCGGGTGCGGGTTGCCGCTTATGTATTCAGTACGGTCAGCATACGATAGTCTATACGGTGTTGTCAATTTGTTGCTTTAAAGAGTGCGTGAACAGTGCCCGCTATGTAAGCTTCTGCCCGCTCACAATAATCAGAGACATATTGGTGGCGCTTGTGTATATTTTTAGCAATTGCTCTAAATGAGATATGATGCTGGTAATGTAAGCAAATAATGTTATATCCATCGATATCATATTTTTTTAATCCTGCTACGGCCTTATCAACAATTTCGCCTTCTTCATCGCTTAACCAAGGTCTGTCATCATCGAATTTAACAGGAGCAATGGAAGACATACCTTTGTACTCGGTTCCAATGCGGCTCATGCTCCAGTTTCCCCATCCTTCGAGTAAATCTTTTACGTGCCTACTCATCTCTCCTCCGGCAAAATATGAATAGGGGCATGGTTTCAATGCCCTGCTTTAAATGTCTAATGGTGGTTTCTTGATTACGCTATTTCCCAAATGGTGATAATTAATTTCCCGCCCTTAATGATTTCCTTTCGCTCGACATGCAACACATCTATCTGAGCATCATCAATGATTAAACCGCCATGACAGAGCGCATCAATCGGTGCTTTCATCAGGTTATCTAAATCTCGCTTACGACGGTCAGGCGGATACACCCCTATCTCAACCCCTAAACGTTGCGATAATCGCTTACAGAGCTTTTGACGCATTATTTCAGTGACTACCCACTGGCGGTATAATTTGCCTTTTTCGGTGATGAAGTGTTTGTGTTTGGCGTGATACCAGTAGTGATTGACAGAAGGGGGAAAAGGAACCGTGATTTTATAGGTTTTCATTCATGACTTAACCTCTCTCATCTCCACGCCTTTAGCGGTATAACCGGTTACCTGTTTCCCCGCTATCCGTTGACGCTTTTTCGTCAAAAAATGGATATGGTCTTCGTAAACATAACAGTATTCACCATCGACAAGGATGTGTTTAAAAGCTTTCATTGGTTGTTTTGTATACTGCACAAATCGTATTAACTTATTGTTTTTAAATATTTCTTTTGTGCGCACCTGTTTGAGTGTTTTTTCTTTACATCGGTAAATCCAAAAATCATTAAGCTTGCCGGTTATCTTTCTGGTACGTACTTTGATATAACCAAGTCGCCTCATTAGTTTGCTAAATTCCGCGTCATTACGAATTAAATTCCCGATATATCGTAGCGGTTCAGCTTGCCAGTCTTTAGCCTTATAGATTTTTATCAATCCACGATGGTAATGTTTATTCAGAATCGTGTATTTATCGCCTTGCTTAGGATTACGGTATAATATCCAATTATCAACCGCTTCTTTCCGTGCTTGTTGGTCAATCAACAACGCGAAGGTAACCAAAGGTGAACCCTCTTTACGTTCAGTGAATTGCTGACTAACTTTGCAAATAATATTCAGTGCATAACTATCAATATCTTTGGGCTGCACAAATCCATAATAATCATTACTTTTCAATCGACTAGCTGTGCGCACCTCTGAATGATAATCATAAGATTGTTTATCCTGACCTGTCAGTCCAATATCACTATCTGCCTCATGAACAGAAATCCCAGAGTTTAGCCAAACTAACCCATTTCCATTGTGTCTCAGTCCCAAATCCGTTAATGTACAGAGACCATCGTTAATGACTGACCAGTTGCCTGAAATCACCGCTTTTCGGCGGTTAAATATATCGATGTAATCACTTTGGGGACAAAGAAGCCCTTCACGGCCATTTGCCATGCTTTGAATGTTCATATTTTTGCCTATTTGATTTTTATTGGGTGGGGTTTATCAGATTACAGGTAAAATTTTCTATTAACACTGTTGGCAATTTGCCACGCTTTCCAGCTTTGCCACTGCCAACAGTCCAATAGTAATCCAGCTCGCTAAATTGCATTTTGAACATGGACGGCTGGGATAACATTTTCAGGCAATCCTGTTCTGAGAGTGCTTTGTCGCTTAAGCGATACCAATACACGGGCGCACCGCCATCCTTAACAATGGTTGCTTCGATTTGGTATTTCATTGGGGGTGTCCTGATTAGAATTTCTTATCGGAATAGCGCTTAGGTTCTTTTTGAGGTTGGCTTTTTGCTGTGGCTACATGCTGGTCAACAGGGGAAATACTAAGTCCTTTCTGGTCAACGTAAACCGTGCCTGTTTTACCATGTCGATTTAACCGTAATATGAGTTCTGTTAATGTTTTATCTGCGTCAGGGTCATAAACCGATTCTCGATGAATCCCTAACCAATAATCGCAATCCTGCTCAATTTGCCCCGTATCGCGGCTGTCACTGGGCATGGGTCTTTTGTTGGTGCGCTGTTCTAAACTTCGGTTTAATTGTGTTAATAACACGACAACAGTATTGAGTTCTTTTGCCAAGACTTTTAACCCTTGTATCTTGAAATTTGGTTATAATAATAGCGATTAGATTTGGCAAGGTGTATGTAATCCGATTGTCCCTGGGGTTTATAGCCCGTAGCAAAGCGAATGATGCATACACTTAGCCACTCATCTGAAACCCGAACAGTTGTCCGTAATTCATAACGTATTTGCAAGGATGGGTAATATGAGTCAGCTAAATCCAATTTGTGTAGGAATTGATGTTTCTAAAGCTTCATTGGATATTGCAGGCACCAATAACATTGAGCAGTTCAGAGTCAGCAATAACCCTGACGGGTTCGATACCATCATTTATCAACTGAAAAAGAACAACATAGCCTTGATTCTGATGGAAGCTACAGGTGGTCTCGAGGCAGCGATTGCATGCGCTCTTCAGGCTGAAGGTTTTGATGTTGCCGTTATCAATCCCAGGCAAGCCAGAGACTTTGCTCGATCCATGGGCTATCTGGCAAAGACTGATAGAATAGATGCCAGAGTTTTAGCTCAGATGGCTGATGTCATTAACCGCCATCCTGAGCGGTCACGTTTTATCCAGGCTATTCCTGATGCAGAGCGTCAGATTCTTGCTGCTATGGTGGTGCGCAGACGCCAGCTGATTGCAATGCTTGTAGCTGAAAGAAACCGGATGCATCCATCTCACCCGCAAAACAGAAAAAGCATCAGTAACATCATCAATGCACTAGAAAATGAACTTAAACGGATTGACGAGGATATGCATAAGCATATTACGGATCATTTCAACGAGCTTGCAGAGCGGCTAAGTACTATCAAAGGCATTGGTATGATGACTGCTGCTACATTGCTGGCAGAAGTCCCTGAGTTAGGGAAACTCTCGCGCAGGGAGATCAGTGCACTGGTTGGGGTAGCTCCTGTTAATAGAGACTCGGGAACCATGCGTGGCCGACGAACCATTTTTGGCGGTCGGGCCGGAGTTCGAACCTCTTTGTACATGGCTGCACTGGTTGCAACTCGTTTCAATCCGGTGATAAAAGCATTTTACACACGGCTGGTTGCAGCAGGAAAAGCCAAAAAAGTGGCGCTGGTTGCCTGTATGCGCAAACTGCTGACTATCCTGAATGCGATTCTCAGAAAGAACCAAGAATGGGATGAGTCGTATCATAACGTTGCTCCATAAATATACTGTTCAAGACAGTTGCTTTGGTGATATTTCCGTAGGCTAAATCGTTTCTATCCGCTTTCTCAGTCTGCATCAGCGTTAAATAATCAACACCAATAAACCCAATATCCCCTGTTTTACGTTTTATTTTTCGACATTCTGATTGTATGTGATGCAAAGTCATGGCGGGCGTATCATCAATCCAGATATTTGGGCACTGTTTGAGTCGGCCAATCGCATTACATAACTCATCCCATTCATGCTCTTCCAGCTTCCCATAAAACCGATTTGAATTAAGATTAGATTGTTGGCTTAATGTTCGCTCGGCTAACTGACAATCAGTCATTTCCATACTAAATAACAATACAGTTTTCCCTTGATTGGAAACGTTTTTCGCCATTTCAGTCAGCACTGTGGTTTTACCCATCTTTGGGCGTGCGCCAACCACGAACAACGAGCCATTAACGATTTGCTTAGGTTTCAGTAAGTCGTCAAAGTCCCTAAAGCCTGTTTTGAGTCCACAGTGTTTCTCAGGGTTGTCCTGACGGTCACAAATATCTGTGAATACGCCATCCAGTACGTCATCAATCCGACGAAGTCCTGCCTTATTTCCAATCTTGCCAAACTTTGCCGCTTCATCAATTAGACGTTGCGCCATGTCGATTTTATCAGTAAATCCTAAAGCATTAGGCTGAATAAACAGTTTTTGTATCTCAATGGCTTTTTCAACGGTATAACGCCCTGCCGCACACTCTTTGATACTTTTTGCGTAACTGACGATGTTTGCGGCACTCGGGATATTTTTGGCTATCTCAGCAAGATAGGCAAATCCACCCACTTTTTGCGCCATCCCTGATTTAGACAACGCTTCATCCACTGTGATAATATCAATTGCCTGACGTTTCCGGCTCATCGCGCTCATTTCTGCATAAATCAATCGGTGGTGTGTTGCATAAAAATCATCAGGGCTTAGCAGTGAAAACACCTTCAAGGCATTGTCGCTCATCGGGTCTATCAACAAACCACCAATAACACTTTGCTCAGCAGCGATGTTATTAGGTACTTGATTAATACTATATCTCATTGGGTCATTCCTTAAATCTAAAACTCGCCTTATCGCATTCTGAGCGACGATAAAATTTTAGTGGTGCGAATTTATGCTTAAATCGAGAAAACGGCTTAGAATGGATTACAGAGCGTTTTAGAGGGTGTTTGAATAGCAAATTGAGATTAAATTTTAAGTCTGAGGTAAAAATGCTAATTTTTAACTTCGGTCATTTGCTCTGTCCTCCTTGACTGAATTACCACTTGATAACTCATAACGCCCCTTCCCTAGTTTTTGTTACCGTGTCAGGTCTTAGCAGATAATCAAAACTTGCTCGCCAGCCTCGATTATTCTCACCGAAATACCAGGAGTTTGCGGTTTCAACAAATACTTCAAAATAGTTTCTGGCAGCATCAACCGAAGGATTTTTGAGTTCTTTCCAGAATTTACCAATAGCTCGTTTTCGTTTGTCGTTCAGTGATTCAGCATTGGGTAATCTGTCACCTACTGTCTCGTTGTAAACTTGGAGAATTTCCTGATAGGGGATTTTGGTTTTTCGATTGTTAGAAATTAATTTCTCATCATTCCCCTCGTGAGGGGTTAGGGGAGTATATTTATTTTCTTTTGTAATAGTTTCTTTTGTGTGTCCCTGTTTTGGTGACAACGCTGTCACGCTTTTGGTGACACTTTTTGTCACTGTTTTGGTGACATTTCTTAAATTGTCACTATTTTGGTGACACACTTGAATTTTCCACTCAGAAATCATTTTATTTAATCCAATCTTATTACCTGATTTAATTAGAATATTCATAGCAATTAATTCGTTTTTTGCTTTGTTTACTTTTTGTCTTGGTAATTTAGTCAATTCTGATAACTGACTATCAGAAATACGGTCAAACTCTTTATGAAATCCGTAAGTTTTTCTACAAACTGAATGAGCTACCTTTGCCTGATTCCTTGTTAAATCAGAGATAATTAGTTCCTCATAAAGCTCATTCGGTATTTTGGTATACCCATTTTCAATCTCAGCCACGGCATTCTCCCTGACTTCGTTTTTAACTCTGTAATCATCAAGACTGGTGACTATTGCAGCCATTTTTAACTCCTTGTAACTTTCTGAATTCTGATATTAACCGACGGGCGAAATCTTTATTTTTTGATGCAGCAACCAATAGCCCATCAGGACTATCTGGATGCGCTTTTTCTTCATGGTTTTTATTGATAAATCGGCGATTTTTTGGCATAATGACCTCGCTGAAATTGAAAGAAAAAAGGGAAATTTACGGTTCCCTTCTCCTTGAAATACTAAACTTTCTTCATCAAACACAAAGCTCATTACAATTCTCATAAGCTTCATCGTTTTTTAACCTTGGAGCTTCTTTTTTTGGCAATCTCAAATGCTCCAGCATGTCTATCAGCTTGCGTATCTCTTCACCTGATATATTCGTAATGACAACCTCCTGTGTCGATGAATCAGGCACACTGACCACATGCCTCGGCAAGCCGTATTCTGAAACGACTTGACAGGCTAATTTAAATATTCTGGTTTTATCCCAACTCGCTGTTGAGGGGTGGATCCCTAGTGATTTGGCAAACCCATTATTACCGCCTTCTGACGCCATCTTCTGGTAGAAGTAAGATTCTAAATGCTCAGGTTTGCAGGTGATTTTGATAGTATTTGAATATTCCATGGTTATAATCCTTAAGTAATAAATTCCCTACCTCGATATTTCTATGAGGTTGTGGTGGCTCTAACACATATTCAGAGCGAGTCAAAATGTTAAAGAACGTTGTTACTCAGATAGTAGCTTGCTTATCAGCAGGGATACCATCTGTTGGGTTTGGATAAAGATCTGGCCTAATTTCATGTGGCTTTATGCCTGTAAGTTTATAAATTGGTAATAAACGCTCAGGTGGAGCTTTACCAGCATTCTTTTTGACCCATCTATTCAAAGAAGCTGGTGTAACTCCTAAAGCAATAGCCAATTTTCGCTGGCTTCCAAATTGTTTAATGGCTTTATCAAGTCCGTTCATAAGCACTCCTTGATTCTGAAAGATTAACAATTGTAAGCATTTAGCTAACTAATGTCAACAATATACTAGATTGAGTGATATTAGCATCTTGCTTATACTTTAATTATGAAAAAAATGAATATCGAAAAAGAATCGTTGATAACACAACGTCTCGATGAATTATTAAGAACTAGGCATATGTCTAAATCTGACATGGCCAGGGTTACTGGTGTAAGTCGTGCTTCAGTCAATGGTTGGTTCAAGCGCGGCAGTATAAGCAAAGAAGCAGCACTAAAACTTTCATCTGCAACTGGGGTGTCATTAGCATGGATATTGGGAGAGGACGCTAGTAACTTGGTCGAATTATCACAAGATGAAATGAAACTCTTAGATCTATTTCGAGAATTACCTAATGCTGAAAAACTGAATATGCTATCAGCATTTGAAATGCGCTTAAAAGAGTTAAAAGAATACTACAATCGTTATGTAATTAAAAATAATTAACCCTTACTCATAAATACACTTCCTAAATAATAAGCCGCATCAAGCGGCTTTTTTTATTTATCATACATTAATTGCTTACTTTAAGTTGACAAGTGTTAGCTAATTACTTACACTTATTCCCATCAACTCACTGCAACAGGCAAAAGCCAGACAATACCACGAGTTATCTGAAACTTTGCCAGACGTTGCTAAGTAGCCAGCCTGAGGCATATGAACATGAAGGCAAGTGCAGTCAGCAGTAACTAAGTTATTTCGCTCTTTAACATATTGGAATCAAGCTCTGAATAAGCGTTAGAGCAACACCACCAAGTGAGTTTTGGGGTGTGTGAATATAACAGAACAGTCAAATCTCGTTTCTACACCAGGGAATAAACAGACTGTGAACATTAACCGTAAGTATTCGGCACACACCACTAAAACTTATTTAGGAGAAACAAAATGGCAACCATTATCTTTAAATCTAAAAAAGACAATGCTAAATCTCGTCGCCTGGCAAAGCAAATGGCATTTTGGGATAGAAAACGCGCTGAATATGAAGCTAAGCCTAAGCCACGTTCTACAGAGCAAATCCTTGATTCCATATTTAACAAGCAAGATGATACTGTTAATACCCTTGCATCACTCACTCTCAATCTAAAAGACAAAAAGCCTCAGCCTTCGTTTAATAACTGTTGCTTACCGAATACTTATCTCTATTCTGCAAGAAAATACTCAAAAACCCGCAAATTAAGAATTGCATAACAATTTGATGGTCTTTGCAGCAATCTTATCCTACACTTAGTCCATAACTTTCAGATAATAGCTTTCCCTCCCGATGGGCTGGGAATTTATAAATCTCCCAATTTCAGGGAGGCCAGGTTGTTAAAGAGCGGTGGTACTAAAAATCGTAATTATTTATTATTCACTTTCAGGATGAGGGAATAACTTTGGTAGATCAGGTCTAAAACGATAAGCAGGAACTGTACCTCCCGTGACTTCAACTAAATCAGGTACAGATTTGGGAGATACTGGTTTTTTACCATTTAACCAATCACAAATAGTCGATTGAGCTAATCCGCATTTTTTTGCTAATGCCTTCTGACTTCCGGCTATTTTAATAGCAGTTTCTATTCCATAATTTTTCATTAATCGAATCTCCTATAGATAAAACCGATTATAAGAATCAATTAATAAACTGTCAATCGTATTTGCTATTTTGCGTATATATCGTTAATGCGATATTATTTGATCAAATATCTTCGTGGGGTTATTTAGGTGAGCTTTTCAGAGAGACTCAAGCAAGCAATGCAAGAAAAAGGATTCAGTCAAGGCGCTTTAGCTAAAGCTGTCGGAATGGCTCAATCAAGCGTATGGCGACTGACGAGTGGTGGAGCATTAGGAACAAAAAAATTAATAAAAATAGCAAAAGTTTTAGATGTCAACCCTGAATGGCTTTCAGATGGTATTGGAACGATGAAAGCTCATGAGATTAAATCTAATAATCAATTAATGATTGATTCTGTATCACATTACACGAACAAGAGTAAAGCTTATGAAAAAGATAATAATGTTGTCAAACTAAAATTATACAACCGCATTGAGTGGGTGCTTTCCCCTAGCGTTAGGGATAAAGAGGATACTTATTCTATGTTTTTAATACCTAAAAATATAGTTGAAGAAACCAATAGCTCAATCAAAGATTCAATATCAATAATTGCACCTGATGACAGCATGTCACCGATTATTCAAGAAAACTCTACCGTTGTACTGGATACGAGCATAAAAGATATTAAAAATGGTAAGATTTATTTAGTATCTTATGGTGGTGTATTTATGATACGCGCACTTTACAGCTTGCCTGAAAATAAAATTAAATTAAAAAATTATAAATCTGATGATTACCCAGAATTGATCGTTTCTGCATCAGAGCTACTAATAATAGGGAAAATCTACTATGTAGCAGGTAAAATCGATTAAACATATAATTAGCCCACTATCCAAGTGGGCATTTAGTAGCCTTCAATTAATTTATATATTCCAAATCTACTTTTCATTTCAAAATTAACGACAATCGTTTTTCAGATAAAAAACACTATATTATCATTTAGTTATTCAAAATTATTAACTTTAATCGTTTTTACGATTGACAATTAAAATAGAAAAACCTATTATGATCCTATCAACTCACTGCAACAGGCAAACACCAGACAATACTCCGAGTTATCTTAAGCCGAGCCAAAAGTTGCTAAGTAGCCAGCCCGAGGCGTATGAAAATGAAGGCAAGTGACGACAGTTAAGCAGTACCGCTCTTTAACACTCTTTCGCTGAAAAAGCGAACCACAAAACACCCAAACAGTCGGTTTTGGGGTGTGTGAAATAACCAAAATACAGTCATTAAGTAAAAGTCAACACCAGGGTACTACCAATATGACTGTAAATATAATCCGGACACCTCCGGCACACACCACCAAAACCCATTGTCAGGAGGTAATATGTGTAACTTTCATGGTTATGATAATGCTCGTAGTCGTAGACATGAGCGCAGAAAAGCCAAACAAGCAGCTTACGACTATAACAAAGCGCTTAATATGGCACTGAAAGCAGCCTTAAATCCAAGTAAACCCTCTCAGCAACAAACAACAACGCCAAACACTAAACGCCCTGTTCTTTCACTAAAAAGAAAAGTGATGAGTCGTGTTGAAATAGCAATATCAATTCGCCCTACTAAAGTTTATGACTCATTTGATAATTGTTGTTTGCCTCAAGTAGCTCTGTATTCAGTCAAAAATAGACATTTTCACCATGTTCTTAAATCAATAGAAGTAACTGCAAAAGTTTAATCAACTCATAAGATAAAATATTTTCTTCTCATTAATCATAAACAAGTCATTCATAATATAATCAATGAATTATCAAGGTGATCATTATTCCTTTTTATGTGTTGTGGGAATACACAAAACCACTTCCACCCTAAGTGGTTAAATAACAATCAGGAAACTAATCAATTTAAGGATGTGTGAATGCGGCTCTGCGCTCGTGGGACAGTCAACACTATAAATTATCTATTCAATAGCTAAATATAGTTTGATTGCGTTTACCCGTCCGTCATGACTGTAATCGGACACCAAGTGGCACTTGGCATACATCCTATCTTTTCAGAAAATGTTAACAAGGGAGTACACATAATGAGATTGGACAATCCACGCATTGTAATGGCAAAGCATCCTAATTTAGTTAACTTTATAGATATGACTTATGACGGTGATAATTATGCTCATTACATGATTAATCTTGAGCCATTGGATGCAGAAGACGAATACACCAAAGCACTAAAGACCTTTATTCACTATTTAACTCAGCAAAATAAATACCTGAATAAAGAAAATAATAAATTAACAAAATCATTAAATAACATTTGGCGGGCTGTGCAGGATTTGAACCTGCAATATAGGGATTAGAAGAATTTGAGTATTGCCGTTGCAGCACCGATAGTCAAAACTATCACACTACCGAGCTTTAAAAGTAGTCCTGTAGCAATATGTTCAACATCCTTACGAATTAAGGCTATCTGAGCATCAGTTTTTTCAAAGCGCGCTTGTATCTGGGCTTCGCTCTTCTCAAAGCGAGCAGCCATATCTTTACGAACATCAGCGATCTCAGCAGATAAGTCTTTGCGGACATCAGCAATTTGAGCTTCGTTCTTCTCAAAACGAGCAGCCATATCTTTGCGAACATCAGCGATCTCAGCAGATAAATCTTTACGAACATCAGCAATATTGCGATTTACTTCAACAATATCAGCTTTAGTCGCTACATCAGCAACCTCATGCGATCTACGTACAACAAGTGAAATAGCCTTAGCTTGCTGACTAGTAAGCCCAGCCGTTTGAAGCTCTTCTGATGCTTGTAGTGTATCAAATGCAACCTGACCCATAGGAAATCCTCCTTTTTGGTAAGTATAACGGGTTTAGGGTTCAATCTGCAAAATCTTTCACGTTAATAGCTTAATTCGTTTAACTACAGAGAAATATTTTTATGTCTAAAATAGTTGTTATTGAAAATACCATTGTACGCCAAGATGCTTTCGGGCGTTACTGTCTAAATGATTTACACAAGGCATCAGGGGGACATGATAAACATAAACCTTCCAATTTTCTCAGAATTGATTCGGTTAGAGAACTTTGTTTAGAAATTGACCGATGCTCAGATATGAGCATCGCTTCTGTTAACATTGTTAAAGGTGGCGTGGAACAAGGTACTTACGTCGCTAAAGAACTAATTTATACTTATGCAATGTGGATTAGCGCAGTTTTCCATCTCAAAGTTATTCGGACGTTTGATGAAGTTATTTCTACACCTATCCAACCGCTAACCGATAGAGTTCAGGCTGGATTAGCAATGCTGGCATTCTGCAAACAAGAATTGCGTATCGCACCTTCTGGTATGCTTGGTGGAATGAAAAAACTACAGTCATCGCTTGGTATGCCGGATATATTGCCAGCTTACGCTGTTGATGCACCAGAAGGGAGTTTAACGGGTTCAAGCGAAGTGACGCATTCCTTTACGGAGCTTTTGTTGCTTCATGGCAAACCCTATACGGCACAATCTGGTTATCGACGACTACAACTGCTAGGACTTGCTGAACGTAAATCACGTCCAAGTAGCAAACATCCTGACAAGGAAAAACTATTCTGGTCATTGACAGAAAAAGGATTACAGTTTGGTAAAAATCTGACTGACCCTAATAACCCTCGTCAGACTCAACCTCATTTCTACGATAACCAGTTCCCTAGATTGTTAGAGGTAATGATGAACGGGGTTGCGGCATAATAAAACATTGACGAAAGAAGAAATCATGCGCTATAGTTTATTTGCATCTGCAAAATCAGATGTCGGGATTGGAAACCCGCCGTAATACCGTGTCGTAAACTGACACGCATAAGCGTGTTTTTTTATTGCCTCAGCAGCCTTCTATGGTGGCTCAGGTAGGGGAACTAAAAGTTCACCGGTTACGGTATCCGGCATTTCCAACCCTATCTGGGCTGCCACCACGAGATTGGAAACTCTAGTGTTAGCAAAGTTTAAAAATACCGTTGGAGGTCAATATGACCAATCTATCGATTATTCCATTTCATTTTGATAACATTCAAATTCGTACAATTATCATTAATAATGATCCTTGGTTTGTTGCATTAGATGTTTGTCAAGCATTGCAAATTACAAATAATCGCGATGCTGTAGAAAGACTCGATGATGACGAAAAAAATACTGTCGCTTTAACCGACGGTAATCGTGGAAATCCAAATACATTAATAATTTCCGAATCCGGCATGTATACATTAGTACTCCGTTGCCGTGATGCAGTCAAACAAGGAACACTCCCTCATCGTTTTCGCAAATGGGTAACAAATGAAGTACTCCCATCTATACGCAAAACAGGAAAATATGAGCATCCACAACCCAGACCAGAAGCAACCGAACTTTTAAACGATAACGACACACGCAATCTGGCTCATTTGGTATGGAGCATGGCGAATGGATTTAGATTTGAGCGTTCGTGGACACAAGGTATCTGGTATGCGCTACGTCATGCCACAGGAGTTGCCTCACCTCAGCACTTCGAAGTTAATCAAATATCGATAATCGCAGAAGAATGCCGACGAATTTACGGCATGACTAATACACTTAAATCCGCTATTTTTGATGCTGAAAAACAAGTTATCCGTCGTCTACTCCGCCATAAGGAAAATGTCGATACGGTACTTCGTGAAATGCAACAACTGTTAGAAGCCAGTACTCACGAACACGATAGCGTTATGAGCCAATCACTTGAAAAATGGCAACAAGCGACCGTCAATCGTTTCCTCCAACGTAATTAAATAATCCTAACGCCCCTTTCACAGGGGCAATCATTAATCAATTTAACTATTGAGAGATACCCTTATGCAAAATTTAATCAATATTGAACCAAAAAACATTAACGGTGGATTAATCCAAACGGTTAATGCCCGTGATTTACATGAATTTTTGGCAGTTGGCAAAGACTTCTCAAATTGGATTAAAGACCGTATTAAGCAGTACGGATTTGTAGAAAATATTGATTATATAGTTTTCGCCAATTCTGGCGAAAACCCTTTCGGAGGCCGTCCGGCAAAGGAATACCACATTTCCCTCGATATGGCGAAAGAGCTATCGATGGTTGAGCGCAACGAAAAAGGCAAACAGGCCAGACAGTATTTTATTGAATGCGAAAGACAGGCTAAAACTGCTACACATGTTATTCCACAAACCCTTCCTGATGCACTACGGCTTGCTGCTGAAATGGCAGAGAAAGTTCAACACTTATCGTTAGTTAACAAGGAACAAAAAACCGAAATCGATAGTTTAAAAAACCTGTTCCAAGTTGGCATGTCACCTGTCCAATTCTGCAAACAACTTAATGGCGTAAATATTAACCAGGTCGACCTTTTTCTGGAATCGCGCAATTTTCTCTACGATGCAGAAAAGGATATCAGCAAGTCTCATGTCTGGCGTGTTCATTCGTATGCAAGAGATAAATATTTAACCGAATCACCCTTCATCATGACAAACGATTACGGGCAACGCCAGTGTTACAAAATCGTTCTGCTAAAAAAGGGCGCCTCATGGCTATATAACCAATACCTCAAAAGGAAGCTACCGATGAAGAAAGAGTGGAATGGTGAATTCACCCACGATAAATATAGTCAGGTGGCCTAAGATGAGGATGAATCAGGACGTTATTATTGCTCGTATCATTGCCGCATCCAAAGATATTTTTACCTGTGAAAAAGCCATCGTAACGCTGAAAGATATTTATCATTCTGCCATACGCCAATATTTGCTCAAAAATGGTGACCCAAGAACGCATTGTGGTTCACTTAGTCCAGAAAAACCGGAATACGAAGGGGTCATCAAATATACAAAGCCTCACTATAGGACGTTAATGAAGAAAAAGCGTGAACTCTATAACGCACATCGTCGACACCGCAAAGCAACACAGGCGCTACTCAAATATCAATCAAAGAAAACGGACGAATAAAGACCGTATTCTACCAATCAATCATACCTGAATATCAATTGAGAGTTAACAATATGAACCAGCTTAAACAGCAGGAGCTACGCTACGTCTTAAATAGTGACAGCTTCGCCAGAAAAGAATCCCTAAAAATTATCCCCGCCTTGCTGATCATCGCGTTGGCAAGCCTCGTTTTACTGTTAGCAAGATAGGAGGTTACATGAATCCCTACGCCATGCAAGATGACTGGTACGAACAACAACAAGAAATTGCTTATTGGGAAGACAGGCTGGACGACGAAATCAGCGAAATTGTCCAACCTGTTTATGACTGCCTGCCTTCCTCAGTGATGCGAAAACTCAGTATTGAGGATTTTGACGATATCTGGAAGGCGCTGTTTGACCATTTCAAAAATGAGAATATCCATCAGTACAAAGCACTTCGAGCGCCCAAGAGGAAATATCTATGAGCGAAACACAACATATCGAAAAAGAGAGAAGTTTTCAACAACAGGTTTGGGAAACCCTTTCTACGATTAACGTTAACGATAAGGTTGAAAAGAAAAGCGGCCTCTCTTATCTCTCATGGGCTTGGGCATGGGGCGTATTAATGGCACATTACCCAGAATCTTACTATGTCATTGATGCCGTTAGCTATAACAATGATGGCAGTGCCATGGTGTCATTAACCCTCACGGTTAAACAGGGTGATAACGAATTTCCTCGCAAAATGTGGTTACCCGTTATGGATTACCGGAATCAGGCGATTTCTAACCCTAACGCCGTTGATATCAATAAAACGCTGATGCGCTGTCTCACTAAAGCCATTTCGATGTTTGGATTAGGATTTTATATCTATGCCGGTGAAGACTTGCCTGAACAGGAAAAAATCGTGATACAGCAAGAACAAACACAACAAAAAGCCCGTTTAGCCCAATTAATCAAGGAATTAGAAATAGCAGCAAAAGGCGGTGTTGAATCAATGAAATCCCATTGGTTGAAATTAACACCAGAAGATAAAGATGTCATCGGCGAAGAAAATAAAATGGCTATTTATCGCAACATCGCAATGAAAAATGAGGCTCATCATGAAGCAGAAAACGGACGAGTGGTTTCAGGCAAGACTTGGGAAAGTCACCGCCAGCAATTTACACAAGGTGTTATCCAAAGGCAAGGGAACAACACAACGACACTACCTCATGCAGTTAGTCTGTGAAACCCTTACCGGACGACGAGAAGAAATTAAAACCAATCAGGCCATTGAACGCGGCATTGCCCTAGAGCCTCAAGCCAGAGCACGATATTGTCTCAATGAGTTTGATGTCACGGTCACCGAAATAGGCTTTATTCTCCACCCGACTATTGCACTATTTGGTGCCAGTCCTGACGGCCTGGTTAATGATGATGGACTTATCGAAATAAAATGCCCCAACACCACTACCCACATTGAAACCATTGTCACAGGAAAGCCCAAATACGAATACCTACTACAAATGCATGGGCAAATGATGTGCACAGGGAGAAACTGGTGCGATTTTGTCAGTTATGATGACAGACTTCCCCCTAACCTTGCCTACTACAAAATCCGAATTATCAAGGATGACAATTTGGTTCACGAGATTGAACAATCTGTTCAAGCATTTATTGAAAAACTGAAATCAGAAATCAACAAAATTAATCAATATAGGGAGACCTCATGGCAAACCAAAACCAGTGTAACTTTACCGGACGCATCGGTAAATTAGACATCCGCTATATTCCCAGTAACGATATTTTTATTCCATTTACCACATTTTCTCTAGCTATTAGTAAATCAATGAAAGATAGTAACGGTCAATGGATTGATGACACAACATGGATAAACTGCAAGGCATTTAAGCAAATAGCCGAATATATTGAGAAGCATGCACAAAAAGGCACTTTTGTTCGTGTTACCACTACCTATCAAGAGAATAAATGGACAGACAAATCCGGTCAGCAAAGGATATCACCTGAATTTCTGGTCAATGACATTGAAATATTGGGCAATCGGAAAGAGAAGAAACCGCAGGAAAGCCAAGGTAGAACGGGTATACCAACCACTAACCCTATTCATCAAGCTGATTTTGAAGACCAAGATATACCCTTCTAGACGCTAATTATACCGGAGGTTAAGTTATGAAACTTGACATCATCAAATTATTAATCACGACATTATTGTTTATCAGCGCGGCATTTGCTTTCGAATTGATAGTTGGTCACATTGCGCACGCCGATACCGTCATTGACCCACAAATCAGGTTTAAGCGTGGTGAATTAGGCAACATCCATTTAGGTGTGCAAGAGCTACTGATTATTGCGATCATGTTAGTCCCTGCACTTTTAGTCTATTTGGGGGTATTCCTCGACACATTGAAGAAGTAGTCTAGAACGAACAGTCATTATCCCACCCTAACTTATTCCACTTAATCAATACTCATTCATCCACGAGTTTCGCACGGGCATATAAAATTCTAGAAATGGCTTCAGAACAATAATTAATCTGTAACTTGCTAAGACGTATAAATTTACTTAAATTACAATAAGTTATTTTTAATTTATGAGATTTTTTCTATTTATATATTATGCTGAATTAAACTTAAAAATAGAGCGTTTTTTTATTGGTGCGAAACTCGTGTCATCAATTAATTTTGAGGAATTACAATATGCAAAATTTAATCAATATTGAAACAAAAGACATCAATGGTGAATTAATCCAAACGGTTAATGCTCGTGATTTACATTTATTCCTGGAAATTGGTAAAGATTTTTCCAACTGGATAAAAGATAGAATTAAACAATATGGATTTTTAGAGGGCGATGATTTCATTATTGTTGAAAATTTGAGCTCGCCAAAACTGGCGAGTGCAAAATCTCGACAACGGATGCTTAAAGAATATGCAATCTCTATCAATATGGCTAAAGAGTTATCAATGGTCGAACGCAATGAGAAAGGGAAACAGGCAAGACAGTATTTCATTGAATGCGAAAGAAAGGCCTTAGAATCTGTTAATCCTGTTGAGATATTAAATGACCCTTCCGCGATGAGAGGATTACTACTCAATTACACAGAAAAGGTTATTGCCCTTGAACACAAAGTCGATGAGATGAAACCGCAAGTCGAAGCATTAAAACGAATCAGCTATTCGGAAGGTTCACTTTGTATTACCGATGCAGCTAAATCACTCCAAATGAAACCGAAAACCCTTTTCTCATGGTTACAAGGACATGACTGGATTTATCGGCGTGTTGGCGGAAAAAACTGGGTCGGTTATCAGGATAAAATTAAACAAGATTTAATTGAGCATAAAGTAACCGTTGTTGCCAGAAATGATGGCTCAGAAAAATTAACTGAGCAGGTAAGAATTACGCCAAAAGGACTTGGCAAATTATCTGTTCTTATTACTGAATAATGCTAATAAAAAAGACCAGCGCAAGACTGGCCAACACCAGGGAAAATGTTGTGCATAACACACAACGGAAACAATCCTACCATAAAAATTTACAGATGATCAATTTTTGATCTTCATCACATTTATTTAATCAATAACCGGAAAAATCCTATGAATAACACCCATTCATACCGAACAACATTACATCATGTAAAAGCAGGGATGCAGGTTATTTATCATGGTGTAATGATGAAAATAATTAGATTGAAGGAAAAAAAATTAACAAACAAAGGATTGATATATCAATTTGATAATGATGGAGAAAGCGGAACATTAACCGGAAATGGCGGTAATAAAATCACTGTCTTAGAAAAAATAAATGACTTGTATAAAAGTAAAAGCTGATATGTTTAGGGGATGACGTGAAGTATGACCTGATACTCGCAGACCCACATTGGCAATACCAAAACAAAGCATCAAAAGGCGCTGCAAATAACCCCTAATAATCTACCTGATTAAATCATATCCCTAACCTAACAAACACTGAATATAAACATTCGTACTTAGTCATTGGTTTCTGTGGGGCAATGAAGCGCCTGAGAATAGTGTGAGTTTTGAATGATATACCCATCAAATAAGAGCATGCAATATGAGCATTGAATATAAAAAAATCTTAACAGCTGAACAGGCGGCAGATTTTCTCCAGGTTTCACCAAGAACAATCCATAAGTTAATTGCTTCA
This sequence comes from Arsenophonus sp. PmNCSU2021_1, assembly GCF_036919435.1. Taxonomy (NCBI): domain Bacteria; kingdom Pseudomonadati; phylum Pseudomonadota; class Gammaproteobacteria; order Enterobacterales; family Morganellaceae; genus Arsenophonus; species Arsenophonus sp. PmNCSU2021_1. Next base: position 795,607 of record NZ_JAZHPL010000004.1, on the reverse strand, counting down.
GGACAATTATCTGGCCGTAAAATAGGTAATAAGTATCGTACAACTGGAGAAGCATGTCTTGCATATTTATCAGTCCCGCATGAAACTATACGAGCGAACGCGGGTGATATAAAAGGTAACTTATCATGTCAATCACCCAACGAAACGGAATATGGCACTGTCATTTCTTCACACCGTCAGGTAAAAGAATTAGACGCTCTCTTGGAACGAAGGACAAAAAACAAGCAAAGGAGCTATACGATAAGATAAAGTCTGAAGCATGGAGGATTGATAAATTACAAGATCTTCCTATAAGGGCATTTGAAGAATGCTGCATACGTTGGATAAAAGAAAAAGAACATAAACGATCGCTTGATGACGATAAAACTAAAATAGCGTTTTTTCTTCAGCATTTTGCAGGTCGGGATATTTCCACAATAACAGCAGAGGAAGTTAATAGCATTGTTTCTGAGATGAAAAATCGGAAACATTACCAAATATGGGAGGCTAAAAAGGATGCAGCTATTAGAAAAGGTAAGGAAACCCCAGCTTATACGCCAATTCCAATTAGCCAAGCAACTAAAAGTCAATACTTATCTTTTATGCGTTCTTTACTTAGAGCAGCAGCAAATGATTGGGGATGGATGAAATCAGCTCCAGTTATTAAAGCTAAAAAACCGGCAAGCAAACGAATCAGATGGTTAACAAAAGAAGAAGCCAACAGGCTTGTTGAATGTATGCCTGAAAGCATTAAGCCTATCGTCATATTTGCTTTATCGACTGGATTACGCCGATCTAACATCCTTGATCTAGAATGGACACAAATTGATATACAAAGAAAAGTTGCATGGATTCATCCTGAAAATGCAAAAGCGGGGAAAGCTATAGGTATTGCTTTAAATGACACCGCATGTAAAGTACTTGGTGCTCAGATAGGCAAACATCATCGTTGGGTATTTGTACATACAACAGCAAAATGTCGTCCAGATGGAACATTAACTCCAGCTGTGCGTAAAATGCGCGTTGATGACAACAATGCTTGGTATGCTGGCCTTAAAAAAGCGGGTATTGACGATTTCCGCTTTCATGATCTAAGGCATACTTGGGCAAGCTGGTTAATTCAATCTGGTGTTCCACTTTCAGCTTTACAAGAAATGGGTGGATGGGAAAGTATAGAGATGGTCAGACGATACGCTCACTTAGCGCCTAATCATCTTACTGAACACGCACGTAAAATTGATGCTGTTTTTACAGATAACGACACAAATACGACACAAGGGTTATTCAATGAAAGACTAAATAAATCGTAACCTATTGATTTTATTGGCGCGCCCTGTAGGACTCGAACCTACGACCTACGGCTTAGAAGGCCGTTGCTCTATCCAGCTGAGCTAAGGGCGCTTAGAAAAATGCTTATTCAATAATAAAATAATGCCGTTGGATTATACGGTTGCTGAGCACTGAGTCAACGTCTTTTCAATGACAAATTATCTATCTGCTCATTTTCTGACTACTAATAAAACTGACAGCATCGCTTTCTTCTGACAAAATAGCAGTATCACAATGTTTTTATGGATTAATGAAATAAATGTCAGCAAAAATTATTGACGGAAAAATGATTTCCGAAACAATCAAACAGGAAATTGCCGAAAAAGTTAAATTGAGACTTTCACTAGGCAAGCGAGCTCCCGGACTTGCAGTCATTCTAGTCGGTAATGATCCGGCTTCACAGATCTACGTAAACAGTAAACGTCGTACTTGTGAAGCGGTTGGTTTTATTTCTCGCTCATATGATTTAGCGGAAAAAACCACTGAGTCTGAACTTTTACAATTAATTGATCAACTTAATAATGACAAGGCAATTGATGGCATCCTGGTTCAATTACCACTGCCCAAAACTATTGACTATATCAAGATACTAGAACATATACATCCAGACAAAGATGTTGACGGTTTTCATCCTTATAACATAGGCCGTCTTTGCCAACGAGCCCCAAGACTACGCCCTTGTACACCTCGCGGCATTATTACCTTACTTGAGCGCTACCAAATTAATCTACTTGGTTTAAATGCAGTTATTGTTGGTGCTTCAAATATCGTAGGTCGCCCAATGAGCCTGGAATTGTTACTTGCTGGTTGTACAACTACTGTCACCCACCGCTTTACTACTAATTTACGTCAACATATAGAGCAGGCTGATTTATTAGTTGTCGCTGTTGGTAAACCAAATTTTATTCCCGGTGAATGGATAAAACCGGGTACCATTATTATGGATGTGGGAATTAATCGGCTTGAAAATGGCACAGTTACTGGCGATGTCTGCTATCAAGAAGCACAACAACGCGCTAGCTGGATCACTCCTGTGCCTGGTGGCGTTGGCCCAATGACAGTGGCAACACTTATGCAAAATACCTTACAAGCTTGTGAAGAATATCATGATATTCAAAATACTAACCAGTAAGCGATAAAATGGAAACCTTTCATCAAATGGGCAGCCTTATATTAAATTATGTGATTTATTGAAATTACAAGGTTGGGTGGATAGCGGCGCCGCAGCCAAAGCACTTATCGCCCAAGGTGATGTAAAAGTTGATGGTGAAATTGAAACCCGTAAACGCTGTAAAATTAGCAAAAATAATATTGTCACTTTAATTAATAACAGCGTAATAGTTAAAGAGTAATCATCAATTATAAAAAAATATTTAACAATGCCCCTTATAACGGGGGCTAATCTTCTGCTTAATTTTTACTCATTTTTAAGTAATGATTTACAGCTTTTAAAGCTAATGAGTGAATATTTTATAATATTATTCTTATCAGGTAACAATAGTAAAATTTTCTTCTGTCTCTGGAGCAGAAATTATTCTGGCTAAACTTTCTAATGTTTTAAAGGTACAAGAACATCTTATATTTTGACATTGATAATAAGATTCCTTAGTTTTGTTAGTTAAGTAACGGCTCGTTCTAGTATGAGCGGTATTTTTACAAACAGGGCAACGCATCATATACACCTCCTAAAACTTAAGATTGAGTAATTTATATAGAGGTAAAATGATCTGTTTTCGTTATAAATCTCTACCTTGTACTTCAGTACTAGCGCTATTTAAATCAATATCCATTGAAAATGGAACATCAACTCGTTATACCAAGGTTAGATAGCAACAACCATCTCTTTTTTGTTATTTTTTGTTGATTATTTGATATTTCAATATATTTACCACTACCTAGATCACCACTCGCTTTTCTTTTTTAAGCCGCAACGCGTCCTTTTATCCTTTTTGTTGTGTGGTTGACGACAGATTTTTTTAACGTTAAAAATTTGTTTTTTTATTGTTAGATTAAAGACTCCTACACGAGTTTCGCAATCTCCAAAAAAAGAAGTATAAATTTAAAAACAAGAAAAAATCAGGGTGTTCATATTTTGTCGGGTTATCCATGTATTAAAGATATCTATAAAACATTCTTACAAGTAAGCAGTTTAAGATACACGAGTTTCGCACAGGCCTATAAAATTCTAGAAATGGCTTAAAAGTAATGATTAATCTGCAAGTTACTGAAATGCATAAATTCACTTAATTTACAATAAGTTATATTTAATTTATAAGGTTTTATCTATTTACATATTATGCTGAATTAAACTTAAAAATAGAGCGTTTTTTTATTGGTGCGAAACTCGTGAGATACTCTGGTTTAGCGTTATCAGAAGTAAGCCCATCGCCTTTATCTCATGACACTGTTAGCCGATGGCTAAAAAGTAGATGTTTTAGACCTAAAGACCTATGGCGATTAGTTGAACCTTCTATAGACAAAAAAAGCCCTTGCGTACTAATTGCCGATGATACATTGATTGCCAAAACACGTAGTAAAAAAATAGAGATGGTCCATTATCAATATTCAGGTAATGAACATGAGGTTATTGCTGGCATGGGTTTAGTTAATTTGCTTTGGCATGATCTGACGAAGGTTGAATCAATTCCTATCAATTATCGTATTTATGATAAAGATTCTGATGGAAAAACAAAAAACACGCACTTTTCCGAAATGCTCACTCTTGCTAAAAAAAGAGGGATCATGCCAGAAGCCGTAGTGATGGATGCTTGGTATTCTAGCCTGGATAACCTGAAATCAATTCGCTCTCATGGTTGGATCTGTGTAAACACGCTGAGGAAAAATAGGATTGTTAACCATAACAAACAACTGAACAAGTTAGACATCTCAGAAGAAGGAACGTCAATACACTTGCGAGGATATGGTTGGGTAACCGTTTTCAAATTTACAGCCAAAAAAGGCCGTATTGATTACATAGTAACAAACAAAGAGAATCCCACCCGTCAATACCTCAAATCTATCATGGATGCCCGTTGGTCTGTTGAAGTTTATCATCGAGAAGTTAAACAAAACTGTGGTATTGAACGCTGTCAGGCTCGCACGAGCCGAGCGCAAAGAAATCATATTTTTCTCGCTATTTCTGCGTGGTTTGAACAACATAAACGTCGTATATCTGAAAAAATAACCCTTTATCAACAAAATTGGGACGTAATCAAAAGTGCTATTACTGAGCAAAGCCGTGTTTTATTAGCGTACCCAAATTAGTTTTGTGCGAAACTCGTGTCCTATAAAGATAAGGAGATTAACTTAAATCATGGACATACTAAGAGACAGAGTTATTACTAGTTGTTGGACGCGAGCTGATGCACTTAAGGTTCATTTCGATGATCCAACAACAACGCAACCCAAGGTCAATATTGACTTCCCCGTTATGAGTGAAAAGTTGTTTATCTGGGATACCATGCCATTACGAGATCTTGAAGGCAATATTGTATCAGTGGATGGTTGGTCGATTATTTTTACTCTCACGGCAGTGAAACAACCCGACCGATTTAAAGACAAAAATGGTAATTACGATATTGTTAAAGACTGGAATGATCGACATGGCCGAGCCCGCATGTGCTTTTGGTACGCCAGAAATAGTAAGAGTTGGCAATACGGTGGCCGAGTAATGAATGATGGCGTATCACCAACAGAACGTGAGTGGGCCGGTACTCCTATTTTACTAAATGATAACGGTGACATTGATCTTTATTATACCTGTGTTACACCTGGCGCAACTATCGCTAAAGTTAGTGGTAAAGTGCAAACTGACAATAATAGTGTAAAACTAAGTGGCTTTGACAAGGTTATCCCGCTTTTCTCTGCCGATGGCGTTTATTATCAGACAGAAGAACAGAATGAGTATTGGAATTTCCGCGATCCTTGCCCTTTCATTGATCCCAATGATGGCAATCTTTATATCGTCTTTGAGGGTAATGTTGCCGGTGATAGAGGCTCTCATATTATTTCTAGCGCTGATATGGGCAATGTGCCGCCAGGTGAGGATGTGGGCGGCGCTAAGTATCAAGTTGGTTGTATTGGTTTTGCAGTGGCAAGAGACAGCACGGGAAATAATTGGGGAATACTTCCTCCATTGCTCACCGCCGTAGGTGTAAATGATCAAACAGAGCGTCCACATTTTGTATTTAAAGATGGTAAATATTATCTTTTTACCATTAGTCATCAATACACTTATACCGATGGTTTGAAAGGCCCAGATGGTGTTTATGGTTTTGTCAGCGATTCATTATTCGGCCCTTATACACCACTTAACGGTTCTGGTTTAGTGTTAGGCAATCCATCTTCCCAACCGTTTCAGACTTACTCACATTATGTTATGCCTAACGGTCTTGTCACTTCATTCATCGATAACGTTCCTGGTCGTGGTGACAAGTTTCGTATCGGTGGCACCGAAGCACCGACTGTGCAAATTAAAATTGTTGGTAATAGAACTTTTGTCGTCAAACAGTTTGATTACGGCTTTATTCCACCGCTAAAAAACATAGTTGTCAGATAAATAAATTATCTTGATATTGAGCGATATTTTCGATTTCATTATAAAATATCGCTTAAAACACATAATGAAAAGTAAAAAATACGCATGATTATTCAATTCAAATGTCAATCAATATTCTGCATGACACCTATATAAACTAAAAGAATATTAGCAATTATGAAGAAAATATTTTTGTATGTGATTCTACTATTCCTTTATAAAATCGGTTTCTGTTATGCATTAACAAATAGTAATAAAGGTAATAATATGAAAGATACAGTACGATTAGTTACTATTGAAGAAGACGATCATAATATATTACTCAAGTCAGCAACATCTGTAGTATTCCCGCTAAATAGCAAGCAAAAAAAATTTATTTCTACTTTGCAAAAATTTTTCCATAATTTAAAAAGTCCTTTAGGAAAACCAGCCGGTTTAGCCGCACCTCAAATTGGTTATCCATTTAAAATCGTAATTATTCAGATACCTCCAGAGGCAAAAGAAAAACGTAAATATGTTTATGATACTTTATCACCGACGATACTAATAAATCCGGTTTATACCCCTATATTAAATGCCTGTCAAATTAAAGATTGGGAAGGTTGTTTTTCAGTACCACACGAGTTTCGCACAAAACTAATTTGGGTACGCTAATAAAACACGGATTTGCTCAGTAATAGCACTTTTGATTACGTCCCAATTTTGTTGATAAAGGGTTATTTTTTCAGATATACGACGTTCATGTTGTTCAAACCACGCAGAAATAGCGAGAAAAATATGATTTCTTTGCGCTCGGCTCGTGCGAGCCTGACAGCGTTCAATACCACAGTTTTGTTTAACTTCTCGATGATAAACTTCAACAGACCAACGGGCATCCATGATAGATTTGACGTATTGACGGGTGGGATTCTCTTTGTTTGTTACTATGTAATCAATACGGCCGTTTTTGGCTGTAAATTTGAAAACGGTTACCGAACCATATCCTCGCAAGTGTATTGACGTTCCTTCTTCTAAGATGTCTAACTTGTTCAGTTGTTTGTTATGGTTAACAATCCTATTTTTCCTCAGCGTGGTTACCCAGATCCAACCATGAGAGCGAATTGATTTCAGGTTATCCAGGCTAGAATACCAAGCATCCATCACTACGGCTTCTGGCATGATCCCTCTTTTTTTAGCAAGAGTGAGCATTTCGGAAAAGTGCGTGTTTTTTGTTTTTCCATCAGAATCTTTATCATAAATAAGATAATTGATAGGAATTGATTCAACCTTCGCCAGATCATGCCAAAGCAAATTAACTAAACCTATGCCAGCAATAACATCATGTTCATTACCTGAATATTGATAATGGACCATCTCTATTTTTTTACTACGTGTTTTGGCAATCAATGTATCATCGGCAATTAGTACGCAAGGGCTTTTTTTGTCTATAGAAGGTTCAACTAATCGCCATAGGTCTTTAGGTCTAAAACATCTACTTTTTAGCCATCGGCTAACAGTGTCATGAGATAAAGGCGGTGGGCTTACTTCTGATAACGCTAAACCAGAGTATCTTAAACTGCTTACTTGTAAGAATGTTTTATAGATATCTTTAATACATGGATAACCCGACAAAATATGAACACCCTGATTTTTTCTTGTTTTTAAATTTATACTTCTTTTTTGGAGATTGCGAAACTCGTGTACCAAATAAGATCGACGAAGTTTATCGCTATAATGAAATACATTATGAGGCTTATACACTAGAAGATAAGAAAATAAGTGTTCACGCAAAAGGATTTTTGGCTAGGCTTATTCAGCATCAAATAGATCATTTAAATGGTAAATTATATATTGATTATTTATGTAATGATTGCCGATTTGTTTCAACCTCCGAAGCTTTAAACATAATGAAAATAGAAAAATAAAGGTAATGTCGTATTAACAGGAAAAGCTTTGGCAAAACATGAGGCTATTTAGAAATAATTCACGCTCAATCAAATTCACTTATTAATGAAAACATGACGAATTATCAAAGCAATATTTGTTTTTAACACATTAATAATAAATTAAGCTTATAAGTTACCAAACTTAAAGAATCTCTTAAGTACCAGTGTAAATAAATTAGAATCGATACCAACTGGAATATGGGCTGATCATTCACTTGCAGCTTTACTGGATATTCAACAAACAGCCTTACGATCACAAAAGAGTGTATTAATCACATAATAATATCATTAGGTAAAGAGGAGCCTATATGGATTAATAATAGAGGAATATAGTTGGCAAAACTGCCGGCTTGTAAAATTACTGGTACAGCCGGCGCTGGCGATCTCATGGTGGCTGAATTGATTTATAGTTTACTGATGAAATAAATCCTATAAAGAAACATTCCGTTTAACCACGCTATTTACACAACAAACCAAAACTTAGCTAAAAACAATCAAGCTAACAACCATATATAGACTAAAATTTGAACCTGTTTTTTACTTACGACGCCATACGGTTCCTTGCGAACTATCCTCTAATATAATGCCCATTTTAGTCAGTTCATCACGCGCTGAATCAGCCTGCGCCCATAATTTGTTTTCGCGTGCATCATTACGTTGCTTAATTAATGCCTCAATTTTTTCTATGTCAGCACTGTGAGAAACTTGTGCTCTACTTTGTAAGAATTGTTCAGGATCCTGTGTTAATAACCCCAAGATATTGGCTAATTGGCGTAATTGTACTGCTAATCTATTCGCCATTGCCATATCATCGACTTTCAGTCGATTAATTTCTCTTGCCAAATCAAATAGAACTGAATAAGCCTCCGGCGTATTAAAATCATCGTTCATTGCTTGCATAAAACGCCGCTTAAATATTTCATTATCAGTAGATATAAAATTATTAGTATCAGTATCTCGTAAAGCGGTATACAGACGCTCAAGTGCGGTGCGAGCCTGCTTTAAATTTTCTTCGGTATAATTTAATTGACTACGATAATGCCCTGATAATAAGAAATAACGCACTGTTTCGGCATCATAATGTGTCAATACATCACGAATGGTAAAGAAATTATTTAATGATTTTGACATTTTCTCCCGATCTACCATAACCATTCCAGTATGCATCCAATAGTTTACATAGGGGCCATTATGGGCACAGGATGATTGAGCTATTTCATTTTCATGATGAGGAAACATCAAATCTGCCCCACCACCATGGATATCAAAATGTTCACCCAGTTGTTTACCATTCATGGCTGAACACTCTATATGCCAACCTGGTCGCCCATCTCCCCAAGGAGAAGACCAACTGGGCTCATTCGGTTTAGACATTTTCCATAGCACAAAATCTAATGGGTTACGCTTGGCATCCGTGACTTCAACCCGCGCTCCAGCTTGTAATTGCTCGAGATCTTGGCGGGATAATAGTCCATAATCAGGATCTCTATTAATAGCGAACATGACATCACCATTGTCTGCAATATAAGCATGGCCACGCTCAATTAGGCGCGCAGTCAAATCAATAATTTCTTTAATATGGTCAGTTGCTCTTGGTTCAAAATCGGGGCGCAAAATATTTAACGCATCAAAATCCTTATACATTTCAGCCAACATGCGTGATGTCAAAGCGTCGCATGTTTCATTATTTTCAGCTGCCCGTTTGATGATCTTATCATCCACATCAGTAATATTACGCACATAAGTCAGGTCATAACCAAGATAACGCAAATAACGGCTAATCACATCAAAAGCGACAAAAGTTCTGCCATGACCAATATGACATAAATCATAAATAGTAACACCACACACGTACATGCCAATTTTGCCTGGGGTAATTGGTCTAAACTCTTCTTTTTGACGACTTAGTGTATTATAAATTTTTAACATTGAGACTTTTTCCATCATCAGCCGGTACATGCGGTAAATGGTTTATTTTAATTACAAGATTATGCAAGAGGCCATTGCTACCAATAAACACAACTATTGGAGCCCTATATTCTGAGTTATGCAACTACAAGGCGCAAGGAAATTATTCAATATTCCACAAATACTGACGCAATTAGCCCAATATGGTATAAAATAGTTGATCTACTTTAAATTGATTACTTTGCTTTTTGATTTTTACATTACTTATAACGATTTATCAGGATAGTGATTATGGTAACTTTTCACACCAATTTAGGCGATATTGTCATTAAAACTTTTGATGAGAAATCGCCCATAACGGTAAAAAATTTTTTAAACTATTGTCGTGATGGATTTTACGATAACACGATTTTTCATCGCGTTATTAATGGATTTATGATCCAAGGTGGAGGTTTTGAACCCGGAATGCAGCAAAAAACGACCAAGGATCCAATCAAAAATGAAGCGAATAACGGATTAAAAAATAACCGTGGTACGCTCGCTATGGCTAGAACCAATGATCCACATTCAGCCACAGCACAATTCTTTATTAATGTTGTCGACAACGACTTTCTAAATTTCCGTTCAGAACAGCAAAATGGCTGGGGTTACTGTGTTTTTGGCGAAGTAGTTGAAGGAATGGATATTGTTGATAAAATTAAAGGAGTCGAAACAGGTCGTAGTGGCTTACATCAAGATGTACCAGTTGAAGATGTTATCATCAAACGCATAACGGTTAACGAATAATTATAAACTATGGCAATCTTATTTATTGCTGACTTACATTTAAGTGAAAAAGAGCCGGCTATCACTGCCGGTTTTCTACATTTCTTACGCGAACAGGCGAGCCAAGCTAAGGCTTTGTATATTTTAGGTGATTTTTTTGATTATTGGATCGGTGATGATGATCCCAGCCTGCTACATGAAGCTATAGCGCAAGAACTTAAGGAACTGCAAAGTAAAGGTGTTCCCTGCTACTTTATTCATGGTAATCGTGATTTTTTACTGGGTAAGAAATTTGCTAAAGAAAGTGGCATGATTTTATTACCAGCAGAGAAAGTATTAACGCTACATGGCCATAATATCCTCATTTTACACGGTGATACACTTTGTACTGATGATATTTCCTATCAGCGTTATCGAAAACGAGTATATAATCGCTGGTTGCAACGGCTATTTCTAGCGCTTCCATTATCTACCCGCCACCGCATCGCTGAAAGAATGCGTAAGAATAGCCAATCTGCCACCCGACTTAAGCCAGAGTATATTACCGATGTTAATGAACAAACAGTAATTGAAAAATTTCGAAAATATCAAGTCGATTGGATGATCCACGGCCATACGCATCGACCTGCTATCCACGAAATTAATGTTAATGGTAAAATATTACACCGAGCGGTGTTAGGTGCCTGGGATCAAAATGGTTCAGTGATCAAAATAACGCCTAAAACTATCGAGCTGCTTCATTTCCCTTTTTATTAACATTTCCCATCTCAGCTTAATCCTGTGATGAAAAATTTAGGCAAACGTTTTCCTTCTTTATCGGCCATGATATGATCTCTCTTAATTTGCCATCAATAAATGACTTAAATCCAGGAGCAACAAATTAATGATCGCTCAATTTGATGCACAGAAACCATCACATTCTAACGCCAAAATTGCCATAGTAATGGGCTCCAAAAGCGACTGGAGCACGATGAAATATGCAGCCGATATACTTAATGAACTAGAACTACCCTATCAAGTAGAAATTGTTTCTGCTCATCGCACGCCAGATAAACTCTTCACCTTTGCTGAACAAGCAAAAGAAAAAGGATTGCAAATTATCATTGCCGGTGCTGGTGGAGCCGCACATTTACCCGGTATGCTAGCAGCTAAAACGTTAGTTCCTGTTTTTGGCGTTCCCGTTGTAACAGCGACACTTAATGGTATTGATAGCCTTTATTCGATTGTTCAAATGCCAAAGGGCATTCCGGTGGCTACCTTCGCAATTGGTAAAGCTGGGGCAGCCAATGCAGCATTACTGGCAGCCCAATTTCTTGCTGGTACAGATAATGAACTTTATGAGAGTTTATCAATCTGGCGTTTAAAACAAACTAATGACGTCTTAAGCAATCGCGATCCACGGGAGGTGGAATGAAATCGATTTGCGTCCTTGGTAATGGCCAGTTAGGCCGCATGTTACGCCAAGCAGGAGAGCCGTTAGGTATTAGTGTCTATCCTATCGGTATCGATGATAAATTAGAAACTATCTCCTATCAACACAGCATCATAACAGCCGAAATTGAGCGCTGGCCCGAAACGCCGCTTACATGTGAATTAGCTTGCCAAGCTAGCTTTATTAATCGCGATATCTTTCCGCAACTGGCCGACCGGTTGCCACAAAAGCAATTGCTAGATTCTTTAGCCTTAACGACGGCTCCCTGGCAACCTCTTACCAATCAAACACAATGGCCACAATTATTTACCGAGTTAGGCGATTTTGTTATTGTTAAATGTCGTACTGGTGGTTATGACAGCCGTGGACAATGGCGTATCACACCGGATAACCTATCAATACTGCCAGCTGAGATTTATGGCCAAGCAATTGTTGAAAAAGCCATTCCTTTTTTAGGAGAAGTTTCACTCGTCGGTGCACGTAATATAAATGGCCAATGTGTTTTTTACCCGCTAACATACAATCTGCCTCAAGAGGGCATACTACGGGCAAGTATCGCTTTTCCTCAGCCAGATAAAAAATTGCAAACTCAGGCAGAATTGATGCTGTCGACCATTATGACAAAATTAAATTATGTGGGTGTTATGGCAATGGAATGTTTTATTTTAAATGATAAACTGCTAATTAACGAATTAGCGCCACGTGTTCATAATAGCGGTCACTGGACGCAAAATGGCGCATCTATTAGTCAATTTGAACTCCATCTGCGAGCCATTTCAAATTTACCAATTCCTACCCCTAATATAGACACTACGGCAGTCATGATTAATTTGATAGGTACAGCATTAAATCCTGCATGGTTGTCATTACCTTTAGTTCACCTACATTGGTATGAAAAAGACGTCCGTCCAGCGCGCAAAGTAGGCCATCTAAATTTGTGTAGTAACAATCGGCAAGCGATAAAAAACTCATTAAATACAATAAAAACCTTACTTCCTAGTGAATATAACGATAGTATTGGATGGCTAAACACAAAATTAATGCATTCCCCACGACACGATGAGTGAAAATAAAAACAACTACCATGTTGAATAAGCCAGTTTATTGTTAAGCTTACTGTTTTCATGCAATAGTTGTCTGCTTAGGAGTCATAATGCCTGCACAACAACAAATATTTGGTCCTATTTACCCATGGTATATGTTAGTTTTATTGGGATTAATTTACTTCTTATCAACAGCCACCACTTTCACTTCTCTAGGTGTCGTACTACCTAGCATGATTAATGAATTCAATTGGAACTGGGCAGAAGCAGGACTGGGGTTCACAATATTAGGATTAACCTGTGGTTTATCAAGCTATCTACCCACCTTAATGATCCGTAAACTGGGTCTTCGAATAACATTATTATTCGGCCTTACTATTTTTATCCTTGGCTTTTATTGCCTCTATTCTACCGCCAGTTTATTTGATTACTTTTCTGGTACTGCCTTGTTAGGCATTGGCTTTACTTTTTTAGCAACGGTACCAGGTACTTATGTTATTTCGCGATTGTTTGAAAAACAATCACTCGCTTTTGGCTTCTACTTCACTATTGGTGGCTTAGGCGGTGTGGTAGGCCCTTGGATCTATTTCCTGGCAACACGTGTCTGGGGTTCATGGCGCATACACTGGGTCATTTCAGCGCTTTGTTTGGTAATTGTTGTTTTTATTACACTATTAACCTTACGCGAAGGCCAACGTGAAATTTCACATGCCAAAACGATCGCTGACAAATTGACACAACACTCTTCAGAAACAATTTACAAAACGAAAGAAATATGGACTGCCAGTGGTGCCCTACGCACCTGGCAATTTTATATCATTGCCGCTAGCTATACCGCCTTTCTTTGGTGCGGTATTACCGTTAATAGCTTTGCCGTTGCCCACATTATAGAACAAGGTTTTAGCGAAACAATTGCCGCAGGTTCCTTAAGTGCAATGGCGTTTATCAACGCCTTCTCTCGCCTGGCTGGCGGTGCAGTCGGCGAGCAGCTAGAGCCAAAAAAATTATTAATAATCAGTCTAATAATTATTATTTGTGGACTTATTGCCCTCAGTTTTGCCACAACCTGGCTGTGGCTAATCTTATTTACTATTGGTGTTGGAGTCGGTTATGGCATGACCTTTCTAGCCTCAAGTGTTTTACTGGCTAATTATTTTGGTCGAGATCCATACCTGGAGCTTTTTTCTGTCATGAACTTACTCTCTACTTGCGCCTGCTTTGCCCCATTCTTCGGCGGAATAATAAAAGATTATACAGCGAGTTTTACTCCGGCATTTTTAATTATTACTATTCCTGTTTTCATCATTTTATCACTAACATTATTCATGAAACCGCCAGTACAGCGATTACCTCAAAATTACAAATTGTAATTAAAAACAGACTTATTTTACTTATTTAGCGCTTTATCTGTTGGCATTAAGAATCAATACTAATACGTAGAATGATAATTTTATTGAGATCAAAAACTATGAAAAGAGTGATTTTTATTACCGGAACCTCAAGTAGTATTGGATTATGCGCTGCCAAAATTTTGCTAACCAAAGGTTATCGAATATTAGCGGGTTGTCGTAAAGAAGCCGATTTAATTACCATGAAAACACTAGGCTTTGAACCGATTAAAATTGATATGGATAATGCAGAAAGTGTAAAACAAGCAGCCCAACAAGTTATCGAATTAGCTAATGGCCGATTATATGCCTTATTTAACAATGCCGGCTATGGTGTCTATGGCTCACTGAATACCATCAGTCGACAACAACTAGAGCAGCAGTTTTCCACTAATTTTTTTAGTATCCATCAGCTCACCACTCTATTGCTACCGGCCATGCTACCATATAACGAAGGGCGTATCATTCAGACCAGCTCTGTGTTAGGAATTGTCTCTTCTGCTGGTCGTGGAGCCTACGCGGCCAGTAAACATGCCTTAGAGGCTTGGTCAGATGCACTTCGTCTTGAACTAAAAGGCTCGGGTATAAAAGTTTGTATTATCGAACCTGGCCCAATTAAGACACGTTTTACTGACAACGTCGATCAAACCAACAAAGATAATCCGGTTGAAAATCCAACTATCGCTGCAAGGCTTGCATTAACGCCAGAACACGTTGTCAAACGACTACTCCATGCATTAGAGAGTCCCAAGCCTAAAATTCGCTACCCAGTAACACTATTAACTTACGCTATTGCCTTTATGAAACGTCTATTACCTGATCGGTTAATGGATAAATTTTTAACATCACAAATATCTTTTTCCCCTTGAAATAACCAAGTTTGAGCTTATTTTATAGGGATCACCGAACATAATTTAAGAGAAACATCATGCTAGCAGCTGCTTATGCCATCGACGTAAACGAATCTAATCTGCAACAAGTCATCGAACAATCAATGATGCAACCGGTTGTTTTCTATTTTTGGTCACCACAAAGCCCTCATTGCCAAACCTTAGGTACCACGCTGGATAAATTAGCGGCTGAATATACTGGCCAATTCACGCTAGCAAAAGTCAATTGTGACACCGAGCAAATGGTTGCCGCTCAGTTTGGATTACGAGCCATTCCAACTGTCTATTTATTACAGCAAGGTCAACCGATTGATGGCTTTCAAGGACCTCAATCTGAAGAATTTATCCGCGAAATGTTAACGCATGTCCTACCAACAGCAGAAGAATTAAAAATTGCTCAAGCGACTGAATTAATGGCCGCTGGAAAAACCGCCGAAGCTTTGCCCTTGTTAAAAGAAGCCCATCAACTAGCGCCTAAAAATAGTGACATTAGCCTAACTTATGCAGAAGCATTAATTACCCTCAATCAGTTAGATGAAAGCCAGAAAATTTTGAACACCATCGCTATTCAAGATCAAAATAGCCGTTATCAAGGTTTATTAGCCCAAATTGAACTACAAAAGAAAGCCGCAGATACACCGGAAATTAAGCAACTACAAGAAACCTTCGCTCAACAGCCAGAAAATGCCGAACTAGCGGTACAACTGGCTCTTAAACTACATCAAGTAAATAGAAATGAAGAAGCATTAGAAATTTTGCTAACATTTCTTAAGAAAGATTTGTCGGCAGGAGACGGTTCTGTGAAAAAAACGATGATGGATATTTTATCTGCCTTAGGCTCTAGTGATCCCTTAACAAATCGCTACCGTCATCAAATTTACTCACTACTTTACTAACATCAAACAGGAAAAACGCGATGGACTTATTTTCTTTTGGTGCCATACCCATCATTATTTTTGTTGCTATTGTCATTGTTTTAACTTGTGTGAAAACCGTGTCACAAGGTTTTCAATGGACGGTTGAACGTTTTGGCCGCTACACCCGTACACTACTACCAGGTTTACATTTCATTGTTCCGTTCATGGATAAAATAGGAAGAAAAATTAACATGATGGAGCGAGTTTTCGATATTCCATCGCAAGAAGTTATTTCTAAAGATAATGCCAATGTCACTATTGATGCCGTTTGCTTTATTCAAGTTGTTGATCCCGTTCGTGCCGCATACGAAGTGAATAACCTTGAATTATCTGTAATTAATCTAACCATGACCAATATTCGTACGGTATTAGGTGCGATGGAACTAGATGAAATTTTGTCTCAACGAGATGTAATCAATGGTCGTTTACTGCATATTGTCGATGAAGCTACCAATACCTGGGGGCTTAAAATCACCCGGATTGAAATCCGTGATGTTCGGCCGCCGAAAGAATTAATTAATGCCATGAATGCGCAAATGAAAGCAGAACGAACTAAGCGCGCTGACATTCTTGAGGCTGAAGGGATACGCCAGGCAGCTATTCTAAAAGCTGAAGGTGAAAAGCAGTCACAAATTTTAAAAGCAGAAGGTGAACGTCAATCAGCATTTCTACATGCTGAAGCGAGAGAGCGCGCGGCAGAAGCCGAAGCCAAAGCAACCCAAATGGTCTCTAATGCCATTGCCAATGGTGATATGCAGGCGATAAACTATTTTATTGCACAAAAATATACCGAGGCGCTAACCAATATTGGTAAAGCTGATAACAGCAAAGTTATTATGATGCCGCTTGAAGCAAGTAATTTAATGGCTGCTATTGGTGGCATCAGTGAACTATTTCAAGACAACAAAAAACGCGATAGCCAAAAAAGCAATCAAACATAACTAGAGGTATTAAACGATGCTTGAGCAAATAATTGCGCAACCAGCCTGGTTTTGGCTCTATTTAGGTGGATTACTGTTAATTGCTGAGCTACTCGGTGCCGGCGGTTATCTACTCTGGTCTGGTGTTGCTGCCGTTATCATGGCGCTTATTACCTGGCTTATACCTGAAATGAGTTGGGATTGGCAAGGTCTATTATTTGCCATTATGATCATTCTTTCTGTATTGGGTTGGAGTAAATGGCTTAGCATACGTAATAAATCAATGCCCGATGAACCTAATCAAAAGCAACATCAATTAATTGGCACAAAAGCACGTTTAATCTCAGATACCAATAATGGCTATAGCAGAATACGACTGGCTGATGGTAGCTGGCGGGTTTATTGTTCTCAGCAATTATTAGCTAACACTGAAGTCGAAGTGATTGATGTCGATGGTATTACGCTAACCGTCAAACCGGTTTGGTCTAATCAACATGATGACCAACCAGATGATCAATAATCGGGCATTTTGCATTGTCATCCCCTGGACACGATGCAACCAATGAAAGCAAGCTATCGCGGATCAAATTAAGTTCGGTAATGGTTTTTTCAATTTCACTAATTTTATTTAACGTCGCCGCTTTTATATCCGCACTGTGGCGACGTGGATTACGGAAAAGTTCAAGTAATTTCCGACACTCTTATAACGTAAATCCAACCTCTCTGGCTTGCTTTAATAATGTTAATTCTTCCAAGTGAGCAGGTTGATAATGGCGATAGCCATTTTCACTTCTCGCTGGCGGAGTAATTAATGACTTTTCCTCATAAAACCGAATTGTCTTGGCACTTAATCCCGTTTTCTCTGCAACTTGAGTAATATTCATTATTTCTCCTTGACCTTACCCTTACTAGAAGGTTTAACCTTTATCATAATCCAGGTTATTTCAGCCATAATGTTAGGACGTAATTAGCATTATACCAATTAATTTATTGTATGCATTAAGAGTGTCAATCATGCCTAATATCACCATTCTAGCGCTACAAGGACTGACTTGCTCCAATTGTATTAGCAAGCTAACTAAAGCGCTGGAAGCACTGCCAGACATACAACAAGTTGCCGTTACACTTAATTAACCTGAGTTCGGGATAAGCATTATCAATTATACTTGAAGATACGTACCTGCAACAGGTATCTTTGGTTTAGATGGCATTAAACAATATGCAACCAGTCCGCCTAATAAATTCACTACAAAGTTAGCCGGAGAGCGATGTCGCGTATGCTCTATTTGACAAAGATTTTTTAACTCATCAAATACCGTTTCAATGACAGAACGATGACGCAAGATGGCTTTGTCGAAACAAGTCTGTTTAATAGGCTTCATTTTCTTCTTGATATTCGTTATAAGGCTAATTCCCATCGTTTTGAGTTGCTGTTTCAGTGAAGCCGATAAATACCCTTTATCTGCGTACAAACAACCAGAAAGATCCTTTGTCAGCTCAGGCAATGGTTTCCGATCATCGGTGTTTCCTGGTGTGAGTCGAAAACTGAGTATTTCCCCCAAATGATTGATAATTACATGAAGCTTGAAACCAAAGAACCAACCTGTTGAATTTTTTCCCCGTTCAGCTATCCCATTGAAGACTTTATGTCTGCGGATCCGTAAGTTATCACACACCGCTATCGGAGTAGAATCGGCAACCGATAGCCCCGTGCATTTTCCCTTAATTGACTCAAACAGTGCCGTTAACGCTAAGGCACTACGCGGAAGTAACTCTACACAGCGTGAATAGGATGGCAAGTTAGGAAATTCCTTCCGGAGATATAAGCGGACATAATAGAGATAAAATACCTTGAATTGCCTGAATCGGAGTTGATGAAACAACACAACCAGTGTCATCATTTCCGCCAACGAAAGCTGAGTAGACCGTCTACGACGCTTAGTACCGTTAGTCAGCAAATATTCATGCATTTTTGGCTCGAAGTCTTTGCAAAAATCATCCATCAGGCAATAAAGTTCAGTAAGATTTTCCATAATTGTTTAACAATGCTCTACTCTTTAACCAGACTGTTAGAGTATTTTAACAAAACAGGCTCATTCAACTATTTGAATATCAAGACTTTCTCTTTATTTCTTATCCCGAACTCAGGTTAATTATGTGTCAACGATCACCGAAAACTGATCCACTTTTTAGCTAAATCCGATCAATCAAAATTGATCCACTTTTACTCAGTCATTGCTCCTGAGCGCCGCTTATCTTTCAATCGATAGCTTTCACCGCTTAATTGCAGTACATGCGAATGATGAAGTAAACGATCAAGCATAGCGGCAGTTAATGTTGCGTCATCAGCAAAAGCATTTGGCCATTGCCCAAATGATAAGTTACTCGTCAATATGACACTGCCATGCTCATAACGCTTGGCAATCACATTGAAAAACAGGTTTGCTTCTTCTCGCCCAAACGGCAGGTATCCAATCTCATCGATAATCAACAATTTCGGGGCCATCACCGAACGTGATAGATATTGTTTGAGCTTATTTTGTCGTTTGGCAGTTGAGAGTTGCAACATCAGTTCAGCTGCCGTGGTAAAGCGGGTTTTCTTCTTGGCCTGTACTGCTTTTAATCCTAACCCAATAGCTAAATGCGTTTTGCCTACACCGCTTGGGCCAAGCAACACGACATTTTCATTACGTTCAATAAACGTTAATGCGCTTAATTCCTGTATGTGTTGTTTGGGGATCCCCGTTGCAAACTTAAAATCGAACGTATTAAGTTCTTTATGTGCTGGGAATCCTGCCATCCGACTCAAAAGATTACGGGTTCGTTCATCTCGTTGTTGTTGCTCACATTTTAATAGGGACAGTAAAAACTCTCCGTAGCTTTTGTCTTGGGCAATGCATTGTTCGGCAAGTGATGACCAATGAGTCGGAATAGAATTTAATTTCAATGACTCACACAGGTGTTCAATTTGTTCATGCAATAACATGTTCACCTCCCAGCAATGCTTCGTATACGCTGATTGAGTGTTGCAAACTGACAGATTCAAGGGGCGGTACGATACGGATATTAAGCGTATCAGTCTGCGGGATAGATTGGCAAACCCTTGCTGGTAAGGGTAGAAGATACTTAACTTCCTTAGCTAGTCTATCTGCTGGCTTCTCTAACGTTGTTCCATGAATCCGCTGATGGGCAACGCGTTGTAACCAGGGCCCCACTCTTGCATTAGCTATCTCAATATCCAGTTCAAGATTATGAGCACGAAGGTCGGTATTTAATGGTACGATAAAGCTGTTTTTTAAATAGTGGTTAAAGCGCTCTACTTTCCCTTTAGTTTTTGCCCTGTAGGGCTTGCAAGCACACAGTTGATACAGCGATGAGTAATTAATAAAGACATATCAATACCTTATGATTAAATTACATGAATATCAATAAGTTATGCATAAAATCTATTAGTTCCTTTTATCTATAACTTGTAATTTTATACAGTATACATTACATTGAAAAACCTAATTCTACAACACAAAATAACAACACATACTGTTTTTAATATCTAAAAATATTAAGTGTGTGAGCATTAAACTCAATATTTTGTTTTAAAAGGTAAATTCAATGGCTCTCGGAACAACACAAAGACAAAAAAATACTTATTCTGATGAATATTTAGAAGCTTTAGAGCGTTGGGAGTCATGTAAACCCCCTTACACAAGCTCACACATGAAGATCTGTGTTGTGGCAGCTAAATCTATTCTAAAACATTTAGGTAAACCGCGACGATCAAAATATGAAAAACAATATAATTTAAGGCTAGATTTCAATAAAGTCGGCAAAGTTACCATATATGCGGAGTTTCCTAAACATATGGGGTTAAAAGGAAAAAGATTAGGAGAGTGGCCTGAATTAACTTTACCATTGGCGAGGGAAAAAGCCCAAGAGTTAGCAAAATATGGACTAAAAGCAGAGTCTATTCACCAGCTATTGGATTTATACGAGAAAGACTTATGGGGGAAAGTACAGCGTACTAAGCTTAGTCAAAATAGTTATAAGACTTATTGTTGTCGAATTAAACAATTAAAAGAAGCCTTTGAACCTCGTGAAATTTTTAGTGATATAACTTATTCTCGATTAATTGAAGTGTTGGATACTTGGATCCAAACAAAATCGAATAATCAATCTTTTGAATTATTTGCTGAATTACGACGTTTCTGGAAATATGCGGCACCACTTTATTGTAACGGTAAGAATATTGCAGCTAGTTTACCAAACGATTATGTTTCTTCTAGAGTTCAAAAACCTCAGCCAACAAGGTTATTTACTGATCTAGAATCTATTGCAGCACTTTGGTTAAATGTTGCTTCCTGCTCTTCTATACACCAAAAAAATGCAGTCAGATTTATGATATTAACAGGTGTAAGACCTATAAATGTTTCTAATTTACGTTGGGAATATGTTGATCTAGACAATCTGGAAATTATATATCCTGCGGGAGTTACTGGGATGCGAGGCGCAATGAAAACTCAAAAGGAATTTAGATTACCGATTACTTGTGCAATGAAAAAAATATTGGAAGAGCAAAAAGAATGGAATGATTCAGTTCCAAGTTGTAATCATGTATTCGTTTTCTTGCAACCTAGAGATCCTAATCTACCTTTTGCAAAAAGATCATTAGATAAATTAGTTAAAATGCACAGTCCTAAGGGTGCTGTGAAAGGCATTACGCATGAAGGAACAGTAAAAGGGAAAGCTGGGGCATTTAACACTATGTGTAGGAAATTTTTAAAAAGCAATGTCATTGTTCAGATGCGAGCAAAAGGCTTTTCACGGTCTGATACTCGTGAAATAAGCCTTTTATGCTTACATCACTCAGATAGGAGTATTGATCCTATGGCTGAACATTATGATTTTTCAGAAGAGATATTACAAGAAGAAATGGTATTAAAGCGTCAGGCTTTTGAAGCTCATGAAACTAGTATATTGATTCAGGCTGCTTTATTGCGGCGCAAGTTGTATCAATAGATACTTCGACATTTTTCAATAAAAGCTTTTACGTTTTTATACTCATATCTAATTATTTTACTAGTAAAACGGATAGGAGATAAAACTTTTCTATGTCGGTGAGTATTATTCCAATCTGCAAGAGTTTTACTACTTATGCCTCCAATTAATTCACATACTTCTTCAATATTTAACAAATCATTATCTTGATATTGTTTTTTAGTATTCTGCATGGTTACCTCAATATACTAATTTATTCCTATAAAAGTTTGGCTTTTGCATATAGTTATCCCTGAATATCAAATTGATAGACGTTCACCTTTCGGTATTGATAATTCAAGCGGGGTAAATTCAGGTGGAATAATAACTATTCGCTCTAGACTATTTCTTTAATGTATCTAGAAATACCCCCAAATAGACCAAGAGTGCAGAGACTATCATAATGCCGATAACCAGTAGCTCTTGCCCACCTAAATGGATATTGCCTAATTCACCACGTTTGAACCTGATTTGCGGGTCAATGATAGTATCGGCGTGCGCAAGATGTCCAACTGCCAATTCAAAGGCAAATGCTGCACCGATAAACAATAATGTCGTGATTAGTAATTTGATGATGTTAAGTTTCATGGTTGAACCTTTTGAAATTGGCTTATTTCTTAACGCAAATCGCTTTGGCGTTGATATCCTTGAAAGTTTCAAATTCCCGCTGAAACTGCTTAGCGGCAAATTGACACATATTTTCAGTGTCAAATTCCTGAGTATGAAGACTTGCAAAGTTACTGGATGCCTAAGGACTGGTGTACATGGCCAAGATTAAAATCCACATGGTAAGTTCTCCGTTGCTAATAAGAATAATAATGTTAATGGTAACTATTTGTTTTAAATGTATAAATATTTGTAAATTTAAGGTTAATTCTTTATTTCTCTTGTATAATTATTGGGTTGTGTGTTTGCTATTCACAATTTTTTTTCCCCTGGTGTTGGCCAGCCTTGCGCTGGTCTTTTTTACTTTCTCTTCATAGCTTCCAGTAATAAATCCTGTATTGCCCGTTTTGAGTTGCGCCTTTCCATGACCACTTCATCGAGTGTATCTTTAGCGACGATATGGTGAATAAAGACAGGGCGGTTATGTCCGGCTTGTGCTTGACGCGTAGGGCCGATACGTTCGATAATTTGCTGGTACTGCTCCAAGTCCCACCAGTGGGAGAAAAAGACCAGAATATTACCGCCGTCCTGTAAATTTAAGCCGTGTCCACAGCTTGCGGGGTGGTCAAAAAGCAACGGAATTTTGCCATTATTCCAGTCGGTAAGGGTTTGTGGGTTAGCGTCTAACATTTTGCCTTTTGGGAAGGCTTTTAATAAACGCTCCAGGTCATGCTTCCAGTGGTAAGCAACCAGCACTGGCATCCCTCCTGATTCATTAACAATACTTTCCAGTGCCTGGATTTTGGCATCGTGTATTTCTGTCCAGTTGTGATTGTCATCGCTATAAATAGCGCCACTGGCAATTTGTAAGGTTTTTATTGTTTTGGCCGCGGCGTTTAACTCTTCAATAGCGCTATCACCTAATTCAAGAAACAGTTCTTTTTCCATCGCCTGATAGTGTGCTCGCGCTTTTGCAGGTAGTTCAACGTTGATAACGTTGTGTATCGGCTCTTCGATATCAAACCAGTCAGTGGCATTAAGGGATAAGGTGACATCACTGAGAGCTGCCTGAATTTGTAGATTAGCAAATCCTAAAGGCTCAAACCTGCTCCACTGTTGCCCAGGGAACTGGATACGGTTAAACCAGCGGGACGTAAACGCATTATGCGTTCTGCCTAAGCGTTCGCCCTGGTCAACAAACCACGCTTGCCCCCATAAGTCCATTAGACCATTCGATGAAGGTGTACCGGTTAGATTTACCCATCTATGGACAGATTTATGGGCGATTTTGGCAAGGGCTGCGGTGCGTTTACCCCCTTTGCGTAACCGGAATGATTTTAACCGGGTGCTCTCATCGGCAATAATTGTGCCAAAAGGCCAACTGTCTCCAAGGATGTCAACCAGCCAGACGAGATTGTCATAATTGACCGTAAATACGCTGGCATGGGTATTTTTGAGTGCTGCCATCCGTGATTTGGCAGTGCCAATGATGGGTTGCACCTCGATATTATGGAGGTGGTTCCATTTAAGTGCTTCATCCGGCCAGGTGGATTGGGCTACCCCTAGAGGGGCTAATACCAATGTGGGTTTGGTTTCACTGCCTGATAAATAGAGATTTTCTAACGCCGTCAGCGTTGCTGCTGTTTTACCCATACCCATTCCCGCCCAGACATTTGAGCGTTTGATATCGAGTAGGTGATTGATAATGAGATTTTGGTAAGGGCGAGGGGTGAAGGGTTTTGCGGTTGTCTTTTGTTCAGGCGACAATCTGGATAGTTTTGTCATGGGTATGTAATCCGTTCCAGTTCTTTTTCATGGGGAGTTTGTCAGCCAAATACTGGTCATAAATTCGCTGTGCGCCTTTTCTCAGTAAAACAGGGCGATAACTAATGAAGCTATTCGCACCATGGGGGCTGATTTCATTTTGTTTTTCGGTTAAATATTTATCCCGAGCATTAGCAGCAACGCGCCAGCGTAAATTGTTACCGGACTTACTTTCGTTATAGAGCCAGTTTTTCGCTGCAAGGTAATGATTTATCTGTTGACTATTCACCCCGTTAAGCATTTTGCTAAACTGGGTAGGGGTCATACCTTCTTTGAAGAGATTTTTAAGACAATCGTTTTCGGTTGAGAGACTTTTATTTTCCAGTAACAGCTTTTCTTTCTCTTCCTCGGCACGAACAACCATGAGCGCCAGTTCTTTTGCCGTTGGTAGTAATGCTTGAGGTTGTAAAATACGCCTTTCGCATTCAATAAAATACTGTCTGGCCTGCTTCCCTTTTTCGTTACGCTCAACCATGGATAGTTCTTTCGCCATATCAAGGGAAATGTGATATTCCTTTGCCGGACGACCTCCTAAGCGGTTTTCGCCAGAATTGGCGAAAACTATATAGTCGATATTGTCTTCAAATCCGTATTGCTTAATACGGTCTTTAATCCAATTTGAGAAATCCTTGCCAACTTCTAAAAATTGATGTAAATCACGGGCATTAACCGTTTGGATTAATGAGTCATTGATGTTTTTTGTTTCGATGTTGATTAAATTTTGCATGTAAACACGAGTTTCGCACAAAACTAATTTGGGTACGCTAATAAAACACGGATTTGCTCAGTAATAGCACTTTTGATTACGTCCCAATTTTGTTGATAAAGGGTTATTTTTTCAGATATACGACGTTTATGTTGTTCAAACCACGCAGAAATAGCGAGAAAAATATGATTTCTTTGCGCTCGGCTCGTGCGAGCCTGACAGCGTTCAATACCACAGTTTTGTTTAACTTCTCGATGATAAACTTCAACAGACCAACAGGCATCCATGATAGATTTGAGGTATTGACGGGTGGGATTCTCTTTGTTTGTTACTATGTAATCAATACGGCCGTTTTTGGCTGTAAATTTGAAAACGGTTACCCAACCATATCCTCGCAAGTGTATTGACGTTCCTTCTTCTGAGATGTCTAACTTGTTCAGTTGTTTGTTATGGTTAACAATCCTATTTTTCCTCAGCGTGGTTACCCAGATCCAACCATGAGAGCGAATTGATTTCAGGTTATCCAGGCTAGAATACCAAGCATCCATCACTACCGCTTCTGGCATGATCCCTCTTTTTTTAGCAAGAGTGAGCATTTCGGAAAAGTGCGTGTTTTTTGTTTTTCCATCAGAATCTTTATCATAAATCCGATAATTGATAGGAATTGATTCAACCTTCGTCAGATCATGCCAAAGCAAATTAACTAAACCTATGCCAGCAATAATATCATGTTCATTACCTGAATATTGATAATGGACCATCTCTATTTTTTTACTACGTGTTTTGGCAATCAATGTATCATCGGCAATTAGTACGCAAGGGCTTTTTTTGTCTATAGAAGGTTCAACTAATCGCCATAGGTCTTTAGGTCTAAAACATCTACTTTTTAGCCATCGGCTAACAGTGTCATGAGATAAAGGCGATGGGCTTACTTCTGATAACGCTAAACCAGAGTATCTTAAACTGCTTACTTGTAAGAATGTTTTATAGATATCTTTAATACATGGATAACCCGACAAAATATGAACACCCTGATTTTTTCTTGTTTTTAAATTTATACTTCTTTTTTGGAGATTGCGAAACTCGTGGTAAAAATTCCTCAATAATGAAATTGATGAAAGATTGCCCCTGTAAAAAGGGGCGTTAAGGTTAATTAGTGACGTTCTAAGAAATGGGTCAATTCACCTTCATACCACTGATCGGTGCGAGCGGTGATTATTCCGGTTTGTTGATGGTGGAATTGCTCAAAAAGCTGTTTTATTTCTGATAATACGGTATCGATATTTTCACGCTTGCGCAAAAGGCGTTTGATAACCTGTTTTTCAGCGTCATTAATAATTTGTCGTAGTGACTCGGTAATATAGTAAATGCGTCTGCACTCGTCAGCCATTAAGGGGATATGCGCTACCTGAAAACGCTCGGGTGATGGCGTGCCAGTTACTTCGCGTAACGCCAACCACACTGCATTACTCCATGAACGCTCAAATCGAAAGCCATTTGTCATGCACCAGACTAAATGCGTTAGGTTACGGGTGTCTGAATGGGTAAAACGCTCTACGGCTTTAGTGTGGGGTTGAGGGTGATCATATCTGCCAGTTTTGCGGATTGATGGGAGAACTTCATTTGTTACCCATTTGCGAAAACGATGAGGGAGCGTTCCTTGTTTTACTGCATCACGGCAACGTAGTACTAAAGTATACATACCTGATTCTGATATTATGTTCATACTTTGCTGGCCGCCGAGGGTGTCGGTTAAACCTACATCCTTTTCATCGTTATCTAACTTACTTAAAGCGTCTCGGCTGTTAACTATTTTTAGTACATTGCATATATCTTGAGCAACAAACCACGGCTCATTATTTTTGATTATTATACGGATTTGATGATTTTCGAATGTAAAAGGATTAACTATCAATTTGGTCATACGACCTCCAATAGTGGTTGTATCTATGCTTATCACCACCTTTGAGGTCAATCTTGGGTGGTGAACTGAACGAGGTTGACCTTACCGAATACAACCAATCGGCGAGCATTTCTGCTCCCTCATCCAGCCCACCATTGAAATGTAGCTAGATTACGACATTAAAAAACACGCTCGCGGCGTGTACATGTCGCGGTTGTATCTGGCGAGAGGTCAATCCCGACATCTGATTTTGCAGATGCAAATAAACTATAGCGCATGATTTCTTCTTTCGTCAATAAGTTAATTTTCAGTCAACAGTGGGTAAGATGCTGCTTAGATCCTGACTGTCCAATACGATGACTTGATGACCCAGGGCAAAAAGCCGAGCGTGTTCGCGTAATTGGTAGGGGGTAGGTTTTTCGCCCGGTGCTTTACATTCCACAAAAATAATCTTGCCATTGGGCAGGGCGACTAATCGGTCAGGTACGCCCCGTCGTCCAGGCGAAACAAACTTATAGGCAATGCCCCCCATTTTTCGCACTTCACGCACCAAATGTTTTTCGATACTCTCTTCCCTGATTAACAGCATGAATACATCCTTTTAATATGTTCCCGTTTTATTTGCATCAGGCAAAAATCGGCGCGGTGTTCACTCCAGATACGGTTATTGCGATTGCGCGCCAGCCGATTTGCCTGTGACCATGCGCGCGCGGCTTCATGGTATTGCCCTGACTGCTCAAGGTGTACCGCATCCTGTGCCGCCTTGAAATAAAGTGGGCTATCGTTTTTTCTAAAGGCCATGATGTTTATTTTATCCTGTGTGTTATTTATTCCTTGCGATAGCGATAAGTCTCAAACCCCGCTGCACTAAGCGGTAAATCAAAAGCCCAGTCAGGCTTGGCACTTAACCGTGTGCTTAACCCCTCGGCGGAAAATTGTGGAGTTTCGGGCGCTTCGCTGATAATCTCATCATGGACGGTTAGGACAATCTCATAACCCGCCTTTTCGATAGGTGGCATGTTATAGCCCAAGACATCGCGTGCTGCTGCCTGACAGATATTTTCTGTGATTTTCCCGCCATAGGTTTTTAGCCTTTCCCATTTACGGCTATAGGGGTTAGTCCCCATGTAGGTAATCTGTCCATTCTCTATTCGCGCAGAAGGGTAGCAAAGACTCCGTCCTGATGGTAAACAAATTCTGAGCCAGCCTTTATCGCGACGGACGCTAAGTTTACGGCACTTAAACGCTATCCCCGGTGACTGAATGGCCTGTTTTACTGCCTCTTCAATGTCGTACCAGAATGATACGGTTTGTGGATGGGCATTGCGCCACATGCGCTTAAGGGCATCGCAGGTAACAAAGACTTTTTCGCTGAGGCCATAAGTCTTCTCCGTTTCAATAGATTTTTGATACCAGCTTATTGCCTCTCGCTTAACACCAGGCGGTATGTTAGGTAATGCGACTTCCGCCAGTTCATCTAAATCCAGACCGTAGGCGAGGGCGAATGTCAAAAATGCCGCAACCCCACCGCCATAGCCTAAGCCGAGTTCCATCACCTTACCGATTTGTCGTTGAGCTTTAGTGACGTTCTCAGGTAAAAGATTAAATGCGCGCGCATAGGCCAGTTTATAGAGGTCATCACCTTTGCCGTTATCAAACTCGCTAAAAGCGTTGACTTTCCAGTTTTCCCCTGCCAGCCATGCCAGCATGCGGCCCTCAATATTTGATAAATCCGAGATAACCAGTTTTTTACCGGGTGGGGCAATAATACATCCTCTAAGTGCAGAACTGGTCAGTTGCATAATGTCATCGCAAATCAGCTCAGCACAACCAGCTTTTAATGCGTCAATGCCGTTATCAATGGCTTCCTGGTCAAGTGAAGGTCTTGGGAGATTATCCGGCTGAAAAATCCGCCCCGCCCATCGTCCGGTTCGTGAGGCACCACAAAATTGCTTGGTTCCTCGAAGACGCCCATCTGCGCTTACCGATTTTAACAGTGCCTTGTATTTACTGGTGCTGGTTGTGCACGATTGCAGACGGACTGATAGCAGTTCGCGTAAAGCCGGTGGAATGTTCGGGTCATTAATTCGGCGCTGTAGTGTGCTGGCTTGCATATCCGGTAATGTGATGCCAAATGACGAGGTGATATGCTGTAACAGGGCATCGCGTTGGGTCGCGGCTTGTACGGCATTATCTGTTAATTGCCGGGTGACGGTTGATAACCGTTTTTGCTCGTTTTCAACGGCAGTCAAGGCGCTTTTCGCCAGTTCAACGTCCATACACATCCCACGGCGATTAATTTGTTGGTCTAATTGCCATAACGTTGTTTCATCAAAATCCACATTCCAACGCGGTAAATGTTGATAAATCTCGCGCATGGCTAAAATATCTGAACCTGCGTAGGTTTTAAACCGCTGCCACTCTTCGAAATGTGTTAACGCCGTGGCGCGTTGTATTTTGCTATTTTTAGGGCGCGGTTTGCAAAATAACTGTATGAGCGCTTTACCTTCTTTATCTTTGGCGTTATCGCTATTGACGTTGAAGACATCGCAAAGCGAACCAAGCGCACCGGGTAAGCCATGTGCCAGTGCTTGTACTAATGTGTCGTGAACGCGGGATAACGGTAAGTCAATATTTAACACTTTGTTTAAAATTACCGTATCAAACATACCGCCATTGTGCCAAACGGTTAAGATCGCAGGGTCATCAAGATAGGCTTTTACACGAGTTTCGCACAGGCATATAAAGTTCTAGAAATGGCTTAAAAGCAATGGTTAATCTGTAAGTTACTAAAACACATAAATTTTATTAAATTACAATAATTTGTATTTAATTTATAAGGTTTTGTCTATTTATATATCATGCTGAATTAAACTTAAAAATAGCGCGTTTTTTTATTGGTGCGAAACTCGTGTTTTAAATCCTTTGGCATCGTTTTATCTTGCGTCACATCCCAGACCTTGACAGGAGCATGATTATAAGCATACGCAAAAAGTAATATTTCTGCATTTTCAGCGTAGCGATGCGTGCCACAATTAATGGGGATATCGCTATAGGTTTCTAAATCACAAAATAGTAAATTTTGCATAATCCATCCTTATCAGGCGGTTACGGAAAAACGCCCCATTTTAGGGTGATACCACTGACTGCCGCGTTTCTCAGACTCAAGCATCATATTATCCAGTGCACTTCTAAAGGCTGCTTCACCAACCACCGACATTTGGGTAATCTGTCCCCCTGGCGTAACATGGGGCACTTTTTTATAAGGTATATTCCACGCCATCACTAACTGGCGACATTTCGCATCACTCAAACCATACTTTGTTTTCAGATAGCTATAGCCTTGAAAGCCTTGTGGAATAGTGCCTTGTTTGATATGCTCGATGTCTTCTGAGACTTGCTCTACCTCACGAGTTTCGCACAGGCATATAAAATTCTAGAAATGGCTTAAAAGCAATGATCAATCTGCAAGTTACTAAAACACATGAATTTTCTTAAATTACAATAAGTTGTATTTGATTTATAAGGTTTTATCTATTTATATATTATGCTGAATTAAACTTAAAAATAGAGCGTTTTTTTATTGGTGCGAAACTCGTGTACCTGATATTCGATACTTTTTAACCGACGCTCCTGTGCAACGTTAGCCAATGCCATTGCTGCGATAATTTCATTGGCGCTTTGTGGTTTACTTTGCTGTTCTAATTTATCAATCAGTGAGCGGCGAACCGCTTTCGATTCACGGGCGGCAACGCGGAGGGCTTGTTTAAGCGTCATTTCGATAATTTCTGATTCCGTGTTGTTCATTTTTTGCACTACACTTTTTGTGTAGTACTCTCCTTCAAGCTCATCTTTAACCTTTTCAATAAATTTGTTGTTTCTAATTGGTGGTTCGCCGTGTTCTTTTCGTGTCTCGTTGACCATGAGCAGTAATTGTTGCGAGTCAATTGTTTCACTGTCGGATAGGGCGATATTTTGTGCGTTCATTAAATTTTGCATATAAAAATTCCTCAATAGTTAAATTGATGAAAGATTGCCCCTTAGACAGGGGCGTTAAGATTAATTAGTGACGTTCTAAGAAATGGGTCAGTTCACCTTCGTACCACTGATCGGTGCAGTAGGGGATTTAATAAGAAAGCCAGAAGTTTATATATTTTTAAAAAAAAGAAATATAAACTTAATCATAAGAATTAAATTTTAATATTGATATTTATGAAAACTAGTGATGTATTAACAAATCATCTTATCTCATCTATGGAAAGACGGGGAGATGGTTGGGGTATAAAAAATATTGAATCTCGTTTTATATACGCTAATAAGTTAGGTACCTACTCTTGTGTTGTAGAGCAAATAATCCGACAGATATGTAATAAGATTGATATTTACACACGAAAACAACTAAGAGATTATAGTATCGCTGAAGGTTTTGATAATTACTTCCCGCCATGTTTATTAAAAGGATTGTTATAACAAATATTGCGGGTTATTAGCTCCGTGGGTAGAGCGGTGAACTCTTAATCCATCGGTCGCAGGTTCGAGCCCTGCATAGCCCACCATTTTACGAGAGTGTAAAATAAACTGTGTAAATGGCATTTTGATAAAAAACTTTTTACAGGATAACAAAATGCCTATCAGTAACGAATTGATTGATCAACTACTCAAAGATTGTAATGCCCCACAAGACCTATTGGGCGAAGGTGGGTTGCTTAAAGAACTCACCAAACGTCTTGCTGAAAGGGTGCTGGAAGCGGAAATGGCGATGCATCTTGGTTATGACAAACATGATCCTATCGGTAACAACTCGGGAAATTCTCGAAACGGCACAACCGGTAAAAATGTACGTTCTGTGCATGGAGCTATCGGGTTGGATGTTCCTCGCGATCGAAATAGCACTTTCGAACCAAAGTTGATATCGAAAGGGGAAAGACAGTTTAATGGATTTGATGAGCGTATAATTTCTCTGTATTCGAGAGGGTTAACGGTTCGAGATATTCAGGCGCATTTTCAAGAAGTCTATGGTGTTGAAGTGTCAGGAACCTTCATTTCTCAGGTAACCAATGAGGTGATGGAAGAGGTTAAAGCCTGGCAAAAAAGGCCGTTGGTGGCGCTGTATCCTATTGTTTATCTTGATTGTATTGTTGTTAAAAGCCAGGATTCCGGCGTAGTCATCAACAAATCCGTTTATCTCGCTTTGGGCATAAATATCCATGGAGAGAAGGAATTATTGGGCTTGTGGATAGCAAAAAGCGAAGGAGCTAAATTCTGGCTATCGGTGATGACAGAACTCAAGAATCGAGGCTTGCAAGATATTTTCGTTGCGTGCTGTGATGGTTTAAAAGGTTTTCCTGAGGCTATTGAAGTGCTTTACCCGCAAACCCGTGTTCAATTATGCCTAGTCCATCAAGTACGTAATTCTCTTCGCTACGTCCACTGGAAAGAGCGTAAAGCGGTGGCAGCAGACCTTCGAGCTATCTACGGTGCGGCGACAGTCGATGCTGCTGAGTCTGCTCTGGAGGCATTCTCAGCCAAATGGGATGAGAAGTACCCAACCATTAGTCCGTCATGGACAAACAATTGGGAACGGCTAATCGTTATTTTTGACTTTGCTCCTGAAATCCGTAAAGCCATTTATACCACCAATGCGATTGAGTCACTTAATGCGTCATTGCGTAAGATTACTAAAACGCGGCGAGTTTTCCCAACAGATGAATCTGTCCTCAATCTACTTTATTTAGCGTTGCATAATATTTCAATAAAATGGACGATGCCTATCAAAGATTGGAAACCCGCCATGAGTCAATTTATGTTGATGTACGGTGATCGGATCACCTGCTAACGGAGGAGCCATTTACACAAAAAATTTTACAGACCCCATTTTACCGATGGCTTTTTGCCAATCGCTTATTCTCTTTTCTCAGGTATTGGTTTTCTTCTGCCAGTAGTTGAATCATATTGATTAAGGTTTTGGTTTCCTCATCGGCGTAAACGGGTTGCGCTAGGTTGAGCAGATAATGGCTGTTATTACTGGGGTTAGTGAGCGCAATGGTTTTATCAATATTATCTAATTTCATTTTTAAGCCTCCTCAAGGAATTTAGCGCGGTAGCCTGATTATTTAACCACTTAAGGCGGCAGTGGTTCCCTGGTGTTAACTTGCCAATAATTCTTCTTCCTCAGCCATGCTCAGGTCGTCAAACTCGTCAACGGAGGCCACACTTCCACCGCTAAACGCATCACCATCGCGGTAAAACTGAACGCCTCTTAATGACGCTGAAACCCCTTTACCATTGTTGTCATACGCGTAAAACTCAATTGTGGAGTAACGTAACAGCCAGAATAGGGGCGGCCGTCCTGTGCGGTCAGGGGTGAGAGATTACGATCGAAGACTGACGGACGATCTTTATTACTGGCGCTGATGTACATATTTCCGGCATAGCCGTCGTATTCCTTATTGTCGCCGTCGCGGAAGCAAAAACGGTTGTTGGAGTGGCAGATGCTGTTATAAACACGAGTTTCGCACCAATAAAAAAACGCTCTATTTTTAAGTTTAATTCAGCATAATATATAAATAGATAAAACCTTATAAATCAAATACAACTTATTGTAATTTAAGAAAATTCATGTGTTTTAGTAACTTGCAGATTGATCATTGCTTTTAAGCCATTTCTAGAATTTTATATGCCTGTGCGAAACTCGTGATAAATTTTTTCTACCTCTTTGGCGCCCCATTTTTCCTTAATAACCGCCTTAATCCCCGTTTTGATTTCCTCAATCAGATCCTTACTACTTTTGGCGATAAGAAAATTGGCACGGTATTTGAACGCTCCTTGACCACTGACTTGCGTAGGTTCAAATAAATCAGGAAAAGCCAGACGTACGTTGTTTAATTTGATTTTCATAGTGTTACCTTTTAATTAAATGGATTTATCAGCGAGTGCCGCTTCGGTCACATCGTCAAAGTCGTTTAAGGGGTTAGTAATAATGGCAGGTCTTGGGTCTGATTCCGGTGCGATGACGGGTTTACCGTCTGCGCGCTCAATAAGCGCTTCCAGTTTTGCCCAGCGACTCGGTTTGTCTTTTTTAAGCAATTTTTCAGCCTGTGGTGGGCTGATAATTTTCTTGTGGTAGATTTGCTCCTGTTTAAGTTTGGCATTTTTTAACAGCGTTTCGGCTTCACGTTCATCACCCCATAAGCGATTCCCCTGTTTGCCCGTAACCAGTTTAAAGCCAGGTACCGATTGCCCGTTATGTAATGCCTCGGCTACCCGATTTCGTAAGGCTTTACAAAAGCTCTCTATCAAATCGACATGCGGGTAGAGTGTTGCCATTTGCTCAGGGGTTAGTAGCGTAATGCGTTTTGGTGCATCACTTAGTTGGGGGTTCAAAGGTTGAGTTAAATCGACAAAATCGCCTCTGACTTCATTATGGACAAATTGCGCCTGAGCAAAACACAATCCGCCTTTGGCTTTGCAGAACTGGCATTGTTTGATACCCGGTGAAAAGGCACTATCGGGTAGCGCATCAAGCCCGTTGCGCTCGGCGAGGGTTGCCATCTCCATGGCTTTTTGCGCCCTTAATCTGGCCAAATCACCAAAGTCTTTTAAATCTTGAACCGATAGCGTCCATTCAGACCGATGGTTAAGGCGAGGTTGATGGATGAAAAGACGAACCGTTTTGAAGTCATAAACAAGGTCAAACTGATGTAACGCCCCTAGCGCATAGAGCATGAGCTGCTCGTTGTTCGGGGCGTCTACTTTAACGCCTTTACCATATTTCAGGTCATGGATTTGTAACTTATCATCGCTGATAATAATCGCATCAGCGGTACCGAATGAATTCTCTACGCCAATGGCCGCTGAAAAGTCAACTCGCTCCTCAACCTGTAAGATTTTCCCGTCCGCTAGGTGCCAGACAGTATCAACATAGGTCTGGACGTGCTCAATCATATCCTCATCCACTTGTGGCGAGTTGGCTTTTAGCAACGGATAAGTGCCGATATAATCCTTCGCATCAAAGCCAGATGTTCGTCTACGCCCGTCACTATAGGGATTTTGGCGCATTTTTAAGATACTTTCCGCTAAGGCATGCGCCGCGCTGCCTTCTTCAGCAAACGGCGATGTTTTATCGGGTAATGTGGCCTCGACTGCGAGACTGGCGCTACATTTAATCCATCTATGCGCTGAGGAGGGGGAAAGTTTTGCATGTTCAGCCATCGCTACCCTCGGCGTTATCATCGGCTAAAACGCTTTCCAGTTTTTCAATGAATTGAGCCAGATTGTCATCGGTAATATCACTCAGTCTTTTAGCCTTAAATTGATCGAATATTTTAACGACGTCATTTCGATAGCCTTTTTTTGCCAATTCGGTTATCAGTTTTGAAGACTTAGTGCGTGGGTCTTCAGCTTCTACCGATTTCACTTCCGCAGGCGTAGGCAATTCACGCAATAATGACAAGGCAAATTCGCGTCGTTCGGTGATACCTGAGATATTATCCCAATTTGCCAACGTTTTTAGGCAGATAATTAAGATCTTGGCTTTGGGAAGAAATCGCACTTTAGGTAACCCATTCA
This sequence comes from Arsenophonus sp. PmNCSU2021_1, assembly GCF_036919435.1. Taxonomy (NCBI): domain Bacteria; kingdom Pseudomonadati; phylum Pseudomonadota; class Gammaproteobacteria; order Enterobacterales; family Morganellaceae; genus Arsenophonus; species Arsenophonus sp. PmNCSU2021_1. The sequence continues at coordinate 759,936 of NZ_JAZHPL010000004.1, read as the reverse complement.
AGGCGCAATACAGCGCATCAATTTGTCCGGTGACGCTATCTTCTTTTTCAGATGCAAATATAGCGCGGCAAATCATTTGATACCGAAAGGCAAAATATTTGATACGCTCAAAAATCACACAAATGAAAATTATTTGATACCAATTGTTGTACTGATGTAACGCTTTTATTGTTCCTAAAACATCATGAACTTGGTTTTAACGTTTCCGGCTTAGGATAAGGTTGCACTTTAAATAATTTTGTATTGAGGCGCTTCTTCGCGCGTTTGTCCAAAAAGCGGATATATCGGAACTGCTGGAAGCGATGAACAGTTGCACGCTCTATATTGGCCCTCAGGTATTCTCCTCGCTTGCCGCCCCGCGTGATCGCGTTGCGGGCTATTTCGTGATACCACTCACCATCAAGCTCATAGAATCGCGAGTAATGGCTGCCGATATATTCAAAATTACTCGCCTGATACACCACGCCACAACGCCCACAGCGCTCATCTGCAAAGGATTGCACCCATTGCACTTGAGGATAAAGTAACCTGATAGTTTTCAGTGCATAGCTGATCGCTCGTGACTCTGAATTTTTAGGCATGTCATCATGCAGCCATAAGCGGTTAAGCTCCATATACTCACGATTCCCTGTACCAGAGACCACTTTTGCGCCACTGTTAGGATTCAGGGCGTACCCCCACTGCATCACCCCAACCAGAGCCCTACCGGAGAATACCCCAAGATGTAGCCAGGAATTATTAACAAACCGCCGGCTATAATGCCGACTTGTTACAATGACGCGGACCAGCCAGCAGGCAATGGTTTCTACCCGCAATTCGTGTGAGCCGTATCCAACAATCTGGTCATTATCGAAAATGGGCTGGGGTGGTGTGATAATGCGTGACGTATGTGCGCGCTTCATTTCCGGTCTCCGACTGGCGTTCGGAGACGCTGGTTGAGGGATTGCTCATCCTCATTTCATTAAATCACGAGTTTCGCACAGGCGTATAAAATACTAGAAATGGCTTAAAATCGATGATTAATCTTCAAGTTACTAAAACACATAAATTTTATTAAATTACAATAAGTTGCTTTTGATTTATAAGATTCTGTCTATTTATATATTATGCTGGATTAAACTTAAAGATAGAGCGTTTATTTATTGGTGCGAAACTCGTGTAAATGCTTTGCAGCGCAGACACTTGATCTGGATGTAAATCGCGTTTGCTTTTGCCAGCAACCGGTGACAACCACAGCAACGTATCTCTTGTAACATCTTCTGATATCCCTACTTAATCAAGGAATATCATGTTACACATCAAGTATTGTGAATGTGATTAAGCCACTGTAATTGATCTGTTTTAGCGATCGATAAGGCTTTATTGATCGCTAATGACACTTATGTTTCATGTTAGCCGGCGCAAGGTCGGTAGTACGATTTTCTGATGCGGCGTGCGATATTTGAAGCCAAAACGTGCGATAAATGGTGGGCTACTTTTGTTTCCGTCAGTGCAACGTAATTACACTTTTATTTTTTGTCGGGATCGCTTTGACCTGTTCGAGCATTTAGATTAACTGGACAATATTTGTAGATGCTAGCTAATGAGACGCCATACAGTAATGCCAGCTGCTTTCTACTATTGCCGGACTCAAGTAATTTTTTAGCCTGCTCTTGCTGTGCGGAAGATAATGAGCAAGGTCTCCCCCCGATACGTCCCTTGCTTCTTGCTGCGGCTAAACCTGCCTTAGTACGCTCAACAATCAGTTCTCGCTCCATTTGCGCCAACGCACTCATCACATGAAAGAAAAAACGACCTGCTGACGAAGAAGTGTCGATAGAATCTGTCAAACTATGAAAATGAATACCTTCATCTTCCAGTTTGGAGATTAAAGTAATCAAATGTTTAATGCTACGACCCAGCCTGTCGAGCTTCCAGACCACCAGAGTATCCCCCGATTTCAGGCAGTTTAACGCGCGTTTTAATCCGGATCTCTGGTCTGTTTTTCCACTGATTTTATCCTCAAAAATCTGTTCACAATTTGCACAAATCAAGGATTTTTGCTGTAAATCGGTGTTTTGGTCATTTTTTGACATCCTCATATAGCCAATTTTTGCCATTTTTAACCTTTTCTCAGACCCGGTAAGCCTTGTAATCGCTGGTTATTGTCTAAATTTTACCTAATTTCTCGATTTAATAAAACCTTGGTTTATTGGAGACGGTAGATTGTGCAAAAAACGCACTGGACAAACGAACCGGCGGAACGGTCAATGGCGACATTATTTCACAAGGTGGTGTACTCTCACTGAAGGGGGATGATCGCAAGCATCTGGGTATTCATAATCAGGATGGTAGCGTTCGCATGTGGCTCTTCAAAGACAAGGGCGGTGATGGTGTTCGACTGAACAACGGCAGTGACGGTGGTGGTGAGTACGTTTTCCATAAAGATGGCGGTTTTCATGCCCCTTCTTCCGTGTATGCCGGAGCTGCAAGGATAGCCCATGACGGCAATATCTACGGCAGTCAATGGGGAAATCAGTGGCTGGACGCTTACCTGAAAAAAACCTTCCAGCCCAAGGGGGTGGGTCAGGCTTACACCAAGGAGGAATCAGACGCCCGGTATGTTCGGGATGTACAGCGTGGTGCCGTGAGCGCAATCTACACACCAGAAGGTGTATCCACTGATGCCTCGAAGGGGTGTGTCATGGTAGGGGTGACACTGAGTGGTGACGGCTCTTCGGGTACACATGTTTATCAGGTTCGTTATTGCCCGTTGCAGATTAAAATCAATGGCGCATGGCGCACGATTTCTGACATTTCTGATTCAAAATGAGGTCACTATGGAATTAAAAAATGTCTCCCGCTATTCCCCGGATAACATGCCCTATGGTCATGGTGTCCAGTATTTTAAGAGTGAAGAGGGGCAGGATTTTTATGAATCGCTGAACCTGTTCACCAAAAAATACACACTCTGTATAGAACCCGATACCGGTATCATTCGCTCAATGGCTGAAGATGTATCCACCCTGTACCCCGCCGGGTTTACCGTTGTCGACGTCGATGAACTGCCTGGTGGGGTGGATATCTCGGGTGGCTGGCTATTTGATGGTCAAAAAGTAGTCCCCCGCATCCCGACCCAGGGTGAATTTGTTGCGAAAGCTAAGCGTGAGAAAGCAGAGCTGATGCAGATGGCGAGCATCGCTATTGCTCCGCTACAGGATGCGGTAGACCTCGATATGGCGACAGACGCCGAAAAAACTTCACTGCTGGCCTGGAAAAAATACCGCGTGCTGCTAAACCGTGTCGATATCAGCAAAACGCTGGATGTTGCGTGGCCGGAAGCTCCGAAAAGATAAAAACTTTATGCTGCCCTGACAATGTAGTTAAACGCGACATTTCGCGGCCTTGTTTCTGAAGCGGTTCTCAAACCAGACTGAAAACTGGCTGAGCAATCAACAGCGAATACGCCGCTGGTTCCTCCATTAATGCTACTACTGACCATTCTTCTTCCCATTTTGAAAATCCCACTGGCTGATGATTGACCGACAAATTGAATGCCGGTTATGTTTCCAGTGAAATGTTGAAGGGTATCAACTTGTACGCTTAATATTTCGCGTCCGTTATCCACTTTTCGTCCTGCATCCCAGCCCCGGATAAATTCGCCCCGTAAATCAGGGAGTTTTCCTGATGGATAGGCGAGTGCTAAGAGCGGGTATTTTTTCTTATCGAATGGCTCACCGTTGCAGATAAACCAACCCGTTGGCGCTGTTTCAGCAGGCCACGGCAGGGGAACACCTACAGGGATTTCCACACGCAATACTTCGGGTGTAACAGCATGAACATCGGTGGCGGTTAGCTGCACATCCTGAGTGAGTGTTTTACCGTTAATTTTACGCTGACTTGGCGTTGCATTTTTAGCCAGATTTACTGTTTCCAATAAACCAAGGTTTTTCAAAACCCTATTTTGACAAAAAATTCATCAAAAAGCAGTGATAACAAGCCATACATGACAGGTAAGCAAGGAAAAAAGTGAAAAATAGCGGCTATTTTTAGGTCAAAAAACGACCAAATCGCCGATTTATGCGCAAAAATGCTCATTTGCACAAAATTTAAACAGTTTTTAAGGGGGTAATCCAGAATAAAAGTATCAACAAATCTTAGTCAAAACCGACAGTGAAAATTTTATTGTTTTTAACAATTGTGTTTTAGGACGAAGAAATTTAAATCCTAAAATAATAACAAGAAATCATAAGGGTATTAACTATGAGTCAAGAAATCTCAAATCAAAAAGATACGCATTTAAACGAAATGTTAGAGACACGAGTTTCGCACAGGCCTATAAAATTCTAGAAATGGCTTAAAAGTAATGATTAATCTGCAAGTTACTGAAATGCATAAATTCACTTAATTTACAATAAGTTATATTTAATTTATAAGGTTTTATCTATTTACATATTATGCTGAATTAAACTTAAAAATAGAGCGTTTTTTTATTGGTGCGAAACTCGTGAGAGATAAAAAACTATGCTGAATTTAAACATAAAGTTTTAAGTGAAATACCCAACTTGAAGTTGATGGCAAAAAGTTTTATGAAAGAGCACATAAAAAAACTGACTGGACAGGATATAGACCCAGATCATGTTCGCATATATTCAGGATTTCAGCTGGCATAACCTCTAGCCACATCATACTCTGGATGGCAATATTGGGCACCTGAAAAATCTTTAACATTAACCGATCTTGCATTCACAAATTTTAGTGCTCATGACCAAGACCTGACTTCAGATGATTTAAAATTAAACTACGGAGTTTATAAAGACGGACCAAAAGAAAAAGTGATATATACATATCCATATCATTATGGAGTAGCGGAAAGACGCATGGTTGAACATTTTACAGAAAAAGATCAAGTAAAAATATTGCCATCTGATTTAAGGAAAATATTAAATGAAAATGACTTTTATTCGCTGGTGAAAAATAATCTTAATACCTTCTGGGAAAAGCATGAAGCCGATATGCTCACTCTAGTTAAAGCTACATTTGTGTCAGAAGCAAGACTGGCCAGGTTAGAAGGTGTTCTTTCTGAAGATGATTATAAATTGGTCATGCAAACCGTGGTTCCCCATCTTCCTTTATAAGGTCCGGTTACCATCAACCAACTGGCGAGTAAAACCTGTTCGCAAGGATATGTATATTCTCTCGATATCAATGGTTATTATTCCAATGATATTTTACGATTTGTAAAAAATGATGGTCATGAAATCCTCTATATTCCTGGTGAGGAAAAGCCATTTGAAATTTTTAAAAATGACAATGCAATGCGTCAATGGATTGTAGAACAAGGTAAAGTTTCAAAAAAACTTTCTAGATTAGAAAGTCATTTTTCTTTGTATAATCGTCAGGATGGTTATTTTCATAAAGGAGTAGATAATGGCTTGTTAAATTTAATCTCAGGTTCATGGGATATATCAGGAAGTGGAATTGATAAGAATGGTAATGCTTTTTTTGCCAGTGATGTATTTTCGACCGTTATAAAAAAACAAAAGAAAGAAACTTCAGTGACGCAGATATAGTAATAAAATCAAATGCTGAAATTACTTGGGAGCAATGGTTGGGTTACACAAAGATAGCGAATCAAATGTTTGGCCCTATTGTTGGATTATGTGGAACTTTTTGGGCAATTTTAGCAACAGGAACCTTCGTAGCACAGATAGGTATGGAGATTCACCAAACAGTAACCGGTGATACTGAAGAAGAACGCAAAGAGGGTTTTGGGCTGCCAGTATAGATATCGGGACAACGTTACTGTTTGCGGGTGTTGCTAAATTTGTTGAGGTGAAAAACGAACTATCAGAATTAAGTGAGTTAGCCGACCCCTATACAGAAGTTCATATCAATAACGCCGCTGAAAAACAAGTAAGGGGTTTTATAGAAGGAATAAATAAAAGTATTTCTGTAGTAAAAGTAGCGGAAGATAAAAATGGAAAAGATATCTGGATGAGATACGACCCCATAACGGAAAAGGTATTTGGTAGACGGTATTATCGGTCTGAAGATTATTCAGATATACTTGAGCCTATCCCGCTTCCTCTGAGTGAACGTTTAAACAAGATTCGCACTGAAGGTCTGAGTGGTAAGGGTTCAAAAGAGGCGGATAGAAACATGGCAGCAGAATCTTCAACATCAAGGAAGTTACTCGCTTCAGTAGATGAGATGACCCATTCAAAGCCAACGGAAAAACTAAAACTTGATAAACAGAAAAGATCCCTAAATTTAAACTTATCATCATCTTCTAGTTCTGTTACAACTACAGACATTTAATCTTTGCTAAAGAAAAGCAAGATAAACTGGCTACAAAACAATCAATACCTTTCTGTCTTCGGGAGTGATAATAATATTTACCAACGATTTGAAGTGGCACTCAATAAGATTGAGTCAACGGATACTGGGAGCACTCTTTTGAAATCTATTGATGAAATATTCCGCGATAAATCGATGAAATTGGCAATATACCTCGATTCTGAAGATTTGGGTGTAGTACCACACTCTTACGCAGATGCTCATAACTCTCATGGAACTGGTTCTGACTTTTACTGCAATTTGAATAAAATTCAACACACTAGCGAGCAAGCAATAAGTCAGGAGAACTTTGATGCGTGCAAGATTTTTCATGAATTGATCCACGTTCTCAACAATTTGAAGGGTGAGCGTCTTGTTAATAATTTAAATGGTGAACGTATTGATATCGAGCCTCTATCTTCCGAAACAGAAACATACATATCCTATCCACCTTTACTTGAAGAAGCAAAAACGGTTGGATTAGGAGATTATTCTGAAGAGGCACTGTCAGAAAATAAATTTCGTAAAGAAATTGGTGTACCACGAAGAACCTCCTATCCTCATGATTCATACATAATACATGATAACAGTACTGTGACTAAGGGATTTGAGCAAAAAAACTACATCCGCGGCTTTAGCTGTGAGTCTAGCAAAAGTAACACGCTATTTATTGCACATTTTGTACTTAAAATATCGCACAAGGTCTCATGCCGCGGATATTGAGTGGCTGGAACTACCGCCAAAAAAGATTAGGACTGTGAGAATGTCAAGTTAAATACATTGGTGCGACATACTGACCCTCCTTCATTACATCACCACAAAGCCATACCTACGATTCACAATTTCCTGATTGCTCACCGTTATGACGAATAGTGAAGCAGCTTAATATTAAAGAGAGGTTTATAAAATGGCAACCCGTTATATCGGACTTAAAGAAATGTGCCAGTTGACCGGCAAAAGCCATCCTACCTTGTGGCGGATGTGGGCGAAAAAGAAAGATTTTCCTACTCCCCAGAAAAGTAAAAGCGGTACTTTCTTAGGCTGGCCTGAAAAAGATTATGAAGAATGGGTTGACTCTCAAAGAGATAACAGCACCCGTCATTTTTAATTTACAGAGGAAAGTTCACATAACGCCTTGATTTTATTGGCGCGCCCTGTAGGACTCGAACCTACGACCTACGGCTTAGAAGTGAGTAGACTCACCTTATAATTCATTGATACACCGCATCTTTCCTCGCTCTCACGTCAAAAGATGCCTTCAGATACCTATGGATACTTCATCATACTCGCAGATACTTGTCCCAAATTTGTCCCACTAAATATAGCGTCTTTATTTCCCCGTTTAGCCTAGTTCTCACACAAAACCCCTCACACACAACTAACAACTAATTCTTAACAACTTCCTCCAACGCTGCTAATATGAAGCCCCTGTGATGGGGCTATTACCTTTCTGGTTTGTTGCTTATTCCAGATTGAATTATCCGGCATTTGCACCCGCACGTCTAACCATGTCGAGGGTGGAATATCAACTTGCTCACCGTCAGCGTAATAAACTGGTTTGCCGTCAATAATTTCTTTAATTCGCCAATTTTGAAAATCTCTAGGCAAATGGGTGTGTTGTCGGTGAAATGTTTGAATCTCAATATCACCATTGGATAAGATTTTGTCTCTGACGTAGATAAGTTCTAATCCATTAATATCTTTAGGGATTGATATTCCGCCATTCACACCCCATGCTCCATCAGCGTTATAACCCATGACGCCGGAAATAAAATAGCTGCCAATTCCAGTTCGTTGGACTCTTGCCCCTTCTGATTCTTCGTTGGTTTCAAAACTACCATCGGGATGGATTTTTACTATCGGCGAGGCTCTTTTAAAAAAACCGTTAGCATCCGCTATCATTTTTGGAATGTCTGACAATAAAGCAAATGTTCCATCTTTATCTGGAAAATAAGTTGCTACGCTAAGCCTATTATTACGTATAAAACCACGTTTAGATGAACGTACATAGACTAAATCATAACCCTCTTTAGGATCTCCTAACCATATAACTGAGTCACCGGTAGAATGTGAGGCACTTATTTTTCCAGCTCTAAGTTGTTCATTTGAATCTTTTTTCGCAAGAATATCAGTAGATGCTTTTTGACTCATGACTTTATCAGTAACGCTACCGATTTCCTGAACTACGCTTTCCTTATCAAACTTACCGGTCACCGTTTCACTTATGTCTTCAACAGTTTTTGTATCAGCTTTACTTTCTAGTGCAGTTTTTATCTCTTCAATGCTACTAGCATCTGCTTTGCTTTCTACTAGCTCTTGCAGTGCTTTAATCGACGCTAACTTAACTGTTTTACCACTCGGTAACGTGATTTCAACCACACCATTTTCAGTCATCTATGTGTTCATGTTTTGCAGAAAATAGATAATGTAAGTGTTGGCTGCAACAAGTGCTCTTGCTGCATCAGAATTATTATTGGGCTCGGTGAGATTAATCGTGTATGTTGTGTCGGTAGCTGAAAATGTTGCTTCTTCAGCAAGGACTAATTCCGTGTTGCTATTAACTGCCAATATCATGTACGGATAATTCACATCACCATTTTTAATCAGCATTAACATGCCAGGTGATACTAGTGGATTATTGCTATTCCATTTTGTGCCTGTGCCTTTGACAATAGAAGAGCCTGACACTATTGTAATTGTGCCATCTGAATAAATCATTTTTATTTCCGTTATAAATAAAAGAAGGGTTTTAATTAGAATTTAAAGTAATCTTCTGCATCCAATACTAATACTGGGAAAGATGACAAGGCGGTTGTCGTTTCACCAATATATGCTGAATTATAAAAATATCTGTAACGAGAAAGACCTAAACTTGTTGCACTGTATTGACAGACATTTAGATAATCTAGATAACCGCCATCCGTATGCCAAAAATAATCTCCAACCCGTTGAGGGGTGTACATCGGCCTTTTTATTCCTGGAATTGTTTTTCCTTTTCCAACCGCAAATTCACTACTTGGTACTAAAACAGGTTTTGTCATAACATTAAACTGAGAATTAAATGTCACATTACCATCAATATTACGCAATTTTAGTCCACACCCCTTGGTCTCTAGTTCGCCAGATTTAGCTGCCCTAAAAGCAATTACATAATATTTAGATTTTGCCAAGCTATGTGAATTACGTCTTATGTTTGATATCCTCAAACTTTTTACACTTCCACCCCCATCCCTGATAGGCTCTCTGCCAATATAATTTTTTACATCGGTAGAATAAAAAAAATAAATGGCATTATCTGGTGTTAAACCAGCTCCTAATTCTACAGGATTAAAAACTCCATCAATAATCATAATCTTCTTGTGAAAAGCGTATGAATAACCAGTTATCGGCAGTGAACTTAGAAAAATAGCGCTACCTAGTATCTTCAACCCCGCGCTTCCTACAAGAGGTATTTTATTGTAGTCTGGATAAGCTATAATTTGGATAGGTTCAGTCCCCACCCCGTGTAAATTACGTACTGTCACTAAACGATTAGACTCAGAATAAGATACTAGTGTTTCTGTCCCTGCGGCAACCATAGCGTTACCATGCTGCACAAATCTTACACTAGCAAGTGCTCCTCCGCGAGAAATAACAAATTTATAACCTTGCGGTATTGGGTTGGGGCAGGTCCAACTACCTCTTCTAACGTCAACAGCTTTTGTCCATATATTTGTCGCTGGTGTTGTATTTTCATTAAAATAAAAAAAAGAACCATCTGGATTTGTTATTCTTAAGCCAATCATATAAATTCTCCAATTTCTATAATCGGAGTATTGCCTAAATATACATAAAAACCTTTGTTTGTTAGTCTTGTCCGATAATTAGAGGATACGCCGTTAACTTCAAAATTACCGTTAACCATATCTATACGTGTTCCTTGTTGTCCGGGAATATAATTTTTAGACTTTAAATCCATTCCGACTATTACATTTTCAATGGTTGCCTTACTTATTAGCGCATCATTAAAAATTACCTGACCGTTTTTGATGGCAAAAACCGGCTCCATCTTGCCATTAGCCGGATTGTATACGATGAATGTTTGGGCGCTAAAGCCAATTTGTGTGCTGACTTTACCGTTTTTAAGCTCAGCACCAATCACCATGCCTGCATCATAAGAGACGCCGTCATAAACAATCTTGACTAACGATGTCCAGGTTGCAGAAGCCTCACCCTTTTTCATGTCATATTTGGCTTGTAGCGAGTTTTGCGCGGCTGCCCAGGACTTATCTGCTGTCGCTCTGACCTGATGGATAGATTCAGCCAAGGCTTTAGTCTCGGTTACCACATAATTGTCAACCCTGACAATTTCCGCCTTAATCTTGCCATTTTGACGCATGAAATACTGCGTATTGCCGTTAAGTCCCTTCGCGTTTTCCAGTATCGCTTCTGTGCTACTGTCTATCCCTTTCTTTAGCTGCTTAATCGCTTCCGTATCGTTAATTTTTTTATCAATTTCATCAATGATACTGCTGGCATCGAATTCTGACTCACCCCGCACAAATTCTGTCCACGGTGACGGGTTACCGGATTTATCAACGAGTCTTGCGCGAAAATAAAAGACTGTCCCTGCGGCCAACCCTGACATTTCATGGCTTTTTGACGGATAAGGGATATCAGCCAGTAACATCAAGCCTTCACCGTCATTCGTTTCGCTGTACTGAATCTCTGTTTTTAACGTATCTTCCGTATTTTCGTTGAATCCCCAGTCTAACTTAATCCCAAACACCAACGTGGAAGCTCTGAAGTTAACAGGTGTAGGGGGTTCGCCTTCCTTACCTTTCAGTATTGTCTCAGGCGCATTCGCCCAGATTGATGAGATATCCGATGAGTTTATGGCTCTTACCCTTACCTGATAACGTCCGGCATATATCCCTTGAACTTCAAAACTGGATGTAGATGTTCGAGGTATACTTACCCAGTTATTATTTCCTCTTCGCCATTGCGCCTCATAGGCAATCGCATTTTCTGTGGCATCCCAGTCAGCGCTTAACGTTGTAACAGCAATCCCTTGACTGATTTGGGTATAAGCAGAGATATGTACGTTTTTAGGGGGCGATTGAACACCCGGTGGGATGACAGTAATTGGTCTTTTATCAATCCTGGCGCCCGAATCAACATGCGCATATTTATCTGGATTATGGAAAGTCCCCGTGAGGGTATATGTATTATCGGCGTTGTCCTGAAGGCTAATTACGCGATAAAGCTGAATCGCCAAGTCATTGGCATCTACTGTCCAAACCGCATTTTTTTCAATGGGTTGAGAATAACGGGCTGTTACAGTGATAATATTGTCGTTAACCGTCTGGACGGTTCTTGCTTCTGATTTTCCATCGGGTAAGTTAATGATAAGTCTGTCACCCGATTTAACATCTGCCTGCCTGTCGAGCGTAATTTTTCTCTCATCAACAGATGAAATCCTGCCACCAATAATTCGCCCTGCAAGATTTGCATCCGCTACCCCTATAATCTGTCCAGGCGTTGGAATAGCCCCTTCAAGCCCTGTTGAAAAGGTAATCGTCCTGTCATAAGCATTCGTTAATAATATCCAGCGTCCACGTCGGTTTGCTTCTGATTGCCGAGTGCAACCCATCGCCGAAATATCCGTTTTACGCACACCATAACGGCGCTGCAGTTTGCTATCAGAGACCGCCTCAATCCCATCATGACTGTGATTATCGGCATCCGAATAGGAAACCAGCACCTGCGTATAACGGTTTTGCTGACTACCGCCTGAATATGTCACCTTTCCATCGACGATATTCGCTTGCGTGAAAATCCGAAAGACATCCGAGGGCATATCAGCCACCGCTTTGACAGAATTATCCGCCCAAAAAGTCATGCCTCTAAAAATGCCCGCAATATCACGCAATACCTGATAAGCCGATTCCTGAGACTGAATATAAATATCACATAAAAAACGAGGCTCTTTACCTGAACCACCCTGACCGTCAGGAACGTTTTCATCGCAATACTGGGCTATCTGGTATAAATCCCACTTATCTATCTGTGTGCTATTAATCCGCTCTCCACAACCGTAACGGTTATTCAAAACCAGGTCATAAAAAATCCAGGCGGGATTGTTCGTCGCGGCCAACTTGAAGGTGCCATTCCAGACGCCCGAATAAGTTCGGTTTACAGGGTCATAGTTTGCGGGTACTTTTACCAGCAAACCACCTTTGGGGCGCAAACTGACTTTAGGGATGCGATTATTAAATTGTCTTGTATCAAAGGTGATAAACAATAAAGCGGTATTAGGATAACCTGAGTTCGGGATAAGAAATAAAGAGAAAGTCTTGATATTCAAATAGTTGAATGAGCCTGTTTTGTTAAAATACTCTAACAGTCTGGTTAAAGAGTAGAGCATTGTTAAACAATTATGGAAAATCTTACTGAACTTTATTGCCTGATGGATGATTTTTGCAAAGACTTCGAGCCAAAAATGCATGAATATTTGCTGACTAACGGTACTAAGCGTCGTAGACGGTCTACTCAGCTTTCGTTGGCGGAAATGATGACACTGGTTGTGTTGTTTCATCAACTCCGATTCAGGCAATTCAAGGTATTTTATCTCTATTATGTCCGCTTATATCTCCGGAAGGAATTTCCTAACTTGCCATCCTATTCACGCTGTGTAGAGTTACTTCCGCGTAGTGCCTTAGCGTTAACGGCACTGTTTGAGTCAATTAAGGGAAAATGCACGGGGCTATCGGTTGCCGATTCTACTCCGATAGCGGTGTGTGATAACTTACGGATCCGCAGACATAAAGTCTTCAATGGGATAGCTGAACGGGGAAAAAATTCAACAGGTTGGTTCTTTGGTTTCAAGCTTCATGTAATTATCAATCATTTGGGGGAAATACTCAGTTTTCGACTCACACCAGGAAACACCGATGATCGGAAACCATTGCCTGAGCTGACAAAGGATCTTTCTGGTTGTTTGTACGCAGATAAAGGGTATTTATCGGCTTCACTGAAACAGCAACTCAAAACGATGGGAATTAGCCTTATAACGAATATCAAGAAGAAAATGAAGCCTATTAAACAGACTTGTTTCGACAAAGCCATCTTGCGTCATCGTTCTGTCATTGAAACGGTATTTGATGAGTTAAAAAATCTTTGTCAAATAGAGCATACGCGACATCGCTCTCCGGCTAACTTTGTAGTGAATTTATTAGGCGGACTGGTTGCATATTGTTTAATGCCATCTAAACCAAAGATACCTGTTGCAGGTACGTATCTTCAAGTATAATTGATAATGCTTATCCCGAACTCAGGTTATTTATCGACCTGATATACGGCTGTTCATCTTTTAACTCCCTGCTTATGCTAATTTCATTGTCAACTGACGGAATACCTTTGATGTATGCCTGTTGCTCACTGCCCGGACGAAACTCCCACGTCACGCCCTCAACGTTTTTACTGCCGTCAGCATTACCGATAGGCGTACCATCTAGAAAAATACGGGTAGCATCTAACCCCCCGGCAATTTCTCCTTCAGAAATAGCAAAGAGTAATTTTGCGGTTGATTCCGATAGCAAACTATCAGGAGACTCTACGGGTTTATGTCCACCGCCATCACCACCTTTCGCCCCAAAAATAACATTTGTCATATTTCACCCATAAAAAAAGTCGCCTCAGCGACTCAATGTCCATAATTAATGTTATCGTTGGTCTTCGGTGTAAATCCCCGCGGATATGATTGCCCCACCTATCTCTTTTCTATCCAAGGTATACAATAACGGTGTCGCTACCAATGTAAAAATGATCCACTTGCTAATGTAAAACTGATCCACTAAGAATAAATATGGCAGTTTTAAGGTACTGCCGATGATAACATTGGAGATCAGAGTGGAAATTTCTGTTTTACATCGCCAGGATATGTCTATACGTGCGATTGCGCGACGGCTTTCATGCTCAAGAGTAACCGGGAGGCGATATCTTCGTAGCACTGAAGCGGCGGCGAATATGCGTTATAAATCGAGAGCGCCTAGACCCGGTAAGTTGGATCCCTTCAAGGTATATATTCTCGAACGCGTAGAGGCGGCCAGACCTGATTGGATACCGGCCTGCGTATTGCTACGGGAGATCCGTGAACGAGGCTACACAGGCAGCTATAGCTTGCTGACCGCTTTTCTTCATCCTATGAAAAAAACCGTTATTGAAGATGTTGTCCGCTTTGAGACTGAACCCGGTGAACAGATGCAGGTTGACTTCACGATTATCAGACAGGGGAAGAATCCTTTGATGGCATTCGTTGCCACGTTAGGCTGGAGTCGCTCCACTTTTGTTAGGTTTTACACCTGTCAAAATTCAGCAGCCTGGGGCGACGGGATTGAGTCAGCCCTACAGTATTTTGGCGGTACGCCTCGTCAGCTGCTATTTGATAATGCGAAGACCATTATCATTGAGCGTGATGTTTATGGTCCTGGTAAACACCGCTGGAACCCACAGCTTATCAAACTTGCCGAAAAATATGCTTTCAGTCCGAAAGTCTGCCGTCCATACAGGGCGAAGACTAAAGGTAAGGTTGAACCTTTTAATCACTATCTTAAGAACAGTTTCATTGTTCCACTAACCGCGTCATTTCGTCAGGCAGGGCTTACTTTGGATGCTACCGCCGCCAACTCACGTATTGGAGACTGGCTGAGTACAATAGCTAATGTACGTAAACACGGCACTACGGGTGTATCGCCGGAAGAGCGCATGCTACAAGAACGCTTGGCACTGTTGCCGCTGCCGAAAGTCATGCAAGCATTTCCTTTACCGATACATCAGACTCGCCCCATTCCTATCGAGAGCCTACAACATCCTTTGTCCGTCTATCAGTCGATTCTGGAGATGCCGATATGAGTCTTCAGTATGAACGCATCGAAAAATTCTACCAGCAGCTTAAACTGGACAGACTAAGCACAGAGTGGCCAGCTGTAGCGCAAGGAACTGTCGACAAGAACGGTACACTCGCTGACTTTCTAGAGTCTGTTTTTCGACTCCAGTATGAAGGACTTACTGAACGTCGGCGTCAAACGATACTCCGTTTATTTGGGCTGCCAGTGATAAAGACGTTGGAGCAGTTTGATTACAAATATGCCAGCGGTGTTCCCCGTAACCAAATACAGGAACTGGCTGGACTGGCTTTTATTGAGCGCCAGGAGAATATCGTGTTGCTAGGTCCGTCTGGTGTCGGTAAGACCCACCTTGCTACTGCCATCAGCTATAGGGCTGCGATGCAGGGATTAAGCATCCGTTTTCTAACTGCGGCGGACATGATGTTGCAGCTGCTTACCTCTCATCGACAAGGTGACCTTAAAGGATATCTTACCCGAGTTATCAGTAAACCTAGACTATTGATTATCGATGAAGTTGGCTATTTACCTTTTGGCAAGGAAGAAGCAAACCTGTTCTTCCAGGTGGTGGCAAAGCGATATGAAGCGGGTAGTGTGCTCTTAACTAGTAATCTGTCTTTTGCTCAGTGGTCAAGTACATTTGGTGACGATGAGACGCTAACAGCGGCTATGCTGGATAGATTGCTGCACCATGCACATATTGTACAGATTAGTGGACAAAGTTATTGGTTAAAAGACAAGCTAAAAAGCGGTCAGCTACATAAAAAATTGAAACCGGAACTTAGCGAGTAAATTAAAGGGGGTGGATCAGTTTTACTTTAGCAAAGTGGATCAGAATTCAGTTGGCATTGACATCGTCACGAAACAACGTATGCCAATCGCCCAGCATTCCACTTTTTGCATAAAAACATGCATCTCACCCGTATCAAGTTTTGATGTCCTTCTGAGCATTCTGACGCGCTCTGGCTGCTGTGTGGTCACATCGATACGTTCAACCACCTCATAGCCTAAGAATGTATGTTTCAACATTTCCTTCACTTGCTCAGAGGTAACGTTAGCGTTGTTAGCACACAGATATTTGCTTATCTCTCCCACCCACATGTGAAAGAGTGAGTTTTGAGATAACGAGCGAATTTGCTTGTAGGGCTTGATGATGAGGTGATGAGGTTGGTTTGTTGCGAGAACAGCTTTTAAGGTTTGCCAGACGGATTGTTTCGTTGATTCGTGGAAGAGTAATTTATCTTCCATCAGCTAATCTCTCTCATCTCCACCCCTTTAGCTGTATAACCGGTTAACTGTTTACCTGCTATCCGTTGACGTTTTTTTGTTAGAAAATGGATATGGTCTTCATAAACATAACGGTATTCACTATCGACAAGGATGTGTTTAAAAGCTCTCATTGGTTGTTTTGTGTACTGCACAAATCGTATTAACTTATTGTTTTTAATTGTTTCTTTTGTGCGCAACTCATTAACTCTTCTTTCTTTACATCGATAAATCCAAAAATCATTGAGCTTTCCGGTTATCTTTCGCGTTCGTACTTTGGTATAACCCAGTCGTTTCATCAGCTTACTAAATTCAGCATTGTTTCGGATTAAATTCCCGATATATCGTAGCGGTTCAGCTTGCCAGTCTTTAGCCTCATGGATTTTTATCAATCCGAGATGGTAATATTTATTCAAAATCGTGTATTTATCGCCTTGCTTCGGATGACGGTAAAGCGTCCAATTATCAACCGCTTGTTTCCGTGCTTGTTGGTCAATCAACAACGCAAAGGTAGCCAAAGGTGAACCGTCTTTACGTTCAGTAAAATTCTTATTGACTTTGCCGATAATATTCAGTGCATAACTATCAATATCTTTGGGCTGCACAAATTCATAATAATCATTATTTTCCAATCTATTAGTTGTGCGCACCTCCGAATGATAATCATAAGATTGCTTATCCTGACCTGTTAGGCCAATATCACTATCTGCCTCATGAACAGAAATCCCCGAGTTAAGCCACACTAATCCATTTCCATTGTGTCTCAATCCTAAATCCGTTAATGTACAGATACCGTTGTTAATGACTGACCAGTTACCCGAAATCACCGCTTTTTGGCGGTTAAATATATTGAAGTCCTCACTTTGGGCACAAAGATGTCCCTCACAGCGATTTGCCATGCTTTGAATTTTCATATTTTTGCCTATTTGATTCTTATTGGGGTAGGTTTAGCGGAGTACAGGTGAAATTTTCTATTGACACTTTTGGCAATTTGCCACGATTTCCAGCCTTGTCACTGACAATAGTCCAGTAGTAACCTATCTCGCTAAATTGCATTTTGAACATGGATGGCGCCGATAACATTTTCAGGCAATCCTGTTCTGATAGTGCTTTGTCGCTAAAGCGATACCAATGCACAGGCTCGCCACCATCCTTAACAATGGTTGCTTCGATTTGGTATTTCATTGGGTTTCCTGATTATTCGAAGATATTGAAGCTGGGTTTAATCTCTAGAGACCACGAGTTTCGCAATCTCCAAAAAAGAAGTATAAATTTAAAAACAAGAAAAAATCAGGGTGTTCATATTTTGTCGGGTTATCCATGTATTAAAGATATCTATAAAACATTCTTACAAGTAAGCAGTTTAAGATACTCTGGTTTAGCGTTATCAGAAGTAAGCCCATCGCCTTTATCTCATGACACTGTTAGCCGATGGCTAAAAAGTAGATGTTTTAGACCTAAAGACCTATGGCGATTAGTTGAACCTTCTATAGACAAAAAAAGCCCTTGCGTACTAATTGCCGATGATACATTGATTGCCAAAACACGTAGTAAAAAAATAGAGATGGTCCATTATCAATATTCAGGTAATGAACATGAGGTTATTGCTGGCATAGGTTTAGTTAATTTGCTTTGGCATGATCTGACGAAGGTTGAATCAATTCCTATCAATTATCGTATTTATGATAAAGATTCTGATGGAAAAACAAAAAACACGCACTTTTCCGAAATGCTCACTCTTGCTAAAAAAAGAGGGATCATGCCAGAAGCCGTAGTGATGGATGCTTGGTATTCTAGCCTGGATAACCTGAAATCAATTCGCTCTCATGGTTGGATCTGGGTAACCACGCTGAGGAAAAATAGGATTGTTAACCATAACAAACAACTGAACAAGTTAGACATCTCAGAAGAAGGAACATCAATACACTTGCGAGGATATGGTTGGGTAACCGTTTTCAAATTTACAGCCAAAAACGGCCGTATTGATTACATAGTAACAAACAAAGAGAATCCCACCCGTCAATACGTCCAATCTATCATGGATGCCCGTTGGTCTGTTGAAGTTTATCATCGAGAAGTTAAACAAAACTGTGGTATTGAACGCTGTCAGGCTCGCACGAGCCGAGCGCAAAGAAATCATATTTTTCTCGCTATTTCTGCGTGGTTTGAACAACATAAACGTCGTATATCTGAAAAAATAACCCTTTATCAACAAAATTGGGACGTAATCAAAAGTGCTATTACTGAGCAAATCCGTGTTTTATTAGCGTACCCAAATTAGTTTTGTGCGAAACTCGTGTAATCGTTATCATGCTTCCCTCAGATTAAATTTGTCAAACCCGTATTGAACAATGCGAGCACTTAGCCAGCCGTAGTTATACCCACGGATGAGTATTGATTTGATAATTGATTTCATGATGATTTTGTTAGAAAAATACTAAGCCGTTGCTAACGGTAAACGTTGATGTGGTTGTTGCTTGAGGTTTGGTTGAATGTGATTGTATTACCGGTTTATCGTCTAACCAGCGTTTGCCATTGAGGTAAGTGGCAGGATGTAACTTTTCAAAGCCAAACTGATTAACCTGTAACCTCGAACAAATATCAGCTACAAGAAATTCGGCAAACTGTTCCGCTCACGAGTTTCGCACAAAACTAATTTGGGTACGCTAATAAAACACGGATTTGCTCAGTAATAGCACTTTTGATTACGTCCCAATTTTGTTGATAAAGGGTTATTTTTTCAGATATACGACGTTTATGTTGTTCAAACCACGCAGAAATAGCGAGAAAAATATGATTTCTTTGCGCTCGGCTCGTGCGAGCTTGACAGCGTTCAATACCACAGTTTTGTTTAACTTCTCGATGATAAACTTCAACAGACCAACGGGCATCCATGATAGATTGGACGTATTGACGGGTGGGATTCTCTTTGTTTGTTACTATGTAATTAATACGGCCGTTTTTGGCTGTAAATTTGAAAACGGTTACCCAACCATATCCTCGCAAGTGTATTGACGTTCCTTCTTCTGAGATGTCTAACTTGTTCAGTTGTTTGTTATGGTTAACAATCCTATTTTTCCTCAGCGTGGTTACCCAGATCCAACCATGAGAGCGAATTGATTTCAGGTTATCCAGGCTAGAATACCAAGCATCCATCACTACGGCTTCTGGCATGATCCCTCTTTTTTTAGCAAGAGTGAGCATTTCGGAAAAGTGCGTGTTTTTTGTTTTTCCATCAGAATCTTTATCATAAATACGATAATTGATAGGAATTGATTCAACCTTCGTCAGATCATGCCAAAGCAAATTAACTAAACCTATGCCAGCAATAACCTCATGTTCATTACCTGAATATTGATAATGGACCATCTCTATTTTTTTACTACGTGTTTTGGCAATCAATGTATCATCGGCAATTAGTACGCAAGGGCTTTTTTTGTCTATAGAAGGTTCAACTAATCGCCATAGGTCTTTAGGTCTAAAACATCTACTTTTTAGCCATCGGCTAACAGTGTCATGAGATAAAGGCGATGGACTTACTTCTGATAACGCTAAACCAGAGTATCTTAAACTGCTTACTTGTAAGAATGTTTTATAGATATCTTTAATACATGGATAACCCGACAAAATATGAACACCCTGATTTTTTCTTGTTTTTAAATTTATACTTCTTTTTTGGAGATTGCGAAACTCGTGCCGCTGTCTCACCTGTCTCTTTCCGCCACAACTTGAATTGAGTTTTAAATGCTGATTTGGCTGATTGCTTACCCACCTTACGCTGAACCTGTGGCCAGAATATGCCTTCAAACGCTAAATCAATTGGATTTTGACACGAGTTTCGCACCAATAAAAAAACGCTCTATTTTTAAGTTTAATTCAGCATAATATATAAATAGAAAAAATCTCATAAATTAAAAATAACTTATTGTAATTTAAGTAAATTTATACGTCTTAGCAAGTTACAGATTAATTATTGTTCTGAAGCCATTTCTAGAATTTTATATGCCCGTGCGAAACTCGTATTTGATTTGGTTTTGTGATTTCAGATTCTGTTTTTTCAACCTCAGATCGAACGGGTTCGATCAATATGTTTTTATTCTTTGTAGTAATCTCTGTAGTAGTCTCTGTATACGTCTTACGTTTCAACGTAGGGGGTGTTACGTTTTTTCGTAGGGGGTATTCCGTTTCAACGTAACCCCTATTACGTTTTTTCGTAGGAGCTATTACAAAAACTGAGTCTAATTTAGGTTGATTGTTAACTAATTGTATAGCGTTAGTTATCTCATCAATGCGTGCAGGAACAGGTTCAATGAACAAAACATTACAACAAGGCCCTGTTCAAGTATTAATTGTACGGAGTTCTAGTGTAATAATACCTTGCGATTTCAATCGTTTTAAGGCATCAGTTACTTCGCGTTTTGTAAATCCGAACTGATCAGCAAAAGATTGATAGCTACGCTGTAATTTGTCACCCTGAAAACGCTTGCGCCAGCCTTTCAGCTTGCCCGTACATTTGTCTCTGACACGAGTTTCGCACGGGCATATAAAATTCTAGAAATGGCTTCAGAACAATAATTAATCTGTAACTTGCTAAGACGTATAAATTTACTTAAATTACAATAAGTTATTTTCAATTTATGAGATTTTTTCTATTTATATATTATGCTGAATTAAACTTAAAAATAGAGCGTTTTTTTATTGGTGCGAAACTCGTGTCTGATTTCAGTTGGACGATACCAGTAAATAATTTCAGATAGCAAAACAATAGCTGTGCTGTCAGGCTTTCCGCTTGGCATTTTAATATGATGCCACCAGTTAGCAGGGATAACATTACCAGACAGATTTATACGCCCAATTTGGTTAACGGTCTCGGTTGGAGTAAGATGTTTCATTGATTACCTCTAATGGATTCTTTGCGATGTTTAAGCCTTAATTTTGCATCTTCAAATGCGGCTTTTAGCTTCTTGGCGGCTAACTCCGTGAAAGAGCGATTGACTCTCTCTCGAATAATGTTTTTATGAATATTTGACTGGTAAAATCGGCGATTTTTTGGCATAATGACCTCGCTGAAATTGAAAGAAAAAAGGGAAATTCGACGATTCCCTTCTCCTTGAAATACTAGTTAAATACAACATTCCATCTGACATTCAAAAGCTTCATTGTTTTTTAACTTTGAGGCTTCTTTTTTTGGCAATCTCAAATGTTCTAGCATGTCTATCAGCTTGCGTATTTCTTCACCTGATATATTCGTAATAACAAGCTCCTGTGTCGATGAATCAGGCACACTCACCACATGCCTAGGCAAACCGTATTCTGAGACGACCTGACAGGCTAGTTTAAATATTCTAGTTTTATCCCGACTCGCTGTTGAGGGGTGGATCCCTAGTGATTTAGCAAACCCGTTATTACCCCCTTCTGATGACATCTTCTGGTAAAAGTAAGATTCTAAATGCTCAGGTTTGCAGGTGATTTTGATAGTTTTTGTATATTCCATGGTTATAATCCTTAAGTAATAAAATTCCCTACCTCGATATTCCTATGAGGTTGTGGTGGCTCTAACGCTTATTCAGAGCGAGTCAAAATGTTAAAGAACGGTGTTACTCAGAGAGTATTTTGCTTATTAGCAGGGATACCGTCTGTTGGGTTTGGGTAAATATCAGGGCGTAACTCATGGGGAGTTATTCCTGTTAATTCGTAAATTGCTAATACACGATCGACAGGCACACGACCTTTATACTTATTTTTCCATTGACTAACTGTCATATTTGAAACACCTAACGCAGCAGCTAAACGAGTAGCAGTGCCTGTTACGTTAATAACTTTCTTTAGGGCAGACATGATTGTTCCTCCTTTAGTCTTTATTTAAATAAAAAACTTAATAAAAGTCAATTTTAAACTTATTTAATTATTTAAACTTTAAGTTTAAAATTAATATATGAACAAAATGATAAATAAAAACACAAACAACCCCTTATCAGAAAGGCTCAATAAACTTATTGAGGTAAAATCAATTACAAAATCATACATGGCAAAAATTTGCGGAGTCACTCCCCAATCTGTTAATGGCTGGTATATAAGGGGAAGCATAGGAAAAGAGTCTGCTATAAAATTAGCGGATCATTTAAATGTTTCTGTGGCTTGGATTTTAGGTGAAGGTGATGCTTCAATTGATGACTTGGACCTCCCGAAACCTGAATTATCAGAAAAAGAAAAATTATTATTAAAACTATTCAATGAATTACCAGAAAGTGAATCTAATGAACTTTTAAAAACTTTGACTGAAAAAAAATATTATTACGACAAACTATTAAAAGAACTTTTACAAAAGAAAAACATAAACAAACCATTGTAAAGGTAAAACTTTAACAAAACCCTCGTTTTTTTCCTCATAAAAACGCAAAAACCCTCTATCAATTAATTCTAAATTTATTTTTTAAATAAAATCATATTGTTAACCTAATTGATAAGTTTAAAACTTACCTTTAATTAAATTTAATATTGGCTTAAATTTAAGTTTCATATTTAATAAATCCATCAACTCACTGCAACAGGCAAACGCCAAGACAAGACTCCGAGTTATCTGAAACTTTGCCAGACGTTGCCAAGTAGCTAGCCTGAGGCGTATGAACATGAAGGCAAGTGTAGTCATCAGTAACTAAGTCATTTCGCTCTTTAACATACTGGAATCACCGCTCTGAATAAGCGTTAGAGCAACACCACCAAGTGAGTTTTGCGGGGTGTGAATATGAACAGAACAGTCAAATCTCGTTTCTACACCAGGGAATAAACAGACTGTGAACATTAACCGTAAGTATTCGGCACACACCACTAAAACTTATTTAGGAGGAACAAAATGGCAACCATTATCTTTAAACCTAAAAAAGACAATGCTAAATCTCGTCGCCTAGCAAAACAAATGGCATTTTGGGATAGAAAACGCGCTGAATATGAAGCGAAACCTAAGCCACGTTCTACAGAGCAAATCCTTGATTCCATATTCAACAAACAAGATGATACCGTTAATACCCTTGCATCACTCACGCTCAATCTAAAAGACAAAAAGCCTCAGCCTTCATTTGATAACTGTTGCTTACCAAATACTTATCTCTATTCTGCAAGAAAATACTCAAAAACACGCAAATCAAATAGCATACAGACAAAATGATTTGATAGTCTTTGCAGCAATCTTATCCTACACTTAATCCATTAGTTTCAGATAATAGTTATCCCTCCCGATGGGCTGGGAATTTGAAATCTCCCAATTTCAGGGAGGCCAGATTGTTAAAGAGCGGTGTAAATTAGTTCGATTTTTGCTTATTACCATTTGATGGAAAAGGCTTTATTTCTATTGCCTCTATTCCATTCTTAGTAAAATTTAAAAACATTTTCCGATGTTGCTTCAATGCTCTGCTAACGGCTCCTTGGGTAATACCAAGTTCCTTAGCAGTTATTTCTTGTCCATGTCGGTTTACATAATCCTTAATAGTAATTTTGTTCATCCGAATCTCCTTTTAAATATAGCATTACATTCGGTAATAACGCATGTCAATACCGAATGTATTTCTATAATATGATCAACGGTAATAAAATAAGAACATGAATAAGAAAAAACCTTTGACAAAAGAACAGCTAGATGATGCAAAAAGATTGAAATCAATCTATATGCTTAAAAAAAATGAACTTTGCATCACACAAGAAGATATAGCAGATCAATTAGGTATTGGTCAGGCTGCGGTTAGTCATTATCTAAATGGCGTAAATCCTTTAAATGCAAAAACTGTAGCTCTATTTGCAAAACTACTAAAAGTAAAACCAAGTGACATAAGCCCATCAATAGCTTTAGAGTTAGAAGAAATAGCAAAATTAATGCTACCAACAGATTATAGTTATATGATACCTGATAATTCATATATCAAATTAACAAAAACAGAAGAAAATCTTTTAGAAATGTTCAACGCTCTCACACAAGAAGAACAAAAAAATTATTTGAAAGAAATTACTGAGACTCGGGCTAATCTTGAACGAATTTATAAAGAAATGAAAGAAAAAGAGAAGAAATCCAAAAGAGCATCGTGATCTGGGTGGAAATAATAATAAATTTCAGACGATTCATCAGCCAGTTTGATTTAAATATTAAGGAAATATTTTGAAAAACGATATTATAATTATTCAGTCTGAAGATGAAGTGATAAAATATTTGGAGCAATACTCAGAAGGACATGCTATACCTAATAACATTAAACTTGATGGTTGGCCTAATCTAGCATTCAAATTAACAGGAGAAAAATTCCAAAGCAGTATAACTCCTTCTGTTATGAAGGGTTTTGTTAAAATGCAATCTCAGGTAAATAAAGTATATGCAACACTCAAGTACAATGATCCAGAAAAAATTTTGTCACAGGAAGAAAGGCAATCCATTGAGATAATTGTTACTGTTGATAGCGGTTCATCTATCATTAATATTGATTTTAATGGACTTTTAGGCTCAGAAGGCTATTATAGATAAAATGACACCTCAAGAAATGATTACTATTGTTCTTGGAACCGCGGTTATCTGGGGTGCAGCATCTATGTTTAAAAAATACTTAGATCACCGCCGCGAAATAAGAGCGCTAGAGGCTAAAAATGAAAGTGAAAAGCAATTTCTTAATACTATGACAATAATGTCACAAGAAGAAACCAAGCGAATGGAAATTTTTCAAAAAGTCATAGATGG
Organism: Arsenophonus sp. PmNCSU2021_1; assembly: GCF_036919435.1. Taxonomy (NCBI): domain Bacteria; kingdom Pseudomonadati; phylum Pseudomonadota; class Gammaproteobacteria; order Enterobacterales; family Morganellaceae; genus Arsenophonus; species Arsenophonus sp. PmNCSU2021_1. The sequence continues at coordinate 734,751 of NZ_JAZHPL010000004.1, read as the reverse complement.
AATACCACAATTAAAACAACAGCAAGACATTGCTGATGATGCAAAAGCCGAGTTACTAAAATCATTATCTAACGCTAAAAATGTAGAATTTGCTGATATCAACTTAGATCAAGAAATGACAAAACAACTCTCAACAAATGCAAGGAAAAACCTATAACTACAAGAATTGATGGCATATACGGAGTAGAAAAAGTAGATTCATCAGATCCTGATGTCTTTAAAGTGACTGTTAGAGAGACTGATACTAATAAACTTGTTACATGTATAGTTCAAGACATTTTTCTCGATGAAAAAGAGAATAAAGAGATGTTGCAAAAAGCAGAATGGGATAGAGAACCTCTTCATTTAAGCATAAATGCACAAATTTTAGGTGAAGAAATTAAGTCAGCAATTATAATTTACGTTAAAAGTGTCACGGAAAAATAACTTTATTAACATCCTCCCCGCCCTAAAGAGGCTGTCGCAAAAGAACGGGGTTTTACGGCGCACCTGATAAAAATACATACATTACCCTCCATCTTTGTTTAAATAATCCAGTTTTTAATCGCTGAAAAATAATTCTCTTAAAATCATTCAATAAAAATAAGATAATAAATTTATAATATATTCGGTATTGACTTTATTTATTACCTAATGTAATATTCATCACTGCAACAGGCAAACGCCAGACAAGACTCCGAGTTATCTGAAACTTTGCCAGAGATTGCTAAGTAGCCAGCCCGAGGCGTATGAACATGAAGGCCAGTGACGACAGTTAAGCAGTACCGCTCTTTAACACTATTACGCTGAAAAAGCGAACCATAAAACACCCAAACAGTCGGTTTTGGGGTGTGTGAAATAACCAAAATACAGTCATTAAGTTAAAACCAACACTAGGGAACTACCAATATGACTGTAAATATAATCCGGACACCTCCGGCACACACCACCAAAACCCATTGTAGGAGGTAATATGTGTAACTTTCATGGCTATGATAATGCTCGTAGTCGTAGACAAGAGCGTAGAAAAGCTAAACAAGCAGCCTATAACTATAACAAAGCACTTAATATGGCACTGAAAGCAGCCTTAAATCCAAGTAAACCCTCTCAGCAACAAACACCACCCAACACTAAACGCCCTGCTCTTTCACTAAAAAGAAAAGTGATGAGTCGTATTGAAATAGCAATATCAATTCGCCCTACTAAAGTTTATGACTCATTTGATAATTGCTGTTTGCCCATAGCAGCTTTGTACACTTCTAGACGGTTTAACAAAAAGCCAAAATCACATTTTGGATTCACCGCTAATTGTTAAGATTAGCAATATAAATATCATGAAATTTATTGTCTAAAATAAGATTAGACGTCATATACTTAATTAGTTTCGAGGTCTCATATGAGAAAAAATTATATAGTTAAAGATGAAATGTTCATAAATGCTCTACTAGTCATGCTTAAATATAACAAAATTGAATGTAATCTATCCTATCTATCATCGATACTTGGCGTTAATTATATTGCGCTTAAAAATATAATAATGTTAGAAAAAGACTTTCCTAAACCTGTTCGTGACGATGGAGTTCATATATTATCTAAAAAATGGCTTCTTTATGATGTATTGAATTGGGCCTTCAAAAATAAGGAACTGAAATGACAGTTAGCTCAAGTAATATAAAATCAAATATAACTAAGGCTAGCTGGATATATTATAGAGCAGCTTGAGAAATCAAAAGATGAACAATAATAAAATCCAGATTTGTATTTAATTAAAGTTTAATTCCATCTAGATGAAAGCTTTATTATAATCAAAGAAGAATAATACTCATTAATTTTATACTGATTTTTATCTTGCTGATAGGGTAATGCGCCCAAATCAATCAGAATCCCTTTTTGAACCAATGTTTCTATCAACGGGTTATTCCTATTGAACTTATTTACTGGTACTTCAAATCTAAAAACAAACAAATAAAGTCTTTCTCATCATCCGTTAATTGGTCTATATATTTTTCGGCTTTACGCTTATATATCCAATTTAACAGTGAGTAATAAAAAGGCTTTATAAAATTGTAGGTAGCACCGAAAATGGAAGCTATAACATAGCTAACACAAAATAATAGAGTGTAGTACATCCAATAACTTGGAATAATTTCAGGATTGTAAAAATTTATCCATTCTTTTATCTGTGCTGGTGTAATGATTATTAAGATAATCAATATAATAAGCATATAAATCAACCGATTTAGGGTTATTCCTTGCAGGAAGAAACGAACAAATTCCTGCCACCAAGTGTTGTTCATAGGCTTAATTTTCTCACTCTGTAAGGGTGAAATTATTTTAGCTTATTTCTCTCTGTAGGGGTACAAGAGAAACCACCTCGCCTAACGTGGTTAAAAGTAGGCAATCAAATCAATTTAAGGATGTGTGAATGCGGCTCTGCGCTCGTGGGACAGTCAACACTATAAATTATCTTTCAAATAGCTAAATATAGTTTGATTGCGTTTACCCGTCCGTGATGACTGTAATCGGAAACCAACACGAGTTTCGCAATCTCCAAAAAAGAAGTATAAATTTAAAAACAAGAAAAAATCAGGGTGTTCATATTTTGTCGGGTTATCCATGTATTAAAGATATCTATAAAACATTCTTACAAGTAAGCAGTTTAAGATACTCTGGTTTAGCGTTATCAGAAGTAAGCCCATCGCCTTTATCTCATGACACTGTTAGCCGATGGCTAAAAAGTAGATGTTTTAGACCTAAAGACCTATGGCGATTAGTTGAACCTTCTATAGACAAAAAAAGCCCTTGCGTACTAATTGCCGATGATACATTGATTGCCAAAACACGTAGTAAAAAAATAGTGATGGTCCATTATCAATATTCAGGTAATGAACATGAGGTTATTGCTGGCATAGGTTTAGTTAATTTGCTTTGGCATGATCTGACGAAGGTTGAATCAATTCCTATCAATTATCGTATTTATGATAAAGATTCTGATGGAAAAACAAAAAACACGCACTTTTCCGAAATGCTCACTCTTGCTAAAAAAAGAGGGATCATGCCAGAAGCCGTAGTGATGGATGCTTGGTATTCTAGCCTGGATAACCTGAAATCAATTCGCTCTCATGGTTGGATCTGGGTAACCACGCTGAGGAAAAATAGGATTGTTAACCATAACAAACAACTGAACAAGTTAGACATCTCAGAAGAAGGAACGTCAATACACTTGCGAGGATATGGTTGGGTAACCGTTTTCAAATTTACAGCCAAAAACGGCCGTATTGATTACATAGTAACAAACAAAGAGAATCCCACCCGTCAATACCTCAAATCTATCATGGATGCCCGTTGGTCTGTTGAAGTTTATCATCGAGAAGTTAAACAAAACTGTGGTATTGAACGCCGTCAGGCTCGCACGAGCCGAGCGCAAAGAAATCATATTTTTCTCGCTATTTCTGCGTGGTTTGAACAACATAAACGTCGTATATCTGAAAAAATAACCCTTTATCAACAAAATTGGGACGTAATCAAAAGTGCTATTACTGAGCAAATCCGTGTTTTATTAGCGTACCCAAATTAGTTTTGTGCGAAACTCGTGACCAAGTGGCACTTGGCACACATCCTATCTCATATATATAAGACCTGATCAGGTCTTTTTTTCGCCTAAAGGTAATGAAATGAACAACGATGAATTAAGAAAAATACTTGATGAGCATAAAGTTTGGGTAGAGTCGCTTGGCAAAAAGGGACGTAAGGCCAACCTAATCGGAGCCAACCTGCCAGAGCATACATTTGTGATCATGGGTGAAACCTATCCAATCATAATTACAAATGGAGATTATTTGCATGCCGGATGTCAACATCATTCGGTAGAGAAGTGGCGGCAATTTAGTAAAGAAGAAATCGCAGAAATGGACGGCAGAAAAGCACTTGAATTCTACCCTCGCTTACTTGATATCTTAGACTTTTACTTGGGTAAAGGTGAGCGTCCATGTTGGTTGAATTAAGCGAGTAGTGATGAGGAATTTGAATGACAAAACATATAAAAATTACAACGTTTGAATACGCTGATGAGGCTTGGCAAGAAGGGGTAACTTTAAATAAATCACGAGTTTCGCACCAATAAATAAACGCTCTATCTTTAAGTTTAATCCAGCATAATATATAAATAGACAGAATCTTATAAATCAAAAGCAACTTATTGTAATTTAATAAAATTTATGTGTTTTAGTAACTTGAAGATTAATCATCGATTTTAAGCCATTTCTAGTATTTTATACGCCTGTGCGAAACTCGTGTAAATATTACGAAGTAGCTAACGAAAGTGATTCTCGATATTCATTTATCAATGATAACAATATGTTACGAAATGCATATAAGGATTTCCCAATGTATCAAATAACAGAAAGACACCCCCACGCTGAATTAATGGTTACTGCTCCTGAGATAGCTAAAAACAGATATGATTGGTGGGAAGAGTTTGACTGGAGACTGAATAAAGAACATGAATGGCTTCCAATGGCGGAAGATTCATTTTATGAAAAATATGACTATAGACTAAAACCACGCACGATCAAAATTAGCAATCGTGAAATTAATGCGCCTGAGCGAGAGCCGTTAAAAGAGGCGGAAATATACTATACCCCACAATTTGATGGTAGCTTACAAACATGGCATAGATGGAACAATAGCGGATATGATCAGTATCTTTTAAAAAATAGTCTGATTTTCTTAACTAAAGAAGACGCCATAGCAGCTGCTGAGGCGATGATTGCGCTTTTAAGTGGAGAATAAATCATGAGATTGGACAATCCACGCATTGTGACGGCAAAACACCCTAATATGGGTAATCTGGTTGGCGTGACCAATGGCAGTCGTGATTTAAGCGATTCAAGATACTTAAGCAGTATTGATATATGGAATGACGACGACATGGAAACACGTACTTTCAAAACGATAATACACTGCTTAACAAAAGAAAATAATCGTCTTAAAAAAGAGAATTTAAGACTGATGAAGGTACATCGTGAAATTGGTGGGCTATGCAGGACTTGAACCTGCGACCGATGGATTAAGAGTCCACTGCTCTACCAACTGAACTAATAACCCACAGCATTTGTTATAAGGCGGGCATCAAAAACGCTTTTACCACCAGAGAAAGGATACCTAAAATACCCGCACCTAACATCCAGCGCATTAACTTTTGTTCAGCGCGAATGCCTGACATTTCAAGTTGTAAGTCTTTACGGGTTATTTCCATATCTTTGCGGACATTGGTTATTTCAGCCGATAAGTCTTTGCGGACATCAGCTATCTCAGTCGATAAATCCTTGCGGACATCAGCAATATTGCGATTTACTTCAACAATATCAGCTTTAGTCGCTACATCAGCAACCTCATGCGATCTACGTACAACAAGCGAAATAGCCCTAGCCTGTTCTCTGGAAATGCCAGCACTTTCTAGTTCTTCCGATGCTTGTAGTGCATCAAATGCAACCTGACTCATAACATTATCCTCCTTTTTGGGAAGTATAACCTAACAATACCCATTGACGAAAGAAGAAATCATGCGCTATAGTTTCTATCAGGTACTCAACATACCCAGATAGCGGATACCGCTCCCGAAAGTAATGCGGTTTTTTTACGTCCATAGATTATTATGGTCGGGTAGCGAGCAAAAGATACAACACCTTTTCGAAGGGAAAATTGCTGGCCGTCTATCTGCGGTGTTGAAGTACCCGACCTCCCTCTCAACAAGGGTAAATCAACGATCAGATAGGAACGTAAAATGACTATTCAAACTGCAGCTAATGAAGTTAGCACTCCAAATGTATTTATCCACAATGGTAAAGTAGTAACGTCATCAAATGCCGTTGCAATATACTTTGCAAAACGTCACGATAACGTCATTCAAAAAATAGAATCTCTTGATTGTTCATCAGAGTTTCGTCTCCTGAATTTTAAGGAGACGTCTTACATAAGAAAAAATCCAAATGGAAGCGATGGAATTTCAACAAAATGCTACGAAATGACCAAAGAGGGATTCGTATTCTTGGTGATGGGATTCACAGGAAAAAAAGCAGCACAATTCAAGGAAGCCTATATTGCTGAATTTAATCGCATGGAAGCAGAGCTACATTCAATCCCTAAACGTAGACCAGAAGCACCCGAACTCTTAACCGATAACGACACACGCAATCTGACTCATCTTGTCTGGAGCATGGCGAATGGATTTAGATTTGAGAGAGCATGGACACAAGGTATTTGGTATGCGCTACGTCATGCGACAGGAGTTGCATCCCCTCAACATTTTGAAGTTAGTCAAATATCGATAATCGCAGAAGAATGCCGACGAATTTACGGCATGACCAGTACGCTCAAATCCGCTATTTTTGATGCTGAAAAACAAGTTATCCGTCGTCTACTCCGCCATAAGGAAAATGTCGATACGGTACTTCGTGAAATGCAACAACTGTTAGAAGCCAGTACTCACGAACACGATAGCGTCATGAGCCAATCACTTGAAAAATGGCAACAAGCGAACGTCAATCGCTTCCTCCAACGTAACTAAATAATCTTAACGCCCCTTTTCAGGGGCAATCATTCATCAATTAATTTTGAGGGATACCCTTGTGTCAAATTCATCATATAAATGTCATGAGATTCAAAAAGAAATTGCGGTCGCAAAAGAAAATTTTACTTGCTTGGGGCTTAATTATCCCTCCTGGTTAGATGACTACAGTCGCTTTAAACCGGACGCTGCCCCGCTATCTCATGATGAACACATGGAAGGGCTTAAATGCTTAACTGCAATGGTGAGAAGGAATATCGCACTGAAATACATTATTAGCTGCCATGACCGTTTTGGTTTTAAAGATATTTTTGTATACGAAAATACAGTAACTGAGGTTAATAAAGAATTAATTGAGAATGTACTAGTTTGTCAGATAGAAAAGTCAATTCTACACGAGTTTCGCAATCTCCAAAAAAGAAGTATAAATTTAAAAACAAGAAAAAATCAGGGTGTTCATATTTTGTCGGGTTATCCATGTATTAAAGATATCTATAACACGAGTTTCGCACAGGCCTATAAAATTCTAGAAATGGCTTGAAAGTAATGATTAATCTGCAAGTTACTGAAATTCATAAATTCACTTAATTTACAATAAGTTATATTTAATTTATAAGGTTTTATCTATTTACATATTATGCTGAATTAAACTTAAAAATAGAGCGTTTTTTTATTGGTGCGAAACTCGTGTATAAAACATTCTTACAAGTAAGCAGTTTAAGATACTCTGATTTAGCGTTATCAGAAGTAAGCCCATCGCCTTTATTTCATGACACTGTTAGCCGATGGCTAAAAAGTAGATGTTTTAGACCTAAAGACCTATGGCGATTAGTTGAACCTTCTATAGACAAAAAAAGCCCTTGCGTACTAATTGCCGATGATACATTGATTGCCAAAACACGTAGTAAAAAAATAGAGATGGTCCATTATCAATATTCAGGTAATGAACATGATATTATTGCTGGCATAGGTTTAGTTAATTTGCTTTGGCATGATCTGACGAAGGTTGAATCAATTCCTATCAATTATCGTATTTATGATAAAGATTCTGATGGAAAAACAAAAAACACGCACTTTTCCGAAATGCTCACTCTTGCTAAAAAAAGAGGGATCATGCCAGAAGCCGTAGTGATGGATGCTTGGTATTCTAGCCTGGATAACCTGAAATCAATTCGCTCTCATGGTTGGATCTGGGTAACCACGCTGAGGAAAAATAGGATTGTTAACCATAACAAACAACTGAACAAGTTAGACATCTCAGAAGAAGGAACGTCAATACACTTGCGAGGATATGGTTGGGTAACCGTTTTCAAATTTACAGCCAAAAACGGCCGTATTGATTACATAGTAACAAACAAAGAGAATCCCACCCGTCAATACCTCAAATCTATCATGGATGCCCGTTGGTCTGTTGAAGTTTATCATCGAGAAGTTAAACAAAACTGTGGTATTGAACACTGTCAGGCTCGCACGAGCCGAGCGCAAAGAAATCATATTTTTCTCGCTATTTCTGCGTGGTTTGAACAACATAAACGTCGTATATCTGAAAAAATAACCCTTTATCAACAAAATTGGGACGTAATCAAAAGTGCTATTACTGAGCAAATTCGTGTTTTATTAGCGTACCCAAATTAGTTTTGTGCGAAACTCGTGCTATAGACAAAAAAAGCCCTTGCGTACTAATTGCCGATGATACATTGATTGCCAAAACACGTAGTAAAAAAATAGTGATGGTCCATTATCAATATTCAGGTAATGAACATGATGTTATTGCTGGCATAGGTTTAGTTAATTTGCTTTGGCATGATCTGACGAAGGTTGAATCAATTCCTATCAATTATCGTATTTATGATAAAGATTCTGATGGAAAAACAAAAAACACGCACTTTTCCGAAATGCTCACTCTTGCTAAAAAAAGAGGGATCATGCCAGAAGCCGTAGTGATGGATGCTTGGTATTCTAGCCTGGATAACCTGAAATCAATTCGCTCTCATGGTTGGATCTGGGTAAACACGCTGAGGAAAAATAGGATTGTTAACCATAACAAACAACTGAACAAGTTAGACATCTCAGAAGAAGGAACGTCAATACACTTGCGAGGATATGGTTGGGTAACCGTTTTCAAATTTACAGCCAAAAACGGCCGTATTGATTACATAGTAACAAACAAAGAGAATCCCACCCGTCAATACCTCAAATCTATCATGGATGCCCGTTGGTCTGTTGAAGTTTATCATCGAGAAGTTAAACAAAACTGTGGTATTGAACGCTGTCAGGCTCGCACGAGCCGAGCGCAAAGAAATCATATTTTTCTCGTTATTTCTGCGTGGTTTGAACAACATAAACGTCGTATATCTCACGAGTTTCGCACCAATAAAAAAACGCGCTATTTTTAAGTTTAATTCAGCATAATATATAAATAGATAAAACCTTATAAATCAAATACAACTTATTGTAATTTAAGAAAATTCATGTGTTTTAGTAACTTGCAGATTGATCATTGCTTTTAAGCCATTTCTAGAATTTTATATGCCTGTGCGAAACTCGTGTATCTGAAAAAATAACCCTTTATCAACAAAATTGGGACGTAATCAAAAGTGCTATTACTGAGCAAATCCGTGTTTTATTAGCGTACCCAAATTAGTTTTGTGCGAAACTCGTGAGGTAGTTGAAAGAGGTTATCAAGGCGGTATTGCTCAATTACGCCGATTTGTTTGTCAATTTAAACCAAGCATCGTTCCCGAAGCTGTCGTCCATTTTGAAACACAGCCAGGTCAACAAATGCAAATCGACTTCACCACCATCCGGCGAGGAAAACAACCCCTAAAAGCGTTTGTTGCAACGCTCGGCTACTCGCGTGCGAGTTATGTAAAATTCTTTGATAATGAGCGAGCAGAATCCTGGCAACAAGGTTTAAAAGACGCTTTCGACTATTTTGGTGGTGTACCACAGGAAGTATGGTGTGATAACGCAAAAGCTCTCATCATCGAACGGGATGCTTATGCAGAAGGTGAACATAAATTAACCTGAGTTCGGGATAAGCATTATCAATTATACTTGAAGATACGTACCTGCAACAGGTATCTTTGGTTTAGATGGCATTAAACAATATGCAACCAGTCCGCCTAATAAATTCACTACAAAGTTAGCCGGAGAGCGATGTCGCGTATGCTCTATTTGACAAAGATTTTTTAACTCATCAAATACCGTTTCAATGACAGAACGATGACGCAAGATGGCTTTGTCGAAACAAGTCTGTTTAATAGGCTTCATTTTCTTCTTGATATTCGTTATAAGGCTAATTCCCATCGTTTTGAGTTGCTGTTTCAGTGAAGCCGATAAATACCCTTTATCTGCGTACAAACAACCAGAAAGATCCTTTGTCAGCTCAGGCAATGGTTTCCGATCATCGGTGTTTCCTGGTGTGAGTCGAAAACTGAGTATTTCCCCCAAATGATTGATAATTACATGAAGCTTGAAACCAAAGAACCAACCTGTTGAATTTTTTCCCCGTTCAGCTATCCCATTGAAGACTTTATGTCTGCGGATCCGTAAGTTATCACACACCGCTATCGGAGTAGAATCGGCAACCGATAGCCCCGTGCATTTTCCCTTAATTGACTCAAACAGTGCCGTTAACGCTAAGGCACTACGCGGAAGTAACTCTACACAGCGTGAATAGGATGGCAAGTTAGGAAATTCCTTCCGGAGATATAAGCGGACATAATAGAGATAAAATACCTTGAATTGCCTGAATCGGAGTTGATGAAACAACACAACCAGTGTCATCATTTCCGCCAACGAAAGCTGAGTAGACCGTCTACGACGCTTAGTACCGTTAGTCAGCAAATATTCATGCATTTTTGGCTCGAAGTCTTTGCAAAAATCATCCATCAGGCAATAAAGTTCAGTAAGATTTTCCATAATTGTTTAACAATGCTCTACTCTTTAACCAGACTGTTAGAGTATTTTAACAAAACAGGCTCATTCAACTATTTGAATATCAAGACTTTCTCTTTATTTCTTATCCCGAACTCAGGTTAAATTAAATGTCGAAATGCTTCAGATGTCGAAAGATTACGGATTTAAATTGAGTGCTTGTAAGCCCTACAGGGCAAAAACAAAAGGTAAAGTAGAGCGCTTTAACCACTACTTAAAAAACAGCTTTATCGTACCATTAAATACCGACCTTCGTGCTCATAATCTTGAACTGGACATGGAGATAGCCAATGCAAAAGTGGGGCCCTGGTTACAACGAGTCGCTCATCAGCGGATTCATGGAACAACGTTAGAGAAGCCAGCAGATAGATTAGCTAAGGAAATTAAGTATCTTCTTCCTTTGCCAACAAGGATTTGCCAATCTATCCCGCAGACTAATGCGCTTAATATCCGTATCGTACCGCCGCTTGAATCTGTCAATTTGCAACACTCAATCAGCGTATATGAAGCATTGCTGGGAGGTGAACATGTTATTGCATGAACAAATTGAACACCTGTGTGAGTCATTGAAATTAAATTCTGTTCCGACTCATTGGTCATCACTTTGCCCAACAGTGCATTGCCCAAGACAAAAGCTACGGAGAGTTTTTATTGTCCCTATTAAAATGTGAGCAACAACAACGAGATGAACGAACTCGCCATCTCTTTAGTCGGATGGCAGGATTCCCAACGCACAAAGAACTTAGTTCGTTCGATTTTAAGTTTGCAACGGGTGTTCCTAAGCAACAAATACAAGAATTAAGTGCATTAACTTTTATTGAACGTAATGAAAATGTCGTGTTGCTTGGCCCAAGCGGTGTAGGCAAAACGCATTTAGCTATTGGATTAGGATTAAAAGCAGTACAGGCCAGGAAGAAAACTCGCTTTACAACAGCGGCTGAACTGATGTTGCAACTCTCAACTGCTAAACGACAAAATAAGCTCAAACAATATCTATCACGTTCGGTAATGGCCCCGAAGTTGTTGATCATAGATGAGATTGGATACCTGCCATTTGGGCGAGAGGAAGCAAACTTATTTTTCAATGTGATTGCCAAGCGTTATGAGCATGGCAGTGTCATATTGACGAGTAACTTATCATTTGGACAATGGCCTGGTGCTTTTGCTGATGACGCAACATTAACCGCCGCTATGCTTGATCGTTTACTTCATCATTCGCATGTACTGCAATTGAGCGGTGAAAGCTATCGATTGAAAGATAAGCGGCGATCAGGAGCAATAACCGAGTAAAACAGTGGATCAATTTTGATTGATCGTATTTAGCTAAAAAGTGGATCACGGTGATCGTTGACACTTTAATCCCTGTTCTGGTGTAATCTGCACTGATAATTAACGATTTTCCGACTATTTCGACATAAGTGCCTAAATTTCCCTCGGGAGCAATACCTTTGTATTTTACCGTCGCGTTTGCCGAGAAGATGGCATGAGGGACGGGACAAGGTAAAGATACCGTATAAATCTGTCCAGCATTGAGGGGTGGTGTAACGCCCCATTGCCTGATAAAGCCGGTATCACCACATTTCCACCATCCGTTAGTAGCAAGGTGAGCGGTATTTTTTGCTCCTCGATTGTTAATCTGCATATTAAGCCAGCTGCTTAACGCCCCGCCCCAAATAGGGCCAGTTACATCACCGTTTTCATGATAAGTGGCCGTTCTGCCGCCCCATGAAATGGTTAAATTTTGCCCTAATGTGACACCTCCGTTGACAGTTCCGCCGGTTCGTTTATCCAGTGCGTTTTTTGCACAATCTACCGTTTCCAATAAACTAACCTGAGTTCGGGATAAGAAATAAAGAGAAAGTCTTGATATTCAAACAGTTGAATGAGCCTGTTTTGTTAAAATACTCTAACAGTCTGGTTAAAGAGTAGAGCATTGTTAAACAATTATGGAAAATCTTACTGAACTTTATTGCCTGATGGATGATTTTTGCAAAGACTTCGAGCCAAAAATGCATGAATATTTGCTGACTAACGGTACTAAGCGTCGTAGACGGTCTACTCAGCTTTCGTTGGCGGAAATGATGACACTGGTTGTGTTGTTTCATCAACTCCGATTCAGGCAATTCAAGGTATTTTATCTCTATTATGTCCGCTTATATCTCCGGAAGGAATTTCCTAACTTGCCATCCTATTCACGCTGTGTAGAGTTACTTCCGCGTAGTGCCTTAGCGTTAACGGCACTGTTTGAGTCAATTAAGGGAAAATGCACGGGGCTATCGGTTGCCGATTCTACTCCGATAGCGGTGTGTGATAACTTACGGATCCGCAGACATAAAGTCTTCAATGGGATAGCTGAACGGGGAAAAAATTCAACAGGTTGGTTCTTTGGTTTCAAGCTTCATGTAATTATCAATCATTTGGGGGAAATACTCAGTTTTCGACTCACACCAGGAAACACCGATGATCGGAAACCATTGCCTGAGCTGACAAAGGATCTTTCTGGTTGTTTGTACGCAGATAAAGGGTATTTATCGGCTTCACTGAAACAGCAACTCAAAACGATGGGAATTAGCCTTATAACGAATATCAAGAAGAAAATGAAGCCTATTAAACAGACTTGTTTCGACAAAGCCATCTTGCGTCATCGTTCTGTCATTGAAACGGTATTTGATGAGTTAAAAAATCTTTGTCAAATAGAGCATACGCGACATCGCTCTCCGGCTAACTTTGTAGTGAATTTATTAGGCGGACTGGTTGCATATTGTTTAATGCCATCTAAACCAAAGATACCTGTTGCAGGTACGTATCTTCAAGTATAATTGATAATGCTTATCCCGAACTCAGGTTAAACTAAGGTTTTATTAAATCGAGAAATTAGGTAAAATTTAGACAATAACCAGCGATTACAAGGCTTACCGGGTCTGAGAAAAGGTTAAAAATGGCAAAAATTGGCTATATGAGGATGTCAAAAAATGACCAAAACACCGATTTACAGCAAAAATCCTTGATTTGTGCAAATTGTGAACAGATTTTTGAGGATAAAATCAGTGGAAAAACAGACCAGAGATCCGGATTAAAACGCGCGTTAAACTGCCTGAAATCGGGGGATACTCTGGTGGTCTGGAAGCTCGACAGGCTGGGTCGTAGCATTAAACATTTGATTACTTTAATCTCCAAACTGGAAGATGAAGGTATTCATTTTCATAGTTTGACAGATTCTATCGACACTTCTTCGTCAGCAGGTCGTTTTTTCTTTCATGTGATGAGTGCGTTGGCGCAAATGGAGCGAGAACTGATTGTTGAGCGTACTAAGGCAGGTTTAGCCGCAGCAAGAAGCAAGGGACGTATCGGGGGGAGACCTTGCTCATTATCTTCCGCACAGCAAGAGCAGGCTAAAAAATTACTTGAGTCCGGCAATAGTAGAAAGCAGCTGGCATTACTGTATGGCGTCTCATTAGCTAGCATCTACAAATATTGTCCAGTTAATCTAAATGCTCGAACAGGTCAAAGCGATCCCGACAAAAAATAAAAGTGTAATTACGTTGCACTGACGGAAACAAAAGTAGCCCACCATTTATCGCACGTTTTGGCTTCAAATATCGCACGCCGCATCACCAGTGAAACCTTTGAGAGTACCCGCAAGATGAGTAATCACGTGATATTGCGCGTCAACGGGCGCGAATGGGGGGGCTGGACGCGGGTACAGATTTCAGCAGGCATAGAGCGGCTGTCACGCGATTTCAATGTAGAAATCACCCGCCAATGGCCTGGTGGATCAGGAAGCGTACCGTTACAACCCAGAATTAAAAAAGGTGAACTTGTCGAAGTCCTCATCGGTCAGGATAAAGTCCTCACCGGCTGGATTGAAGCCACCCCGATACGTTATGACGCTAAAAGTATCCAGGTTGGTATCAGTGGTCGTAGTAAGACAGCAGATTTAATCGACTGTGCGGCGAATACGACGCTTTTTACGGGCAAAACCTTACATCAAATCGCGTCAGAACTGGCCAAACCGTTTAGCATTAAGGTCATTAGCCAAAAGGCCCCAAAAACGCCGCTACAGGCTTTTCAGGCCGATTACGGCGAAACAGTACACGAAGTATTAAACAAGGCGCTAGGAAGCCAACAGGCGCTCGCCTGGGATGATGAAGAGGGCAATCTGTTAATTGGTACAGTCGGCAATGATCGTGCGACAACGGCGCTTGTCTGGGGAGAAAATATTCTCACCTGTGATACGGAACAGAGTATCCGTGAACGCTTTTCGGAATATCAGGTTGCGGGTCAACGATCGGGTGATGATGACGATTTCGGGGAAGCGACATTAACTGTCATTCGGGCCAAAGACAAAGATAGCCAGATAACGCGCTATCGTCCGCAACATATCCAGCAATCCGGTAATGCCACAGGGGGCAGTTGTAAAGCACGTAGCGAATTTGAAGCCAAACAGCGAGCAGCCAGAACGGAAGAAACGACTTATAGCGTCCAGGGCTGGCGGCAAGGTGACGGCAGCCTGTGGAAACCTAACCAGCGAGTTATCGTCTTTGATCCCGTGTTAGGTTTTAACAATCGGGAACTGGTCATTAGCGAAGTTGTTTATACGCAGGATGAGAGTGGTACGTTATGCGAATTACGTGTTGCACCGGAAGCTGCTTATATTCCACCACTTGAGAAATTGAAAGCACTAGAGGAAGAAACTGATATTTAAAGAAACTTCATCGCAGCAATGGTCAAGCCAAACAATGTAACCATCAACCCACCCAGTTTAAAAAGTAAATCTTTGCTTATTATGCTGATATCTTTACGTACATCTAGTATTTGTAATTCAACCTTTTCAAAGCGATGTTCCATGTCCTTACGGACATCAGCTATTTCAGCAGATAAATCCTTACGGACATCGGCTATTTCAGCAGATAAATCCTTACGGACATCGGCTATTTCAGCAGATAAATCCTTACGGACATCGGCTATTTCTTTTCTAACATCAGATATATCACGCTTAACTTCTGCAATATCCGCTTTAGTTGCCACATCAGCAACCTCATGGGATTTGCGTACGACAAGCGAGATAGCCTTGGCTTGCTGACTGGTAAGTCCAGCGGTTTGAAGCTCTTCTGATGCTTGTAGTGTATCAAATGCAACTTGGCCCATTCCACAATCTCCTGTTTTTCTTAGTTTAACCTATTAATGAGTGAATTATGCAAAATATTTTTTCTACTTTGCAGCGCGGCCTTGCGCGTCTCTGGTCACGGGCTGTCGTTCAAAGGCTGAATAGTACGCCAGCCTGTCAACAAGTAGATGTTGCAATGATAGCAGGCGATACAAAAGCGGGCATGGAATATCTCGAACCTTACGGCTTTACTTCAACGGCTCATTCCGGTGCAGAAGGTGTAGCGCTATTTCTCGCTGGCGACCGTTCTCACGGCATCGTGATTAGCGTTGCTGATCGGCGCTACCGGATAAAAGGGCTAAAAAGCGGTGAAGTAGCGATCTACACGGACGAAGGCGACAGCATCATGCTCAAGCGTGGACGATTGATAGAAGCGACCACGGAAACTTTTATTATTCACGCCAAAAACAAGATCGTGCTGGACACACAACAAGTAGAAACGCCGGGAAAGATCACGGCGGCACAATCCATCGTTTCACAGGCAGAAGTACAGGACAAAACCGGCTCATTGAGCACCATGCGAGCGCAGTACAATACCCACGATCACAAAGGTGATAGCGGTGGCATAACAGGCAAACCCAATCAACAGATGTAAATAATATGCTGATGAATAAAAAAGTGAATACAGCGTTACCCGATCAGGAACGGCTCAGGCGGGCAGTGATGATATCGCTTTTCACCTGGCGACGCGCTGAACCGGATGATGACACCGATACGCCGTTTGGGTGGTGGGGCGATACGTGGCCGACCGTACAAAATGACCGGATTGGCTCTCGATTGCACTTGTTAAAACGTAGCACTTTAACTAACCAGACAGTGCAAAAGGCGAAAGAATATATCGCTCAGGCGCTCACATGGATGACAGACGACGGTATCGCGCTTCGGGTTGATATTGAGGTAATACGCTCAGGCATCGATAAATTAACCGCAACCGTTACACTTACCTTGCCTGATCATTATACAAAAACGATGACCATCAACAATTTGTGGAGTGTGATCCATGCAAAATAGCGGTTTTTCGCGCCCGACACTGCCACAACTGATAGACACCATTCGCGGTGATTTGCTCACGCGATTTAATGAAGATAGCGTGTTGCGCCGTCTCGATGCTGAAGTGTACGCAAGAGTACAGGCCGCCGCTATTCATACCCTATACGGCTATATCGATTATTTAGCGCGCAATATCTTGCCGGATTTAGCCGATGAAGACTGGTTGACCCGCCACGGTAATATCAAGCGTTGTCCACGAAAAGGGGCAACCAAAGCTAGCGGATTTGTTCGCTGGGAAGGTGTACAAAATGCCCTATCGCTGCCCGCTGACACTGAAATACACCGTGATGATGGTCAAATATACACCACAACGGCCCCAATAACCTCAGCAAAGGGTGTACTTCGCGTACCCGTCGTTGCAAAAAGCCGCGGTCAGGCGGCCAATTGCGAAGACGGCATTGCACTACGACTTGCTACCCCTATTTCTGGTTTATCATCGACCGGTTATGCCGATAACATCAGGACAGGAGCCGATATTGAAGATTTGGATAGCTGGCGACAACGCATCATGGCGCGCTGGTACGATACGCCACAAGGCGGTGCGGATAGTGATTATGTTCGCTGGGCGAAAGAAGTTTTAGGCATAAGTCGCGCATGGACACATCGCCATAAAAACGGTATCGGCACGGTTGGGGTGATGGTGGCGAGTGATGATGTAGACCATCCTGCCCCCACACAGGAAATCTTAACCAAAGTCAGAGAGCATATCTTACCCCTTGCTCCTGTTGCCGGAAGTGGCTTAACTATTTTCCCCGTTACAGCAAAAACCGTTGCTATTTCGATAGCCTTATCAACGGATACGCCAGAAATACGGGCAGCGGTTATCGCAGAAATCAAAGCCTTCTTACAACGAGAAGGCGAACCTGGCAGCAAGCTTTTTCTTTCAAGACTCGCTGAAGCTATCAGTCTTGCAGCAGGTGAAATCGCTCATCGTCTTATTGCGCCAACGGCAGATATTGAATTGGCCCAGACGGAAGTGCCGGTATTGGGTGAGGTCACGTGGGCAAAATATAAAGAGTGAGCATTATGACAAATCTGGACGACGAATATACGCAATTGTTGCGAACGTTATTACCGCCCGGCCCCGCATGGGATGAAGAAGATCCGCTCATTAAAGGGCTAGCACCTTCACTGGCTCAAGCCCATCAACACGCTGATAGCCTGATGATTGAAATTAACCCGGCCCAATCGGTTGAATTAATTAACCGTTACGAAAAATTATGCGGATTGCCGGATAAATGCCTCGCTAATAGAGCGCAAACACTAGAAGAAAGGCAACAAGTGCTTGATGCCAAGGTTAATACTGTGGGCGGTATTAATGCGGCTTTTTTCAAAAAGCAGTTGGAAATATTGGGCTATCCAACAGCAACAATAGAACAATTTCAACATCTTGATAGTACACCCGATCCGGCTTGGGGTGACAAGTGGCGCTATTACTGGCGGATAAATATTCCTGCTGAAGCGAATGTACGCTGGATTAGCTGTACCAGTGCTTGCAATGAGTCGATTAGGACGTGGGGAGATAGCGCCGTGGAATGTGTTATTGAGCGCCAGTGTCCTTCACATACCCAAGTACTTTTTGCCTACATTAAAGGAGAAAATGATGCATCGAATTGATACCTCTACTGCCCAAAAAGATAAATTCGGGCAGGGAAAAAACGGGTTTACCAACGGCGATCCGACTACGGGAACACCGTCAACAAAATTGAATAGTGATCTTTATGATGCACTACAAGAGGAAGTGTGTACCGTTATTGAACGCTCAGGTATTCGTCTTAATAAAAGCCAGCATGACCAGCTTTATCAAGCAGTGAAAAAATTATCTGAGGTAGAAGCGAATAAAGCAAAAAACGCGCTGATTGATGGCTCCACAGTAGATTTGAATACGCTAAACAAGCTTGCTAAAGCCCTTGGCAATGACCCGAAATTTTCCGAAACGGTGACTAATATATTAAATCAGAAATTAGCAAAAAATCAAAATGGCGCTGACATCCCAGACAAGAATCTTTTTCTGAAAAACCTTGGTTTAACGGAAACGGTAGATTGTGCAAAAAATGCACTGGATAAACGAACGGGTGGTAGCGTCAATGGCAACCTCCATGTGACCCAATCTGTGCATATCGGCGATAACGATTCAGGATTACGGGCTAATGGCGATGGCAACGTGGCATTTTATGCTAATAATGCAAAAGTAGCTTCCTGGAATAATGATCGATTGCATTGGTTAAAGAGTGTAGAAATTGATGGAACCATCAATACTCATAGCAATTTGCATATCTCATGGGGCGGCAGAACCGCGGTTTATCAAGAAAATGGTGATGTAACTGGCCCTATTTGGGGCGGGGCGTTAAGCAGCTGGCTTAATATGCAGATTAACAATCGAGGAGCAAAAAATACAGCTCACCTCGCTACGAATGGATGGTGGAAATGTGGTGACAGCGGCCTTATCAGACAATGGGGCATCACACCACCACTCAATGCCGGACAGATTTATACGGTATCTTTACCTTGTCCCGTCCCTCATGCCATTTTCTCGGCAAACGCGACGGTAAAATACAAAGGTATTGCTCCCGAGGGCAATTTAGGTACTTATGTCGAAATAGTCGGAAAATCGTTAATTATCAGTGCAGATTATACCAGAACAGGGATTAAAGCGCCGAGAACATGGGAGCTGGTTTGCTACTAACTCAACATTATCAGGCCGCCCTGACAATGTAGTTAAACGCGACATTTCGCGGGCGGGTTTCGCTACCGCCTGCATTAGACGTTGTTTTGTCAATGAATAGAAAAGAATCATTATCTCCATCCGTAGCACGTGAACCTGTATCTGCATTATACCCTACAGGCATTTTTTCTTTATTGTTTGCGTGGCCTAGTGGACCATCATCTTCAACATAATACCTGTCCCGATAACCATGAGCGTGGCTCTCGAGTGATGCAGTTTCAGACGATAAAACCTTACGCCTAGGATTCACGCCTCGCCCAGCATCCCAGCCACGAATAAACTCACCACGTAAATCAGGGAGTTTTCCTGATGGATAGGCGAGTGCTAAAAGCGGGTATTTTTTCTTATCGAATGGCTCACCGTTGCAGATAAACCAACCGGTCGGCGCTCTTTCAGCAGGCCAAGGCAGGGGAATACCTACCGGGATTTCGACACGCAATACTTCGGGTGTAACAGCATGAACATCTGTGGCAGTTAGCTGCACATCCTGAGTGAGAGTTTTGCCGTTAATTTTACGCTGATTGGGTGTGGCATTTTTAGCCAGATTTACCGTTTCTAACAAACCAAGGTTTTATTAAATCGAGAAATTAGGTAAAATTTAGACAATAACCAGCGATTACAAGGCTTACCGGGTCTGAGAAAAGGTTAAAAATGGCAAAAATTGGCTATATGAGGATGTCAAAAAATGACCAAAACACCGATTTACAGCAAAAATCCTTGATTTGTGCAAATTGTGAACAGATTTTTGAGGATAAAATCAGTGGAAAAACAGACCAGAGATCCGGATTAAAACGCGCGTTAAACTGCCTGAAATCGGGGGATACTCTGGTGGTCTGGAAGCTCGACAGGCTGGGTCGTAGCATTAAACATTTGATTACTTTAATCTCCAAACTGGAAGATGAAGGTATTCATTTTCATAGTTTGACAGATTCTATCGACACTTCTTCGTCAGCAGGTCGTTTTTTCTTTCATGTGATGAGTGCGTTGGCGCAAATGGAGCGAGAACTGATTGTTGAGCGTACTAAGGCAGGTTTAGCCGCAGCAAGAAGCAAGGGACGTATCGGGGGGAGACCTTGCTCATTATCTTCCGCACAGCAAGAGCAGGCTAAAAAATTACTTGAGTCCGGCAATAGTAGAAAGCAGCTGGCATTACTGTATGGCGTCTCATTAGCTAGCATCTACAAATATTGTCCAGTTAATCTAAATGCTCGAACAGGTCAAAGCGATCCCGACAAAAAATAAAAGTGTAATTACGTTGCACTGACGGAAACAAAAGTAGCCCACCATTTATCGCACGTTTTGGCTTCAAATATCGCACGCCGCATCACCATCATCTGTGCATAGCGCCCGGCATTATAGGCGACGCGGGTATTGACGTTATATATCGTCGCCAGACGGCGGGCGCTGCCCAGTTGCACGGCGTCGGCCTTGCCCTGGCTGTCGACCACGACCTGTTTCCCCCACCATCCGAGCGTTTGCAGCCGGGGCGTCAGCGTGTCGATAAAGTCCTGCCGGGATATTCCCTGGGCAATGGCCCGGTCCACTTCGTCACGGATCGCACTCAGGACGTCCAGCCGCGCCGCCTTGGCGACGGTAAACATCCGGGCGTGAATGGCCGCCTGTTGCTCAAACCAGTTCCAGGTGATGTGATACCCCTTGGCGCGGAAGTAGGCGATGGCCTCTTTTGGCGGCAGGCGGGCAACGACGCCCAAATCAATCGGTTGTGGCATCGAGACGCCCCCAGACTTCCAGTGCAAAGGTGGCGCGGGTCAGCAGTTCAATCAGCGCGCGGTCGTCCATCTCGGGGTAAAGGATCGCCGCCTGCTCCAGCGCCGCCTCCGGCCCCTGCTCACGGATAGCGGCTATCACCGGTGCCAGTAACGGGTCGGCACTGGCGTTCAATCCCGGGGCGTCGGGTGCTGTCTCCACCGCGTCGCTTATCGGCGTTGCCGGTGTGAGGGTCGCGGATAGCGCCGTGTGCGCCACCGCCGGGGGCGACGAGATGGTAAACACCGCCTCATTGCCATCCGGCACCGGAATGCGCAGCTTATCGTAGATCCAGGAAACCGGTATCGCCATGCCGGTCGCCAGTTTGGGAATAGCCTCGGCAAAGCTGGCCATATCCTCACATTCCAGCGTATCAAACACCAGGCGGGGGAGTCGCCGCGGGTCAAGCGGGACCGGGCTGTTCAGCGCCAGCAGCGGATAAATCAGATCACGGTTAAAGGTCCGTGACAGCTGGCGTAAATCGGCGTTGCGGATCTCCTTGCGCACCGCATTATGCACCTCGCCCAGCGAGCGCGCGCCTTTATCGCCCGCCTCTGAGGTCAGTGTCCCGCCGAGGATCGCTTTAGATATCGCGCGCTCCCCCCAGGCAATCATCGCCATAAACGGGTCAGACTGACCGTTAGCGGCGGCCTCAAACTCCAGGCTCATGCCGGCGGGAATGATCCCCCCGGCCCGACGGCCAATATCCATCACCGCCCGCATCAGGGCGCTTTTCTGCTCGGTACTCGCGCCGCTGGGGTATTTCCCCACCCGCAGCGGCAGTCCGTAAATCTCCAGAAACTCGGCAAAATCCCGCACGCTGTAATTCTTGCACGAGTTTCGCACCAATAAAAAAACGCTCTATTTTTAAGTTTAATTCAGCATAATATGTAAATAGATAAAACCTTATAAATTAAATATAACTTATTGTAAATTAAGTGAATTTATGCATTTCAGTAACTTGCGGATTAATCATTACTTTTAAGCCATTTCTAGAATTTTATAGGCCTGTGCGAAACTCGTGTCTTGAAGATAAACGGCCAAATCAGCGTGCGTACCAGCCCCTGCGTGCCGGGGTAGCCGGTTTTGGCCTTGGCCTCATGGCAAATCCAGCCAAACGGCTGTAACACCTGCCCGGCATGGCTGCCATCGCGCAGCCGCAGCTCGCGGTAGTCGTCGGGATTGACGCAGAATAACGCCGGATCGCGCCAGTGGACGGCGGTCGGGAAAAATTCGCCGCCGCGCCGGGGACCCCAGATAATTTCCTGCATCGCATAGCCTTTGAGAAGGGCGTCGGTGGCGTCAAACAGGGCATTGTCAAACCAGGGCGCATCGGTGAGCCGCGCTTCCAGCGCCACTGCCTGGGCTTTCTCCTGGGCGTTGGGGTTATCCGGCGGCTGAATACGCCATTCCACACTGTGCAGCGCCAGGCGGCGCTTGCTGAGTTCAGAAAACAGATGGGTATCTTTTTCTTCCAGATCGGCGGCCAAATCCACCAGAGCGGTCATGTCACCGTGCTCTGCCGCCCGCAAACAGAGTGCGGCACGGTTAGGGGTGATACCGGACGCCGGATGTTCTGGCGCACGGCTGGCCACCTGAGGAATATCGGTCTTTGCCGTCTGGCTGTCCGGTGAAAACACCAGCGGGTGCCCCTGAATATCTACCAGCCTTTTCATTACCAGCATCCTCGCTCATCGGCGTTATCATCGTCATCGCCGACCTCATCGGCATACTCCATCGCCCGGAGACGGGCGGGCAATGCCTGACAGGCCGCCTCATCCAGCACAAAACCGTCCAGCGCGGCGGCGCGGTTGGCCATACAGAGCGCCACCGCATAGTCACCGTGACGGCGCGCGCCCTGAACGCCTGACGGCGTATCCTTGCTGCGGCCCTTGTCAATTTGCGGTATCCCGTTCACTACCTTGATATGCAGCAAATCATCCAGCGTGGACTGATGGCGGGCCAGGGTCAGGTTTTGCGCTTCCAGCTCGCCTTTCAGTTTGGGCATCCATTCGGCATACCATTTTGCCGAGAGCGTGATGCAATCCACCATGTCCGGGCCGAAATGCAGCCGGGCGGCTTCGGCCAGATAGCCGCCGTTGCCGGTGGCGTCAAAGGCGGCCCCCACCAGACGCGGCAACCGGGTCAGGATAGTGAGCATTATCTGCTTTTGCTGGTCATAGGTGACGTTGCGCAGCTCGACGCGCAGTGCCTCGCGCTTGCTTAAATCCGGGGCGATGGCCAGTACCACAAACACCGACAGATCGCCCTTGCGGGCAAAGTCCTCGCCGAAACAGTAACGACAGTCCGGCGCAAGGCTCGCCAGTACCGCCTCGAGGTGCGCCTGACACCAGGCCTCCACTTCAGCTTCACGCTGCGCGGCGCTCCACAGTTCAAATACCGCCGGGGCCTCAAAGCGCAGCAGGGGGACACGGCCTGTCGGGGCCATCGCCGCCTCAATCAGCGGGCGGGCAAGATAGGCACCGCCCGACTTGCGCGGCACACAGCCGTATTCCTCCTCGGCACATTCGCGATTGGGGGCATTTTTATACAGGTTATCGCGCCACGCTTTTTCGGCGTCAGGCGACCACACCTGCCCGGTGACCGTGCAGATACGGCGATACAGTCCCTCGCCAATCGCCTCATCGAGCGTGATGCGGTGCAGGCTGTAATCCTTGCGCCCTTCGCGGGCGTCCTGAATATAGGCATTAAACGGGTTATCGACCCCGTTATGGGTGGAAATCAACCGCACCCGCGCGCCCCACATGTTGAGCGCCAGCGCCGCCTTGAGCAGCTCTTCAAGGGATTCATGGAACGCCGCCTCGTCAATCACCACATCGCCCTGCAAGCCCCGGAGGTTGGACGGGCGAGAGCTTAACGCCTGAATTTTAAAGCCGCTGTGCGGAAAGCGGATCATGTACTGGAGAATTTCCTCGTGCTTCTCGCTGTCCCAGAAGGTGGACTCGTAAACATCGGCCTGGGCCAGCTGGTTAAAGGCGCGGGCAAACAGCGCGCAGGCGGCAATATATTCCAGCGCCATCTCCTTCTTGCTGCCGACGTAAAACACGTTGCGTCCGCCATCGCGCCGCGACTTGCTGGCGGTGATGACGTTGCGCCCGGCCTCGGCCCAGGTCAGGCCGGTACGGCGGGATTTTTCGGCAATGCACACCGGGCTGTCGTCGAGGAACCAGCGTTGTTGATAAGGCAAAAACACCGGTTCATTTTCGGGTAACGCCAGTGATTCAGGCACATAGACGCCGCAGGCGCGGGTAGCCTCGCGCAGGTCAATTTTGCGCGGGTCGGTCAATCGGTGCATCGGGGCCGGTTGTTCAGCGGTTCGCATTGTTTTTTCCATTAAAAATCAAACTGTTAAAAAATGCATTAGGCCTTACCCAGCAAAATGTCGCGGATTTTGCTTTCCATCTGGTGACTCATGCCCTCTTGTCCACGGAGCGCTTCACTGACGGCATTTGCCGCTTCCTCAGCATAAGCCTGACGGATTTGTGCCTCGCGCTTGTGGCTCATCTCTGCCGTGCGCTCCAGGCGCTGGGCGGCCAACATGGCTTCTTTGAGAAAATCAATATCAATCTCGTCGTTATCCTGGCTGGCAAGCTGGTGCTTGCGGATGCCCTTGAACAGCAGGGAGCGCGCCATCTCCATAATCAGCCGCGAGGTTTCGCCGCTGGGTTTTTCGCCCAGTTCAGCGGTCAGGGCGCGGGTCTGCTCACGCAGCTCGCGTAAATCCCGCGCCACCCGCTCGTTTTGCGTTGCCAGCCGGTTCACCCCTGAGCGGGACAGTTGTTGCTCGACAGGGAGGCCTGCGGCATCAATCAGGCGGTTAATCTCGTCCACAATCTGTAACTGGGTAATGCGTTTTTCTCGCAGCAGGGCAAACAGGCGTTGACGAATATCCGCCGGTAATAAATCCACCTTACTGGCGCGCCCGCGCGTGAGGTTTTCTTCCATCGCGACCTCCCTAGCGCCGACGCGGCTTCTTCACGCCCGGCACGGTTGCGCGACCCTCGGCGACCTCCTGCCCGCGCCCGCTCAGATGGGCCACCAGATAGCCGCCGGGCAAGGTGTCAAGCCGCAACAGGTCCTGCTCCGCCAGCCAGGCCAGTAACACGCGCACCCGGTCGCGCGACACCTTATGACCGTAGGCGTCGAGGCAGTCCTGCAACACCGATTCATTTAATTCGCCGTGATACTCATTCAGTGAACGCACTATCACCAGGCGTTGGTCTTGCGTCAAAATATCGTCAATCATCCGTCACTCCGGTAAAGGGCTTTTTCCACCAGTAATTCCAGCTGATGCGTCACCGCCTGCAAGCTGGCGCGGGTTTCTTTCAAATCGCCGCGCAGCTCGGTGATTTCCACTTTCAGGGCATGCACTGTCTGTGCCGACGGCGCATTACCCAGCTGGGTTTCTACCGTCAGCAGACGGGCGTTAAGGCGCTCGACCTGCTCGCGTCCGGCAAAGGAGCGGCGCATCAGCCACATAAACAGCGCCCCGGCGGTGCTGGCAGCAGAGAGCGCCGGGGCAATAGAGTCTTTAAGCACGTTAACCCACACGCCGCCGCTCCCGTCGTGCCTGGCAGGCCACACAGCAGCGCGCCTGGGGCATCACGGCCAGCCTTGCCGGGTCTATCGGAACCCGGCACGCGGCGCAATAACGCGCGGGCGGGGTTCGGGTCCGTCCGTTGTCCGGTATTGAGGGGGTTATCGTTTCCATCGTTTACTCATCATGGGGTTGCTCTTGTCGGTAATGCTCGGCCTGGCGCAACGCGCCCTTGTCGGCATTACACTGTTTAATCACGGCCAGCAGTTGCAGGGAATAGTCCACGCTGGCCCCAAAGGTCAACGGCTCCGGCGGCAGCGGCGCCGGACAGGCCGCCAGTAAGCCTTCAGGGAGCGGTACGGGCGGCAACGTCACCACTTTCACGGGCGGCGCGGCGCACCCGGTCAGCCACAGGGCCAGGCACAGGCTCACGGGCACAATTGACCCGCGATAACCGCTGGCGCACCTGTTGGCGGTCTTTTTCGCTTTCCTCGCGCTGTTGCTGTTTTTCATGCGTGACGGTCTGCTCCAGGGTATGAAATACCTGCTGTATTTGGCGTTGCTCTGCCAGCGCCTGCCAGGCTTCGTCCCGCTCCTGGCGCAAATCGTGCAGCGCGGTTTCCCGCAGGCGTTCACGTTGCCAGAGCCAGCCGGCGGTAGCGAGTAATAACGCCAGCAGGCACAGCGTCAGCACCGTTTTAAGTAACGTGTTCACGGCGTCGCCTCGGGGTCAGGCAGTCCATGCCGACACAGCCATTCATCGGCGGCGCGGCGATTGACCAGACCGTTCAGCGTGACACCCTTCACCTTAACCCAGCGACGAAACTCATCGCAGGCCGCCGGGATATCGCCGGCATTCAGGCGCTTTAGCAGGGTCGAGCGCGCAAAGGCCCCCGACCCGAGATTGTGAATAAACGCCGCGAGCGCCACGCGCTGCCCGTCTGACAGCGGTACGGTGACATGCTGGTCAATCACAGCGAAAGCCTGGCGCATATCCGCCGCCAGCAGGGCCTCACATTGCGCCGGCGTTTGGGTCGTCTCGGGGGTGATGTCGCCACCGGTATGGCCGTAGCACACCGTCAGCACCCCGCCGCTGTCGGCATAGGGCTGGAGAGCGTGACCTTCCCAGAACGCGGTATAGCAGGCGGCAATAGTCAACAGACCGGCACCGGAGACGGCGAGGAGTTTTTTACGTAACGGGTCGGGCAACGGCGGCATAGCGATACCTTGATACAGGGATTCCTGGTCACAGGGTAAGCGTTGCGTGATAAGGCGGGGGATTACGCTCCGTTAACAATCCGTCCCCTGGGGGCCAGTCGATTGTTCGGATACGTTAGCAGGGATTAGTCGGCAAACAGGGCAGGTTGGGTACGCTTGACATAGCGCTGGCGCTGGGTGGCAATCACTTTATAAATCTGTATCTGGCCGAGCCGGTATGCCTTGCGTAGCGTTTCAATCGGTGTGCCCTGCTGCCAGCGGTGGAAAATTTCATCGTCGCGTAACGCCGTAAGCAGACTGTCGCCTTTGGGCAAATAATAGTTACGCCCACCCGCATACGCGGCCAGGGCCGCCGCCATTTTACGCGCCAGAGGGCGAGATTGGGGGGCGGTAAATCCCTGGCGTTGCAGTTCATTATCCATCACATCCACCAACGCGGCGAGTAATTGTGGCCACTGAGGCTGTAAGGTTTCCTCATCCACGCAGTCTATTCGGTCAATTAACGCATGCAGCTGGGTATCATCGGCGAGTAAATCTGCTTGTTGTATCTTCATCGTCTACCTCATCAGGTGAGTTGAGTAATAATGTTATTATACAATATATTATCCCATAACCCTAAAGCGAGACGCCCCTTCTGCCCACGGTGACGATAACCCGTTACCGACGTTATGACGATACACGGGTCTCGGCCTCATAACGCTGACAAACGCGCGGATAACTTTCAGTCGGCGTACCCGGTGGGAGTGTCGCCAGCATGCAGCGCCGATGCCAGCGCTTGAGACTTTCAAGCACCTTGACGGCCAGGGCGTTATCCTGATTGAGCCAGGCCAGCTGTGCCACCCCCAGGCCACCGTTCTCCCTGGCCGTGGTGCGCGTTATCCAGGCATTCAGTGCTGCCTCATCGCCCGACTGCACAAACCCCTGGCGGTGCATGGTCTGCCAGATGGCGAGGATTTTGGCGACCGGTGAAGCGGGTTTAACGCCGCGTAAAACCGGCTTTGAACGCACGGTAAAGCCTTTTTGCTGAAAGGCATGTAACACCCTGACCAGCTCCGGTACCGTCATTTCCCGGCAACTGGTTTTATCGGCGCACACCTTCATCAGCGCCGCGCGGTAGGTTTCTTCATCCAGCTGCAACTCCCGACGGGCCACATGGATAAGTTTGATTAAGGTAGCCCGGTTCATGCCTTATCTCCCGTGTTTATCGTCGCCGGTGGTTGGGTCAATAGGCGTTGCGACAAGGCGGCCAGCTTGCGCACTTTTTCATCGTCAATCATCGCCGCCAGACCGTTTAGACGAAGCTGGGCGAGCATGATTTCCATGTCCGCCACGGCTTGACAGACTTGTCGCATATTCTGACCCTGCGAAAGAAAACGGCACAGCGCGCCGGCCAGTGCCCCGCAGCGCTCAATGGTTTTTAACATCTGTCGGTCATGCCCCCAACGCGCCAGGGCGGCGTCATAAATTAAATTTTCATTCACTACCATCAATATGTCCTCGGCTGAATTCGGCGCGCCCGGTGCCCCGACGTGCGCGCCGGATGTAAAGCCATCGATTAAAAAGGCATTACAGTTTGGAGATATCGAGCGACAGTTGTTTATAGGCTTTGTCCACTTCCCGCTGATAAAAACGCAGATAGGTACTGCTGCCGCTGACCTTAATCGAATCGCTGACCGCGCGCATCGCCTCTTGCCATTCTTCATCGTCAATATCTAAATCCCGTAGCGCTAGCACTTCATTAATATCAATCTGTCCCTGTTTATTGACCTTAAAGGAACGCTTCACGATGGCGATTAATTTCGCATCCGCGCCATCTGACCATTTGGTAATGCAGGCCTCGATTTTTTCTTTCGCCGCCTGGATACGTTCATCAAAAATACGGTGTTCGCCCACCGCCCGAACGAGACGATACTGCCCGTCAAAGCTGGTCAGGGTGACATTGCCTTTAGCGGCCCCGTAATTGACGCCATATTCGGCGGCGGATAAATCGACAAAATCCCGAATACGTTGCAGGGCGCGCAATTTAAATTCGGCCAGTTGATGCCGGAGCTGCCGCGCCTCGGTAAACAGGCTGTCAATCAATTCATCGCGTAGCAGGTCAATCGGCTTGATATGACTGACCGGCACCATATGCCCTAACGCATTAATGCGATAGCCGTCAGGGGGTGTTAGGGGAGATTTTTCAGGGTGATAATGCATATTTTGTTTTTCCTCGCTAAAAGAGTGGATAACGGCGGCGCATTTAGTCCTGCGCGTCCCAATAGACCAGACAGCCTGATAACGGTTTAGCGTAGACCTGACGCCGCTGGCCCTGGTAATACAAGGTAATGGCCGTCACCGCATCGGACGCCGTCGGCTGACCCGCCGGCGGGATAATTTTTATAAACGGGCGCTGCCGATAACGCCGGGCGGACAGAATGTCGCTGCCGACCGCGCGTAACTGATAACGCACGCTATTCATCGCATCAAACATGTTCATCATGATGACCTTTCCTTTTCAGCATATTCATTGATAACCGAGCCTCACACAGTAGCGTGCTCAGTAAAACCGGCCCCGATTCGGACGGCACTGACCGCCCGGACAACAATGCCCGTAAGGTGCGCCAGGCGGCGTACCACGCCTGACGCCGGCTTGGGCCAGAGAGATAACAGCCCAGTTGCAGCGCTTCCCAGCTATCTACATCAAATCCCTGCCACCGGTAATACTGTTGCTGGGCCGGGGGCAAGGTCGCCGCCGCCATCTCATACCGGTCCAGCCAGAGGTACGGCGTTGCCCCGCGTGACAGGGTAATATTGGGCCGGATAGTCCCATCAACGTTATAGCTGGCGTAGCGGGCCATACGCCGCAGGGCGCGGACTTCATGGCGTACAGGGTTATTCATCATTGGCTCTCCTGAGTAAACGGTTCATGTCATGACATAACTGCATCATCACCTCTTGCGCATCCGGCAACACATAGAGCGCAGCGCCCCGATTGCCAAATGACACTAATAGGCTGTGTGACGATTCCAGCGAGACGGACACCACCCGCCGGGTATTGAGCAGCACCTGGCGTCCGGTGCTGTCGGTAAAGAGTACGCCGCCCATGCTCACCCCCTGGCCGGCAGCAGGTCGGTCTCGGTATACACCTCCCTGAAGGCCGCCTTGATGTATTTTTCCCCCAGTTGGGCCTGTGCATCACCGCTGGCCATCAGCCACGCCTGGCGCAGGGTGTGCGACAATACCCGCAAGGCACCGGCTTTCTGGGCAATGGCCTGTACCAGCGTCAGCTCACTCTCGCCGGTAATGCCCCAGGCGGCAGCAATCGCGGCCACATCCGCTTTTTTTGCCTTTAACAGCCGTTTAGAGCGGGCGATACGGCTGTACAACCGGGCCAGGTCATCCGCCCCCTGGGTTGAGCGGGCCGATTTCGACAGGCCGCGCGGGTTACCAATCAGTACCATACCGACCCCGGTCGCATCCTGAATGGCGCGCAGCTGCTCCAGCCCGTCAATGCCCAGGTGGTCAGCCTCATCGACAATCACCAGCCCGTGAGTGCCGGTTAGCCGCCGCCGAATTGCACGCGCCAGCGTCCCCTTGTTTCTAGGCAGGTCGCTAAGGCCCAGCGCTTCCGCCAGCTCCAGCAGACACTCGGTGATGCTGGCGTGGGCCGGGGAAAGGGTCACCATCCAGGTATTGGCATGCTGGCAGTACTGACGGGCGGCAAAGGTTTTGCCCACCCCCGGCACCCCGACAATCACATTCATGCACTGCGCCAGCCGGACAAACTGGAACACCGCCCATATCTCCTTGACCGTGGCGGTCTCCACAAACTGCGGCGGCGCGGGCAAAGTCTTTTTTTGCTGATAATCCGTCAGCCAGCGGGTTAACAGTTCACCGACGCGCTGGTTATTGCCGTTATAACTACCGTTGATAAAGCTGGATATCACTGCACTCGACTGGCCGGTTTCACGGGCAATCTGCGCCTGTGTGACCTGGCCTGAATCAATCAGTTGATGCAGCGTCTTGATAAGATCATCATTTTGAGTCATCATCTTGCCTCTTTGAAAGAAAGTGTTTTTGTGTTTCGATAAGGCCATTCGGTTTGCCGACCAGATGGCTTTTTTACAACAGCGGGTCAATCTGCTGGGCTTCCAGTAATGCCAAACCCCGCTGTAGTGCCGCTTCCGTATCAAGGTCGCTCTGTTCTTCAACCTCAGCTTTTAATGCGGTATTCCCCAATTGCCGATAAACATTGACCGGTAACTCGAGGTCATTCACTTTCTCACCCGGCAACGTCAGGGTGTTTTCTGCCTCAGCAAGCGCCACTTTCTCCTCACCCCGCTTACGCATCCCTTTGATACGTTGCTGCCGGTTGTGGTATTCCGCCGTTACCGGGAAGGCCAGCTGTTTATTGCCGTCCCACAGGGCGTCACAGAGGTAAGTACCGTCCATACGGCGCACGATAACCTTGCTGGCATCGTGAATGTCGTAACTGATTAACACCTTGCGGTCGTGCTCCTCGGCCAGTTTGGCGGCATAATAAATATTGTTAAGGAAACGGATTTCACAGCGCCTGACCGTGCGCTCGGTCTGTGGCATAAACAGGTCACGCAGTTCAAACTGTGTCAGCCATTCCAGCTCGGTGGCTTCGTTTTCCAGCTTTCAGCGGCGAAACTCGGCCGGACTGTAATGCTGGCCATCGGGGCGTTTGGGTAATTCACTGTGCGGACGGGCGTTGTACCACTCGACCCCGGCCTTGATTTCATCAATCAGCATCTCCCAGGAGGGCAGCTTGCGTAGCGTGCTCTGCTGGGCGACGGTCAGTGCATGGCCCTTTGCCTGGGCATTTAAGGCGGATTTAAGCGCCTTGCCAGTCTTGCGCACGGTTTCCCGATCAGCGCCGGTACCGTAATAAGTGGCAAAGCGGCGGGCAATGTACATGGGCAAGGTACGGTTAAGGCGTTCAATAATGCCGCGCCCCTGGGGATTGCCGGCGATACCGGTCGGGTGGTCAATCTCGAGCCGCCGCAGAATACCGGTCACGTCTGCATCCAGGGTGAGATTGGTTTCCCCACTGCCGTTATCTGAGTAGTAGAGAAACGGCTTGCCGTGAGTGGCAATGCCATAACGTAGGGCATCGGTGACGGCAATCACGTTTTCAGAGAGCGAGAGGCTCCAGCCGGTGATATAGCGGCAGCTGCCATCGAGAATAAAGGTCACTTCCGGCGAAAAAGGTTGACCGTGGTCGGGATGGGCGACTTTCATCTTCATGCCGTGACCGTCTCCAATCCAGACGTAGTTAACCGGTAAACTGCTCCAGTCGCGGCGGACAAACCCTTCCAGCTGGCGATATTCGCTGCCGGTTTTGCGCCCGCGCTGTTTGACGATTTCGGGGAGTTTATCCATCGCATACAGCACCGCATCATAGGACGGCTGCGCGGCCAACATCAGCGGCTCATCGGCATAGCGTTGTTGCCACTCGGCGCAAAAATCTACATAGGCCTCTTTCATGCTGCACCCGTTTGGCTTGCGATAGTGCGCCAGATAGTCATGTAACCAGGCGATTTGCTCCGGCTTAACGACTTCACGCTTACCCGGTGCCAGCACTATCAGACGTTCGGCGGGGGTAGTGGCCTTTCTGTAGTCGGCCAGCCAGCGCTTGAGGGTGATTTCGCTGAGCTGACGGCTTTTACCTTTCTTGGCATTGGCTACCTGTGCCGCCTGGGCGATATTCTCGGGCAACTGGCCAGTTTTCGCCTGCTGGACAATAAAGCGGATGGCCTGCGCACAGCTATAACGGGGCTGTTGGCCTATGGTGAGGATATGCTGCACCAATAACATGCGTGCATCGGCAATCTGGCGCTGCTTGTCCGTCAGATCGGCCAGTTTATTGCCAACCAATGCCGGGCAACGCCGGTAAACGTCCAGCTTGCCAAGCTTCTCCGGATCGGTGCTGACCTTTGATACAGTGGGTTGTTTGGCTGCATCATCCACCGGTGCAGCAATCATCAGTTGTTGAAGATGACGCTCACGGATCGCGCACTGGGCTTCAATGGGCAGACAATCAATGTGGTATTCGTAAGCCTTGGTGCCGGGACGTTTACGTACCAAATCGGGCGTATTTTTCGTTAAACGCGCCAATATCTCTCTAATGCCTTTAGTAGTTTTAGGGAGACCCATTACGCCAATAAGTTCTTTAGCAACAACAAACATAATTATGATGCCTTACGTATGTAACTTTTAATCTTGTAACGGCTGGGCCAAATAGCTTCCGGCTCGATCCCCAGCGCTTCGGCAATAATCTTCTGATAGGTTTTACAGGGCGTCCGTAAAACCGTTTTGAGTGAATCCTTGCTGTAACCGGCCTGCAAGGACAGTAAGCGAAACGACAACCCTCGCTTATGGATCTCCGCTTTAATGATCTCAGGGTGCCAATCAGCACATATGTCTTCTTTTTTAGTCGTCATTCGTCTATCCTAAAAAGTTATCCGTATGGGTAATCAGATGGTTATCTCTACGGATAGAATGATAAGAACAAAAAGAATTAAAATCAAGTGTTTTTGTTAGTTCTTTTGGTTATTATCTTTTAATATCAATATATTAGGTGTGATTATGTCTAGTTTTAAAAAAGAACCGACCCGTTCTTTTTGCTCCAAAGGAAAAGAAACTGTCATCGATCGAATTTTTCAGTTAGTAGATCGTTATCCGTCACGCTCTCAAGCAGCAAGAGCTTGGGGCATGAACATTAGTACCCTACAAAATTATTATAAGCGTAAGGATATAGAGCCTACGCCACGCAAGGCTCATCTGCTTAAAATTGCAGAAAAAGAACAAGTATCTTTAGATTGGTTACTCACAGGAGAAGGTGAAATCCCAGATTTCAAAAAGAGCATAAAGAACGAAATGAACAAAAAAGAATTGATTCTAAAACAAGGAGTTAGCAACGAATTGATTGACTTGAAAATTATGGAGTTATTATCCTTTCTATCCAAGGATGAAAAAGAAAGAATCATGGAGGTTTTAGTTAGAAAGGGAGTAGAAACGGTTCTATACCTTCTAGATCCTGCAAACCAAGCGCTTCTTGAGCTAAGAGAAGATAAAAAACGAGTCGCTTTGCGGATGGACTCCATGTCAGAAGAACAGTTCAGAGAGATTTTGTCCAAAATTGAAATCAGTACCGAAGACACCATTTCAAAAGTAGAGCACTCTAACGCTAACATCCGGGCCAGAGCCTAAGAAGCCCTGGCCCAAGTAAAACTATTTATAAATGCAACTTAAAGGACATTAAAGCTCGTTTGTATTGGTATCAAATATTTTACTTCTAGATGAAGGGTTGTTTGTTTTTTAACCGTTGGTATCAAATCCCAAAATCACCCCTAACCTCAAGAAATCCCATGAGTTCCCGCCAGATCCCGCCAATTCCCGTAAGTATCAAATAAACTACTTCTGTATAAACGGCACAACCGGTAAAAATGTACGTTCTGTGCATGGAGCTATCGGGTTGGATGTTCCTCGCGATCGAAATAGCACTTTCGAACCAAAGTTGATATCGAAAGGGGAAAGACAGTTTAATGGATTTGATGAGCGTATAATTTCTCTGTATTCGAGAGGGTTAACGGTTCGAGATATTCAGGCGCATTTTCAAGAAGTCTATGGTGTTGAAGTGTCAGGAACCTTCATTTCTCAGGTAACCAATGAGGTCATGGAAGAGGTTAAAGCCTGGCAAAAAAGGCCGTTGGAGGCGCTGTATCCTATTGTTTATCTTGATTGTATTGTTGTTAAAAGCCAGGATTCCGGCGTAGTCATCAACAAATCCGTTTATCTCGCTTTGGGCATAAATATCCATGGAGAGAAGGAATTATTGGGCTTGTGGATAGCAAAAAGCGAAGGAGCTAAATTCTGGCTATCGGTGATGACAGAACTCAAGAATCGAGGCTTGCAAGATATTTTCGTTGCGTGCTGTGATGGTTTAAAAGGTTTTCCTGAGGCTATTGAAGTGCTTTACCCGCAAACCCGTGTTCAATTATGCCTGGTCCATCAAGTACGTAATTCTCTTCGCTACGTCCACTGGAAAGAGCGTAAAGCGGTGGCAGCAGACCTGCGAGCTATCTACGGTGCAGCGACAGTCGATGCTGCTGAGTCTGCTCTGGAGGCATTCTCAGCCAAATGGGATGAGAAGTACCCAACAATTAGTCCGTCATGGACAAACAATTGGGAACGGCTAATCGTTATTTTTGACTTTGCTCCTGAAATCCGTAAAGCCATTTATACCACCAATGCGATTGAGTCACTTAATGCGTCATTGCGTAAGATTACTAAAACGCGGCGAGTTTTCCCAACAGATGAATCTGTCCTCAAGCTACTTTATTTAGCGTTGCATAATATTTCAATAAAATGGACGATGCCTATCAAAGATTGGAAACCCGCCATGAGTCAATTTATGTTGATGTACGGTGATCGGATCACCTGCTAACGGAGGAGCCATTTACACAAAAAATTTTACAGACCCCCTTCCTCAGTAAGAAGGTTTATAGCGTCTTTGGTTGCTTTAATCCGATGTATTGCAGGTTCTTTTCCTGAAAGGAATTCCTCCCTTAACCAGTCCTTCTTCTTGCAAATAAGCGATGTTTTGAAGAAGCTTTTTCTTATCAACTAAACGTGAATGATCAGGAATATTTTCTGTTTCAATAACATCGGGATAATCGTACACCGCTAACTCAAGCAGTTCAAATTGTAAATTTCTATCGAAATTAGCTAATGAATCATTCATTACTCTACCTCTTGGTTGTTGTGGAAAACACCAAGTGTATCACTGCCGCCTGAGGTGGCTAAATAATCAGGCAATCAAATCAATTAAGAGTTAAATTGACTTTTAGCTAATTCAGAAAGAACTTGAGTCACTGTACCAGCATTAGCAAACAAAGTATCAACACATTTGCCTACAACAGATTCTGCGCCTTTTTCTTTCACTAGTTTTAAAAGCGTTTGCTTTTCTGGTTCAGCTAAATTAGCCGATCTGATAATTGTTTCAATTTGCTCAAGAGTATTTTTGTGTATTTTAATTGTAACGGCGTTTAGTTCACTACCGATAGTATCGGTATTGGCGTAATCAAAACCTTTAGCAGTTAAAGCCATATGTTCAACATAAAATAATGAATAATTATTATGACCTAAAACAACGGCACCTTTTTTAACAAGACCAATTTCAATCAAATAATTAAGATCTAATGCTAATTGATTAGTGCCTATCTTTTCCTCTAAAAAGTCAAATTTCTCAGTGCTTATTGGCTGCATGGGGCTATCAGGATTATTTAATTCTCGAATTAGCATTAAATGCCTCTCTTTAATTGGTGTCATTGAGCGTGTCATTCCTTTTTCTATGTGTTGTGGTGAGCACATAATAACCTGTTTTGTGTGTTGTGGTAAATACGCAAACCACTGCCGCCTGAGGTGGTTAAACATTCAGGCAATCAAATCAATTTCAGGATGTGTGAATGCGGCTCTGCGCTCGTGGGACAGTCAACACACTATAAATTATCTTTCAATAGCTAAATATAGTTTGATTGCGTTTACCCGTCCGTGATGACTGTAATCGGACACCAAGTGGCACTTGGCACACATCCTATCTTTTCAGTAAATGTTAACGAGGGAGTACACATCATGAGATTGGATAATCCACGCATTGTAACAGCAAAACATCCTAACATGGGTAATCTGGTTGGCGTGACCAATGGTAGTCGTAATTTAAGTGATTCAAGATACCTGAGCAGCATTGATATATGGAATGACGACGACATGGAAACAAGAACTTTCAAAGAAATTATACAGTGCTTAACAAAAGAAAATAAGCGTCTTAAAAAAGAGAATTTAAGACTGATGAAGATACATCGTGAGATTGGCGGGCTGTGCAGGGCTTGAACCTGCAACCGAAGAATTAAAAGAATTTCAGTATTGCAGTTGCAGCACTAATAGTCACAACGATTACACCACCAAGTTTTAAAAGTAGTCCAGTAGCAATAGTTTCAACGTCTTTACGAATCAACGCTATCTGACCATCAGTTTTCTCGAAACGTAAATTCATCTCAGCAGATAAGTCTTTGCGAACATCAGCAATTTGAGCTTCGTTTTTTTCAAAGCGAGCAACCATATCTTTACGGATATCTGAAATTTCAGAAGATAAATCTTTGCGAACATCAGCAATATTGCGGTTTACCTCAGCAATATCAGCTTTAGTCGCTACATCAGCAACCTCATGCGATCTACGTACAACAAGCGAAATAGCCTTAGCTTGCTGACTAGTAAGCCCAGCCGTTTGAAGCTCTTCTGATGCTTGTAGTGTATCAAATGCGACCTGACCCATAACGTTATCCTCCTTTTTGGGAAGTATAACGGGTTTAGGGGACAATCTGCAAAATCTTTCACGTTAATACCTTAATTCGTTTCATTACGGAGAAATATTTTTATGTCTAAATTAGTTATTATCGAAAATACCGTTGTTCGTCAAGATGCTTTCGGGCGTTACTGTCTGAATGATTTACACAGGGCAGCTGTTGCTCAGGGTAAAGCGACAGAATCTCAGAGACCTTCTGTCTTTCTCAGAAGCGAGGGCATCAGCACTTTTGCACAAAAAGTAAGCGAAGCATCGCAGAGTGCTTCGGTCAACATCATCAAAGGTGGCCTTGAATCTGGCAGCTGGGCAGTTGAAATTATCGCCATCCGATATGCAGCATGGATAGACCCTGCTTTTGAAGTTCAGGTTTACGAGCGGTTCAGGGATTCAATAAAAAGCAATAACGGGGTACTTGTCGAAAAAGTACAAGCTGGCTTGGCAATGATTTTACAAGCAGGAACTACGTATCGCCCCTTCTGGTCTACTTGGCTCGATGAAAAAGCTACAGTCATCGCTTGGTATGCCGGATATATTGCCAGCTTACGCTATTTTTGTCAACGATCACCGAAAACTGATCCACTTTTTAGCTAAATACGATCAATCAAAATTGATCCACCCAATTCTCTTTATGGTTTTTATGCCATAGGCATGGAAGGCGAAAAAAATATTTATAAAGTTTTCATAAGTTTCATTTCGCCGATACGTGAGTGAAGCGAACCTCATTACAGACATAGCGCATAAAACCGCGCCAGCCCACTGCTAAGCCGATCTTTGGTTTAGGGATGTCAATGATGTGGTCGGTTCAATATGTGTCTACTTTGAGTCATCTTTCATGTTGGATTTTAGGCGGTTCTTCTAAACATTTTTTAGAGGATGGTGCCGCTTAAATTGGCAAAGTGGATCAGTTTTAGATGATCGTTAGTGGATCAGTTTTGCATGATCGGTGACACTATTGATGCACCAGAAGGCAGTTTAACCGGTTCAAGCGAAGTGACGCATTCTTTTACGGAGCTTTTATTGCTTCATGGCAAACCCTATACGGCACAATCTGGTTATCGGCGGCTACAACTGCTAGGACTTGCTGAACGTAAATCACGCCCGAGCAGTAAGCATCCTGATAAGGAAAAACTATTCTGGTCACTGACAGAGAAAGGATTACAGTTTGGTAAAAATCTGACTGACCCTAATAATCCCCGTCAAACACAACCTCACTTCTACGATAACCAGTTTCCTAGGCTGTTAGGTGTGATGATGAACGGGATTGCAGCATAATAAAACATTGACGAAAGAAGAAATCATGCGCTATAGTTTATTTGCATCTGCAAAATCAGATGCTGGGATTATCAACCCGTAGAGAAAACCGCGACATGTACACGCCGCGAGCGTGTTTTTTAATGTCGTAATCTAGCCACAATTCAATGGTGGGCTGGATGGGGCAACCTAAAGGTTGGCCGGCTGGTTTTCCCGGTGTTGATAACCCTATTTAGTCCACCACCAACGAGATTATCAACTCAGGTGGTGAATAATCCAGAAAACCATCGGAGTTCATCATGACACTTCAAAAATCCCTTGCTGTTCCGAAAGTTACTATTCATAACGGTAAAGCTATTACCACATCCAAAGATGTTGCCGATTACTTTGACAAACGTCACGACAACGTATTGAGAGCGATAGATTCTCTTGATTGTTCAGTTAATTTTCATGCCCTCAATTTTGAGGAGATGTACTCAAGCATCGAAATTGGTAATGGAGCAACTCGTGAATCAAAAATTTATCATATGACCAAAGACGGCTTCGTATTCTTAGTTATGGGATTTACCGGAAAAAAAGCAGCACAATTCAAAGAAGCATACATTGCTGAATTCAATCGCATGGAAGCACAACTTAACAATTCTATCGCTGTAACCGGAGCAACCAATAAAGTTCTGCTCACCTTACTACCCAACGGCAAAGTTGATAGCGCAAGAGTGATTCATGATAATGAATATGTTGCTTCACTAGAGTCATTGTTCGAAATTGGTCGTCGCGCGGGTTATATGATTATTCACAAAGATGAATTAATCAAAAAACTTTCTGAATAGCTGATTTTTCTTTAGCACGTCCCCGTTTGAAACGGAAGCGTGCACCTCATTCACAAACATCAATATACATTCATCAATTAACTTTGAGGGATCCCCTTATGCAAAATTTAATTAATATCGAAACAAAAAATATCAATGATGAATTAATCCAAACGCTAAATGCTCGTGATCTACATGCGTTTTTCGATATTGGGAAAGATTTTACCACATGGATAAAAGACAGAATTAAACAATATGGATTTGCTGAAAATATCGACTTTATAGTTTTCACCAATTCTGGGGAAAACCCCTTCGGAGGCCGTCCAGCAAAGGAATACCACATTTCCCTCGATATGGCGAAAGAACTATCCATGGTTGAACGCAACGAAAAAGGGAAACAGGCCAGACAGTATTTTATTGAATGCGAAAGACGGATTTTACAACCTCAAACATTGCTACCAACAACCAAAGAACTGGCACTCATGGTTGTTCGGGCTGAGGAAGATAAAGAAAAGCTATTACTAGAAAACAAGAACCTCACAACAGAAATCGATAGCCTAAAAAACCTGTTTCAGGTTGGTATGTCACCCGTTCAGTTTTGCAAACAACTTAATGGCGTAAATATTAACCAGGTTAACCTTTTTCTAGAATCGCGTCATTTTCTCTACGATGCAGAAAAGGATATCAGCAAGGCTCATGTCTGGCGTGTTCATTCTTATGCAAGAGATAAATATTTAACCGAATCACCCTTCATCATGACAAACGATTATGGGCAACGTCAGTGTTACAAAATCATTCTGCTAAAAAAGGGGGCTACATGGCTATATAACCAATACCTCAAAAGTAAGCTACCGATGAAGAAAGACTGGAACGGTGAATTTACCCACGACAAATATAGTCAGGTGGCATAAGGGCTAAATATATGAACAAAGATAGAAACCTATTAGTACTGGCAAGACAGGCAGCAAAGTTAGCGATTAATACCCAACGACAAGATATATGGCTAATCGCTTTATCACTGCAACTAAAAGCTTATGGAAAAAATCATCATGCCCCTTAAATCTGAAAAGGCGAAAAAACGTCATATTAAAGAAAAAATTATCACCCTGCTACTGAACTCACACTTTTCACAAAATGAAATCGAGTTATTAGTTGCAGAGATTAAAACCAGAAAAAACAGGATGCTATTTCAGTTCGAGGAGGTCAAATGAACCCTTACGCCATGGAAGATTACTGGTACGAACAACAGCAAGAAATTGCTTATTGGGAGGACAGGCTGGACGACGAAATCAGCGAACTTGTCCAGCCTGTTTATGACTGCCTGCCTTCCTCAGTGATGCGAAAACTCAGTATTGAGGATTTTGACGATATCTGGAAGGCACTGTTTGACCATTTCAAAAATGAGAATATCCATCAGTACAAAGCACTTCGAGCGCCTAAGAGGAAATATCTATGAGCGAAACACAACATACCGAAAAAGAGAGCAGTTTTCAACAACAGGTTTGGGAAACGCTGTCGGCGATTAATGTTAACGATAAAGTTGAAAAGAAAAACGGCCTTTCTTATCTCTCATGGGCGTGGGCGTGGGCGTGGGGCGTATTAATGGCACATTACCCAGAATCCTACTATGTCATTGATGCCGTTAGCTATAACAATGATGGCAGTGCGATGGTGTCATTAACCCTCACCGTCAAACAGGGTAATAACGAATGTCTCCGCAAAATGTGGTTACCCGTTATGGATTACCGGAATCAGGCTATTTCCAATCCTAACGCCGTTGATATCAACAAAGCGCTGATGCGCTGCCTCACTAAAGCCATTTCGATGTTTGGATTAGGATTTTATATCTATGCGGGTGAAGATTTACCTGAGCAGGAAAAAGTTGTGATGCAGAAAGAAGAAGCCCAACAAAAGGCTCGTTACAATTAATTAATCAAGGAATTAGAAATAGCAGCAAAAGGCGGTGTTGAATCAATGAAATCCCATTGGCTGCAATTAAAACCAGAAGAGACGGATATCATTGGCGAAGAAAATAAAATGGCTATTTATCGCAACATTGCAATGAAAAATGAGGCTAATCATGAAGCAGAGAACGGACGAGTGGTTTCAGGCAAGACTTGGGAAAGTCACCGCCAGCAATTTACACAAGGTGTTATCCAAAGGCAAGGGAACAACACAACGAAATTACCTCATGCAATTAGTCTGTGAAACGCTCACCGGACGACGAGAAGAAATTAAAACCAATCAGGCCATTGAACGGGGCATTGCCCTTGAACCTACAGCCAGAGCACGATATTGCCTCAATGAGTTTGATGTCACAGTTACCGAAGTGGGCTTTATTCCCCACCCGACTATTGCGCTATTTGGTGCCAGTCCTGACGGTTTGGTGAATGATGATGGACTTATCGAAATAAAATGCCCCAACACCACTACCCACATTGAAACCATTATCACAGGAAAACCCAAACACGAATACCTGTTACAAATGCATGGGCAAATGATGTGTACAGGCAGAAACTGGTGCGATTTTGTCAGCTATGATGACAGACTCCCCCCTAACCTGGCCTACTACAAAATCCGAATTATCAAGGATGATGATTTAGTTAACGAAATTGAACAAGCCGTTCAAGCATTTATTGAAAAACTGAAAGCAGAACTCAGCAAAATTAATCAATATGTGGAGGCTCCATGGCAAACCAGAACCAATGTAACTTTACCGGACGCATCGGCAAATTAGATATCCGCTATATTCCCAGTAACGATATTTTTATTCCATTTACCACATTTTCTCTAGCTATTAGTAAATCAAGGAAAGATAGTAACGGTCAATGGATGGACGAAACGACATGGATTAATTGTAAGGCATTTAAACAAATAGCCGAATATATTGAGAAGCATGCACAAAAAGGTACTTTTGTTCGTGTTACCACTGCCTATCAAGAGAATAAATGGACAGACAAATCCGGTCAGCAAAGGATATCGCCCGAATTTTTAGTCAATGACGTTGAAATATTGGGCAACCGGAAAGAGAAGAAACCGCAGGAAAGCCAAGGTAAAACGGGTATACCAACCACTAACCAGCCAAACAGTAACACAATTATCGAGCCCGATTTTGATGATTCTATCCCCTTTTAGACAAGGAGCCCTACCATGTGGATTTTAATCTTAACCATGTACGCCAGCCCTTACTCATCAAATGACTTTACAAGTGTTCATACTCAGGAATTTGACACTGAAAATATGTGCCAATTCGCCGCTAAACAGTTTCAGCGGGAATTTGAAACTTTCAAGGATATTAACGCCAAAGCGATTTGCGTTAAGAAATAAGCTAATTTTACCGAGGTTCAACCATGAAACTTAACATCATCAAATTACTAATCACGACATTATTGTTTATCAGCGCAGCGTTTGCCTTCGAACTGATAGTGGGACATCTTGCACATGCCGATGCCGTCATTGACCCGCAAATCAGGTTTAAACGTGGCGAATTAGGCAATATTCATTTAGGCGGGCAAGAGCTACTGGTTATTGGCATCATGATAGTCCCTGCACTCTTGGTCTATTTGGGGGTATTTCTCGACACATTGAAGAAATAGTTACAAAGCAAGAAGTCATTACCCCACCTAACCTATTCCACTTAATCAATACTCATTCATCAATTAACTTTGAGAAATTACTCTATGCAAAATTTAATAAATATACAAAATGTTATGCTTCCTAACAGTGAAACAATAGATTCTCAACAATTGCTGTTCATGGTTAACGAGACAAGAAAAGAATATGGTGAAAATCCTATTCGTAATAACGATTTCATCGCCAGAATTAAAGATGAACTCGAAGGAGAGACCTACGAAATTTTCGTAGGTCAAAAAAACGGCGCTGATATTGAAATTATCGAAATGGCTCTTAAACAAGCCCTCCGCGTTGCCACCCGTGAATCTAAAGCGGTTCGCCGCTCGCTAATTGATAAACTGGAGCAGCAAAGTAAACCACAAAGCGCCAATGAAATTATCGCCGCAATGGCATTAGCTAACGTTGCACAGGAGCGTCGGTTAAAGAGTATTGAACATCAGGTAGAGCAAGTTTCAGAAGAAATCGAACATATCAAAAAAGGCACTATCCCAGCAGGTTTCCAGGGCTATAGCTATCTTAAAACAAAGTATGGCTTAAGTGATGCGAAATGTCGCCAGTTAGTCATGGCGTGGAATGTGCCTTGCAAAAAAGTGCCCCATGTTGCCCCAGGCGGCCAAATTACCCAAATGTCGGTGGTTGATGAGGAAGCCTTTAAAAAAACACGGCATAACATGATGCTTCAGGCTGAGAAACGTGGCAGTCAGTGGTATCATCCCAAAATGGGGCGCTTTGCTATTTCAGAATAGGAAACTAAATAATGAATGATTT
This sequence comes from Arsenophonus sp. PmNCSU2021_1, assembly GCF_036919435.1. Taxonomy (NCBI): domain Bacteria; kingdom Pseudomonadati; phylum Pseudomonadota; class Gammaproteobacteria; order Enterobacterales; family Morganellaceae; genus Arsenophonus; species Arsenophonus sp. PmNCSU2021_1. Next base: position 690,947 of record NZ_JAZHPL010000004.1, on the reverse strand, counting down.
TGTGCCGATATCAACCGGTATTTTTAACGAGAAACAAGGATGTTTCACTTATGCCGATGCTATCAATATGCTCGACTCTGGTAAATTTGATAACGATTTAAAATCTGGATGCACGCTTGTAGGAGCCATATCCAAGGGATGGGAGCATAATTACTTTTCACCGACTGTAGACCAACGTGTAAGCATCTGGCGCTGGATAGTGGCCGCTTGCTTTATTATCGAGCAAACCCAAAAGAACGGAACAGTTGAAGTTCAAAATGAGGAGGGTGGCATCGATATTGCTGCGCTTTACGCGAACGACACATCATCAATAACCATTTACCCTGCGGCTGAACGCTTTGCTTTAGCTAATCATGTTGAAAGCATTGCTATTGAGAAGTATGGCAGAGAGCAAGGGCTGGAAATGGCCATCGGGATGTATAACGGTTTTATTACGACTACACCCGAAGACGGGATGATTTTATCTGATTTTGGTCGTGAAAGTCTGACAACTCTCCATGAAGGCTATTTAAAGATGCTGCAAGATGAAGGTATGCCATTACCTGTCATACTTCACTAGCAATTATTCAATAAATCAACTGCTATTTGGTATTTCCGCATCACTCAAAAAAGACCAGCGCAAGGCTGGCCAACACCAGGAAAAATGTTGCTGCTAACCAACACACAACGGCAATGATATTATCACAAATAATTCATAAATGATCACTTTTTGATCAAAGCTTACATTTATTTAATCAATAACCGGAGAAATCCTATGAATAACACCCATGAATACAGAACAACGTTACATCATGTCAAAGCAGGGATGCAGGTTATTTATTATGGTGAAATGATGAAAATAATTAGATTGAGGAAGAAAAAATTAACAAACAAAGGATTGGTATATCAATTTGATACCAATGGAGAAAACGGAACATTAACCGGAAATGGCGGCAATAAAATCACTGTATTAGAAAAAACAGACGACTTGCATAAAAATAAAAGCGGGTATGTTTAACAGGAGATGACGTGAAGTATGACCTGATACTCGCAGACCCACCCTGGCAATATCAAAACAAAGCATCAAACGATGCAGCAAATAAATCCTAATATCTTCCCCACAAATCATATGCCCTAACCTAACAAAGCACGAAGATAATCATTCGTGCTTAGGCTATCTGTTTTTGTCGGGCAATGAAGCGCCTGAGAATAGTGTGAGTTTTTGAATGAGGATAAATAAACATGATTACTTTAGCGGAATGGAACGCTCGAAGGGATAGACCACGCCGAATGGATACCGTCAGAATTTGGGCAAGAAATGGACTCATACAGCCACCACCCATCAAGGACGGTAGAGAGTACCTTGTCGAAGAATATGCCGTCAAGGTCAACAGTCTTAACGAAATTAGCCATCAGAGTTTGTTGCTAGGAAGGATAGGTCATGACCAGAACCAGAAAGATAAAAAATCGGGATTTACCCCCTAACCTGTATAAAAGAAATGGCTACTATTCGTATAGAGACCCACGTACCCGTAAAGAATACGGTTTAGGCAGAAACAAAGCCTATGCAATTAGCGAGGCTATCAGTGCGAATCAGTTGTTACTCAATGCAGACAAGGTAAAACCACTAACAGAAAGGATCGATGGACAGGGATCTGTCTATTTCCATGAGTTTTTAGATAGATACGAAGAAATATTGAAAACAAGAGGATTGAGAGAGAAAACATTAAAAGACTATCGACAGAGAATAGGTGTAATCAGAAAAGGATTTATTGATGCACCAATTCAAAATATTACAACAAAAAACATTGCTGATTTTATTCATGAATTTATTAAAGATGGAAAAATAACAACAGCAAAAGTATTGAGAATATCCTTAATTGACTGCTTCAAAGAAGCATTAGCTAGTGGTTTAGTACAATTAAACCCTGCTGAGCTAACAAAAACACCAAAAATCAAAATTCGGAGAGCCAGACTGTCTCTCGATGACTTTAATACTATTTTAAACTTTATTAACCATGATAATCATTGGTTAACTCATGCAATGAAACTGGCTTTAGTTACAGGTCAGAGGGTATCTGATATTTCAAAAATGAAATGGGAAGATATTCATGATGGGAAATTGTGGATTGTTCAACAAAAAACCGAAACTAAAATAGCTATTCCACTGGATCTTGAAATTGAGTCTACAAAATTATGCAATATTTTGAAAAACATTAATCATGAAGCTAACTTTGTTATTACAAAAAATAAAAAACAAATTACAGCAGTAAGAATATCAACAGAATTTACAAATTTTAGAGATAAAACAAAATTAACATGGGAAGGAACGCCACCTTCTTTTCATGAAATAAGAAGTTTGTCTGCAAGATTGCATACAGATAAAAATGGAAGTGAATTTACTCGCAAATTGTTAGGCCATAAATCAGCAGAAATGACAGCTAAATATCAGGATGATAGGAATAATAGTTGGATTGAAATTTAAAATTTATAGTGAATTATAGTGAATTATAGTGATAATCACTTTTTATATATTTGATATATAAGTATTTTTATTTTATGAAACTATTCATTAGGTAGTTACCTAACAAAAATAAAATATTTATATATCAATTGCTTAAAAAAATATAGCTCATTTAATATACGTATTTACACGCGAAAATAAGCGATTTCACTCACTATAAATCAATTACTTGCAGCTTATAGTGAGTTCCTAATTTTGACTGAAATCTCAGTTTAAATTTACCCTCTTTTTTAATCCCCAAACCACTTTAACCATTCGTTTCATTACGGAGAAATAGTTATGTCTAAATTAGTTGTTATTGAAAATACCGTTGTTCGTCAAGATGCTTTCGGGCGGTATTGTCTGAATGATTTACATCGTGCTGCCGTTGCGCAAGGTAAAGCGACAGAATCTCAGCGCCCATCAAACTTCCTTAAATCAGAAGGAGTAAGTAATTTTGTACAAAAAGCAAGCGAAGCTACGAAAATAGCTTCGGTCAATATCATCAAAGGTGGCCTTGAATCTGGCAGCTGGGCTGTTGAAATTATCGCCATTCGATATGCAGCATGGATAGACCCCGCTTTTGAAGTTCAAGTTTATGAGCGGTTCAGGGATTCGGTAAAAAGCAATAACGGGGTACTTGTCGAAAAAGTACAAGCTGGCTTGGCCATGATCGCTTTTTACAAGCAGGAGCTACGTATCGCCCCTTCTGGTCTACTTGGCGCGATGAAAAAGCTACAGTCATCGCTTGGTATGCCGGATATATTGCCAGCTTACGTTATTGATGCACCAGAAGGGAGTTTAACGGGTTCAAGCGAAGTGACGCATTCTTTTACGGAGCTTTTATTGCTTCATGGCAAACCCTATACGGCACAATCTGGTTATCGGCGGCTACAACTGCTAGGACTTGCTGAACGTAAATCACGCCCGAGCGGTAAGCATCCTGATAAAGAAAAACTATTCTGGTCATTGACAGAAAAAGGATTACAGTTTGGTAAAAATCTAACTGACCCTAATAATCCCCGTCAGACTCAACCCCATTTCTACGATAACCAGTTTCCTAGATTGTTAGGTGTAATGATGAACGGGATTGCAGCATAATAACCATTGACGAAAGAAGAAATCATGCGCTATAGTTTATTTGCATCTGATAAATCAGATGTCGGGATTGGAAACCCCGTGTTAGTAACCGCGACATGTACACACCGCGAGCGCGCTTTTTAGTGTCGTAAATCTAGCCACAATTCAATGGTGGGCTGGATGGGGCAGCTGAAAAGCTGGCCGGCGGTTACTCCGGTAGTTTCCAACCCTGTTCAGTTCACCACCCAACGAGATTGGAAACCTCTAGGTGGTGGTAAAATAAAGTAACCATCGGAGGTCTTATGACACTTCAATTATCTACTATTAATCCAAAAGTTACTGTTCACAATGGCAAAGCTATTACTAATTCTAGAGATGTCGCCGATTACTTTGGCAAACGTCACGATGATATTTTAAAGAAACTGCGTAACATTGACTCTTCAGCAGAATTTAACGCCCGCAATTTTGCGGAGGTTAATTATATCGACGCAAAAGGTGAAAAACGTCCCATGTACCAAATGACCAAAGATGGCTTCGTATTCTTGGTTATGGGATTTACTGGCAAAAAAGCAGCTGCATTTAAAGAAGCCTACATTGCTGAATTTAACCGCATGGAAGCAGAGTTACATTCTGTACCAAAATACCAACCCGAAGCTCACGAAAAGTTCAGTAATAAAGATACGCAAAATCTCGCTCGTATCATTGCGCTGATGACTCAAAACTTTCGTTTCAGAGATGCATGGAATAATGCTATCTGGTATGCACTAAGAGAAGTCACCGGCATTCCCTCACCCTATCCGATGGAAGTACGGCTAGTCCCTTCTATCGCTTCTGAGTGTGAGCGTATCTGGCATGTAACGGAAGAGCTTCAAGATAAAATAGCCGATGCAGAGAAATTAGCAATTAAACAGATTATCCGCAAACGCGAAAATGCAGATAGAGTTATTGCTGAGATAGAAACTCTGTTATCTCAGACTACACAGGATAACCAGTTAATGCTAAATGGTGCCCTTTCAAACTGGCATAAAGCGGAATTGACCCATTTCCTCCAACGCTGCTAATAGGATGCCCCTTGAATGGGGTAATTGAGAAAAGATAAAAGTCCCCAGCGTTTTTCTGGGGACTGTTGTAAAACTTAACAGGATTACCACTCAAAATTAAATGACGAGTTATACATCACATGATTACCGCCAGAATAAGCAACCCCCGCTTTAACGGCGGCATTTTCAGTGATACGGTAGCCTGTACCAACCGCCAGGGCCTGAGAAGCACCATATCCCCCAATACTTGCCGTGAAATTCACTTTACCGACCCCATAAGGCTGGAAAAGTCCGGTCAGCGCCGCAGAGGTCGCGAGTCCTCGTTCAATTTTCGTGTTAGTTTTCGATAACTTATCCTCAAGATGATTTATCCGTGAGCTGTTTTTTTGCGCCAGTTGGCTTGCATAATTGGCAGCTGTTCTGACCGTGTTTAATTGAGAAACATTCACTGCATCACTGTTTCTTGCACCACTAGCCACACCGCTTATCACTCTGTCACCCTGCTTGCCAGAGACAAAAATTTGACTGCCTTCTAACTCCTTGCCAATATACATTGTCCCATCGGAACTCTGAGTAATTTTCCCGTCTACCAATGATGCCTCTCTTTTTAGTCGTTTAACGAGTAAATCAGCGCTATTTTCATGCATTTTTACACTTGTCAAGGCACCATAAACATTATCACGGTGTTTCTCAGTTTCCTTTAGCGCTAGATTAGCATTATCACGGTGTTGAGTTGTTACATCCAATGCATCCTTAGCATCATTTTTGATTTTGTCTACTTCGCCGATTCTCTCATCAACGTCCCGTTTTACTTTATTTAATTGATAAAGATTAACCGCATCAGTGTCTTCAGTACCCGGGGCAACATTAGTGATTTGACTCAATATTACATTCGTGCCAGCAGTGCTACTCTTATTATCTTGAACAACAGAACCCATAGAGAACTCTCTAATTAATGCATCTTTATAAGGAAGTTGTTTTCTTAATGTATCAGTTATATCTCTGGTATATTCTCTTTGTGCTATTGATTTTGAGCCAACTGCAATTGAGTCTTTACCAGTTGCCTTACTTGCTCCACCAATAGCAGTGCTTGCGTATCCGGAAGCTTCGGCTGCTGAACCTAATGCAGATGAAAGGTGATTGGCTGCTTTACTGTTTACGCCAATGCTGGTACTTTCTTCACCGTAAGCTTCGGCTCTTCTACCTAATGCAGATGAAAAGTGAGCGGTGGCTTTACTTCCTTCACCAATAGCAGTGCTTGCGTATCTGGAAGCTTCGGCTCTTGTACCTAATGCTAATGAAAATTTACAGGTGGCTTTACTTCCTTCACCAATAGCAGTGCTTGCGTATCCGGAAGCTTCGGCTTTTGCACCTAATGCTGATGAAAACTTACCGGTGGCTTTACTTGCTTCACCAATAGCAGTGCTTCCGGGTTGGGAAGCTTCGGCTCTTTCACCTAATGCTGATGAAAACTTACCGGTGGCTTTACTTTGCCTACCAATAGCAGTGCTTGCGAATCCGGAAGCTTCGGCTCCTTCACCTAATGCTGATGAAAACGTACCGGTGGCTTTACTTTCTTCACCAATAGCAGTGCTTGCGTATCCGGAAGCTTCGGCTGTTGTACCCAATACTGATGAAAACTCACCCTTGGTTTTAACTTCTTCAGCGTTAACATTTGCCAGAATTCCCATAATCGCACAGGCTAGTATAGTCTTTTTCTTCACTTTATCTCCATTTTTTGATTTATTTAACTAAATAAAACTGATATTTAGAAGTAAATGCCGCATGGGTATTTAGTTTTCCATAAATCTAATACAAAAATAAAATGAATTATTTTGATCGATTCGATCGATTTTTTAATGTGAAAAGTTGTTTACCACACCCGCTATCCCATGATAGGGTTTAATCAACTAACGAAATTTTCGAGTAAGAAGGAAAGTCTTTTTGATGTTCAATGTATCCGATTTTCAGATAAAAATTTTTGTGAAGGGCTATTTCGCTTTCAATCTTTGCTGCTGCTCCCAAATTGAATCAACGGGCATTTGCACCCGCACGTCTAACCATGTCGAGGGTGGGATATCAACTTGCTCACCGTCAGCGTAATAAACTGGTTTGCCGTCAATAATTTCTTTAATTCGCCAGTTTTGAAAATCTTTAGGTAAATGGGTGTGTTGTCGGTGAAATGTTTGAATCTCAATATCACCATTGGATAAGATTTTGTCTCTGACGTAGATAAGTTCTAATCCATTAATATCTTTAGGGATTGATATTCCGCCATTCACACCCCATGCTCCATCAGCGTTATAACCCATGACGCCGGAAATAAAATAGCTGCCAATTCCAGTTCGTCGGACTCTTGCCCCTTCTGATTCTTCGTTGGTTTCAAAACTACCATCGGGATGGATTTTTACTATCGGCGAGGCTCTTTTAAAAAAACCGTTAGCATCCGCTATCATTTTTGGAATGTCTGACAATAAAGCAAATGTTCCATCTTTATCTGGAAAATAAGTGGCTACGCTAAGCCTATTATTACGTATAAAACCACGTTTAGATGAACGGACATAGACTAAATCATAACCCTCTTTAGCATCGCCTAACCATATAACTGAGTCACCGGTAGAATGTGAGACACTTATTTTTCCAGCTCTAAGTTGTTCATTTGAATCTTTTTTCGCAAGAATATCAGTGGATGCTTTTTGACTCATGACTTTATCAGTAGCATTACCTACTGCTTGCAAAACGCTATTTTTATCAAATTTATCTGCGACGGTTTTGTTTATGTCTTCTACGCTTTTTTTGTCCGCGGGACTTTCTAGTGCTGTTTTTATCTCTTCAACACTGCTTGCATCAGCTTTTCCTTCCACTAGCGCTTGTAGCGCTTTAATTGACGCTAACTTGACTGTTTTACCGCTCGGCAACGTGATTTCAACGACACCATTATCCCCCATCCACAAATCCATGTTTTGCAAAAAATAGAGGATGTAAGTGTTAGCGGCAACCAGTGCGCGTGCAGCGTCAGAATTATTATTGGGTTCAGTGAGATTAATGCTGTAAGTGGTCTCTGTTGCGCTAAAAGTCGGCTTATCTGCTAACGTTAATTCAGTCACGAGTTTCGCACGGGCATATAAAATTCTAGAAATGGCTTCAGAACAGTAATTAATCTGTAACTTGCTAAGACGTATAAATTTACTTAAATTACAATAAGTTATTTTTAATTTATGAGATTTTTTCTATTTATATATTATGCTGAATTAAACTTAAAAATAGAGCGTTTTTTTATTGGTGCGAAACTCGTGTCAGTATCACTGTTGACTGCCAATATCATGTAAGGATAATTCACGTCACCATTTTTAATCAACATTAACATGCCGGGTGATATGAGTGGATTATTGCTATTCCATTTGGTGCCTGAGCCTTTTACAATAGAAGACCCTGACACTATTGTGACTGTGCCATCTGAATAAATCATAATTTTTCTCTAGAAGTAAAGATCGAAGTCAATAACGTATGAGGGAGTGCTATAAGTGATATCATCAATGGCTGATGTATCCACAAATACCCATTCAAGATTTCTTCCCTGCTCAATAGTTATTTTATTTCCTTGAAAACGATAACCGCCTGCTTTGCAATATGTCCAGCCCTGATAGACGCGATCTATCATTTCTGCACATTCATTTGCTTGTAACATTGGGCGTGCAAATGGCGCCGTTACTCCCCATTGGGTTAATGTTATATTAGCGCCTACTAAAAACGGCAAATAATGCGATGAATAACTTAGTGTGCCTTTTGTATTATAAATATGTAGGCCGTAATCCGCGGGTACTAGCGTAAAATCCGTCGTGAATACCAGTACGTAAACATCTGTTTTCGCATTGCTATAAATATTTTTATTGTCTCTAGCGATAGAAACAACTGCATTTTGATTTGTTGGTCTAATAAAAACGAGACTTTTACCAATACTTGGAACAGTGTTAGGGATTTTATAAGTGCCATTAGCACTTATCGATATTTTCTTTCTAAAAACACAATACCCTAACTTTGATTGCTGAGTTATTGCTACTGCATTGCCTAAACCACCCATAAATAATCCATAGTCACCCCTCGTTGCTTGTTTTGGATAGCCATAAACATCTATTTTATACACATTTTCGTACTGTTCACCGTACAAAAATGTTCCTCGCTCTGAAACCCCTCCGCCTCTGCCACCCCAAAACCAGTGAATACCCCAACGATCCCAATTGCACTTTAATTGATTTCCTTCAACTCCTATATTTTCAAGTCTCAGTTGACGTACAGCATAACTCCTGGATACTTGATAAAGTCTAGATATGACTTTAGGGACGATGATTAGATTATATTTATCTGCCTCAGGAATGGTGAAGCTATGATCTCTTTTTTTTAGATCGTGGTTATTTGTACTTAAAAGTTTTGTCAGTATTCGACTTTTACTGGTTATTTCAAAGGTTTTAAAACCGTCTTTCAAATCAACAAACAAACCGTAATCTGACATTATGGCCTCCTGCCTAATTTTATTACGCCACCAGAAGTGGGATAAACGGCAAGCCCTGTGTTATCCAACACAATTTTTGAGGCGTCACCCATAATTTTAAAGTCTTTATTAATGAGTAAGCGATTAAACTCTGCGATACCTGTTTCACTATCTATCTTGAAACCCGTGTTTCCCGCCTGATAATTTTTTGACTGAATAACAGAGCCGATTAATAATTCTTCAATCGTTCCTTTATCAATAAATATTGTGCGTAAAAAAACCTGACCGTTTTTGATGGCAAAAACCGGCTCCATCTTGCCATTAGCCGGATTGTATACGATGAATGTTTGGGCGCTAAAGCCAATTTGTGTGCTGACTTTACCGTTTTTAAGCTCAGCACCAATCACCATGCCTGCATCATAAGAGACGCCGTCATAAACAATCTTGACTAACGATGTCCAGGTTGCAGAAGCCTCACCCTTTTTCATGTCATATTTGGCTTGTAGCGAGTTTTGCGCGGCTGCCCAGGACTTATCTGCTGTCGCTCTGACCTGATGGATAGATTCAGCCAAGGCTTTAGTCTCGGTTACCACATAATTGTCAACCCTGACAATTTCCGCCTTAATCTTGCCATTTTGACGCATGAAATACTGCGTATTGCCGTTAAGTCCCTTCGCGTTTTCGAGTATCGCTTCTGTGCTACTGTCTATCCCTTTCTTTAGCTACTTAATCGCTTCCGTATCGTTAATTTTTTTATCAATTTCATCAATGATACTGCTGGCATCGAATTCTGACTCACCCCGCACAAATTCTGTCCACGGTGACGGGTTACCGGATTTATCAACGAGTCTTGCGCGAAAATAAAAGACTACACCTGCGGCCAACCCAGACATTTCATGACTTTTTGATGGATATGGGATATCAGCCAGTAATATCAAGCCTTCGCCGTCATTGGTTTTGCTGTACTGAATCTCTGTTTTTAACGTATCTTCCGTATTTTCGTTGAATCCCCAGTCTAACTTAATCCCAAACACCAACGTGGAAGCGCTGAAATTCACAGGTGTAGGGGGTTCGCCTTCCTTACCTTTCAGTATTGTCTCAGGCGCATTCGCCCAGATTGATGAGATATCCGATGAGTTTATGGCTCTTACCCTTACCTGATAACGTCCGGCATATATCCCTTGAACTTCAAAACTGGATGTAGATGTTCGAGGTATACTTACCCAGTTATTATTTCCTCTTCGCCATTGCGCCTCATAGGCAATCGCATTTTCTGTGGCATCCCAGTCAGCGCTTAACGTTGTAACAGCAATCCCTTGACTGATTTGGGTATAAGCAGAGATATGTACGTTTTTAGGGGGCGATTGAACACCCGGTGGGATGACAGTAATTGGTCTTTTATCAATCCTGGCGCCCGAATCAACATGCGCATATTTATCTGGATTATGGAAAGTCCCCGTGAGGGTATATGTATTATCGGCGTTGTCCTGAAGGCTAATTACGCGATAAAGCTGAATCGCCAAGTCATTGGCATCTACTGTCCAAACCGCATTTTTTTCAATCGGTTGAGAATAACGGGCTGTTACAGTGATAATATTGTCGTTAACCGTCTGGACGGTTCTTGCTTCTGATTTTCCATCGGGTAAGTTAATGATAAGTCTGTCACCCGATTTAACATCTGCCTGCCTGTCGAGCGTAATTTTTCTCTCATCAACAGATGAAATCCTGCCACCAATAATTCGCCCTGCAAGATTTGCATCCGCTACCCCTATAATCTGTCCAGGCGTTGGAATAGCCCCTTCAAGCCCTGTTGAAAAGGTAATCGTCCTGTCATAAGCATTCGTTAATAATATCCAGCGTCCACGTCGGTTTGCTTCTGATTGCCGAGTGCAACCCATCGCCGAAATATCCGTTTTACGCACACCATAACGGCGCTGCAGTTTGCTATCAGAGACCGCCTCAATCCCATCATGACTGTGATTATCGGCATCCGAATAGGAAACCAGCACCTGCGTATAACGGTTTTGCTGACTACCGCCTGAATATGTCACCTTTCCATCGACGATATTCGCTTGCGTGAAAATCCGAAAGACATCCGAGGGCATATCAGCCACCGCTTTGACAGAATTATCCGCCCAAAAAGTCATGCCTCTAAAAATGCCCGCAATATCACGCAATACCTGATAAGCCGATTCCTGAGACTGAATATAAATATCACATAAAAAACGAGGCTCTTTACCTGAACCACCCTGACCGTCAGGAACGTTTTCATCGCAATACTGGGCTATCTGGTATAAATCCCACTTATCTATCTGTGTGCTATTAATCCGCTCTCCACAACCGTAACGGTTATTCAAAACCAGGTCATAAAAAATCCAGGCGGGATTGTTCGTCGCGGCCAACTTGAAGGTGCCATTCCAGACGCCCGAATAAGTTCGGTTTACAGGGTCATAGTTTGCGGGTACTTTTACCAGCAAACCACCTTTGGGGCGCAAACTGACTTTAGGGATGCGATTATTAAATTGTCTTGCATCAAAGGTGATAAACAATAAAGCGGTATTAGGATATCTTAATTTTGCGTCAATCACCTCAGTAATGGCGGCAACAACCACTTTATCGGCAATTCGCGCCGTATTTTTGTTAGGGGTGAAACGACGAACACGCAATTGCCAGCCGGTTTTGGCAGCAGGCAAATCGATACGGTGTGTGCGCTGATATTCACTGGTTGTTTCCCCATCAAAGGCAGCATGCAACACTTCCTTGTAGCCACGCCCATCCGCTGACAGGTCAATGGCATAATCGATGCGGTAACCGGAGGTATCACCATTATCATGTTGTTCAAGAAGTTGTGGTACCGAAAAACGTAACCGAATAGCGGATAGCTGGATATTATTTATCGACCTGATATACGGCTGTTCATCTTTTAACTCCCTGCTGATGCTAATTTCATTGTCAACTGACGGAATACCTTTGATGTATGCCTGTTGCTCACTGCCCGGACGAAACTCCCACGTCACGCCCTCAACGTTTTTACTGCCGTCAGCATTACCGATAGGCGTACCATCTAGAAAAATACGGGTAGCATCTAACCCCCCGGCAATTTCTCCTTCAGAAATAGCAAAGAGTAATTTTGCGGTTGATTCCGATAGCAAACTATCAGGAGACTCTACGGGTTTATGTCCACCGCCATCACCGCCTTTAGCCCCAAAAATAAGACTTGTCATATTTCACCCATAAAAAAAGTCGCCTCAGCGACTCAATGTCCATAATGAATGTTATCGTTGGTCTTCGGTGTAAATCCCCGCGGATATGATTGCCCCACCTATCTCTTTTCTATCCAAGGTATACAATAACGGCACCGGATTACCTTGCGCTGTCGTATTCACCGCACCGCCAAACGCATAAGACGGTTTATTATCGGCGTCCTGACGAACGGAAGCCCCAGGCGGCTGCGGTGACAACATTTGCGCTATACCGCCTAATGCCATTGACGCACCGCCTAACGCTAAAGCACCACCCATAAACCCGCCTGCCCCAAACGCTGCCCACCCAGCAGGTCCCAGCATCATTGCTGCTCCTATCATGGCCACCCCTAACATCGTCTGAAAGAAGCCACCTGGTTTGCTGCCCTTAATTATCGGCGCTATTCGAATATCCTCTTTTGTGTTCAGGTGAAATTCATCTTCGCCTATATTCCGCTTTCCCTTGAAGACCGCAAACTCTACGCCTCTCAAATGCGCATCCGCCAGATAACGCTCAAAGCCTGAGTAAAGCACACATAACGCTTTAATGGCTTCTCTTGGGGAGCTAATGGCCAGTTGATGGACGCGTCCATATTTTGCGCCCAGTTTTCCATACAGCCTAACCGTTTTTAGTTCACTCATGCCCATTCTTTCCTTCTGACAATCTTGACGGTGCGGTGGCGCCAGTAATCACTGTAGGGCGTGACACGGCTTAATTGCCCGTACAGATGATGCAACAGCATACCTTTATCCAACAAAACACCCGCATGATTGGCGACATCAGCCTGAACCTGCATAATGACCACATCACTTACTTTTGGTGTGTCATTAATTTCAACGAAACCTTCTTTGGTGAAATTCTCCATGTAACGGTTTTCACCTTGCTCCCACCATGGATAAGTGACACTATAATTATTCAATGTAATACCGTGTTCTTGACGAAAATAATCAACAATCAGAGTCCAGCAATCGGCGTAACCCAAAACAAACGCTCTTCCCGTTAATTCACGCTCCCCTCTTGGTTGAATAATACGCAAATCCCCCTCGGGCCACGACACAATTATCCACGGTAATTCACTGGCATCGCATTGCAGATTATCTATTTCACTTGGGTGTGTTGTCACGCCGTCGCCACAATGTGAGTGGACGATAGCAACAGGCGTTCCCCAGTCTTCCGCATTGGCATAGTCTTCGGGTGATAGTTCAAAATATTCAGTCGGATTTAAAGCAAGATTACGGCAAGGAAAATAGCGTTTTACACGGCTCTTTTGGCAAATAACCCCGCAGGCTTCTTGCGGAAATGCCGTTTTAACGTGATTAAATATTGCTTCGGTAAGACTTTTTGTTATCATCGTATTAACCCTGCCGCAGGAAATCCGCCAAAATCCAAGGGTGCATTTTCACCAAATCGCTTTTTACAATCGCTCATTAGGCCGCCACAAACATCTAAGGCGGGGTCATTAACCGGATTGCCTTTCTCGTCAAAATAGCGTTGGCCATTATAGGCACACCCATTGCCTGAACGATACCCACCCCGCATGCACCAGTAACAGAGATGATGAATTTGACGCACTGGCAACATAACGCCTTGTAAATCAAACGGGCAAGCCAGTTCAAATTGAATAATTCCCCCCGCTTCCTCATGACTTTTGCGGTCAACATAAAATACCTGTTTAAAGCATTCATCCGGATTTACGGTGGGATTATCATCAGGAAAATTTGCTATCCAGATAGTGCGAAAAGGTCTCATAAATGGTTACTTTTGCCTGAACCATATCATCAAATTCCAGGCACAGTGATGATATCAGACTATCAATGTTCCCCACTTTAAGAATCGGTCTGGCTTGGCTGCCCTCACTACTTTTTGATAAACCCGAAATTTCATAAGGCCATGCGCCATATTCGTTACCTTGCCACCAGATAGGCTTCGGCTTTAATTTATCTTCTGCCTTTTCAATTTCTTCGGGGGTGTAACGAAGATTGTAAGCATGAAAACGCAAAACCGGACCACCAAAAGCACTGCCATCGACTTCCACCAACTGGATTTTTTCACCGGGTTCTAATTTTTGTACATCTGAATGGATTATCATGCCGAAAAAGCCTCCTCAAACGTGGCTGATATTTTCATGACATCACGCGCAACCGGCGTCATTTTGATTGAATCGGCTTTGACCCGATACACTCCCTTGACACCAAATGGGGGTATCCAGATAAATGATTTAACGGTGTGTTGGCGAATAAAATCAGAGATAGGCATCACGTCGGCTTTTTTACCTAAATATGAGAAGGGCCATGATTGCGTTTCGGGATGAATGCCATCGGCGGATACCTGTTTGTAACCATCACCAAATTCAACTTCTTTGATTCGGTGCCTGTACTCGCCCGTTGGGCTGTCTTGAATCTGGGTTCGCCATCTAAATTCGTCCATTAAGTTGACTCCATAAATAAAAAAAGCCACGATTAAGTGACTTTTTTGTTTTTTAGTAAAATTAATTTATCAATTTTACCGTTGAATGCATCTCAAGGTGTCTTAGAGAACTAAACACTGAGCCATGGAGATCTGCTAATCTTCCTGTTAACTCTGAATCTATTTTTGTATTTAATCTTCTCAAAGAAGGAGAAAGAGATTGATTCCATATAGTTCTAATCCTACTAATGTGAGTAAATGCTGTTGTGATATTTCTAAGCAGCAAATGCTCATCCAAATTACTTCCATTGACTTCTCTATCCAAAATGTCCAGTACCCATTTACGAAATAGTTTGGCTATTGGCGTCGTTGCAAACATCGCAATCAAGTGAGCCCCTCGAAGTGAAAATAACCGCACCAACATATCAATTTCACCCGTTTTTCTAACGACCGTCATATTGACGGTCATTGTCATTGAGTCAGTAAACTCATCTGAATTACGTGAATAAACCCGACTGACGCTATCTGTTCGGCTATAACCTAATGCTTGGGCAAGCTCAGTAGATGTAAGCCAAATTTGACCACCATCAACAATAGGATTAAAGGTAAAATTCTGGAAGGTTAGCGTAGAGAGAGCGTTATTCATGCTGCCACCTCCACGCTTAACAGTTTTGCCAATTTAGCAATTCCTTTTGGTGTGATACGAACCTGAGTTTTAGTTTCATCAACTCCATCAGTGCGGGTAATGGTTGTCAGTTTATGCTCAATCAACCCCTGTTGAATCTTGTCCTGATAACCAATCCAGGGACTGCCCAAGCGTCTATAAATCCATTTATTCCCACTCAAGAAATCAAACAGGGCTTTAGGACTTATTTGTAGCTGCTTGGCTGTATCAGTCACGCACATAGCACCATTGGATTTAGCGATACGTTCTAAGGCGGCTACATCCGGTTTCATTTCCGCTATTTGATGGTCACGCTCAAGAACTTTTTCAGTGTAACTCAGAAGTGTACTACGAAGAAATTCCGGATCATCAAGTGATATAATGGGTTTATTAAGCGCCTTTAGTTTTTGTAATACAGCACGACGTACTGATTTTGATTCACGCATGCCAACCAAAGTCATTTGTTCCATATTGAGAGCATACCCTTTAACAGCTCGTTTTGCCCCCTGAGAAGTGGTCACGTAAAATTTTTCCGCGACCCCTAAATCATCGATTTCGTCTTCAATACGAGCAATAAAATGACGATTTTCTATCTCCGATTCACCAGCTGATACACGTGCTGGATTTATAAAGTTGTTCAGAAAGTCAATACTTGACATAGTGACATCATGTAAGGCAGATGCTAAAATACTTGTGGTGTTGGTCTGATTTTGTATGATTGACATATCTTTACTTCCTTTCGTTGGGATGTTTAAAGATTCAGAAACCCTGATGGTGGCAGCCGTTGGGGTTTCGTATTTATGGAACCTGAAATTCACCTTTTATCTCCTTGTCCTTAACAATTTCTAGAATATATTCTAATTGAACTTGCGTAGATCTACGTTTCTCTTTGGCTTTAGCATCTAACCATTCCCGCATTTCCGGTTTCATTCTAAATGGATACGGAGATGGTCTTTCATCCTCACGAGTTTCGCACAGGCATATAAAGTTCTAGAAATGGCTTAAAAGCAATGGTTAATCTGTAAGTTACTAAAACACATAAATTTTATTAAATTACAATAATTTGTATTTAATTTATAAGGTTTTGTCTATTTATATATCATGCTGAATTAAACTTAAAAATAGCGCGTTTTTTTATTGGTGCGAAACTCGTGATCCTTTTTCACATTTCTCTCCTATGAACTATTTCAAATTCACATCTTCATGATATAATATTATTTATAAACCATGACTCACAATGTGTCAATATGAATTTTAAAGAGTTCACATATGATAATTGACGACAATTTTAAATCAAGAATATCCCTGGCTAGAAGACGCATTAAATTAACTCAAGGTGATTTAGCCAAAAAAGTTGGTGTTGTTCGTAGACAAATAGCTGCTTATGAAGCAGGAAATTCAAAACCTAGAGAGAAAGTACTAATTAAATTGGCTGCTGCACTAGGAACTACAGCTGAATGGCTATCAATGGGAATAGGTGATAGTCCTGATTTCCGCAATATCAAAAATACAATTACTGTTCATGAAATACCAATCTATACTCACATACAAATTTCATTTTTGAATAGATCAAATAATATATCTCCCATAGGCTTTATAGCTGCACCCTCAAATGCAAGCGAAAAAGCGTTTGCACTTGAGTTACGAGGTAATTCAATGATTACTCCCGATGGAAATGGTTTCTATGACGGAATGATAATTACTTTTGAACCTAATGACAAAATAGATAGCGGAGATTTAGTTTTAGTCGACGGCGCTATGAAGCTAGGTTCAACATTTAGGCAATTAATCATTGATCAAGGAGAATGGTATTTATCCCCGTTAAATGAATTTTATCCAACTATAAAATTTACCAATGAAATGAAAATTATTGGTATAGCCATCCATGCTCAGTATTACATACCTAAGCAACCTTTTGTTAAAAATAATATTAATGGATCTATTCGAGAAAACTTAACTAATACAGAACTTACAAGTGATATTGATTCAATTTCAGGAAAAAAACTCAACAAAATCTATTCTATGCTTCAGCAATTACTTAACAAATATGACCAAGAAAAAAAATAACAAAGCCCTAATAACAAATAGTAACATTATCGATTACTGGTTCTTTGTCAAAAGAATACATAATTGAATCGTCAATTACTTCTAATTTTAAGGTTTTGGATTTACCTGACAGTCATAACAGTAATAGCGAGTAACTGTCAGGTTGAGCTACAGCTTAAAACTTATACCCTACGCCAAACCGTGAATGCGTCCGTTTTCCACTCGCCACTGCCTGAACGTTCATAGCCCACGTCTAAAGTTGCCCCTTGCCAGAAGTTGACTTGCATACCAACCCCATAGGCTAACTGTGTTTTGTTATCTGAATTTGAATATTTAGCGCTATTAACTAATTTATTATCTCTGAACTCTTGTGAATTCGATTCATAAGAAGCTTTCTTATAGGCGCCACCGATTAGTCCATAAAGGCTGACATAGTCATTAACGCGATAAGTGGGACCCACCATCAAAGAAACATAATCACCGGATACTTTACCTCTAGCATGTATTCTATCTTTGTTATCATTTTTATTCGCTTTTGCCGTGGCATTGTAGTCTTTAGTTGAATAAGCGATTGAGCTTATGATGCCCGATTCGTCATCTATTTCATACCGGTAACGCATAAAAGCGCCGCCTAAATTATGGTAACTATCTAAGGAAAGAGTTGCCGATTTGCCAAAGTGATGATTCATTTCATCACCCGCTTTGCTTGCATTTTCTCTTAACAGATTAACTTGGTCTTTAACCTCATTAGACTTTACATTCAAATACCCAAAAGATAGCGTACTCTCACCGGCTTTTGCCATTACTGCGCCAGAAAATAGTGTCGGAATTAAAAACAATAACGTTTTTTTCATTGTTTTTCCTTTAATTTAACCATCATCTAGCTAACCATTAATTTTATTCATAGGTAACTATATCAAAAGAAGCTAATTGCTGCATAGAAAATACGCTTATCGGATTAATAACACCTACCATTGACCGCCTTGATAATTTTATGCAAATCACCGCCATCTCGACTCTCTGCGACTAAAACAGATTTAATTTTATGGGTTAAGGATTGTTCAGCTGCGCGCATATCGACATTGGAAGGGCTGGATTGCTGCGGTTGACCATCAACATGGATACCGCCTAAATTGACATTGATACCGCTTGCTATGGGCTGCATACCGTACATGGGCGTTGAAGACGTGCCCACATATCCACCAGACGCATAACCCCGCCTGGTTCCATCCATCAGACGATACAGGTTAGCAATACCTAACCGCTGAGTCGCTTCTTTGGTAAACACAAACTCCCCACCATGAACGATACCTTTCGGGGCATATTTACCCCCACTGCCCACATATCCGCCTGATGAAAAACCTAAAATACCCGCGACTGCTCCGCGCCAACCTTCGGTTTGCCCACCAAAAGCCGCTTTCATCGCTTGAAGCATCGCCATTTGCGTCATTAACTTCACCATCATCTCAAGTAATGATTTTGTAAAGTCAGCAAAATTAGCCTTCCCTGTCACCAAAAAATCAGTCAGTGATTGACGCATTCCCTCAAAGGCAAATTGGGTAACATTGGCGACATTGCCATAAGCATCAGTCGCTTGTTGTTCGAAATTTGTAAATCCTCGCTTAATCCCGGCTTCCCAGTTTTTCCGCAATCACTCCTCATTTTTGTACTTCTCATCAATGAGCGTTAGGCCTCGTCCATACTCAGGATTTTCTTGTTCAATCCCTTTACGCGCCATTTCTTCACGATATTTCTTTAGCTCGTGCTCTTTAGCGATTTGCATCTCGGTTTTGCCAATGCTCTCCAGCCGAAGTCTGATTTCTTCTTTCAGTCCATCGTTCGATAACCGCAAGGCATTAAGTTGTCTTTGCTTCTCAATTTTATCGCCTATTTCTGCGGCTTCACGCTTTTGTGCCAGAATCGCTTCTTTTTTTAATAATAACGATTGCTCATCTTCACTCAGTCGGCGTTGGTGTGTGCCACTTCTGGCCTCTTCAAGAATAGCTAACTGGTTTTCTGTTTTAAAAAGCGCTCGGCGTTGCTGGCTGATAATCCCAACATATTGACTTTCATCCTGTAACGTTCGTAGTTCTGACTGTAGTGCTCTGTTTCTGGCTTGCGCTTCCTCTTCCCAACGGGTGCCTAAAGACGGGCGGTATGTATCAGCTTTTGAATCTGGACTTGATTTTTCTTTCGCATAACGGGCATTTTCACGCCTTATTGCTTCATCGACTACGGATTTTGAACCGCCTGAATTTCTTATTCTTTCAAGCTCACTTTGATGCTTTTCTTCCGCATTTTCATATTTGCGTTTAAGCGCCTCGTCAACCCTGAACCGTGCTTTTTCTGCCTCTTGAGCCCTTACAACCGCTTGCTTTCTCTGATTTTCAATATCCTGTTGATATTTTTTCTCTTTCAGTAAATCAAGTTCACGCCTTATATCTGTCTCTGTTTTTCCTGAGGCATGATAATAATTTAATCTTGCAACCGGATTTACCTGGAATGCGACTAATTTTTCTTCATATTCGCGTATCTTCTGGTCTAATGTGTGTTCACGACCAATATCTAACATGCTATCCCAGGCGAGTCTTGCTTTATCGTTAACGGCTGCCCAGGCTGATTCAAGATAACCTAAATTCGCTTTTATCTGCTGGGTTCTGTTATTCGTTGCATTTGTATAGGCTTCCATGGCAACTTTAGCCGCTTCATGCTTTCTTCCCTGTTCCTGTAATGTCGATATTTGCGCTAATTGTGTTGCAGTCAGAAAATGCAGGCTTTTGTCAAGTTCGTTAATCGCTTTAACTGGGTCATCTTTGATGCGCTGAAACTGTTTTATTGTTTCATCAACAGATTGACCCACCAATTTTTCCATTCTGGCAGCGACATTGGCAATATTATCAATTTCATTGCCAGAAAATGAACCCGACCCCACAACTTTAGTGATTACATCCGCCATTCCCCCTTGTGTGACGCCATTTCCTGACAGCTGTTTGGCCAACCTGTCAAGTTGCCCCGCCGTTTTACCTGCATAACCACCCGTTAAAATAAGATGTTTGTTAAATTCACTAAATTCCTGAGAGCCTTTATAAGCGGCGATGGCAACCGCTGCCGTAACACCTGCCAATCCCCCCATCAACAATCGGGTAGGGGTTAATATTGAGCCTATTGCTTTAAAGGCATTACCCACACCGCCAAACGAATCTTTTATCTGTCCACCTTGCTGAACGAATACCATCCAGGCGGGCATACCAGAAGCCAATGAAGTCACAACATCCGTCATTTGCATCGGTAACATACGCATTGCATGACGATATTGCCCCATTGTTACCGCGCCATTCATAAACGCTTTTTCTTGTTCTTTTAACTTGGCAATTATCGGCGCTGCTTGTTGAGAAATACCCATCTGGGCCGCTTTCAATTCAAGAATTTCAGTTCGCGTCTTGCCTATCGTGTCTAATTGCTGTTTTAATGTATTTAGAAAATTATCTGCGGCCAACTTTGCTCGTTTTGAGGCTTCTTCTTGGGCAAGGAACGCTCTCCCTTCTGCGGTAAGCGCCAGATTCATCCGGCTTAGCTTATCTCTTGATTCCTCCAGTATCGTGTTGTAATCAACAAACTGGTCAAGCGGGAGTAAACCTTTTTGATGTGAAGCGGCGAGCTTACGGCTAATTTTATCCAGTTCATCAAACGCTTTATTGGTGGGATTAATTCGATTTAACAGGTCATTAAGTTCACTTTTTTGCGTCTTAATGATTTCGGCATTTCTTAATGAGGCCAGGCTGACTTTTTTTAATCCGCCCTCCAGGTTTGAGGAAGCCTTTTCAACCTTTTCTGCTGTGCCCTGAAAGGATTTTAACTTCTGCTCACCTCTTTCCAAATCCGCCGTGTTCACTTTTAATGAAATCGTGGCGATATCGGTCATAACGGGTTCCTTGCAACAAAAAGCCAGCACAGGGCTGGCTGAGTAAGTGATTTATACATTAAGGTACTCAAATGATTGATTTATCGTTTAATCAGTTAATCAACCGCATGAGATTCTCTTTGACAAAGTTTCGGCGTTCCGTTTCATCAGCAAGCACCACGACCCCCCGTCTTTCTAAATATTCCATTAATGTCTCAATATCCCCGATAAAATAATTAGAAGGGACGACTTCTGTTCGTGTTACACTGCCATTTTCGTAGTCGAGAATAATTCTTCCACAAATAGCGGGTAAATTATTTTGCAAAGAAGTTTTGCCGATAAATTCACCCTCAATCGGTACGCGAGCAGCAAGCGATAAGGCTTCAGTAAATTTTTCTTCGGCGATTTCTTTGTAGCTGCAACCAAAATGGCTTTTCAATGCTGACCAGAGCGTAATAGTGGCCTTGCCCTGATGTTCATGTGCCACACTCTTACCACGAGTCAGTACCAGTTGTTTGATAGCTTCTTGCTGTTCTGCTGTGATACATCCAGCAATTTGTTTAACTTGTTTACGTGGTTTGGCTTTAACCTGACCCGTAGTCCAGTATTCATAGAGAATATCATCACACTCTTGTTGATACTGGATGACTTTGTCACGGATTTCTGGCTTAACTTTGTTTGGGCTAATCGTTGCTAACCACCCAGCAAGTTTACGAAGCGCGAGACAAATCATATTGCGTTCCTTGCCATCCTCAGCAACCATTGTGATTTCCGCAATAGTTGAATTAAACTTTTGTTTTAACTTAGTAAATTGGGATGCCCAATCCATTCCCATGCCATCAACAATAGGCTTCATTGGCACGTACGGTTCGCCATTATAATTTACAACATATAAATTGTTACCGTGGAAAGGTACGTTAATTGTTGATATAGTATTCATAGTTCGTTTCTCTAAAGTTTCGGACTAAACCGGAAGCCCTGACTACCACTAATAGTTGGGGCTTCGACCATTTAAGCAATTACAACCCCTTCTTTCTTCAAACTCTCTTTTAGTCTTTGGACTATTTCTGAGTTTAGCGATCTTCCTTGTTCTTTTGCTACTTTCTTTAATGCCTCTTTTATTTCTGACTGCATCCTCACGCCTAGCGGCGCAATATCTCTCGTTTTCATAGTTATTACTCCATACACTACGTTATCATTATAGTAACACGGTGATAATATGAAGTCAATTTTTTATTGGCTACACTGTGCAATCAATTCACAATATAGGTGGAATTATGAAGGGAATGAGAAGCATTACTCCATTTGGTGTAAGAATGCCAGACGATCTTAAAGAAAAGCTAACAGTAAGAGCTGCCCAAAATGGGCGTTCCTTAAACTCTGAGATAGTTATGATATTACAGTCAGCGGTAAATGAAACCTCTACAAGTAAAACGATTGAATCTATAGCTAAAACAGAAGCAGATAAAATAAAAGAAGCCTTAGAAGAAACTCTAACTAAATTATATAATGATAAAAAATAACCAACATAACGATTGATGCCCATAAGGTATTGATAATCAGGTTTATTGGTGCATGAGCTCTAAGGCTTTTGCTTCCATCACACGGATATCATTAAATAAAGCGCCTTTATCCTGATTAATACCCAAAAAATCGATGATGTGGGATAACACGCTGTAATCCAGCCCTGTTGGCCCATTCACCCCCATTCGCCACTGAGTACGTAGCGCATTAAAGGTAAGAGAAGCCTCCCAGACATCTGGCCAGACTTCGACCTCGCTGTCTTCCGGCGTAAAACCGAAGGCTGCCTCAAAGTTGTGGATGTCGGTCTCGGTCATGCTGCCATACATGGCCTCAACGACCGCTAGGAGTTTTTTTCGCGTTGGCCTAATAGTTCGCTATAATACGTTGTACTAATGGCGCTGGCAGCTGAGGGATAGTTGTCAAATAACAACTTTAAATTATCAGCGTGATAAGGCGCTTCAATCGCCCAGTCAGCAATAATCTGCCGATAAAATTCATCAATCGGCATCTCGCGCATGGTTTCCAGTTCACTCATGGCTTTATGATTAAAGGTGAAAGTGACCACCTCTGGCTCTTTTTTGCCTGCCACCGGAATGAGAACATTGGCTTTAAACGTTGGTTTGGGTATCAGGGTAAATTTGGCCATACTACATCCTTAACTATACTGTATAGATTTGCATATCAGATTTAAGCGAGAAACGGGCTACCACGTTTTCAACCTCATTGATGGCCGTATTGGGCACGCGCTGGAAAGAGACCGAAGCAGTAAAATAACGCTCTTCACTGGCGCGTTTATTGAAAAAACGCACCGCAGTAATTTGCTTGCTGTCATCGAGTTTCATCAATAACTTACGAATGGGTAATTTTGCATCATGCGCAAAGGTATAAACCTGCGTGATACCATTTTTAAACGTGTCAACCGTTTCTACCTGTTCATCTTCTAAAAATTGAATTTCCTGCGTTTGTTGCTCACCGCCTTCCGTCGATAATGTCATGACTTGCGGCATCGCCTCCCATTCTTCCACTTTCTTCAAACTTCCTTTAGCACCACCAACAGGAAAAACGGTTTTATCGGTGGTATCGATTGATGCTAGTGTAATACGGGTATCAGCCGCTGCCTTGACCCGAAAAGCCCCCGACATTTTCTTCCAGCCGGATGCAATTTGTACCACATCGCCGGCTTTTATGTCACCGACAGAATCAACGGTTAACACACTCTCTTCTGCATTTGTCGCATCTTCGATATTTATTTCATCCCCATATTTACTAGCGACATAAACACGCGAACCGTTAGGAATATTATAGGCCATGATAAAACCTCATTATTTACTAATAAAAACCGCCATCTGACGGTAATGTTATATTGTAGAGTGACAACGATAAGGAACGCTGACCGGGAGGATATAATTAACCTGATCACTGATGGCTGGAAATAAACTTGGCTCACCGCTTAAAAAAAGGCTATCGGTCATCGAAAAGCCATTTGTTAGATAGTTTATTAAACGGTTTGCAATATTCATGACGGCTGTATCGCCCGTTCCAGCTTTGCCAACCACATTTATCTGAATGACACCGGTGAATACAGGCATATCGAGCGATAAACTTAAATTTTTCGTTGGCGCTGGCATGATGTGCAATTGTAGATAGGGTTCATTGATATCATCGAATTCACAATTTGGCCAGGCCACCTTGATATTCTCAGACTCAGCAAATTGAGCAATATGCGCACGGATGGCGGCATTAATGGTTAACGGGTTCATCCTTTACGCTCAGCGATTGCCTGATGAAAAAACTGCTGAAATTCCTGTGCCGTAATCCTTATCATACCCTTCGGTGCTTGTTTTGAATGCCCTATCTCAAGCCGATAGGCATAAGGAACTACGTTGGCAAAATAGACCGACTTCATGCCCACTTTAAACTGACCGATAACAAGATTACCCTCAGCTTGTGTTACTTCGCCACTTTTATCTATTCGTCCCGTTTCTTTCATTGGTACTTCATCAAACGTCACTTGCCAGTTGCCACGAAATCTCCCCCCCGTATATCCTGCTGGCTTCCTTTCTTTTCCTTTCCCTTTTTCGGCTATTTTAGCATTCACTTGCCAGATAGAGGGATTACCGACAGGCGACATCATGATCAACCTTGCAAGTATCTTTATGAATGTCACCTTGGTAACCGCTTCCATTTTCTCTTCTGATTTGCTGATAAACGCATTAATGGCGGCTGTAAAATTGTTTGCCATATCAAGCTCTCAGTTGTGCAATGAAACAAATAGTTTGACGTTGGGGCTTTATCTCTTTTACAGCGATCACTCGATAATTCCTGTTATCGATGATAATAATATCTCCTTTTTGAATATTACTCTTTGCATCTGCAATAAATTTAATATCACTGGTTAAAATGAGGGAATTGTCTACTTCATTGATAGCAAACTGTGTCTTTACACCGACCACCGTTAATGCCATATCGGGTTCGATAATCTCCTGACCCTTTTTATCAACATAAAATTTGCCTTTTCTTTTTAAAACATAGTCCATGCCGTACTGCTTTATCAAGCGCTCACTAGTTTTACCCATTCGAGTATAAAGATGCATTATCACCTCACCGAAAAGGTATTGATGGCAAATCCAGAGCGGGTATCTAACAAGCCATTGAGTAAACCATTTAATCAGGGAAACTTGGGTGAACCCGAATTTGTCCCCGAGGCATATTGTACCGTGATAGCCCACTCAATACGTTCTGTGGTCACTTCGCCTCCTAACGTTGGCTGCAAATCCTCGTTCTCTGACTCAATCGCTAGCCGACACTGCGCCATAACGAGTTGATTAGGGATGGCATCATTAGCAACGGGTACGCCGTCATAAAATAACCCTGTGCGTGGAAAAGATAGCGGTTGGGTTAAGCGAGTTCGTTTTCCTAACAATGGCTGTGACGTTAAATAATCCATCGCAGTCACCAGCATCGACTCAATAGGTGAGTCATCAGTGGGTATATCTATCCCTCTTTCACGGGCATAGCGTTTTAAATCCTCAACGCTGGCATAACTATTAAATGTTGGCGAATTTTTATCCGAATCAATCATATTCACCTCGTAAGAAAGCAACTGTCTTGAACAGTATATTTATGGAGCAACGTTATGATACGACTCATCCCATTCTTGGTTCTTTCTGAGAATCGCATTCAGGATAGTCAGCAGTTTGCGCATACAGGCAACCAGCGCCACTTTTTTGGCTTTTCCTGCTGCAACCAGCCGTGTGTAAAATGCTTTTATCACCGGATTGAAACGAGTTGCAACCAGTGCAGCCATGTACAAAGAGGTTCGAACTCCGGCCCGACCGCCAAAAATGGTTCGTCGGCCACGCATGGTTCCCGAGTCTCTATTAACAGGAGCTACCCCAACCAGTGCACTGATCTCCCTGCGCGAGAGTTTCCCTAACTCAGGGACTTCTGCCAGCAATGTAGCAGCAGTCATCATACCAATGCCTTTGATAGTACTTAGCCGCTCTGCAAGCTCGTTGAAATGATCCGTAATATGCTTATGCATATCCTCGTCAATCCGTTTAAGTTCATTTTCTAGTGCATTGATGATGTTACTGATGCTTTTTCTGTTTTGCGGGTGAGATGGATGCATCCGGTTTCTTTCAGCTACAAGCATTGCAATCAGCTGGCGTCTGCGCACCACCATAGCAGCAAGAATCTGACGCTCTGCATCAGGAATAGCCTGGATAAAACGTGACCGCTCAGGATGGCGGTTAATGACATCAGCCATCTGAGCTAAAACTCTGGCATCTATTCTATCAGTCTTTGCCAGATAGCCCATGGATCGAGCAAAGTCTCTGGCTTGCCTGGGATTGATAACGGCAACATCAAAACCTTCAGCCTGAAGAGCGCATGCAATCGCTGCCTCGAGACCACCTGTAGCTTCCATCAGAATCAAGGCTATGTTGTTCTTTTTCAGTTGATAAATGATGGTATCGAACCCGTCAGGGTTATTGCTGACTCTGAACTGCTCAATGTTATTGGTGCCTGCAATATCCAATGAAGCTTTAGAAACATCAATTCCTACACAAATTGGATTTAGCTGACTCATATTACCCATCCTTGCAAATACGTTATGAATTACGGACAACTGTTCGGGTTTCAGATGAGTGGCTAAGTGTATGCATCATTCGCTTTGCTACGGGCTATAAACCCCAGGGACAATCGGATTACATACACCTTGCCAAATCTAATCGCTATTATTATAACCAAATTTCAAGATACAAGGGACAAAAGTCCCCTTAACTTCATTTTTCTTTATGAAAAAGTGAGACTTTCTGTGGTGCGCATCTCACCATCCACTTTCGCAGTGACGGTAAATTGTCCTGCCGTACTGGCGGTTAATTTGACGCTGGACTTACCCTTTGCATCGGTTTTAGTCGCCGCTTTACTCAGTTTTCCACCGGTGCTTGACCACTCAACATTGCTACCCCAAACAGGTTGATTATCTTTTGTGTAATCAAGTGAAATGGTCACCGCATCGCTGTTATTGGCTGTCGCGGTGGTTTTATCCACTGATAACCCCAAACTCGCTTCATGCTGCAATTTTATCATTACGCCTGCCGTTAATTTGTTACTGGTGAAATGTTTCTTCCAGTTGCCAGCTGTGCCCAATTTTGTCAGATCAGGATTCGTCCCTTTTGATTCATCCCAGCTATAACCCAGCACGCCCACATTCACTACGCCTTCACCCCGATAACCAACGCCTAAATTTTCCTGATCGTTGATTTCATAAGAGCGAAAATGGGGTTCCTGTGATTCCGTGATAGTGATAGCGCCTGGGACTAAACCAAATATGGCATCAACAGGCGCCGTATCGGTGACTAATACGGGTTTACCTAATCACGAGTTTCGCACCAATAAAAAAACGCTCTATTTTTAAGTTTAATTCAGCATAATATATAAATAGAAAAAATCTCATAAATTGAAAATAACTTATTGTAATTTAAGTAAATTTATACGTCTTAGCAAGTTACAGATTAATTATTGTTCTGAAGCCATTTCTAGAATTTTATATGCCCGTGCGAAACTCGTGCTAATGTTCCCGGCTGGCCTCCGTAGATCACCACACCTGCTTCTTCGTAAACCTTGTTATCAATCGCCTGGTCAACAATGTCAAAATAGGTTGTTGAGTGCATGACAAACAGATTGACACGGTTAAATTTATCCCCGTATTTGCGCAACCCCTTCGTGAGGGTCTTCTTGCCATCGGTAGCAATGTTCGCCGTCACTACCATATCCGTGTTCGCCCCAATCGCTGCCCCCAATGCTGCCAGGGAATACTTGATATAGCCTTCAAGCGAAGCATCCGCAGCATCCGTGCCCACAAGCTCAGAAAACTCCGATACATCCCGACCACGTCGTTTAAAAGACTCTTCGGTGATTTCATAGGGCCCATATTTCCAAGGGGCTTTAACATCAACGGATTCGCCCGCGCCAATTTTCTTACCGCTGACTTTATCCGTAGAATTCACGTCACGATGTTCAATCGAGCCGCTTATTTGATAAAATGCCCGTTTACGCAAATCGCCTTCAATAAAAACATTATCGAGTACAATTGCGCCATTAGATGCCTGATTAAACACCTCAAGATTATCTTGTCTGCGCTCTAAAAATGCAGTTTGAGCCAAATCGTTATAAATAATTAAATCACTATTCACCGTGGTTGCCATTATCTCAATTCCTTACTTAGGTAATCCCAGATAAGCTTCACGACCGAAACGCCGGATATAGGCGGCCTTATCCGCTGAAGACATCTGAGAACGTTTAAAATGTGCGACCCCTGACTTACTATTCCCCGCACCGGTACCGGATGCAGAAGGAAATAAATGCGGGGCACTTTCTTTTAGCGAATCAATCCACTCAACGGGGGTTAAAGGTGTACGACCATCTTTACCCATGATCAGATTGCATTCTTCATCAACCGCGACGGCCTGACCTTCATCATTGATGTTAAATATGCCCTTGGCACGTAATATTAACCTGAGTTCGGGATAAGAAATAAAGAGAAAGTCTTGATATTCAAATAGTTGAATGAGCCTGTTTTGTTAAAATACTCTAACAGTCTGGTTAAAGAGTAGAGCATTGTTAAACAATTATGGAAAATCTTACTGAACTTTATTGCCTGATGGATGATTTTTGCAAAGACTTCGAGCCAAAAATGCATGAATATTTGCTGACTAACGGTACTAAGCGTCGTAGACGGTCTACTCAGCTTTCGTTGGCGGAAATGATGACACTGGTTGTGTTGTTTCATCAACTCCGATTCAGGCAATTCAAGGTATTTTATCTCTATTATGTCCGCTTATATCTCCGGAAGGAATTTCCTAACTTGCCATCCTATTCACGCTGTGTAGAGTTACTTCCGCGTAGTGCCTTAGCGTTAACGGCACTGTTTGAGTCAATTAAGGGAAAATGCACGGGGCTATCGGTTGCCGATTCTACTCCGATAGCGGTGTGTGATAACTTACGGATCCGCAGACATAAAGTCTTCAATGGGATAGCTGAACGGGGAAAAAATTCAACAGGTTGGTTCTTTGGTTTCAAGCTTCATGTAATTATCAATCATTTGGGGGAAATACTCAGTTTTCGACTCACACCAGGAAACACCGATGATCGGAAACCATTGCCTGAGCTGACAAAGGATCTTTCTGGTTGTTTGTACGCAGATAAAGGGTATTTATCGGCTTCACTGAAACAGCAACTCAAAACGATGGGAATTAGCCTTATAACGAATATCAAGAAGAAAATGAAGCCTATTAAACAGACTTGTTTCGACAAAGCCATCTTGCGTCATCGTTCTGTCATTGAAACGGTATTTGATGAGTTAAAAAATCTTTGTCAAATAGAGCATACGCGACATCGCTCTCCGGCTAACTTTGTAGTGAATTTATTAGGCGGACTGGTTGCATATTGTTTAATGCCATCTAAACCAAAGATACCTGTTGCAGGTACGTATCTTCAAGTATAATTGATAATGCTTATCCCGAACTCAGGTTAATATTAAATCTTCCTGAGCACTGGCTAACGCGCCGGATTGACTTGCAGCGGCACGAATTTCATCGCCTAAAACCCGATTACGGAATTTATTGGCAAATTCTTCTGCCTTTTCCGCCCGTCGCTTTTCAGATTGAAGCTTTTTTTCTACATCATGGCGCAATCGTTCCGTGCGCTTATTGATAACCTCGTCGATCTTGCCAGCGGCAATGAGTTTCGCTTCTTCATCATTTTCAAAACGTTGTAAAATACCTTTCACTTGCTCAGGATCAATGCCTTCAAAACGCTTTAAATTCTCGGTTTGCTCTTTAAGCTTACCGAGTAATTCACTATTTTTTGCCTTTAGTCCTGTCAACTGCTCATTAATCTGCTTATCAATAATAGCTTGAACTTCCGGTGTGATTGCTGAGCCACTAGCCCCGCCGCCACCATTTGGGTCTTCTACTGATGAATGATAGTTGCGATCGATGTTTAAAATGCTCATTATGTCCCCTTGGGATGTTGTCTATGCGCCTTGCGCGTTAAATTAACTCAGCCCTCAGCCGAATTTAGCGAACAAAAAAGGCCACCGAAGTGACCTTGATTGACATGCATATTGGTTAAATTCCCATTCCTGCCTCTTTAAATGCCTGTTCGTCTATCTCTCGTAATTGTGCCAAAGAAATAAACTCACCTTTATCGGTATAAAATTCTGATGGATGCATATCCCCCTCTTTCATTAACCGATAACGTACTTCACCAAATACCTGCTTTTGTCGCCAAACGGGTTGGCGTTGTATCCATTCAAGAAAGGTTGTGCCTTCAGGTATCTCTCCATCCATCGAGGCCCGTGTGCCTTCATTCATCTCATCAACATCAATCCCTAATTGTCGCCACGATTTGGTTATCAATGTTTCAGTTGAACGACAATTCCAATGGATCTTACCCGGACCTTGTAGATAAGGTACTTTGTGTCCTATTGGTTTACCTTCAATGGTGTATTTCAGCCGATCACGAACAATACAGGTATGAGAGGTTTTGTTGTCCAGCGTCGATAACCACTGCTTACCCTCAAGGAGTTTTTTATTAGCCTCAGCAAACTGATTTCGGGCGGTGGCTTGTAGGTGATTAATTGCGGTTTTGGCAATACTGGTTGCATTTGCCCGACTGATTTGTAGTACACCGTCTTTATAGCCTTGCTTGACATGACCACGTATTTTACGACCCATTTCTACAGCGCTATCGCCATTCAAATACCCATTGCGAACCGTATTACTAATGCGAATCATGCGGTCTTTTTCCAAACCATCGGCCCACTCAGATAACCGTTTTCCCTGAAATGGACGCGCTATCACCGCTGAATAGAGCATATCTGCCGTGAGACTCATCAGTGGATAGCGGCGAAGAACACCCTCTGGCATTAGAAAATCAATTAAAGCCGGATAATACTTTACCTCATACTCTGTATGCGCTTTCATTTCATCGCTTAACAATGAAAACGCGCTGGCTACCGCATTCTTATTAATAGCTTTAACACTGGCAAGCAAAGATTCTAATCGCCTAACAGTAAAACTCTCCGCATCGATGTTAGCGTCATCCAGTGCAACAATTAAGGATGCACTGAGTTGGGCATCATATGCATTCAGGGTGTTAACCATCTTTTTAGCAACCCCACTACCGTATCGGCCGGTAAACAGCGAATGTGCAAGTAACTCATCCATCAGTCGCTCATTCACCGTTCTCATTGCTCACCTATCATAGTGGGTTGCTGATTGTTAAGTTCGTCAATGACATCATCAACCTCATCAGCCGGATTGATAATGTCAAATTTTTGCAAGTTACGAACCATGTCAGACTGACGGATGGCGCTAGATTGCCAGGCTGCCACTATCTCACGTATCATCGTGCTATCGGCAATGTGATTGACCAAGTCTCGGTTAATTTCAAATGAACATTTATCCGGTTCAGCATTAGCATATTCAGCGCACCATTTTAATCCCTTGGTCAATGCTTCTGACACATTTGAGCAACGGAGACTTAAAACAGACGTTTGGGCGCTTAATTCACCCACCGACTGGATAACCGTTTTGACTTTACTGTCCGCAGAGACTAACTGCGCCCCTAACGCCACCATATAATCACGCTTGCTGTCCATCGCTTCTTTCGCCAGCATGTTAGGCTGTGCTTGAATGTAGACACAGGCACCTTGTTCAGGTAACAAAATGGGTGAACGGGAGCCGACTAATATGCCCTTTTTCTCTAACCAGTCACGCCATTCATCTTTCAAGCCGCTGATATAGGGTTGCACTTGGCCACAGAAAAAAACCGAATCTTCATAATCGGCGGAATTTCGATAATGACCCAAATTGATTTTGGCGAGTCCTAGTAACGGCGCTTCATCAATCGTGTGATCATTATTTTGAGTACCGATAAAGGTAAACGGAATTTCATCCCACGCACCGCCAATTTTACGCTTTGGAATATATTCAACATCTATTTGGTAAACACTGCTGCCTGCGGGTTTACGATACACTCGACAGATAAATTTCCCATCTTCAATAGCCAGAACCCGGTATTGAAAGACATCCTTAAACCCAAAACCCACTTTTTCTTCTACTGTTTCACGTAATACCACCAACGTTAAGCGATTACGACCATTAATGCGTTGGGTTTGCCAGTTAATAATGTCTTCAGCTTTGTATTGAAAAAAATAAACTTGGTTTGCCTCATCATTATAATCGACATACAAGCCATGCCGCCCCACTTCCAATATCGATTCCAATGATGATTGCGCTAATTGATAAAGACTGGAGCCCGCTCCATCTGCATCTTCTTTAAGATAAGCCAGCCTTTCATTAATCTCCACGAGCGGATCTTTTTTAAAAGCCATTCCTATCATCCCATTACGGGTATTACCCGTTATGGGATAAAACACCGCGCGATCTTGATAATCGCTATTACGCTTCCTTTTCCGTTCTTTATCCGACTCTTCTAATATCGGGAGATAGTTTTTTACTGAATCATCCCCTTTACAGACTGTCCTAACCAATGACCATTGCAGAGCAAACAATTTATATTCAGGACGGATAAAATCAACATTAGTCGTACTCATTAGAATGTGGTTCCTAAATTAATCTCAAAGGCGGGCCGCTGTTTATTTTTTCGGCTAACCGCAAAATACCTGAAGGCATCGGGATCATGAGAAGTGAAATCATGCAGTGGCTTGTCTTTCCAGCAGCCGAGCCTGTCATTCCATTCTTTGCGATAAGCTTCTAGATTTGCGATACCCTCAGCACATTGATATTCATCAAAAACACAATTGGGTAATATTTCACGTACCGCCTCAATCCCTTCATCGATCGATAATCTTGGCACGACATCAAATCGTATGGTGTATTTCTGTCCACCAATATCATAGCCTTCTCTGGCAATTTCACGCCGTGATTTCGCATCCGAGCCAAATTCACGATTATCGATATCATGGGGGGCATGATGACTGGCGTAACGGTAACCTTTATTTTTTAGCACTTCCATATAGTGCCGTAAGCCCTCACCACTATTTGCGTAGTGATCGATAACATGAAATTCCTTACCCACCTCACGCACAAACCAGATTGAGGTTGAATCTCCCACCCCAATATCCCAGAAAGTGTGAACGGGCAAATGGCGGTTATCAGGCAGTTGTCCAATACACTTGTTTTGATAGAGATAGCGAAATTGTTTAGCATAATAAGCGCCCTCTACTGATTGTTGGAAGGCTTCAGATGGCAGTGAGGGATATTCCCGTTTGATATCATCGCCAAGCGTTTTTTCTTTGGCGTAATACCACGCTTTCTGTCTGTCGGTTAACTCAATACCGTGCTTTCCTGCCAATTCATCGAAATAATCGATTAACCGTTGAGGTAATAACGAAACAGGCGTCATTGAATAGTCAGGATTTTTCCACCAGGGGAAAAAAAAGAACTTCCAATCTAATGGCGAAAGCGGTTTTGCCTGAATTTGCGCTTTCTCAGCCGATTGACAGTAATCATAAAAATACCCTGCCCGTCCCTCTGCTGTGCTTTCTATCGTTGTAAAACACTCACTGGCGACAGCCTCAAATGCACCGGTGACAATTTCACGTGCCTTATCGGGATATTTTGCACATATTGATGCGGCGTGCGATATTTGAAGCCAAAACGTGCGATAAATGGTGAGCTACTCTTGTTTCCATCAGTGCAACGGAATTACACTGTTATTTTTCATCGGAGGCACTTTGGTCTGTTCTAGTGGTACGATCAACGGGACAATATTTGTAGATGATGGCCGATGAAACTAGATAAAGTAATACAAGCTTTTTTCTACTATGGCAGGACTCAAGTAATTCTTGAGCCTACTGTTCCTATACATAAGATAAATGAGCAAGACCTACCGCCGATACGCTCTCTCTGCTTCTCGCCGCTGTAAGCTCCATTAGCCCCAAAGCGTTCATCACATAAAAGAACGCCCTACTTACGAATAGATGTTGATAGAATCTGTCAAACTATGAAAATGAATCCCTTTATCTTTCAATTCAGAGATTAAACCGATTAAATTCTTGATGCTGTGTCCCAGCGAGGGCAAGATAGCGAATATTTATTAACCAAACTGCTCGTCAATAGAGCACTCATGTTCTCACCTTAGTCTCAGAGGTAGCACTTAAAATGCTACCTTTTGAACTATGGACACTCCATGTGTATATTTCAAGAGTAAAAATTAATCAACCGCTGATTGATAGTTTTAAGGTCATATGCTCGTTCAGCTATGTCGCACATTAGCCACTCGTGTAATTCTTCACGCTCTGGATTATCAACATCTTGAATATCTTTGAGCTTTTGGTAATATCCCCAAAGCCCCCCAGAGTCTTCAGATGGGCAGGCTTCCGCTCCCTTTATACAGATGGGGAGCTGGAGTAATTCCTGATCAGGCAATGATGATTCTTCAAGCAAAATGCAATGATCCCAGTTGTCTCCGAAATCGTATAAGTAAACCATTTTTTCTCCTTTCTTACGAAGGAGTTTGCTCAAAGGCACACCTGTACTATCTTGCAGATATGTTTCTTTAAAATCGTCCATAATCATTCCATATCGCAAATCTCCTTTTTCAAAACTGTACAAATGATCATTTGTCCAACCCATAGCTAATTGTATAACCATGTGTAGTTCATCAAGAGGTATTGTCTTCAGAACGATCAAACGTCGCCAAATTAGTGGTTTACTATCAATTAGTGTGATTTTTATTTGATATAAATCCTTTCCCGAAAATTCACTCATTATTATCCCCCTTAAATAAATACAGTCTCTTTAGTCTCACACTCCACTAAATTTTTCAAGTCTTTGCTAACGTTTGGCAATCACATTGAAAAATAGGTTTGCTTCCTCTCGCCCAAACGGTAGATATGCAATCTAATCTATGATCAATAACTTCGGGGCCATCACCGAACGTGATAGATATTGTTTGAGCTTATTTTGTCGTTTTGCAGTTGAGAGTTGCAACATAAGTTCAGCCGTCGTGGTAAAGCGGTTTTTTTTCTTCGTCCTCTGCTTCTCGCTGCAGCCAAACCTGCCTGAGTACGTTCAACAATAAGCTCCCGCTCCATTTGCGCCAAGGCACTCATCACATGAAAGAAAAAACGACCTGCTGACGAAGAGGTGTCGATAGAATCCGTTAAACTATGAAAATGAATGCCTTCATCTTCAAGTTTGGATATTAAAGTAATCAAATGTTTAATGCTGCGACCCAGTCTATCCAGCTTCCAGACCACCAATGTGTCACCCGATTTCAGTGCGTTTAGAGCACGTTTTAATCCGGGTCTCTGGTCTGTTTTTCCGCTGATTTTATCCTCAAAAATCTGTTCACAATTTGCGCAAATCAAGGATTTTTGCTGTAAATCGGTGTTTTGGTCATTTTTTGACACCCTCATATAGCCTATTTTTGCCATTTTAGCCCCTTAACCTTCCTCTAAAAGACTTATTATGCCTGGTTTTGGTCAAAATATTAGCTAAATTCTGAATTCAATAAAACCTTGGTTTATTGGAGACGGTAGATTGTGCAAAAAACGCACTGGACAAACGAACCGGCGGAACGGTCAATGGCGACATTATTTCACAAGGTGGTGTACTCTCACTGAAGGGGGATGATCGCAAGCATCTGGGTATTCATAATCAGGATGGTAGCGTTCGCATGTGGCTCTTCAAAGACAAGGGCGGTGATGGTGTTCGACTGAACAACGGCAGTGACGGTGGTGGTGAGTACGTTTTCCATAAAGATGGCGGTTTTCATGCCCCTTCTTCCGTGTATGCCGGAGCTGCAAGGATAGCCCATGACGGCAATATCTACGGCAGTCAATGGGGAAATCAGTGGCTGGACGCTTACCTGAAAAAAACCTTCCAGCCCAAGGGGGTGGGTCAGGCTTACACCAAGGAGGAATCAGACGCCCGGTATGTTCGGGATGTACAGCGTGGTGCCGTGAGCGCAATCTACACACCAGAAGGTGTATCCACTGATGCCTCGAAGGGGTGTGTCATGGTAGGGGTGACACTGAGTGGTGACGGCTCTTCGGGTACACATGTTTATCAGGTTCGTTATTGCCCGTTGCAGATTAAAATCAATGGCGCATGGCGCACGATTTCTGACATTTCTGATTCAAAATGAGGTCACTATGGAATTAAAAAATGTCTCCCGCTATTCCCCGGATAACATGCCCTATGGTCATGGTGTCCAGTATTTTAAGAGTGAAGAGGGGCAGGATTTTTATGAATCGCTGAACCTGTTCACCAAAAAATACACACTCTGTATAGAACCCGATACCGGTATCATTCGCTCAATGGCTGAAGATGTATCCACCCTGTACCCCGCCGGGTTTACCGTTGTCGACGTCGATGAACTGCCTGGTGGGGTGGATATCTCGGGTGGCTGGCTATTTGATGGTCAAAAAGTAGTCCCCCGCATCCCGACCCAGGGTGAATTTGTTGCGAAAGCTAAGCGTGAGAAAGCAGAGCTGATGCAGATGGCGAGCATCGCTATTGCTCCGCTACAGGATGCGGTAGACCTCGATATGGCGACAGACGCCGAAAAAACTTCACTGCTGGCCTGGAAAAAATACCGCGTGCTGCTAAACCGTGTCGATATCAGCAAAACGCTGGATGTTGCGTGGCCGGAAGCTCCGAAAAGATAAAAACTTTATGCTGCCCTGACAATGTAGTTAAACGCGACATTTCGCGGCCTTGTTTCTGAAGCGGTTCTCAAACCAGACTGAAAACTGGCTGAGCAATCAACAGCGAATACGCCGCTGGTTCCTCCATTAATGCTACTACTGACCATTCTTCTTCCCATTTTGAAAATCCCACTGGCTGATGATTGACCGACAAATTGAATGCCGGTTATGTTTCCAGTGAAATGTTGAAGGGTATCAACTTGTACGCTTAATATTTCGCGTCCGTTATCCACTTTTCGTCCTGCATCCCAGCCCCGGATAAATTCGCCCCGTAAATCAGGGAGTTTTCCTGATGGATAGGCGAGTGCTAAGAGCGGGTATTTTTTCTTATCGAATGGCTCACCGTTGCAGATAAACCAACCCGTTGGCGCTGTTTCAGCAGGCCACGGCAGGGGAACACCTACAGGGATTTCCACACGCAATACTTCGGGTGTAACAGCATGAACATCGGTGGCGGTTAGCTGCACATCCTGAGTGAGTGTTTTACCGTTAATTTTACGCTGACTTGGCGTTGCATTTTTAGCCAGATTTACTGTTTCCAATAAACCAAGGTTTTCTAGAAAAAGATTCTTGTCTGGGATGTCGGCCCCATTCTCATTTTTTGCCAACTTTTGGCTCAGAAGTTGGGTCACGCTTTCGGCAAATTTCGGGTTATTACTGATGGCCTGGGCCAGCTTGTTCAACGTATCTAAATCGGAAGGCGCATGGTCGACCACCGCATTCAGCCTGTCATTGACAATTTTTACCGCTTTGGGGGTTGCGGCTTCCGTTTCACTGCTGCTCTGATTGGCATTGCTGAGCTTGACAAAACCTTTTTCACTTACGCTCGCATCCGGGTGGTTTCGGGAGCGTGTATGCGCCCTTAACGCCGCTTCCGCCGCTTTTAATTGCTGCTTTAACCAGGCGGTGCGATTCGCCAGTTCACGCGCGGGCCGGTTGGTAATACCGTCTGGCCCACCCAATACCGGGTCGGAGGTCTCTATCTGGTAGATACCGTCCGCCCATTCGGCCTGTTCTTTTAAATAGCTCATGTCTTTTTTCTCCATCGTGCTTATTCCATCATGGGTGGATTGTTGGTCACAGTGTAGTCTTTTTTCGTGTATGGATTAACTGTTTTTGCATACTTTTAACTGCTGCCATGATTATAGCGCCCATGGTAGGTCGTCTGAGCGTTATAGCGCAGCGGCACTGCCGTATAATCCAGCGCCACCAGTTCGCTCCGCGCCGGCGCAAAGGCCGCCAGCGTCTCGCGCAATTTTGCTGCCTGGTCATTGGTGATCAGCTGGTTAAGAATGACCCGGTACAGTGCCCAGTGAGTCTCGCCATCGGGATACGCGGTGGCCTGTTCAGGTTTAAGGGCTGCTCCCCCTTCGGTTATCGTCACCTCCCCCAATCCCAGCGCCCGTATCATGGCACGAATCGACCAGGGGGTGCCCTTATAGCGATGCAGCGTGATGGCCGATTTCAGCATCGCCCGGCGCGCATCATCCGATTCTGCCAGAGACCAGCCATTGACCCCGGTTAACGCCAGCTGCTCTGCCAGCCAGGGCAAGGCCGACGCCTCGGTCATATCCAGCAGATAAACCAGCAGCGGCGTCAGGTCAATCTGCTGCAACCGCGCGGCCTGTGCCGCCAGCGCCTGAAAATGGCTCTCTGCCGCCAGCAGCGGCGGTAACAGGCTGTTATCGGTCATCGCCGCTCTCCGTGCCCAGGGTCAACTGAATGTCGCTACAATGCGCCCATTGCTGCGCGGCCAGTACCGTCGGCTCAAGGGTAGTGAAACTCGTGAGCTGCACCCGGTAAACGCCGGGGACCGAGAGTGCCGCGATAATCTGGCTGGGCACAATATCCCGACCCAGCTGTTTAGCCTGGCTTGCCGCATACTGCTCAGCGGCCTGCCGCGCCTGTTTCAGTACCGGCTCGCCCGGCTGGCTGGCATAACAGGTCAGTTGCGCACTAATCGTATAGTCAACCTTTTCAGGGGTCAGCACCTGCACTGTATCATTCAGCGGGCGCACCCGCTCTTCCGAGCACAGGGCCGTCACCAGGCTGAGCACCGTCTTGTCCGGCAGCCCGCTGGTCAGCAGCGGATATAGATTGACCGTGCCGGGTTTCGGGCGGGTCACCGCCACATCACAAATCCCCGGATGGGCACTCATGGCATGAAAACGGTACGCTTCACGGGAACCGGCGGTACTGAAGGACGCCGGAGCCAGACGGATACGGTTGCGTAGATGCTCATCATCCTCCGCGTCTGAGCCGCCTTCGCTTGGCGTGGTATTGGTGACCTGAATATCCCCGTCATCGATGGCCTCCATCAGGGTGCTGATTTGCGCCGGTTGCCAACCGTTACCCTTTGTTCCCGCCTCGCTGCAGGTCGCACTCACCGTCACCGTGGATGCCGTCGGCGTCAGCCTGACTTCGCTGTCGGTGGTAAATAGCAGGCTGTCCGTGGCGCTGAGCCGTGTGCCGGCTGGTATCGGTATCGTCACCGAGGGCGGGGCCGCCAGTGAAAATTCCACCGTGGTGCGTGCCCGTTGAGCCGGTAGACGGTAAACGCCGACCAGCTCGGCCAGATAATCCAGCATTGGCGCACGGGCAAAGGCCACCAGGTTTTGTTCGGCGGCGGATTGAATGGCACTGCGCACCAGGGTTTCCCGGTAGGCGAACAGGTCAATCAATAGCCGCTCAGCCTGCGCCGGCCACAGGGTCTTGCCGCTGGCCGCTTCATAGTCCGTGATCATCTCGCGGGTAATGGTCTGCGCATCCGCTGCAATAAAAACCGGCTTCTCGAGGGTTAACGCCATGCCACCTCCGTTTGTGCGTTGACCTGACTGCCCGGCAGTCGCCAGCGCAGCAGGAGATTCACCCGCTCACCCTGCGCATTAAGCCGCACCTGATGTAATTCGCATCGGGGCTCCCAGCGCCTGATGGCCTCCACCGTTTCCCGTACCACATGCGGCAAGGCCCGCTCAACCGGCATATCCAGATAGCGATGCAGGTCACTGCCAAAATCCGGTCGATGCGGGTCGCTGCCTTTTGGGGTGCCTAAAATCAGTCGCAGGCACTGCTGAATATCTTCGACGCCACTGACCCGCTCACCCGATGCATGCAGCGCGGGTTGCCAGTCTGCGGCGCTGAGGACGGTCATTGTGTTCATCAAACGCGTTCCTCCCTCACTTATAACGGCTTGCCGGTGGGTTTACCGTCATGCCCGTTGCTATGTTGATGCTCTTGCAGCGACACCCGACCTGCCTGGATATCGCCGCTGGCCTGGAGCGTGCCGTCAATGATGGCTGTCGCGCCACTGCCGCCCGAACCGCTCATGCCGCCCTGGTACGTCAGTTGCTTTTGCACCGTCAGGTTGCCCGTCGCGACCGTATCGGGTGCATCCAAAAACAGGGTTTTACTTGCCTTCACCGTCGCATTTTGCGTTTGAATCAGCACCGTGGTCTGGGTGGTCAGCGTCAGGGCCTGTATCTCGCCCCCGATAGCCATCGCGTGGTTTTTGCGGTCATACTCGACAAAAGTCCCGTCGGCAAAATCCACCCGACGTTTATCGCGGTTTGCCACCGTGGGGGGGTCTACCTCGGAATACACCGCCCCTAACACCACGCCGTCATCACCGTCAGCATCCAGCAGCAGACTCACCTGTTCACCTAAATCCGGTAGCCCGTAATCCTTGTTATCCTGGGTGTTGCGTTGCAATACCGGCAACCAGGCGGTGCGCAGGTTATCACAGGTCGGCAGCCGTACCCGTACCCGGACGTTTTGCTCATCAATCTGGCTGATGGTACCGAACATCAATTGCAGTGCTTTCATGGTGGCTTTTCTCCGATTGTCATCTCTTTTTCACTCAGCGGCCCCACGCTGCCATCGGCTTTCACCCCCATCACCGGTGGGGTCGCCGACTGATCCGCGCGAATCGTTTTCCTGTTCATGCGCGCCATCGGCCCCTGGCCCAAGGTGAGTTCACAGGTGTACCCGCTTTGGCGCGACAGGGCATGGCGGACTTCGGTGATAAGCCACACCCCGGACAGGCGACCAAAATCGGCCAGGCGCACGGTTAACCCGGCTTGATACGCCGTATTGCCCGCCAGCGCTACCGTCGCCACCCGTTGATATTCATTATGCCGGTTCAGCCCCGCACACACCTTGGCAGTCGCTTCTTCCCGGCTCCGTGCCCGGCTGTGCAGTCTTAAGGTATCGGCGCTGGTTGAACGTCCCTGTTTTTGAGGCGCCGTTTCTCGCGCCACGTCGCCTATCGTGCCATCGGCCTTGATACCGACCGTGACCAGTTGTTTGCGCTGGCTGTCCTGGTATTTCACCTTGCCCTGCTGGTAGATACGGTTAAGCGTATCGCGCAGGCTGTAATGACTGACGGCTTGCGGGGTAATGACGTTAACTGGCGAGGCTTCTCGCAATCTGATGCGCTCAGAAAAAATCAGCCTGCTCGGCGTGACTTTAACGATATAGCCGTACTCCTCCGCCAGCCGGCGCAAAAAAGCCAGGTCGGTTTCATGTTGCTGCGTGACCCTGTCAAGGGGCAGCGGCGCAATCAGCCCTTCCAGTGTCAGGTGGTGTTTTTGGGGCAATCCGCCGGGCGATGGCCGCCAGGCTGGTCTGCTCAAACGCCCGGTAGCTCCGGGTTCGCAGCGCGGTGGTCACCGAAGCGGATAACCCACGCAGCGACACCGTATCCGGCGGGCCACTAAGCTCTATTTCATCAATCGAAAAGGTGCCACAGGGACGTAATGGCGCGCCGACCCTGCCGAGCGCCAATGAGAGCGTGTCGCCTTTACCCGGATACCAGGCCCCACGCCAGCGCCCGGCGCTGTCTTCCAGTTCGACCGTCAGCTCATCAGACTGGCCACTGAGCTGATCGGTAAAGCGGATCCCGAGCACGTCCGGGGTGATATCGTGCGTGATGTCCTTTTGGCCATAATGCAGGGTCCAGGTCGGGGCCGGTACCGCCTGCTGTCGTTGTGTCATTAACGCAACCATGGCGGTGTCTCCTCAACGCTGTCCTGTGCGTTAATCAACGGGATAGCCAGGGTGATGCCGGCAGGCAACACCGGTGTAATGGGGATATCAGGATTGGCGGCAATGATCCGCACATAGCCCAATGCGTCACCGTAATAGTAGGCGGCCAGCGTATCCCAGCGCTCGCCCTCACGGGTAATATGCTGCCAGACACCTGGCTTATGTTCTTCTTCCTGTTGGCTTGCAAACATCGTCCTGTTCTCCTTTAGCGGCGCGTCACCAGATGGCTCGTCAGACGGCTCAGCAGCGGGGTGACGTCGTTCCAGGTACTGAGGGCACCGCCCACCTGACCGGCCACCGTATCCAGTGCACCGGGCAGTGCCTGGCCGGTACCGGGGGTCAGAGCACTGAGCGTGTTTTTCGCCTGGCTGGCCGTGGTCGCCACCTTGCCCGCCGCTCGGGTCAGCTGACTGGCCGCAGGAAAATGGGCTTCCAGGCCGGCCAACAACGGCTGCGCCTGTATCAACGGGGTGGCCACCTCACCTAAGCTAGTAATGACCCCAGGGAGGCGCGTTAACGCCGCGACCGGATCCGTTTTCATCTGGCGCACCACCCGGATCGCCTGTGAGGCCGTGGCCAGTGCCGACTGCGCCTGACGGGCCAGACCCCACCGCCCGCGATAGCGGTGTACCGGTGGCTATTGCCCGGGTTAGCCCGGCGGCTTTTCTGTTCAGTGTCGTGGCCATCGCCGGCGGCTTAAGTGGTTGGCGCAGATCGCCGGTAAATTCACGCAGACTGATATCGACCTCCAGGCATTGGGCGATACCGTCGGCATGCGCCAACACCGTACGACCGGTAAGCGTGGTGATCACAAAATGCCCCAGGTACTCGCCATTGCCGAGCACAAACGCCAGTGCCTGGTGGGCACGACAGGCGGCCTGTAGCCGTTGCCATTGCGCGGTCGGTTGACAGTACTGCTGATGAAACCGCACGCTTAAACTGTATTCATCGCACTTGTCGCCGACCCACTGCAGACCCGGTTTACGGCCAATGCGCGCCTGCTCGGCAAACTCACCGCCAAGGATGGCTTCCAGCGCGGTAAAGCCGGTCTGTAACTGCACTTCAATCTCACCGAGTATCGCCAGCATCAGTGAAAGGCCCGCCGTTGTTGTTGGTGCATCAGCTGCGCCAGGCGTTTTTTCCAGCTCACGCACACTGATAGCCAATGCATCACGCAACGCCGCCGGGGTCGTCTGCGACTGACCGTTCATCACAATCTGCGGCGCAAAGGTGATCTGCATGCCTGAAAAAGCCTTCCCCTGACCGGCAGGGGAGATCGGGGTATCAGGCCAGTGGGGCACACGCGGGGACGGCGGTTGCATCAGCGGCATCAGGCCGCCGACGGCGCGTTCTAACGCGGGCGTGGTGCGGGTAATGCCCAGCACCGCCCCCTGCACAATATTGTCCCCCAATCCGGCGAAAACACGAGAAGGGCTGTGGATCCCCAGCGTTTCCTTAAACCAGCCCGACACACTGTCACCAAAATGGACAATCGTCTCTTTGGCGGCGGTTAAACGACTCTTGATCCCGTTGACCAGACCCTCAATCAGCTGGCGACCCGCATCGGTAAAATGGGCGGGCAGTTCAACATGGAAATAGCTCATCACCCCGGCAAAGGCTTTATAGAACAGACCCACTGGCGACCAGTTAAGGATAAGTGCCCCAACGCCCGCAATACCGCCGGAAAACGCCTGTTTCACCTCGGCCCAACGGGCCTGAAAGAAAGCGCTTATCGGCGTCCAGTAGCGGACAATCAGGTAAGCGCCGGCGGCAATCGCGGTGATAGTCAGGCCGATAGGGGTAAACATCAGTGCCCGCCCCAGCCACAGCAGTGCGTGTCCGGCGAGGCGCAGGCCCGTCACCAGTCCGCCGGCCAACA
Organism: Arsenophonus sp. PmNCSU2021_1; assembly: GCF_036919435.1. Taxonomy (NCBI): domain Bacteria; kingdom Pseudomonadati; phylum Pseudomonadota; class Gammaproteobacteria; order Enterobacterales; family Morganellaceae; genus Arsenophonus; species Arsenophonus sp. PmNCSU2021_1. Next base: position 646,902 of record NZ_JAZHPL010000004.1, on the reverse strand, counting down.
CCTTACCTAATCGTCCCGCACTGCCCGCGAAGCGGCTTAAGCGCCCACCCATGCCAAAGGCGGTGCTGAGTAATAACCAACCGGTACGCAGCCGGGTAAACCCGCCCCACAGCAGGCGTATCGGCGAACCCAGCAGATTGAACGCCAACCTTGTGGCCAACAATCCCCCCTTAAACAACAGGAGCGCGCCCACCGTTTTAGCCATACCACTGACCAGCTGGGGGTGGGTTTTGACCCAGGCATTGGCGGCGTTCACATAAGGGAGTACCGTGGCGGCTAAATTCTCTACCGCTGGTTTTAGTGCATCACCGAGACTCAGCGACAAATCCTGACTGGCAATGCCTAACTTTTTCATCTGTTCAATGGGGGATTCAAGCCGTTTTTTATAGTCACTGCCTAATACATCCTTGTCCGCGGCCGCCAGGGCCTGGGCGCGGATTTGCCGGTACTTGTCCATATTGGCCAGCATCGGACGCACAAAGGCCATCACCTGCATATCGGCAAACAGTTCACCTAAGCCAAAGTTCTGCTGCAGGGCCAGTAACGCTTTATCGCGGGCGGTATCGTCCTGCAGCGCCATCGCTGATTTAAATTGCGCCAGCGCCTCGGGACTCTTTTGCGCCAGATAGGTTTGCAGGGTATTCATCATCCCTTCAATCGGCGAAATCCCGTGCGCTTTTTGCTGCATGAGTGATTTTTCAATATCGATACCGACATCACCAAAACGTTTTTTAGTTTCAGGGGCGTACAGTTTTTCCAGAAAGTTATTGAAATTGTTCGCCGCTTTATCGGTGCTACCGGCACCCATTTTGGCTACCTGCAAGGCAGCGACCATCTCGGCCACCGCCGCTTTACCCTGGGCTATGTTGGCCATTTGTGGTGCCAGCTCCGGCAACCACTTCACCTGGTCAGCGATTTCAAATGACCCAGCCTTACCCCCTTGCGCCATGATGTTCTGTACCACAGCAAAATCTTTCGCGGCAATGCCCAACCACTGCTGGGTGGTCACCGCCGCCTGTGCCCACAGTTCAGCGGAGGTGCGGGTGGCGGTTGCGCCGCGGGCGATGTGTGGCAGGTAGGCGCGAATAGCGTCCAGGCTGTCAATGTTATTGCCAATAAGCGCACGGGTGGCGGCCTGTAAATCATCCTGCGTCTGGTTGTATTGCTGGCTCCAGGCGCGGATATCTTTACCCAGCGCCGCCTGGGTGGCACCGTCGTAACCGGCGGTGATACCCATATCGACCAGATTGTCCTGAAAGGTCATCGACTGCTTGACAGACGGCGCGACCGCGCCCACCGCTGCCGCCGTGGTGGCCCCTAACGCCAGTCCTTGCCCCATCAGGGCCTGTCGTTGTTGCCCGGCAATCTGACTGGCCATCATAGTGTGATGCAAACGGCGATGCTGTTGCTCGAGACGGGAAAGTGTCTGACCCACCCGACCCAGCTCGCTATTAAGGTTACGCGCAGCCTGACCGCCCAACTGACCGTAGCGGGTCATTGCCTGGGTCAGTTGTTGCTGACGAGTCTGCAGACGACGGGTGGTGTCCCCTAACAGATTGAGGCTACGTCGGGAGTCACCCATCGCCGAGCGAAAGGCACTGGCCACCGCCCCCTTAATCACCACCCCCAATCGAAAATGTGTTGGCCACCGAGTCACCTGCCTGTGTTACGTCTGATTAACGGTTAAGTACTTGTCCCGCGTTGCCCGTGCTCCTGCCGGATTTGGGCGGCGGCTTCCTGTAAATAGTCCTCAAATTCCACCACGGTCAGCGCATCCAGCTCACTCGGCTGCCAACGGAACCATCTCGCCAACAGGGCCTGCGCCTGACGCAGCGCCTTCGGCGAGTGCATCCAGCCCCGCAAACTGGCGAAAGTGGTCTTGCAACTGCTGATAATCCACCAAATCCATATTGTCGATATCTTCCGGTATCAGGCCGGTCATACGGGCAATCAACAGACTGTCCCAGTCATTGGCGTTTTCACTTAAGCGGCGTACCGCCTTGATGTCACTGACCTTGAGCCGGTTTAAGCTGACCTGGGTTAGCCTTTCACCACTGCCCAGGGCATAAGGGTATTGCAAGGTGTAATGTAAAGACGGTGTCATGAGGGTTATTCCTTACCTGTTACTGTCAAGCGCCCAGATTGGCGCGATAATCGGTGAGCATATCTTCACCGTTGATTTTAAAAATATTGGCGATCACATCCAGCTCCAGCAGCACCTGGCCATCCATCACCTGCTTGATATAGCTGCAGGTAAAACTGCTGCTCATCTCCGGCACCTCATGCTGCTTAAAGCTGCCCAGACTATTTTTGCTGAACATCACCGTCATAAACACCGCGACGGGTAATTCATCCTGGCGACCCTGTGCCGGGTTATAGCGCTGCAGGCTACCGCGACATTGCAGCGGATACGCCTTGAAGGGATTGGCGGTACGCAGCGCCACTTCTTCATACAGGCTGGTCCAGTGAATCTCCCCTTCCAGCTTGTCAAACCCCGCCGGTAACTGAATTTTGCCTATCATCCCCAGCGCCTGATGCTCCTGCTGCACCACGTTGATTTCCGGTAGCTTGATTTCTTTTTCCCGACCTATCAGGCTATTGCCGTCCAGGTAGACGTTGGCATTGGTCATAAAATGCAGTGCATTGCCCGCCATCATCTCCTCCTTATCGTTATCTTATTGACCCTGTGCGTCACGCTCATGTGGAAACCCCACTTTTCAGGAAGGTGAGATAGTCATTAGTGATTTCCGTCTCAAAGGTCAGGTGCTCCATCGGCGGCGGTGGGGTGTATTTGTAATTCAGTTTCAACTGCCCCAGACTGAGCGCATCCTTGGTGTTCTTCGCCGGGTCATACCAGCAGTGAAAACCCAGCAGCGCCCCATCGGCAATCAACCTCCGACCATAGCCATTCACGGATTCGGTCAGCGCATCAATCAGCCCCTGATTAATGGGGCGATCAATATATTGCAGACTGAAATGGCGGATAGATTCATTAATCATATCCCCGGTGCGCCGCACATTTTCAAAATTCTTCAGATGCGTCACGGTCGGCCAGGCCGCGGTGCGATTGCCCCACAGGCGTAATCCGCTACCAAAGCGGTTAAACACCGTGGTAATGCCGTTCTGGTTAAGCAGATTGACCTCGCTATTGGCATCATCAATGCGCGCACTTAACGGGCGCTCAATCCCGACAATGCCCATCAATTCCTGATTGGAAGACGACCACCAGAACCCTTTTTCCCGGTCAATTTTTGCCCGCAGGCCCGCCGCGCGCGCTGAGAGCGGCTCCAGACGATTCTGATTCGTCGCCTTGTCATAGACCTTGACCTGCGGATAACACAGGCGTACCCGGTCAGAGGCGGTATTAAAATTAATGGTGCCTTGTGGCCCGCGTCCGGCTATCGCCTGGGCAAACGTCGTCCCCGCAGGCGCATCAATATAGGCGATGGCTTCACAGGGGTGCGCCAGGGCAATCATGGCGGCAGCCACCGCATTTTGGTGCGAGAAGCCGGGCACAATCAGCAGCTTTGGGCGAAAGCCAAACAGGCTGTCGGCATTTTCCAGTGCTTTCATGCCGGTACGCTGGTCGGCGGCATTGGTGGCACCCAAAACGTCAGCGGCGGTGATTTTTGAGACATCCGGGGTGTTATAGGTCACACTGACGGTGGCCCCCTGGGCAATACCGCCGGTGGTAACACGGGTGACGTTGCCCGTTGCGGCGGCCATGGTATAGTCGGTCGCCACCTGATAGGGGGTCTGCCCATCGACGCTTTTCACCACCATATCGCCCACGGGTAACTGGCTCAGTGTGGCACTGTGGTGCGTGCTATCGAAGGTGACACTTTCTGCGGTTATCGTTTTCTGATGGCTTTTGGGGTCAAACACATTGACCACCAAAACGGTCCCGACACCGTGGTCATAGATAGCGCGCAATGCCTGTGGCAGGGTAAATCCACTTCGCTCATCGCCAAACTGCGCCGCATCCTCTTCCGACAGGCACAGGGTCAGGGTATTGACCGGGCCTTTGGGCGCGGTACCGACCAGGCCAATCACGGACGATTTTCCCGTTTTGACCGGACGGGTCCCGCGTTCAATTTCCAGCGTATCGACGCCGTGATGGTGTTCTCTACTCATGGGGTGACCTCGTTACTTTTGGTGTCTGCTGGTACTTTGCCGCGTTTTCTGGCGGGCATCGCTAACGATGAGCTGACCGGCACTTCGACGGGTTTGGCCTCATCAGGGCGGGGAGCAGCGGTGTCGCCCGATGAGGTGATTGCCGGTGCCAACGGTGCAGCCACGATGGGTTTGACGGGGGTTTCTGCTTCCTGACCCAGAAAGGTTAAATAGCCCTGGGCTTCCAGCCCCAGCACATAATCGTTATCCATCGGCAAGGTCACTTCCTGACCCGGCCAGAACATCACATCCAGGATGCGGCCATCCGGTAAACGTAATGAAGCACCCCCCATCTGTTCGCCGTCATAACGATAACGGGCCGGTTTGCCGGTCGGCTGTTGAGCCTGTTGTGATCGTTGTTCAAAATCAGTCAACGGTTTTGCCGGTTCAACGGGCGGATCGGGATAATCAAAGCCCAGAAAAGTCAGATAGCCCTGCGCTTCCAGCGAGACAATAAACGGATGATCGACCGGCACATCGACCACCTGACCGGGATAAAACATCACATCCTGGGTACGGCCATCAGCCAGACGCAGGGGGGCCCCATTCGGGGATTCACCGTTGTAGCGAAACTTCGCCATAGACCACCTCATTACTTTCTGTCTTCATGAACTCTTCCCGAGTACGCGGTAAGGCGTCGTGCGGGGCGTCCTGCACAAACCAGGTTTCTGTCGCGACCGTCAGCGCGTATTGCCATAAACCCTCCGATTGCCCCAAAAAAACCTCATCAATCAGCCACAGTGGGCGGCGACAGTCCGGCGGCATAAAGCCGCCCACCGCCTGACGCAGGGTATCGAGCAGGGCAATCGCCCCCTCGTTACCGTTAAGCTGGCGCATCACCAAGGTCAGCGTGAAATGCAGCACCCGCGGCTGAAACACCCTACCCACATCCTGAATGTCGCCAAAACGCGAGCGGGCAAAACTGAGCAGCACCGCGCCGAGCGGATGATTGAGATGAAAGCGTTCCGGCTGCTCAGGAAAGAAGGTGACGTCCAGTTGCGGCAACCGCTGTTTCAGCAGGCCCAGGAGGGCGCGCATGATATCGAGCGTCATTCAAAGTCCTCCAGTAAGCCGCCGGGGCCGCTAAAGCGCGCCGGACGGGCGCGGACATGAAAAGCCCCCGGCTCGGGGAGCACCTGACCACTTGCGGCGATACCTAACGTCAATTTTCCGTCACGCAAGGCTTCCAGCATTTTCAGGCTGCCGCGATACACCTCTTTTATCGCCTCGGGCAGTTGGCCTTCGGGACGACGCAGGTACAATCGATGCGTCACCAGATTGACCGCCATATCGCGCAGTACCGTGGGAACGGTCTGCAGCGGCAAGACGTAACGCCCGCGCAGATCAGCATCAATCAGCTCATCGGCATAGCGGATAGCGTCGCTCAGCACCTTGTCGTGAATCACATTGGGCAGGCTACCCATCAGCGCTTCGCCTGAGACATCCTGCGTCAACCGAACCAGCGTATGGTGTGAGAGCAATTGCCCGATATCCTCCAACGTGCAGTAGGCCATCAGATACCTCTGACCATGCGGATAATCTCGCCAGCGGCGGTGGCGGCATCCAGGGCCACGCCCACCGTTGAAGCGGGCAGCCCGCCACCGGTTAATGCGCTTTCTGATACCACCCGGCCTTCACTGTCGGCCTTGAGCAGTTCACCGGCGCTAATCGCGGCACCGGCTTCTACCGCCATGATGCCCAGCACATTAATCGGTACGCTGTCGCCTTTTTTACCGGAGACCTCGGCGACACCGAGTTCCGTCCCGGTGCCCTTAAAGGGTTTTGCCGTGATGCTCACCAGACGATGGACGGTTAACT